>CALGAR010000136.1 GCA_937959285.1 uncultured Bryobacterales bacterium
TACTTCCGGGAGTCTAACGGGCTCGACTATGCCGATCAGAGGTACTATCACTCGGAGTGGGGGCGGTTCTTAACGCCGGATCCGTACCAGGCTTCAGCCGGACCTGAGGATCCGGAATCGTGGAATCGGTACTCATACGTTCGGAACGATCCAATCAACTTTTACGATCCCTCTGGACTGATTGCCCAAATACCTCCACTTGAGTTGGATTCGATGATGGACCCGTGGCGGCGGTCGTCTGGCGCTATTGCGGCGTTCCCGTCGGTGCCAAGTGATATCTATGGAATCGGGAATGCATTGTGGAAGCCAGAAAGCGCGATTCTAGCACCATCTCCGCTTCCACCGCAGGATCGGGAGCTGTTGCAGGCGGCATTTGACAAGGCTATCGAAGCCTTGAGTGATCCCGATTGCCGCGGGATCTTTGGCACACGGGGAACTCGTTTGGACCCAGCGACGGTTCTGACGTCCATTAAGGAAGGGGGACAATACGGTTCGATTAAGTTTGAGAAGAGAGACTCTGACTTCGGAGCAGCCCGAACGTACCCTAGCGGATTTCCGCGACTAAGCACGGCGACGGTTTTTCGTTTCCCAAAGGTCAGCATTGTAATCAACTCTTACAACGATGATCAGGGGGTCTACTGGAATGATGGCGATGTTCGCGAAAACACGGAGACTTTGTTGCATGAGCTGGGCCATGCTCTCTGGTTCTTGGGGGTTCGTGGAGGTCAGTTTCGACAGCGAGACGGTTCCGAAGAGAACCAGCAGTTCAACCGAAATCTCATAAATGAGAATTGCCTGAAGAAGATTCAGTGGTAGAAAGAAGAACCATGCGTTATTTCGAGTCAGTTCTGTTTTATGGAGCCGTCATTGTTTGCTGTGTGCCGCTGTTAAGCGCGCAAACGCTGGTTGGCAATCAGCCGCCACGGGCATTGTCCGTATGCGAGGTTCTGGAGTCTCTTAGCAGGCATGACCGCCGGACGGTGGTTGTCACAGGCATTTTCCGTCACACGCATAGACATGGCTCCAGCCTGGAAGATGAGAGGGGCGTCCAGGAGTGTCCCGGTTTTGTTGGAAAGCGAAAGTACTGGACGCCCGCCTTGTGTCTCTCAGGGCCTTCCGATCCAAGCGCAGAAGTCAGGTTTGGCAGAAACCTAGCAGCTGAACAGGAGATGGACCGTCTGCGCCAGGCGGCTCGCCTTACTGCCGAGAATAAGGTTATTGTCACCTTCGAGGGATTGCTACAGGCCAAGGCGAGGTTCCAAGTTTTTCGAGAGCCGGACGGCGAGGTAATCGGCAATGGCTACGGTCCGGATGGAACGTATGCAGCCTGCCTTGTCATTCGTCGCGTCATCGATAGCAAAGTAATCAAAATCAAGACTGGCCAGTAGAACCTTAGGCAGCGCGAGGACGACTGCGCTAGGTGGCGCCGGCATCGAGTAGTACGGGCAGCGCGCTATAGAGAAGGCGGTAGGATTGGCAGGCTTCGGAAAGTACCGCCAATGATACGAGTGTGCTCAAGGCAAAGTGCTGTGAGGGAACCTGCATGCACATCTTTCCTGTGATGATCGCCTCGTTAGTTCCAATGAACAGGCCCCGGTTCGGAATGAGGTGGCAGCCAAGCACAGGAGTGAGTGCACGTTCGTTGTTGGACCATAGTCGTTGGAGCACAGTGCTGGCCGATTTTGAGTACGCGTACGTGGATGGCGCCAATAACGGACGCATCAGCCGGTTCAAGGACTGGGTCACCGGAGAAGAAGTCAATTATCTGTATGACAGTTTGAACCGCCTCAACCGGGCTGAGACAACCGGGGCCGAGTGGGGACAGTCCTTCACGTACGACGGCTTTGGCAACCTTGCTGCCGAGACGGCGACCAAGGGAGTTGCGCCGAGCTACACGCTGCAATATGACTGGGCGACAAACCGGATTGTGAGCTCGGGTTTCGCCTACGACGCCAACGGCAATCTGACATCGATTCCGGGTATAGGTACTGTATCCTACGATGTCTTCAACCGTTATCAGGGTAGTACGCCGGGGACTGCGGGACGGTTCTACCGGGACGACAATAAGCTGCTGGCCCGATATGTTGCTTCCACGGGCACCTGGGAGGTTTACTATTACGGTCCAACGGGCCTGTTGGAAAGTGTTTGGGGGTGGCAGAGCCCGAGCCCTGGAGTCTACACCTTCAACCATGTGCGACAATACGACTATTTTGCAGGTCGACGAGTGGAAATGGGACGCCTTACCGACCGCCTCGGCTCGGTACGAGCATTGGTGTCGGCAGCAGCGCCGACGATTCGATTGGCTGGCTACTCGTACTATCCGTACGGCCAAGAGCGGCAGGTAACCTCTGGGGATCAGTACAAGTTTGCTACCTACTTCCGGGAGTCGAACGGGCTCGACTACGCTGATCAGAGGTACTATCACTCGGAGTGGGGACGGTTCTTGACGCCGGATCCTTACCAAGCTTCGGCCGGACCTGAGGATCCAGAATCGTGGAATCGGTACTCATATGTCCGGAACGATCCGATCAACCGGGCTGATCCGAGCGGATTGGATGACATCTCTGCAGAGTTTGGCGAAATTCTCTTTCAAATCACTGTAACCGAGATTACGTATCCCCTCCCTTCATACGGAGGCGGTGCTGACCGATGGCGAAGCGGCCCAAATCTCGAGGCGCTCCCAGTGGGCGATTCCTTCGACTCTCAGGCACTGTCTGGGGCACCGGCAGGACCCCGTTATACTAGTTGGGGGCAGGCCCTTGCGATCGCAAAGTCTGCTGCTAAGGAGATAGCCCAGAAGAAGAAGTGGCGGAAAGACTGTGAGGAAGTACTAAAAGCTCTTGGTACAAGTGGAGCTGAGATTTCGGCCGGTGCAAATCGGGTGCAGTTCCTAGACGGTACCCAAAGTACGAATGTTGTCGCATCTCTATACGCGAACAGTGTATTGACCAAATCTTTAGGACCGGAAGCCAAATCGACGGAAATACGTGAGATCATAACAAAAGAGAAGGACGGCAAAGCCATAAAGGCTCTAGCGGAGCTGAACGGAAACAAAATATATCTTAACCCGAAGTGGTGGTGGGGTGGTGAGTATTTTCTCGACGATCTGTCAACAGTCATGCATGAACTGATCCACAATGTGACAGGGTTGACCGACGCTGATTTTGAGAGCCGCGGTTTTGAGGGTCTTTCGAATGTGCTCAAGACAAAGTGCTTTTAGGAAGCTGGGCACGCGGATGTTCACTGTGATGATCGGCTTGCTGATTTCAGCGAACCTGCCCGCTCTGGGACAAGCCAGTTCTGGAGATCCCAAGACTAGGCTCGATTTTGTAGTAACCAGCTGCTGGGGAGCACCAATAGACAAAGCTGTGATCCAAATCATAGAGCAGGACAGGGAGTTACGTATCGAGTATCCAGGATCTCGGAGTATCGAGGTACGGCCTGGCACCCTTCAAATTATCGTTCGGGCGCAGGGCCATGTTCCATATTCAGAGGTAAGAGAGGTCGGTAGCGAGGCTATATTGATTAGTCCCTGCCTCTGGGTATCACTGCCCGAGATCGAGATTCCCCCGCACCTTTCTGTAGCCGGCACCGTGGCAAGAGAGCTGCTATCAGAGGAACCGGTGTGGGTAAGGCTGGTGGGGATGTATTCTGATTTCAACTCCGCGGCTCTCGTAGATCAGTTTGGTTCGTTCTCATTCAAGGCGGTCCGGCCGGGCCGTCACTACCTGATGCTGTTTGCCAATGGGAAGCTGAGGATTGCGGGCGAGATTAGTTTGAGTCAATTAGCGGACGGAATTCGCATTCAGCCTGGTTCCGTAACTTCCTACCTACGAGATTAGTGAATACTGAATACACACTGCTACTACTCGTTTGCCAGCGTAGGTTGAACGAGCTGTGAGGGTTTGTCTATCCTTTGGTGTGGATGGCTCGGTCAGCCAGGTGGAGGCAGTTTTAGGACATCTGCGGCTGGCTCGCGACGGGTCCTTTCGCTATTCGGCCAGGAACAGGCTGCGCAGCCAGCGCGGCAGGCTCGGCCGGCGGCCGGAGGTGAACGCCTGGGTAGGAATCTGCTGCGGTGGGAGGACGATTCGGTGGAGCGCGGCGACGCGTCAGGGACAAAATCGATTCAAGATACGGAGTACGGTGCCTGCGCGTGCTCCGCTGGGCAAGGTGTCGCGCGTGTCCAGGCCTTATGCTCCGGGTTAGACACTATACTTTGGATGCGTACGGGAACCTGATTCAGGTGCAGGAGCGCGACGGCAGCGGCGCCGACTACCTGACACACTACACGTATGACGTATTTAATCGCCTGGTTCGGGTTGAGATGCCGAGGCACGGGTACACGCAGGTCCGAACGTGGGAGTATAACGAAAAGCAGCAGTTGTACCGGGTGACGATGCCTGAGACCGGCCAAACGACGTACGAATATAACCCCGACGGGACGCTATTGCGAAAAACCGATGCCAAGGGGCAGAAGGTAGAGTATGCCTACGACAGCCTAAAACGTGTGATTAGCCGCACGCCAAAGTGGTCGAACGGTACGATCGATTACTGTGCCATCACGTACTACTATTATGACTCCAATCCAATTGATGGCAGTTATTCGCTGAATGCGCAAGGAAGACTGGCTGCCGTTCGGCACGGGATTCCATCCAGCTGTCCAGTTCCTGTCGGCGGAGCCATCGAGGAGTACAGCTACAACCAGGCCGGATTGGTGATTGGTAAGCGCATGCGCTCGTACATGGCGGGAGAGGAGGGTGTCGTTGCGTCTAGCTATAACTATGACAACGAAGGCAGGCAGACGAGCGGCACCGGTGGAATGACGTATGACTCGATGGGACGGCCCCTCTCCGGCGGTGGGATTACATCGGTAACCTACGGGCCTGGTGACGAGCCCATGCAGATCGTTCACGGAAATAACAACTACGTTGAGCATCGAACCTACAATCTTCTTGGTCAACTGAGCCGCCAGACATACAAATACTGGAGCACAGTGCTGGCTGATTTTGAGTACGCGTACGTGGACGGGGCCAATAACGGACGCATCAGCCGATTCAAAGACTGGGTCACCGGAGAAGAAGTCAACTATCTGTATGACAGTTTGAACCGTCTCAATCGGGCTGAGACAACGGGGCCCGAGTGGGGGCAGTCCTTCACGTACGACGGCTTTGGCAATCTTACTGCCGAGACTGCGACCAAGGGAGTCGCGCCGAGCTATACACTGCAATATGACTGGGCGACGAACCGGATCGTGAGCCCGGGTTTTGCGTACGACGCCAACGGCAATCTGACAACGATTCCCGGGGTAGGGACGGCCTCCTATGATGTTCTCAACCGCTATCATGACTACTACGGGCGGCTGTATCGGGATGACAATAAGCTGCTGTCTCGGCTAGTCGGAACCAGCCGGGAGGTCTACTATTACGGTCCAACGGGACTGTTAGAGACCGTCTGGAGCTGGACGACTTCGAGTGATGGGGGGTACACCTTCAGAAAGGTGCGGGAGTACAACTACTTTGCGGGCCGGCGAGTGGAAATGGGACGCCTTACCGACCGCCTCGGCTCGGTACGAGCAGTGGTGTCGACGATACCGCCGACAATGCGATTGGCTAGTTACTCCTACTATCCTTACGGTCAGGAGCGACAGGTAACTTCCGACGAGCAGTACAAGTTTGCGACATACTTCCGGGAGTCGAACGGGCTCGACTACGCCGGGCACCGCTATTACACCTCGCAGGTAGGGCGATTTCTAACGCCCGATCCATACGGCGGGAGCGGTACAGTGAGCGTTCCGGGCAGTTGGAACCGATATGCCTATGTCGAGGGGGATCCAATTAACCTCTTTGATCCGAATGGTCTCACGACGTGTTGGTATACTAACTATCCCGAGATGCAGTGTCGGGAAGAGATAACAGTCTATGCCGAACCCGACATTATGAGCGTGTATCTCCAATGGTATCAATTGGAGCAGAACAGCCGTTACAGCCTCTCTTACCAGCCCAATCCGTGGGAAGTACGCAGTGAGTCCGCGGCTGAACGTGTAGATAGACTGTTTCGTCAGTTTGCTGCAGGGTACTTAAACGATTGTGAAGCGTTAACCGCCTTTGCCACGCAGACGGCAATGGCCTATCATTGGCAGTGGAACAATAAGAACATCGATTACTTCGTGCAGGACTTTGCCGTTTTTGTGCCTGAAAAGCATCCCGCGGTCAAGGCCGCTAGGGCCTTTGGAATACCAATCGCTGCAATGAACTCTCCAATATACCTGAAGCCAGAAAACGGATCGGGGTTTCAGGACCAATATGTAGATAGCCTGGCCAAGAAGACCGACCAGCTTCATCACTTCGCGGCGTTTTTTCAGTTTGGCTATTATATGGGACAATGGCCCGGTTACATCGCCGGAACCCTAAGCGACTTATTGAATCCGGGCGATCAAAGGTTGGCGCGCGCAGCTGTGGACATCGGCGTTCGGCTAAAGAATGGTTCACTGACGGTCGATGGAGTGGCCAGTGCAATCAGCGACCTTTGCAAAAAGCGGTAGGCTCTGTTTAGCGCTTGTGGCCCTCGGTGCGGCGGCTTCTTGTAAGCGAACAATTATGGAATACCGTGTGGCCGAATCGCCCGATGGACGATCCACCGCGGTGATCGAAACCTATCAGCTGTTAACGACGCTTGACCCGGGGGTGCGATTCGTCGTTCGCACGCCGACCTACAGCGATAGCATATCGACGGAGGAACTCGATCCGCCTGTTCGGCCGGACTCCGGGACGGCTATCAGTTTCGCCGAAATTGTCTGGTCGTCCGATAGCCGAATTGTAGCAGGCTATGCACAAGCATACGCGGGAGAACGGTGTAGGTGGATTTACGACACGAAAGAACGGCGGCTGCGGCAGACGCGGGAGATGGACGATGCCATTCGTGATGCGATTCGGAAGCATTACGCTGCGGAACTCCGGGCGCAGCCAGATATCGACCCTCTAGAGTGGGCGGCATCGCGCGAAGCAGAATTGGCGTTTCTTGAAAGGATGTACGGGAGGAAAGTGAAGTTCGGGGAGGTGAGCTTGGAGGCTAGCACCACTCCGAAGCCGTTCACGACAAGAGGCAAGTAATACTGTGCCTCTTGTCAGTTCATCGCGCTGATACTTTGTGCAGTGAGAGTCGTCTTGCCGGCACGAGTACCGGTGCCCAACAATCTTCGTCTTTGAGTTGCCAAACAAGGCACTAGTTGAAACGGACGCGCCGAGACGGCAACCAAACACAGGAGCGAGTGCGCGTCCGTTGTTGGAACCGTAGTCCGCTCGTCCCGCAATCG
>CALGAR010000137.1 GCA_937959285.1 uncultured Bryobacterales bacterium
TTCAGTGGCGGGTGTGCGGCGGGCCGCCCGATCCGCTCAATGCGGTCGGAGGTCGCCCGATGGATCGGCAGGTGCGGGCTCCTGAATTCGCAGGACAAGAAGTACGATGGGCAGCGGCAGGACATAGCTCGGCAGAATCTCCGGCGGCGCCAACCGCCTTCTGCTTCTCCTTCGCCGTCGCACGCAACTTCGTCGTGGCGCCCAGTGTTTTCCTTTTTGATCTTCACGAAATTCGTGTTCAAGCACTGGCCTATGGCCACCGCGACAATGACTTGTTGAAAAGCCGCCTTTCAACACAATCGAATGCCCCAGATTACAGACGTTAGAGACGCCGGTTGCCTCTCATTGCAACCAGCCTCGGCTGTCCTCAACACGACAGCTTCGGGAAAGCAGGTCGAAACCGGACTGGTGCGCCCTCTGCGTTTGCTCCCCGGAGGACCAGAACGGCCCTCCCCTCAAGCATGCGGCTGCAAGGCCAAGCTGCCCTGCACCGCCGGACTTGCGCCAGCCGGCGGTCGCCCCGCCGCTGGCACGGTCTCGGTCTGCTTAGGCGCAGCCTGCTGGCGCTCGCCACCGGAAAATGCACCCGGTGTCACACGAAGGGGTTCCCAGGGAACCCGATACTTGCGATGGCACCTCGGGCACCGGTAATAGCCGTTTACCGGCCACGTTGGGTCGGGATGCATCACCTTGCACCACGCTCGGCCCAACTGTTCGAAAGCGCTCAGAACACGAGCGAGCATAAGATCCCACTCCTGTCCCGTTTGGACGCACGAAAGAAGAGTCCGGTTACACCCGTTCCTTCACAAAATATTAGCACCCCCTACTCAACTTCTCCAATCTCACGAATTTGGCGATGCTCTAAACGGACAGTAGCCGCCCCGAGACAATCTGCCTGCACTGGGGACAGAACAGCCAAGCCGTCTCGCCCTCAGCAAGGCGCTGTGCCTGCTCGACGGAGGCGGGGAGTGCACATTTGCAGTTGGGACAGACTACGCTGCTGTCCCCGGGTGAGCTCCACGGCCGCCCCTTCCGGGCAGACTTCTCCGATTTCCCTTCCCGTAAGTCGTTGTGCGATTTATACATCCCCATCGACTTAAATGGTTCACTCTTTCTGTCAAAACAGATGCATTGGCTCGAATGGCGGTTGCTGGCTGCGGGGACCTACAGCTATACGGCTAGGCGGGAAAGATGACGACCATCCGGAAGCAGAACGGCTCTGAGTGGCGATGATAGGAGTCTCGCGGTATGGATCGGAAGGGGAGTCGAGCCAAGCGGGCGTCGCCTCCCCCTTCCGAGCGGCGCAAGAAAGAATCGCAGCGTTGCCGGAAGGCAAGCCGACGCGGATGCTACGGGAGGACGGTAAGGTGACTTTCGACGCGTGAGGTTCCAGGAGCAGACCAGGCGGCGTGTTCCGCTTCCCTCTTTTCGGCCCACGAACTCACACTGCCGTAGAGTTTTACGGTGCTGTTCTCGACGTCGACCGTAATCCGCCTGGCGTCGAGCTGGGCGTTGCGTTTGAGAGCTTCTTCAATCTTTCGCCTGACTTCCGCCACATTCACCCTTGGCTTGACCTCGATGTTGTTGGTGATGCCAACGACTCCCTTCAGCTTCTTCACCGCTGATTCGGCCAGGCTTTTCTCGAATTGCCAATCAACCGTGCCCTCCAGCGTCACCCAGCCGTTCTTAACAGTCGCTTTGATCTTGTCTGACGGTATGCTGACGTGGCTCTCCAGCTCGTTGACGACGTCCCTGGCGATCTCCGGATCCGTGCGCTCCGACAGTAGCTTGACTTCGATGTCGTTTGCGACCGCACTGACCCCGTATACGCGCTTCGCAGCCTTCTCAGCGGCATCCTTCTCCCAATAGCTGTGTACGTAACCGGTTAGAGTCACTACACCATCTTTCACTCTCACCGCAATATCGTTCGAAGTAATCTTAGGATCCCATTTGAGTTCGGATAATACTGCGTCGTAGATAGCTTCATCCGATGTTGCAGTCGTTACAGCCATTGCAAGTCCTCCATTGCTTGGATGTCGAATCCCGAAACGATGTCCGTGCAGCGATTGGGCTATACAGTCCACAACCCATCCCCCGACATCTCCCAATCGGAAGACGATCGGTGCGGGAGTAACGCTTCCCTCAAATTTTTAAGAGGAAGGGCGAAGCAGAAGTGATTGAGCGCCTGCGGTATCGCCCAGCCGGCTGCGCTGGGCGATCTCGCAGAAACCGGTTACACAGGAGGAAAAGCTTGGCCTATTTGCCGGAGGCGCTGGAGACGTTTCGAAACTGCTCGTCAATTTCGATCTGATAGCCGGTGGCGAGCCGGTTCGTCTCGTTGGCCATGCCCACCACTGCCATCAGTTCCGCAAACATTTCGTCTGTCATCCCTGCTTTCCGTGCAGCGGCGGTATGAGAGGCGATGCAGTAGCCGCATTGATTGGTGACGCTCACGGCGAGGTACAGCAACTCCTTCGTCAGAGGATCGAGAGCGCCGGGAGCCATTACCTGTTTGACGCTTTCCCACGTCCTTTTCAACGTCTCCGGGTGGCACGCAAGAGCCTTCCAGAAGTTGTTGATCCGGTCGGTCTTCCGCGTAGCCATGATGTCGTCGTAAACGGCACGCACCTCAGGGCTCGCGTCTTCGTACTCCACCAATCCTAATGTCGCCATCCCTTAATTTTGTCCTTTACTCAAGCGACGGAAATACTCCGCGACCGCGTCGGCGTACCCGGTTGGAACCCGATCAACCAGACCGCTGCGCACCTGACCCGATTGCCCGTTCTCGGCCTGCCGCCGAAGCTGCAGCTCCAACTGCTCGAGCGACGGAAGGATCTGCGAGATCAGGCGCTGGACCAGCTCGGGATTGCCGGGGAAGCGCTTCGGGTCGAGCCGCTGCATCTGACGAATCAGATCCTGCACGTCCTCCGCCGCCTCCGGATTGTCAGCCAGAGACTGACGCAGGCCGGAGAGTTCCCGCATGCCTTCACGCCACGCGCGCTCCACTTCCTCCGCTGTAGCCGCGCGAGGAGCCCGGATTAGGCCGTTATATTGGCGGTCTCCCGTGTTCATTGCGGCGTAGCTGCCGCCTCCGGCTCTGCCGCCACCGTTCCAGTTGATGCCGCCTTGGCCGTTCGCGTCTTGCCCGGGCTGTTGTCCGGGGGAGCCCTGCTGTCCGTGCCCGCTCTGCTGCCCTTGAGCGCCTTCCCGGCCCTGCTGCTGTCCCTGCTGCCCTTGGCCAGACTGCTGGCCCTGCCCGCGCTCCTGACCGCGCCGGCTGGCATCCGCCATCTGCTGCAGCTGGTTGCGCAATCTCTCGACCCGCTCCAGCGCGCTCTCCGTCTGTCCGCTCTTTCCGCTCTGGTTGCCCATTGCTCCCTGGGCCTGGCGCACCTGCTCGGCAATCCGCTCAAGCCCTTGGGTGACGGGCGTCTCTCGATCCAGAATTGCTGCGGCATAGCCGCGCCGGATCCACTCAGCTCCGAACTTCATCCGCAAGGGCAGCTCGTTCTCCTGCAGCTCGCTCAACGCATCCCGGAGCTTTGCCGCCGCCTCCCGTTGCGATCCCTGCATCTCCCGGGCCGCGGATTGAAGGTCCCGTTCGAGACGCTGGAGTTCCTGGAGCATCTGCTGTTTTTCGGCGGCGAGCTTTTCCACGTCACGCCGAGTCTGCCCAAGGGTCATGCCTTGCCCGCGCTGGCCGCCGTAAGTCTGGCGGAGCCGCTGCTCGAAGTCACGCTGCTGATTGGCAAGGCTCTCCGCCCGCTGCTTCAAGTCCTCGACTCGGTCTTTTGCTTCCTGCTGGCGTAGCCCGCTCAAGAGCTCCCGAGCCTCCTGGAGCCTCTCAGCGGCTCGACGGCCTTCAGCGGTATTCGCTCCATCGGGCTGTGTCGCGCGCCGCATATCTTCCGTCGCCTGCCGGAGCCGTTCGATCGCCTTCTCCACTCGGGGATCGATTGCACCACGGCCACTCATCGCGCCCAAGCGGCGCTGTGTGTCAGGCCGGCCCTGCGCCTGCTGGCCGGATTGTCCCGACTGCTGCCCGCTCTGTCCCTGCTGCCCCGATTGCTGGCCCTGTGTGTCGCCGCGGGCCAACTGCTCCATGCGCCGCCTCAGCTCTTCCGCCTCACGGCGCAGCATTTCCTGCTGCCAGCGCTGCTGGAAGCTCTGCTGCGGGCGGTTCTGCGCCGAGCTCAACTGCTGCTGCCGGCGTGCCAATTCTTCGAGCCGCTTTAAGGCTTCGTCCACCTCGCGCGCCTGCTGGCTTGCCGACTGCACGGACTGTCCTGTCTCGTACTGATTCTTTTCCGTATCGAGCTCCAGGTCGAAGAGGCTCTCCAGATCGCGGCCAGCTCCGCCGCCGCCCCCTCCGCCGCCTCTAGCGCCAAACGCCACCTGGATCTGGCGGAACGTTGCTTCTGCGCGGAGCAGGTGCTGAAGCGCCCGCTGTTCAGGAGGCAGCGCGTCCTTCCAGCGAATTCCGCGCAACTGCTCTACCGCCTCTCCCATCGCCTCGGCCGCCGCTTCCATGGACTTCGAGAACTGCTGGAACTCCTGGTTCTCGCGCGAGAGCTCACGGCTGCGCATGCGTTGCGCCAGGGATTTGGCCTGATCCCGCAGCTTGCCCTGCACATCGGCGAGGAACTTGGCGTCCTCTTCGGCGCCTTGGTTCTTCCTAGCTCCGTTCCGCAACTGGTTGAACGTTGCAGCAATGATTTCCTTCTGCCGGTCAGAGATCCGTTCCGGGGCGCTCATGCCGCCCCCCGCGCCGCCTCCCATCTGCTGCGACTGCGTCACTTCGCGCTCGTACGGTTGCGCCTCAATGAAGTACATGTCCGTGCGGGAGGTTGTGCGGGCGTCGCGGGCAATCGCGTAGAAGCTGACGACATCTCCGGGCGAGAGCTTATAGTCTTCGAGCGCGATCACGGCCTCTCCGAAACTCTCCTTCGCGCCCCTGCCCTTCAGCAGCGGGACCGACTTCTCCTCGCCGCCGTTGACGGAGTATTTCAGGGTGACTTCCTCCAGGCCGAAGTCGTCCTCGGCCTCCACTTCAATCGTCACCTCCTCAACGGGAAGCACGCGAGCGTCACGGCCCGGACGCCGGATCTTCACAGAAGGACCGGATTCAGGGCGAGCCTCGATAAAGAAATCCTCCGAGATTCGAACCGTCTCGTCACCCTCAATTGCTGCGATGTGATACATGCCGGATTTTTCAATCTTGATCCGGCCGACCACCCAGCTATCCTGCTTCCGCTCAAGCGGAATGCGGGTTTCCCCGTCGATCACAAGCACACCCTTGGGCAGCTCCTTGTCCGTCTCGATCTCGACCTCCGCCTCGGTACCCTCCACAGCACGCAAGTCCCCGCCGGGGTCCTCGACGACGTTCTTCAACCCTGTCCACTTCGGGAAGTTGTAGGTCACGCGGATCTTCCTTACAGCGGGCAGATCGACGACCGTCAGCGTGTGCTTTTCCGATCGAACCGAGCCGGCCTCGACGTAATATTCGACGGTCTGGCTCAAACCGGCGAACAGAAACTCGAACGCGGAACTTCCGGGCTGGGGCTCCATCTGAACCTCTTCCCACTTCGACGTGCCCTCGTATCGGGCATAGAGCCGCGCTCCGCGAGCCTGGAAGCCGACCAAACTCGCAGAGATCAACTGATCAGACCCTCTCCGCACCTTCTGGTCCCCCGGCTGTACCAGGATGCTGTAGAAAGAAGCGGCGCCCGACTTCGGCGTGCCACCCCAGAGCAAGGATGCTCCGTGACCAAGGAAGCCGGGACCAGCAAGGATCAGCCAAAGGAGTCCGCCAATTCCCGCCGCAGCGGCGGAGAGCCCGCCAACCGCCCACGCCTTTCCAGCTACCCGCTCCGGCACTGCCTGCTCCGCAATGCGCACCGTGTCCGCGGCAAGCAATTGCACGAACGGGTCCGAAGCGCCATCCTTCTCCATTCGCTCCGCGACGGTCACCAGACGCTGCTCGAACTCTGGAAACTTGCTCTCGGCACGTTTGGCGGCAAAATGCCGGTTCAGCCGCAGCAGCGGCAGCACGATGCCGAAAGCCAGCGCCAGAGCGACGGCGACAAACAGCGCCATCCTCGCCCAAAGCAGGCTCCCCGGAGAGAAGGCAAAGGAATTTACGATCAGGACCAGCAGGACCGTGACGAGCAACGCAGCCACAGACAAGAGGGCAGCGCCGCGGCCAACCGCGCTCCAGCGAAGCCGCTGCTCCAACTGGCGGAGGTAGCCGTTCAAGCGATCGAAAGAGCTCATGCCGTCTCCTTGGAAGTGGAAAGATACCGACTCGCGATCAAAGACTCAACGACCGAGGCAGCCAGAAGAGCCAGCAGAAAATACCACGCCAGATTGTGGCGCTCCTCTCGCGGCTCGTTTGGCGTTGCAGCCGCCGCCGATTCGCCTTGCGGCGCGCCCTGCCACAAATTCAATGTCTCCTCAGGGATCGTCCGCAAATCCGACTCCCGCCTGTCGGGGTTCACAGCCACGAGTTCGTGCCGCCCGTTCTCGCGCCGGACTTCGTAGTACCCCGGCCTGGTGAGCTGCAAATTCTGTGTGGTAGCAGCCTCGCTTAATGATAGTGCCCTTTTGCCGTCAGGCCCGAGCACCTCTAATGCCCGGGATGCCGATCCTTCCCGCCGCAGCTCCAGATAAGAGCCCACCGCGTACCCCACCGAATTCTCTTCGAAGCCGCTCAGATATCGCGCGAGCCGTTCGACAAAGGGAACAAACGCTGGCCGCAACGGAAAATCGTTCGAAATGTTGTCGAAGGTCGAGGTAAACACGACTACCCGGCCTTGACCCACGCGCTTCTCCAGCAGGATCGGCGTCTGGTCCGTCAGCCTCGCCACCACGCGAGCATCACCGGGGTCGACGTCGAACGCCTGATAGAACTTGACGTTCTCCCAGCGGTTCGTCCTTTGCAGCGCGGGATGCGCTTCGTCGGCCTTCCCGAGCGCCAGGAAGCGCTCGCCGGACCGGGCAGCGTACTTCGACTGCGCTATCTTCGACTCCAGGATTGGAACCATGGCACGCGCTGCGGCAGCAGGACCGATCGCAATCATGGCAGAGCCGCCGCTCTTGATGCTCTGCACCAGCGCCCGCTCGAAAGAGGGCGGCAGCGACGCGACGTCGGAGATCACCGTAAACGCGAATTTTTCGGGAGCAACGTTCGCTACGCTGTCGGCGGACACGGCCTCCACCTGGAAGGCTCCGTCAGCGGTGGATTCCAGCGCGGCCTTGTAGTAGAGCAATCCGCGGCGCTGCCGTCCTTCGTGGACGAAGAGAACCCGCCTCGGGTCCGACCGCTCGACAGCAAACAGAAAGGAATCGTCAGCCGGAAGCGTGTCAGCCGAATCGATACGAACCTCGGCGCGGTTCCATCCATGGGGCGCATCCAGGGTTAAGAACTCGACTGTCGCGCGGCCGTTCTCGGGAACATCTACTGTCTTGGTAGAAACCGTTTTGCCATTAACGACCAGCGAGACATTCCGTGATGCCGCCGGGGTCGCGTACCCGGCGACCGTGGCAAGAATGCGGACTTTCTTGGGGTCGTTCACCACCCGCGGCGCTGTCACGGATTCCACTGCCCAGTTCGGCTTCTCGGACCCGACGTTATGCAGCACAAGACGTGTATCGGAGGAGAGCGCAAGATCCGCGAATCCGGAAGGCATGGACGTCCGCTGCATGTCGCTGAAGAGGTGAACTTCGAGCGGAAGCTTCTCTGACTCCGAAAGGGACCGCAGCGCTCGCGCAAGTTCGCCAAAAGAACTCCGTCCATCGCCTGCTTCGACCGAGTTAATCGCAGCCCGCAGCTCGTCGACGGAGTTTGTTCTTTGTGTCAGCAGGTGAACCTGCGAGTCGAGTGCAAGGACTTGCCCGTAGCTGGCCGGACGCCACGAGTTCAGCAGGCTTGCCGCCTCCGTCTTTGCTGCCGCAAGACGATTGCCTTCCCGCATGCTGAAGGAGCGGTCGAGGACCATTACAAGCAGGCTGCCGGTTCCCTCCCCCGGAGGAACGCTTCGCGTAACAAAGGGACTCGCGAACGCCAGAGTAAGAAGAACCACGACCGCGATGCGTGCAGCCATCAGCAGGAGGTATCTCAGGCGGCGGTGTTTGATGGAGCTTTGCGTCCGCTGCTCGAAGAACATCAGCGAACTGAACTGCAGCGGCTCACTGCGATGACGCCGCAGAAGGTGCACCCACAACGGAATGCCCACAGCGGCGAATCCGGCAAGGAACCAGGGCGATAAAAATCCCACCTACATCCTCCCCTGGCGAATGCTCAGATACTCACGCAGGCACTCGTCGAGCGCCCGGTTCGTGACAGCGAGGAAGTAGCCAATGCCCGCAGCCTGGGCCTTCGAGCGCAAGCCGGCAATATGCGCCTCCATTCGCGCCGGATACTCATGCCGCGCATACTCCGGAGTCACCTGAAGAGAATCTCCGGTCTCCATATCAAGCAGGATCCGTGGCTCTCGCAACGATGGGCGGATCTCCTCGGGATCAAGGACGTGCAAGAGCACCAGCTCGTTGCCCCGGAAACGCAGCGGCTCCGTCGTCCGAATCACAGTCTCCGGCGATTCCCAGAAGTCTGAGACAACAACCACAATTCCCCTGCGCCTGAGAAGATCCTGGCACAGCACAAAAGGCTTCGCAAAATCTGTCCGCGTTCCCGGCTCCGCGCGCTCAATCGCATGCAGGATCCTCGCCATCTGCCCCTGCCGTCCGCTCGGGGGAACATAATCCCGGACCTCGTCATCGAAGACCACGACTCCAATCGCGTCCCGTTGATGATGAGCCAGGTAGGTCAGCGAAGCCGCGATATAGCGTGCATAGTCGATCTTGGGAACGCTGTGCGAGGAAAAGGCCATGGACTTGCTGGCGTCCAGCAGCACCGTCACGAGCGTATTGGTCTCGCCCCGGTACCGCTTCAAATAGGCGCGCTCCGTCCGGGCAAATACGTTCCAGTCCACGTGGCGCAGGTCATCGCCAGGAGCATAGGCGCGGTATTCGGCGAACTCCTGACTGAACCCGAAGTCCGGGGAGCGATGAAGCCCGGAGATGAATCCGTCGACCACAGTTTTCGCAACCAATTCCAGTCCGGAAATTGCGGCGAGAACGGACGGATTCAGGAAACGCTGTTCCATAACAACCAGTTCCTAAGCCTAATCCTTTGGAGGAGGCATTTGGGCGAGGAGCTTCTTCAGAATGTCGTCCTGCGTCAGCCGCTCAGACTCGGCATGAAAATTGAGAAGAATGCGGTGCCGCAGAATTGGAACCAGAAGCGCGGTGATGTCTTCGTAGGTGACATGGTACCGATGCCGCATCAAAGCGCGCGCCTTGGCCGCAAGCACGAGGAACTGAATACCTCGGACGCTAGCGCCAAAGTTGACATACTTCTTTACGAAGTCCGGTGCGGAGGGATCGGTATAGCGGGTCGCACGCACGAGGCTGACGGCGTAGCGAGCGACGGAGTCCGCGATGGGAACCATTCGGACCAACTGCTGGAAACCGAGAATCTCCTCGGCGTTCGTCACCGCTTCCGGTTTGGCGACGTGCGTGGTCGTGGTCATCGAAATGACGCGCAGCTCATCCTCAGCGGACAGATAGTCGAGGACGGTATTGAAGAGGAACCGGTCGAGCTGGGCCTCAGGCAGCGGATAGGTTCCTTCGAGCTCGATCGGATTCTGCGTCGCCAGAACGAAGAACGGCGAAGGCAGCTTGTAGTGATTTCCGCGCACCGTGCATGAGAGCTCCTGCATGGCCTCAAGCAGCGCTGATTGCGTCTTCGGAGGCGTCCGGTTGACCTCGTCGGCCAGCAACACGTTACAGAAGATCGGCCCGGGGACGAAGGTCCACGTCCGGCGCCCCGTCGTGGGATCTTCCTCGATGATATCGGTCCCGGTAATATCCGAAGGCATCAGATCCGGGGTGAACTGGATGCGCTTGAACTCCAGCCCGAGGGTTTGCGCCATGGTGCGCACCAGGAGCGTCTTGGCAGTCCCTGGCAAGCCGGTAATCAAGCAATGGCCGCCCACGAACAGCGCGATCATGACCTGTTCGAGGACCTCCTCCTGGCCGACGATCACGCGGCGGACCTGCTCCACGATTGCGTCGTGAACCTGCTGGAAGCGCTCGATACGCGCCTGGAGCTCTGTCGAATCAAGTTGGGTTGCGGTGACGGGTGTCGTCATTGTTCTCTCTTTTTGGTAGGTACCGGTTGCGGCTTGCCGTTCAGCTCAAGCAGCATCTTTTGCGCGGGACGGTAGCCGGGCGCGGCTTCGAGGGCAAGAAGCAGGTGCTCCTCGGCCTGCTCACGCCGGTTCGCCTTGTGCAAAGCCTGGGCCAGACGGAAATGTGCCGCCGCGGGATCCAGCGGTTTCGACGCGACAGCAGCCTGATACTCCACGATCGCAGAATCGAGGTTGCCCAGCTGCATCCACAGGTCGCCCAGCTTCCGGTGCAGTTCCTCGTCCTGCACAGGATAAATATAGTTGAGCCGCTGCAGCGCCTTTGCCGCCTCTTTCTGGTTGCCGAATTCCTCATGGAGCGAAGCCAGCTGCTTCAGACGCTCCGGACTGCGGCCTCCCGCCCGAGCATATCGGTCAAGCTCCGCCAGCGCCGACTTCTTATCGCCCTTGGCGAGATACGCATCCGCCAGTAACTCGTAGACGCTCCCCGCTTCCACGTAATCAGGGTAAATGTCGCGGATTGCGTTGCCTTCGCGAATGACCTCGTCGTGCATCTTCAGCTTCGCGTTTTCAACGAGGAGTCGGTAACGCTTCCGCCAGTCCTCATAGCCATCGACGCTTCGCTTTGTCTGTTCGGTTACCCAGGCCAGAAATTCCTTGTCAAAGGCCTCGGGCTCCATTCCGAGATGCTCGCGGATGACTTCCGGCGTCGATTTTGACTGGCCGAAGGAATGCATCATGTCGAGAAGCTTCTGGAATCCCCATTTGCCCGCGATGTAGTCGCAAATGCGGCCCGCCTGAAAATACGACACGATGACCTGCCCGGGATAGGACGGGCGGATGAAGCCGCGATCGAGCTCCGCCACCGGCAGCAGCAGCTTCTTGCGCAACGCCATGATAATGTCCGGACTCAGGCGGTCGCCCCACTCGGGATCGATCGCTGTTTCCTCATGGACCGCTACACCCTCTGTGAACCACCGCGGAACCTTATGCTTCGTCGCCGTGAGCACAAAGACGTGGCTCAGCTCGTGCCAAAGCGTGCTTGCCCAGTGGAAGCTCCCCGGCTTCCTGCCCGACGGGCTGTCCATCGCCACAACCGTCCCGAACGTTACCCCAAGCGCGCCAAGTCCGGGCATTCCAAGCGCGCGGACAGCAAAGTCCTCATGGTCCGGGTAAACCTCCAGCCGGACAGGTTCGGAAAGCTTTACTTTGTATTTCTTCTCGTAAAGATCGATCGCGCGTAAGAGCTCGGGCTCGATGTATGCCCGCAGAAGTTCGTGTTCCTTCTTATGCAGCCTGACGACGGACTTGCTCGTACGGTAAGTGACAAAGTTTTTGTAACTGTCAAGCAGGTTCAGCGTATTGACCGTAGCGGGGCTGTTGTGGCCGTTCCGGAAGGAGAGTTCAAGGTGATGGCGCGCCTCTTCGTCCTTGCCGAGGCGCATCAGATTGATGCCGAGTTCCGAGTGCGCCTCCCATAGCTCCGGATTGAGCTCGATCGCTTTCCGGTAGAAGGCAATGCCTTCCTCATAGCGCCGGTTGAGCACAAGAAATCGCGCAGCCGTGGCAAACGCCTCGCCGTACCTGGGATTGATGGCAAGGATGCGGTCGAGCCAGGCATTCGGAGCCTGCGGCGTGGGATCGGGAAGAGCCAGCCAGTCGATGGCTGCGAGCACGGCCATCGCAGGAAGCCGCTCGCCGTCAATCGATAGCGCCTGGTCTGCCTGCTTTTTCGCCTTCTCCGTGTCGCCATCCTCGAGAGCGAGAGTCGCGAGCAGTTCACGCGCCTCCACCAGCTTCGGATCCAGCTTAATTGCTTCCTCGGCCAGCTCGACCGCCTTCCTGTCGAATCCTTCGGAGGCAGCGAGCGCCAGCCCCACAATCGCCGGAGCGTAGTCCTTGCGAATCTCCAGCGCCTCCTCAAAGAGCTTTACGGCATCCCCTTTTTGAAAGTGATCCAGAAAGAGGCGCCCCCAGCGGACCCGGTAGTGAGGGTTTGCAGGCTGCGCCTTGACGGCCTGGCGGAACTCGTCATTGGCTTCGCGGTATTGACGCAACGCCCACAACGCCTCCGCCCGTATGTAAGGATCGGGACTCCCGGCGAGCCTGTTGTAACAGGCTCGCGCTTCGCTGAAACGCCCTCTCTGGCGATGGCCGGCGCACGTTTCCAGGGATTGTGCCGAAGCTGCAACCGCTCCGACGGTCAGCGCCGCCGCCAACGCCAGGAGAGCCGGTTTCATTTCTCCAACTCCTCTTGTGTTCGCGCCAGATCGAGAAGAAGCGCCGAAAGCTTCTTCCGATACTCGTTCACCGGCATCGCGGCTTTCTGGTACTTGAGGCGTTCAATCTCCTGCTCGATCTTTTCCTTCTTCGCGAAAAGCTGCTGCTTCTCGCCCGACTGCGCCGCAATCTGGGTCTGGCCGACTCGCATCACCGCCATCTGCGCCGCCAGCAATCCCTGGCCGTTCTCCGGACCGGGAGCCCGAACACCTTCGCCCTTTCCAGTATCGTCGAGCAGAGCGTGCTCCGTCGCCAGGCGCTTCTGCGATTCGTAAAAGCGTACCGTCTTCTGATCCGCGTAACGGTATGCCTCGAGCGCGGAAATGGCGCCGTTCTTATCCGTGTCAGCCGCGCCGTCCCGCAGCGCTTCGGCCCAGTAACGGGAAAAGACGACAGCATTCTTTTCCGTGCCCGTGCGGGTTGCAGTTATCACAACCCGGTTCTGCTTGCTCAATGCCGTCATTGAAGCGCCGCTGGCGCTGGTCATGTTGACCACTAGCTGCCGCGACGCCGGAATGCGATCCAGCATCTCTGCAAGCTCTGAAGCCGTCAGGTCTGGTCCGGGAATCGCAAACTTATAGTTGACGCCGTCGAAGCCGCCGTGGCCGATGAGCATCACGACGAGGCTGTCCGAAGCAGTTGCCCTCTTGGAGATGTCGGCGAGCACGGACTGGATCTTCGCTTTACTGGCGTCGTTCCCCCGCAGCGTCACCACCTGGGACTCTTTGTTGTCCTTCAGCAGCTTGTCGATCTCCCCGGCGATTCCGGAAAATCTCTGATCGAACTCCGCTTCGCCGCCAATCCCGGCGATGGTCACGTAATGGGTTGCCGCGGGCACCGCCGCAGCAAGGGCCGCGAAGAGGAGGACCAATTTCATACCACCCCCCACTTTCGCCGCAGCAACCATTCGGCCGACCGCAGACCCAGAGCAATCAGGAAGAGGATTGGCATATCCCACAAGTCTTTCGTCTCGCGAACCGTGATGCCTGCCTCCGAGTAGGAGATTTCCTCACTAAGATCCTTCAGGTCGGAGGGCTTCCAGTAGCGCCCGCCCGTCGCGGCTGAAAGCTTCTCGAGAAGTTCCCGGTTCTGCTCCGCGCGGAAGTTCTCGGCAACGCCGTCTTCCCGGCGGAAGGTCAGCACATCATGGCCAAGCTCTTCCTGCCCGCGGCGCGCGACGACCTCGGCAAGATAGGAGCCCGGCTTCACAGCAGTCCAATCCACCTGGTAGACGCCTTGAGCAAGGGGATCGGGCGTGAGCTCGACCACTTCCGCGCTTCCGTCCGGTCCGCTGAGTCTGGCCTCCACGGTGGCATCCGAAACAGGCTGATGGGTCTTATCGCGGATCTCCGCCCGGAGCACAACCTTCGATTCGTCCGCGAGAAGCTGCTTCGGCGTCGAGGCGAGCACCTGGCCCCTGCTTCCATCGACCAGCCAGCGCAACAACTGCTGCCAGAACATCTCGTGCGACTTGTCCTCAAGTTCCTGCTGCATCTGCCAGCGCCAGCTTCCGCCCGACGCAAAAACCGCCACCCTGCCCCGGCCGTAATTCTGGGTTACCAGCAGCGGATATCGTCTCCCGTCTACGACGCTCTCTGCAAGCACAAGCGCTCCGGGTTTCGCCGCCCCCGGATCCTGAAAATCAGCGAGCTGAGGCAGCTTCTTCCACCTTTCCACATTCGCCACCGGATCTTCGACGAGTCGGCAGATCAAACTATCGCGTCCGGGAGTGGTTAATTCTACAGAAGCCCGATCTCTTCGGAAAGTGTTCCTACTCTTAGGCAGGGTGACAGGGAGAATTTCGGCCAGCGTCGAGTTCGCGTAGCCCCCATCAGCGAGGGCTGCGCGGCCGCCCAGGAACAAAACGCCGCCCCCGCGCCGGTCGGCGAAGGCTTTAATAAGATCCTGCTGGGCGGCAGTGAGATATCCCACTTCGACGGTTCCGATGATAATCCCGTCGTACTGAAACAGCTCTTCTGCGGAGGCGGGAAATCCCTGTTCGAGCTCCTTAGGATCGGCAATGCCCTGCCGGTACACCTTATTCTGTGTCGTGCGCAGCATGGTGACGAGTTCAAGGCTCCGATCCTCCTCGATCGCGCGCCGTATGAACTTGAACTCCCACCGCGGCTCTCCTTCGAGATACAGGATCCGGGGTTTCCGTGCGTCCACGTTTACAAGCCGGGTGACGTGGTTGTTGTTGACGTTCTGCTCGCCGTTGACCGGCTCAACGCTGATCGAGAGAGCTTTCGCTCCCGCGATTCCGGCGTCAAAAAGTACGGTCTCGGTTTGCTGAACGCCGTCTCCCTTCAGCTCGATCGTGCGCGTCGCTAGCGTGTTGTTGCCGTCCTTAACGGACAGCTTGACCTTCGACTTGTCCAAACCCGAGTGGCGAATCGACACTTCGGCGCTCACTCGCGAGTCAGCGAGCACACGCACCGGCAGCTTGACGTCCGCTATTTCCAGATCCCGCGCAAAGCTCTCCCGGCCAAAGCCGATCGTATGTACGGGAATGCGCCTCTGCCGGATCTCGGAGATTGTTTCCAGGTCAATACCGCCTGCGTTTTCCGCCCCATCGCTTAATAGAAGTACGGCTCCGATCGGAAGGCTCGATGCCTCTGCCATGGCCATCTTCAGGCTGTCGGCGATGCGCGTCGCTGTGGCGGATGAGTTGAACGCGTCCAGCTTGTCCACACGCTGGAGGGCTTCGCCCAGCCGGTAGGTTCGCACCTGAAACTTCTGCTGGAGCTGCTCCAGTACGCCGCCCTTTAGAGTCTGGATCGCCTTCTCGGTCCGGGATGATCCGTCTTCCACAATCCCCATGCTTCGCGAATCGTCGATGAGTACAGCTACTACGTTCTGCCGCGGCTTCAGACTTGCAACGCTGAGAGCGGGCTGCCACAGCATCAGCAGCAGCAATCCGGCGAGCGCCGTTTGCAAGGCCCAGATCGTGATCCCCCGCCAGCCGGAGATCGAAGGAGGCGCCTGCGAGCGATGCCGCCAGTAGCACCAGCCCAGAAACAAACCGCAAGCGGCAACCAGCAGCAACAGAGTCCATACCGGCCAGGGCGCGAGCAGCAAGAAACTGCCTTTGGCAAAGGCAGTGGCCGGATACTTGAACAAGAACTCAAACATCGCGATTCGCAGGGGACTTGAACGTATGCTTAATGAGTCATGGCGTAAATGATGTAGTTGATTCCTACACGATACGCCAATGACGCGTACTTTTCCGGGTAGTCGGGATGGTCGGCGTGCTCCCAGGCGTCGCCGAGGTCCATGTTATGGCAAATCGCAACCATCAGCCGGCCCCGGTCATCGTAAATTCCTTTCCATTGCGGCTCAACTCCGTCCTCCTCCCAAATACGGCCGGTGATTAAGTATTGAATGCCGGGAACCTGGACACGCTCATTGAGGTCATACAGCACATGAAATATGGGGTCCTTGTCGGGGATGTCTACTACCGGCCGATCCGGGAAGACACGCTTTAGACCGGCCATGAAAATCTCCCACTGGATCGTCCCGTGGAAATCGTCGACCATCAGAAAGCCGCCGCGTAACAGGTAGTCGCGAAGGCGCTTGGCCTGTGACTCATTCACGCTCCACCAGCCCACCTCCACGGCGTAAAGCCATGGCCAGTCGTAGATCTCATCGCTGTCGATGCTGACCACGTGCTCAACGGAACGCGTGTGGATTCGGCTGAGACGCCGCACGCCCTGAACGAACTGGCGGTCCGCTTTCGGGTAATCGGTGGCCCAGGCGCCACGGCGCCAACCTCG
>CALGAR010000138.1 GCA_937959285.1 uncultured Bryobacterales bacterium
GCCCTCACTACTAAGGCTTGTAGCCCAGCAGCGTCAAAACTGCCAGAGCCGCTACCGAGATCGAGGACTTTGGCCCCAGGCCTCAGTGCAGAAAGTATCTCATGCATTGACGGTGCCCCATCTGTAGTTGAAAGTGAAGGCGGCGGTTCGCCTTTGATTCTGAATAGAAATCGAGGTGATCAAACCTGGAAAGGAGAACCGCCATTGAAACGAATTACCACACGATTGCCAAGCAAGGGAAGGTCAGCGGGCGCAAGCTGGCCGAGTTTTTGGTCAACGGCCAGGCGCTACTGCCGATGCTGGAGCTGATCGAGCAAAGCGGCCTGGCCATCGACAACCTCATCGATGTCGTGGGCCGCGCCAGCCTGGAAGCGGTGCTGCAACTGTCGGCGCAGCAAGCGGATGGACCACCGCAGCAAGGCAAAGCGCGCCAGGGCGATATCGTCTGGCGCGGAACGCAGCCCGGCCGCGTGCGTCTGAAAGAGCGCCAGCTCAAAGTGAACAAGTCTTACGGGGATTCACGTAAATGCGAAAGGGAATTCGCCGCCCGAAGCTCCCGGCGGCGATCCCATTGGAGCCGCGATCCTTCGATCGCGGAATTTAAGTGGATACTGTGGGGTCCTACACAGTCAACGAACCATCTTCAATGAGGAACAAACCGATAGGTTTGTTGAAGACCACTTCATCGTACCATACTTGCCGGTTCCTACGGCTGCTTATGGTTAGTTTACTGTGTCGATCCTGGGAAAAACAGAAAATGGGCCTTGACTCAGCCCATTGTTATCCTGAAAAATAAAAAGCGGCCGCAACCTGCTACGTTGCGACCGCTGTGACACGTCAGCGGCAGAGGCTGACGCGGGGATACATCCGCCTCCAGTCTACCACACCTCCGCGCATCCACTGCCGCTGGCCCGAAAGTTTAGGGAGGAGAAAGTGCATGCGCAATCTGGCCGTTGTGTACGAACTCAATTCTGATATGACTACGACCTTTTTTAGCTGCTAAGGGCTTTGGGTGGCGTGCCCATCCACCAACACCTGTGGGTGTTACGGGCATTTCCTTGCACCACCGAGTGGCTTCATCTCCGGCTAGCAAAGTTGGTGACGCGCAAAGACCGCGTAGTAGTTCTAGAACTAAGTGGCCAAGAGAATCTTTCATCCGCCACGGCACGTTAATACACGCTGGAGCTAGAACATCATGAAACTCACGATCGACACCCTTAGAAGTGCCGTCGAGAATGACGCTGCGTTTCGACGGAGACAGCGCCTTCAGCCTGCGGAGGGACAGGGAGCGAAGATCTTTCCTCCTACGTATCCCGGTCCTGAGAACGATCCACAGCACGTCTTCGAGAAACGGCGAACTGACGGGCAGGAATTGTGGTGCGTACTCGTCGATTCCGTCCAATCTCAGTCAAATCGCGCGGAAGAGTTCCTTCTGGAAGCGGCGCGGCGAAAGCTGATCGAATTACCCTACGTTTCTGTCGATTTCTCTGAAGCAAAGTTGGATGGACTAACTGAAATTACTTCCCTTGAAGCGCCGCACCGGCTGTTCGACGCCATCTTGCGCGACAGCGAGCTTTCCGGGACGCCCTTCATGAAGTCAGACGTGGGTAAGGCCTTGATTGCCGCCAAGTCGTCAGATGCCAGCGCGATCTTCGAATTGTCACCTTCAGCACTCTTATTCGGAGTATGGAACTCCACCGGAGAAGGTCGCAGGTTAGGTGCTAAGTTCCCACGATGTTTTGTGAGCGAACTGATCGGTGTGAACGTTCCTGTGAAGGAAGAGGGCGATTCCGTTATCAGCAGGGCTCGACGCACCGGCAGCCGTATCGATCCGCTCGGAATCCTCAAGGGCGTAACCGTATACAAGTCCAAAGAGGGCTGGGACGTGGAGGAGAAGGACGCCGGTAGAGGGGCCAAGAAGGTGCGGCCTTCTGAGATTAATCATGGCAACATAGCGCCAACCGTTCAGAGTCTGGGTGTGACCTGTGACTATATCGAACAAACCGCCGTGATAACGCTGGCGGGTTTGCGAAGGTTGCGCTTTGGAACCCCAGAACGGACTTCGTCAGCGCGGTCGCTGTTGGCGGCGCTTGGTTTAGTGGCATTGCTCGAACAGGACGCCCGTGGCTACGCCCTGCGCTCACGCTGTGATCTCGTATGCAGTGGAGCGGCCCCTCTCGAACTTGTCAAGTCTGACGGTTCTACCGAAACTGTCGAGCTGAGCCTCGGTGAAGCCCGTAGCCTCTACGCTGATTGTGTTACGGCTGTGCGCAAGAGCGGATTTACGTTTTCCGCTGAACCGCTCGTGCTGAAGCCGCAGGCGAAGTTAGTTGCGATTGTGCAGAAGAGCCGCGAACTCGCCATGGCGGGCGAAGGGGGCGAGGCGGCGACTGCCGAGGCTGGAAAGAGCTAATTCCATGCTGACCCTGGAAGTTGAATTCTTGACCGGGGTTTGCTTCGCTGCGAAATCCGGGCAAATCCCTACCGAAGAACCGGATTGGCCTCCGCAGCCGGATCGCGTGTTCTCGGCGTTGGTGGCGACCTGGGGAACACGCGGTGAACAACCGCACGAGAGGGCTGCACTGGAATGGTTGGAGCAGCAACCGCCTCCGCTGATAGAAGCAAGCGAGGCCGAAAGGCGGCACGTTGGCATCGTGTACGTTCCACCCGGGGATCTGAGCGGGCGACCGGAAGTGGTGCCGGAAAGCCGTAGCCGGCAGCCTCGCATGTTTCCGGCGGCGATCCCGCATCGGCCAGTGGTCCGTTTCAATTGGAGGGTGCAGCCCGAGGAAGGGATCCTCAATGCGTTGCAATCGCTGGCGCACGATACCGCTTACCTCGGGCATTCCGCGTCAGTCGTCCGCTGCCGGTTCGTTCTGTCCTCAACTGAAAGTGGAGATGGCGAGCACCGCGAACTCCAACCCAGCCGCCGTGTCTACCCGGGCAGACTGGCTGAGCTTGAGCACTACTATCGACGCGGGGAACGACCTCTGCCAGGGGAACTAACTTCACAATCTCCGGAGAAGCACGAGAAGGTACCGGAGAGCGTATTTTCCGATCACTGGATCGTCCTCGAAGACTCTGCCGGCTGCAGTCCAGATCTTCGCGCAATCGCTGCGGTAACCCGTCGCTTTCGGGAGGCTCTGATGAGCCGGTATGGCGAGGCGCGTGTGCCTGTACCCGGCCTGATCTCCGGGCACAATCCGGACGGGAGCCCGGTGAATAGCCCTCACATGGCGATCGTGCCGCTGGCCGATGTTGGGTTCTACTATTCGGAAGGCCGGCTCATGGGGCTTGCCATTGTATTTCCTCGAGATACCGACGCGGATCGGCGAAGGGCGGAACGGGACTGGCTGGCAGGATTAGAAGCTTCCTCTGAGACGATTGCTCAATGGCAAAAGTTTGATCAGTTGCTTAGCGAAGTCAGGGAGATAAAGCTTGGAGGCCTGGGTATTTGGTCGATCAGCCGGACTTTGGCAGCACCGAAACGGAGTTTGGAGACGGGGAGGTACACATGTCCTTCCAGGCGATGGTCGTCTGTAACTCCCATCGTGCTCGACCGATTTCCTAAGGCGAAAGATCCAGCCGAGCGCGATCAGGAAATGGCGTCTATCATTGCATCCTCATGCAGGAATATCGGTCTCCCGGAGCCGTGCGCTTTGGCGCTTTACAAACACTCTGCAGTCAAAGGAGCGCCTTCAGCGTACCCATCGGGAAGAGCTCCTGAGTGGACCGGCTGGACGTTACCCGGGTTCCTTGCGAAGCGCATTCTGACTCACGCCGTTATCGAGTTTTCGGAACCCGTGCGTGGCCCGGTCATCTTAGGTGCTGGCCGTTTTGCGGGACTCGGCCTGTGCATAGGAGATCAGGAATGAATCCCCTCAGTTCAAAAGATTTTCCGTCGTTCTTTCGTGAAGTTACCGGTTATGACCCGTTTCCATGGCAAGAGAGGCTGGCAAAGTATGTGTTTCAGAACCGCGAATGGCCCACATACCTCGATCTGCCAACCGCCGCCGGAAAAACGGCAGTCCTCGAAATCGCGATCTTTCATTTGGCGTTAGAAGCGGCTTTGGGAATTAAGCGCTCTGCGCCTGTACGGATTGCTTTTGTTGTAGACCGCAGGGTGATTGTAGATCAGGCCTACGAGCGGGCCTGCAAAATAAAAAAAGCACTGCGCCCGGATGCCAGTTCAATTGCGGGAAAAGTTGCGAGGGCGCTTCAGGAGTTCTCCGCTGGTGAAGACTCCTGTCTCTGGGTGCAAGAGCTGCGAGGAGGACTCCCCAGGGAATCCGATTGGGCGAGGACACCGGTTCAGCCGACGATCCTCCTTTCCACTGTGGACCAGGTCGGTTCTCGATTGCTGTTCCGGGGTTACGGTGTTTCCAAGTCAATGCGACCGATTCATGCAGGGCTGCTTGGATCGGACTGCCTGATCTTTGTGGACGAGGCGCATCTGGCAGAGCCATTCCGCCAATCGCTTCAATGGGTGCAGCGCTATCGTAAGAAGCCCTGGACTGAATGTGATCCTGCTCCGTGGGGATTTGTGATGTTGTCAGCTACCCCAACAAATGAGGCCGGAAACATTAGGCCGCAGGCAAATGGGGCAGTCGATAAAAATGCAGAACCGTTTAGTCTTTCATTTGAGGACTTAAGTCACCCGATTTTGTCTAAACGGCTCAGCGCTCCAAAGCTTGCTGAGCTGCGCGAGGTAGCGAGCACCGATCTGGCTGCTGCTTATGCCGAGGCAGCCCGTGAGCTCGCAACGCGGGAGGGGATTCACCGGGTCCTGATTGTGGTGAATCGAGTTGACCTGGCGCGGGCGATCTTCGAGCGATTAGATACAGAAGAAAGGTTCCTGCTCACAGGGCGGGTTCGCGACATCGACCGGGCGAAGATCATTAACGAATTGAAAAGCGCTTTGAGCGAAGAGGGTCGAAAGTTGTTTGCTGTCGCGACGCAGTCGGTAGAAGCTGGGGCAGACTTCGACTTCGATGGCCTCGTAACTCAGATCGCAGCTTTGGATGCCTTGCGCCAGCGCTTTGGCCGGTTAAACCGAACGGGCCGCGACATTGCGGCGGCAGCGATTGTGATCGCGACGAAAGAAGACTTGTCGGCGAAGAAGCCAGATCCAATTTATGAGTTCGCCGCAAAAGGTGCATGGGAGGTGCTAAACCGCATCGCTCAGGTTCAGGGGAAGCGGCGGGTTGTCGATTTCAGTTATCTAGCGCTAAGAGACAAATTAACCTCGGAGGATCTGGAGAAAGCGTGTTGTGCGAATCGGGATGCTCCAGTGATGCCCCCAGCCTACGTCGCCCTTTGGGCGTGCACGAATCCGCCGCCCCGAGTTGAACCAGACGTGGCATTGTTCCTCCACGGACCCGAGAAGGCCTCCGCTGACGTTCAAGTTGTATGGCGCGCAGATCTCTCTGCGGAAGACTTAAAAGAATCCAACGAGGAGCGCCTGAGAGAACTGGTTGCCCTTGCACCTCCCCGCTCTCCCGAAACGCTCTCCGTTCCGATCTGGAAAGTCCGGCAATGGTTAGCCGGAGATCCGGATGCAGCTCGAGTGGGTGACATCGAAGGAGAAAAAGAATTCCAAGATGTCAATAGCAGTGAATGGAGAGTACTCCGCTGGCGCGGCGCGGATGACGAGGACACGAAAGTAATCTGGGAGCGAGAGATTCGTCCCGGAGATGTGATCATTGTTCCGGCTTCCTACGGTGGCTGCGATGAATGGGGATGGACCGGCCAGCGGTCATCAGTAGCTGCAGACCGCGGTCTTCAAGCGGCTTCACAACTGAAAACCCGGCGGATCGCACTCCGTCTCCATCCCAATTTATTCGAGCCTGAGGATTGGAAAAGAATCGAGCCACTGCTCGAAAAGCACTACGACGACCCGGAAACGCTGCGTGCTGAACTTGCCGATGTATTGAAGGATGACTGGCTACAAGAACTGAATGCAATTGAGCGCCTGGAAGGTCTAACGCCCTATATCGAGAATCGTCCTGCGGCTGGGCTAATTCTGACCGGGCGCCGTGCCGTCAGCCGGCAGTCCATGGTTGAGCCGAGTACGGAGAGTGATCAAGCGGGTAGTTTCAGCAGGAATGAGGTCAGCCTCCGCGAACACACGGCGCACGTCGTTACAAAGACCCATCTGTTTGCAGACCGCGCGGGATTAAGCGGCTCCGTTCGCCATGCTCTTTCCTTCGCTGCCCGATTTCATGACTTAGGTAAGGGTGACCGCAGATTCCAGCTACTTCTCGGTAACGGAGATAGCGGATCTAAGATTCTTGCCAAGTCGCCTGGGCGCGGTCAAAGTTCGGTTCCAGGCTTGCCCCCGCACTGGAGGCATGAAGCGCTTTCAGTTCGAGTTGCAATGGAAGATCCGCGGTTTTCAGAGGAAGGCGAATCTATGGATCGCGACCTTGCTCTGTGGTTGATCGGAACGCATCACGGTTGGGGACGCCCTTTCTTCCCTCACGAAGATCACCTGGACGACTACCCACGCCAAATTGGTGGGCCCGAGGGCAAGTGCCTACAACTGCGCGCATCGCCGGGTCCCCAAAGATTGGCTTTTGACTGGGACGGCCTCGACTGGGCAGGGCTGTTCGATCGCCTGCAACAGCGTTACGGGCCGTGGGAACTCGCGCGGTTCGAGGCCATTTTGCGGCTCGCGGACCATCGTGCGTCGGAGGAAGAAGATGCCAACAGAACACATTCTGCAAGGTCTGGAACCTGATAATCTGCTCGCGTTTCTTGCGCTGCTAGGATTTCACCGTGCGTTGGATCACGCCGAGCCAACGTGGCGCGCACGCACTTACTGGGCGGGTGTCCCCTTGCGTCCGCGTCTGGTTGTATCGAATGACCTTACTCGAGAGGAAATCCTCGACGCAGCCGCGCTCGGTTGCGCCGCTCTGGCTGAACCCCATTCGTTCGCAGGCAAGAAGGATATCAACTTCGACAAGCTTGAAGCACGGCAGCAGCTGAAAGAGGCATGTGAAGCGGACCCGGAGTCTGGCCGTCTGAGAATGGATCTGTTATCGGCGCTCATGAGCGATGCGGCGCTGCAAGGCGATCGGGTTCGGGCGACTCCCTTCTGTGCGATGTTCGGACAAGGGCACCAGCATTTTCTGGAGCGATTAGAGCATGTCCCCAAGGGACTTCCCCCCAAGGACCTGGAGAAGAAAATCACTGCAGAAGATTTGAACTCTCCGAGCAAGCTTGCCCAAGCCCTGTTCCAGCGATGGGAGCGGTCTGACCGCACGCAATCCTTTCGGTGGGATCCTGCTGAAGACCGCCGCTACGCATTGCGTTTCAAAGATCCTTCGGGGGACAAGGGGTTGACCGTACACGGAGCCAACCGCCTCGCCAGTCTTGCCCTTCCACTATTGACAGCCATTCCCAAGTGGGAACGAGGTGAAGTTCGCTTGCGTGCACTCGGAACCAACTGGGACTCAAACGGCCTTCACGTCTTATGGCCGGTTTGGTCACAGCCAGCGAGCTTGAAATCCGTAGTGAGGATGGTCGCTGGGTGTGGCCTCTCACGCCCGTTTCCCGGGTTGGGCATTATCGCCATTTATCGATCGCAGCGAATCAGCTTTGAGAGGTCCTTCAATTTCACGCGTGGAGTACCTTCCTGATCGAGCTGATCGAAGGGCACTTCGCATTGCGGGCGATCCGCCCGAGGGAACGAAGGTTTTTCGGCCTCGAGGTGCGCGTCTATTACTCGACGTGATCCAGGGAGGCGACTAAGTTTGTCTATGCACGTGCCGAGCATCAAGCAGGCTATGGCCGAAGTCATTCTGGATTACGTCTCGCGCGACCTCTACAGACGTCGGAAAGCCCTAGACCTGCTCCACGAAAAGGCCCGGCAGGGTAGTTTAGGAGCCAAAACCGGCCAGGGTTTTTGCTACTGAAGCAAAAAGAGCGCCGAGGAAGTGAAGAACCCCGTGTAAGCTCTCCTCCCCTTTGTTGAAACCCCACGGCGGCAGGTTTAGTATCGGTATGAGTTAGTCTTGCTGTTTCGAATCAGGCAGGCGGCCCGCTTCCGCCGCCGTCGGCTATACCTGTTTCCCAAACCCGGGATCTCTGTCTTTTTGAAGCGACGATGATAGACCAGATTCTGAATTCCAGGCAGCGTTCGAAAGCTGCCACGTCTCTTTTTGCTCTGTTTCTTTCGACCAGCGTCATGCTGGCCCAAACATTCAATGCACGACTTACTGGAACAGTTACCGATGTCTCCGGCGCCGCTTTGCCCGGCGCAACTGTAACGGCCACTCAGGTTCAGACGGGCGTAAGGAAGTCCGCTTCGACGGACGAATCGGGGATCTATAACATTCCGTTGCTGCTTCCAGGCGTCTACGAGGTGTCTGTAGAAGCTGCCGGGATGCAGTCGCAGGTGCGTCGCGACGTCCGACTGGAGGTGAATCAGACCGCCACGCTCGATTTCCGCCTAGGTGTCGCGCAGGTGCAGACGAGCGTGGATGTCACAGCCGAGATTCCGCTCCTGCAGTCGGAAACCAGTTCGGTGGGCACCACCCTGGAGAATAAACTCATCGAACAGTACCCGTTGATCCAGCGGGACGTCATGGGCATGCTGCGCAGCCTGCCGGGTGTGGTCACGAGCAGCAGCATCGGCGACGCGCGTGGCGGTCGCAACGTGTTTGATTCCACCTTCTCGGTGGCCGGCGGCCGTTCGTCGACCAACGAGGTTCTGCTGGATGGCGCGCCAAACACCATCGGAGACTTCAACGGCGTGGTGATTGTGCCGGCGCTGGATTCGGTTCAGGAGTTCCGGGTCGAATCCTCGACATACTCCGCCGAGTTCGGCCGCAGCGGTGGCGGCGCCGTCAATGTGGTCACCAAGTCCGGCACCAACGAACTGCACGGCGGCCTGTACTACTTCCACCAGAACGACGCTTTCAATGCCAACAGCTTCACCAACAACCGCAACGCGCAGAACGGCCAGGCACTCCCGAAGGAGTTGGTCAAGCGGCATCAGTACGGCGGAACCTTCGGCGGGCCAGTCTTTTTGCCAAACATTTACAACGGCCGCAACAAGACCTTTTTCTTCACGAGTTTCGAAGGGCGCCGCGAACGGAATCCACTGCAGGGACTCTACAGTATCCCGACGGCCAAGGAGATGGCCGGGGATTTTTCAGAGACTTACGCCATCGTCAACGGGCAGCCGCAGCAGGTGCAGATCTTTAATCCCTTTACCACGCGCCTCGTGAACGGGCGCTACGTACGCGATGCGTTCCCAGGCAACATCATTCCCGCGTCCATGCAAAACCCGATCGCGCGCGAGGTGCTGAAGGCCTACCCGACGCCCAACCGGCCCGGGGATCCCATCACCGGCC
>CALGAR010000139.1 GCA_937959285.1 uncultured Bryobacterales bacterium
CGACTGGCTGGCGTGGGAGTTCGCCGAAAACAAGTATGACATCGACTTCCTGCTGCGACGGATCATGACATCCCGCGCTTACCAGCTCCCGGCCGTGCGATCGAAAGCGACACCCGAGAAGAAGTATGTCTTCCGCGGTCCAAGCTATCGCCGTCTGACGGCCGAGCAGTTTGTTGACGCCATCTCTTCTGTTACCGGCGAGTGGCGGGTACGAGGTAGCACGAAGCCTGCTCCCGGCTTCTACAGCCGCGACTGGAGATTCAAGACGACGTCGCTGACAAGGGCGTTGGGGCGGCCTACGCGGGACATGGCAGTAACCGAGCGTCTGAATGACCCCACGACGCTTCAGATGCTGGAACTGGTAAACGGACGGGAACTCGCACAACGGCTGCGCCGGGGCGCGCTGCGGATGTCGGGTCAGCTTCCGGAGCCTCCACAAAGCCTGTTCGACAGCGGCGTGGTGGGAGCCGGAAAAGCGCACGTGGATATCGACATCACCAAGGTTGACCAGCTTTGGTTGAAGGTGGTGGATCACGATTCGTACAACTCTGACCTGGTGAAGGCAGGATGGATGGATGCGGTCCTGGAAGGACCGGGTGGCAAGGTCAGACTCGTGGATCTGCCCGCACAGCCGTCCGTTCGTACGGGTGAAATCAAGATGCGGAATGACGTGGCCCGCGAGGCTCTGCTTGCACCCATCCCGTCCGAGATCGTTTTCGATATCAAAGGCAAAGGATTCACGCGGTTCCGAGCCCTGGCGGGTGTCGACGAGAGCAGCCTGAAAAGCGACGTCAACGCGAAGATCCGCTTCTTTATCTTCCCTTCGAAGCCGGACCCCGAGCAGCTTCTGCGCGTAGCCGGTCCGCCGCCGGTTCCCGTTGCCGATGTTCGGGCGACTCCGGCTTCGCTGGTTTCGAGGGTATTCTTGCACCTTCTGAACCGCACTCCCACACCCGCCGAGCGCCGAATCGCACTCCGATATATCATCGATCCGAAGAGTCCGGGTAAGGTTCAGGCGTCCGGGCTGGAGGATCTGCTCTGGAGCATTCTGTTGTCTCCGGAGTTCCAATATATTTCATAGAAAGAGGCTGCTATGGAAGATCCGATCCGCGAACTCGACCGGTGCACCAGCCGCCGACATTTTCTACGTGCTTCCGCGGGCGCAACGCTGGCTGCGCTAACCGCTGGAGAGCCGAAGGTACTGGCCGTTGAGACGGAGAAGATCACGCCGCGGGCTGACACGATGATCCTTCTGTGGATGGCCGGTGGCATGGCGCAAACGGAAACCTTCGATCCAAAACGCTACACGCCCTTCGAGCCAGGGCTGGAATCGAAACGGGTCCTCAGCACCTTTCCGTCAATCGACACCGCGGTCGACAACATCAAGATCTCCAAGGGGCTCGAAAAGATTGCGGCTGTGATGGACCGCGCCACCTTGATCCGGTCGCACCGCGTGGGAGATCTCGGTCATATCCTCCATTCGCGCCATCAGTACCACTGGCACACCGGCTACGCGCCTCCGCAGTCCGTAGCTGTGCCGCACATGGGCGCCGTCATCGCCCGAACGCTCGGGCCTCGGAATCCGGACGTTCCGGCGTTTATCGACATTGGACAGAATCTGGACATTGGCGCGGAAAGTGATGCCGTCAAGGCGTTCCACACGGCTGGGTTTCTCGGCACCGAGTACGGGCCGTTTTTCATTCCGGATCCGGCCGATGCTGCCTCGCGGGTCCAGCCGCCTGAGCACATCTCGCCGCAGCGCTTCCGGCGCCGCCGTCAGCTGTTCAAGGATCTGATGGCGAATAACCCGGTGATGAAGTATGGCTCGGATTACCAGCAGGAGTCGATGCTGCGCTCGATTGAGAACGCACACCGGCTGCTGCTTTCTCCGGCTGCCAAGGCCTTCGACCTTTCGCTGGAGCCGAAGGAGATTTACGACATTTACAACACAGGTCGGTTCGGACTTGGCTGCCTGCTTGCCCGGCGGCTGACCGAAGCCGGTGCGCGCTTCATCGAGGTCACGACGGAATATATTCCCTTCCGATACTGGGATACGCACGAGAATGGGCACGTCCGGGCAGCGGAGATGAAGCGTGAGATTGATGCTCCCATCGCGCAGCTCATCCTCGATCTGGAAGAACGGGGACTCCTGGACCGGACGCTGGTGGTTGTTGCGAGCGAGTTCGGCCGTGACATGATCACGGAAGGCAAGCCTGATAAGACCGTCAAGGATCAGGTGGTCGTGCCCGATCGTATGGAGGACATCAAGCACTACGGCATGCACCGCCATTTTACGGAAGCAGGCAGCGTTCTTCTCTTTGGCGGCGGTTTCAAGAAGGGGTACCTCTATGGGAAGACCGCGGACGAGCGTCCTTGCTCCATCGTGGAGAACCCCGTAACGATCGAGGATCTCCACGCGACGCTCTACCGGGCTATGGGTATTCCCGCCAATCTCGCTTACGTCGTAGAAAAGAGGCCTGTCTACGTGACGGCGGACGGAAAGGGCAAAGCGGTTCTCGACCTCTTCGCCTAATGCTTGGCGCGGACCAGTCCTATTCCGAGGGTGAGGAGCCCTGCGGCCAATACGATTGCTCCTACATAGGCCAGGCTGATCAGTCCGTTCGGCTTTGTTGCATCGGGTGAAAGTACAGAGAAGAAAAACGCCGCAGGCAGGAAAATTGCCGAGGACGGGATAGCGAAGCGGCAGAAGCTGCGCCAGAAGTCTGAGAGTCTCGCTTCATCGACGTAACGCAGCGCTACGAGCGACAGAACCAGCAGGACGCCCGCGTGGGCGTGCCCGGCGCGCCACAGGTCTTGTCGAAGCGAATTCCTCATATATGCCGGATCATTGATGAGCAGGCTTAGAATGCTGACGCCGCCGTACACGACCGTCGGAAGAATGATCAGCAGGGCTCCAGCCTGGCGGCGGGACGCGTTGTTCATGTGCGGTTAGTTCTCCTTTCGTCGTCAGAATGAGTGCTGCCCGTTTGGGTGTTCTGATTGGAGGATAGAATGAGTCCCGCCGACGGATCCGCAAATTCCTCACTTGTCCGGTCGATTACCCTTTTCCTCTGCGGCGATGTAATGACCGGACGGGGCATCGATCAGGTTCTCCCGCACCCAAATCCCCCTGCGCTTCACGAAACCTATGTGAAGTCAGCCACCGACTATGTCGCCTTGGCGGAATCGGCGAACGGGCCCATTCCCGCTCCTGTCAACTTCGATTATGTATGGGGAGATTGTAGCGAGGAACTGCAACGCGTGCAGCCAGACGCGCGCATCATCAATCTGGAAACCAGCGTGACCACAAGTGAAGCCTATGACCCCAAAGGCATCAACTACCGCATGCATCCGGCAAATACGCCATGCCTCACGGCTGCCAAAATCGACTGTGCCGTCCTCGCGAACAACCACGTCCTGGACTGGGGGCCTCCGGGGCTTCTCGAAACTCTGCGAACCCTGCTTGGGGCAGGAATCAAAACAGCAGGCGCTGGGGAGAACGTGGGAGAAGCGATGAAGCCTGCGGTGATCGAGGTAGCTGGCGGTATTCGAGTTCTGATCTTCGCCGCAGCGACGATTGATAGCGGAGTCCCCCTGTCTTGGGCGGCGACAGCCACGAGGCCGGGCGTCGCACTCCTTCCGAATCTTTCAGCGCAAACTGCGGATGCCATTGCCGATCACATCCACGCGTTCAGGCATCCAGGGGATATCGTCATCTTCTCCGTTCACTGGGGCGGGAATTGGGGGTATGAGATTCCTGCAGTACATCAGACATTCGCTCGCCGGCTCATCGACCGATCTGCCGCTGATGTGATCCATGGTCATTCCTCACATCATCCCAAAGCCATCGAGGTCTACAACGGCAAGCCGATTCTGTATGGGTGCGGGGACTTCCTGAACGACTATGAAGGCATCCAGGGCTACGAAGAGTTTCGCCCTCATCTCGTCCTGGCTTATCTCCCTTCAATGATGCCCGCCGGAGCACTCTTTCAGTTCCGAATGACAGCCTTTGAGGCGAAGCGGTTTCAGTTGCGGCGGGCCAGCGCCTCTGACTGCCGCTGGCTTGCCGATCTTCTCACGCGGGAAGGTAAACCGTTTGGGACCCGCGCCGAGTTGGACACCGACAACCGCCTGACGCTCCAGTGGCGATGACACCGTGACTTAGACGTGCCAGCCGTCAAGACTTGCCGTCACGCAAGCGCGCAGAAATTTTGCAGAGGCTTATCTGTCTGAGCTCCCTTATGTTAGGGCGATCGGTTCACTGTTCGAGCGAGGCTTCGCTGCGAAACCTGCTGGTAGCATAAAGCCGCAATGAAGAAACGCGAGTTGGCCGACCTGCTGGCCGAGAAGTCGCAAATTGAGAAAGTTCGGGCCGCCGAGGAAGTGGACCGGCTTGTGCATCGGATCGTGCGATCGCTGCGGAAGGGGCAGAAAGCGGAGCTGCCGGGGCTGGGGAGTTTCCTGCCGGGAAAGACCACGGGGTTTCGTTTTGAAGCAAAGGCGAAGCGTGATGGGAAGACACCTCGGTGATTCACGCCGCGTTGCGCTGCTCTCCACCGAAAAGGTTGGCCGGATTGTGCGCGAGTGCCTGGAGGAAGGCGTGGCGGTCGAAATTGACGGGCTTGGCATCTTTCAGCCGTCCGGCCAAGGGGAATGCGAGTTTGTTCCGCATACTCAGCCGCAGGTGTTTATTGCCTACGTAGAAGAGGATTTGGAGGCGGCGCTGCGGCTTTATGACGGCCTGGCGAAGCACGGCATGAGTCCGTGGATCGACAAGAAGAAGCTCTTGCCTGGACAGAATTGGGCGAGGGCGATCGAAAGGGCGATTCAGAGAGCTGATTTTGTGGTGTGCTGTTTTTCCCGCCGTGCACAGGGCAAACGGGGTGGATTTCAGACGGAGCTGCGTCACGCGCTGGAAGCAGCTAGGCGTCTTCCGCTGGACCGCGTCTATCTGATCCCCATCCGGCTGGAGCCTTGCGAGGTTCCGGCTCTCATCTCGAACGAAATCCAGTATGTGGACATGTTCCCGAGCTGGAACCGCGGATTCCGCAAAATCGTGCAGGCAATTCGGGGGCAGATCAAGCGGGAAGCGCGGGAAGATTCCTGAGTCTACTTCTGGCGCGCCTGCTTCGTCTTGGCTTCCAGTGTCCCGAGCCTCTTACGGATGTCGGAAGCATCCTTGGAGTCCGGGGCCACTTCGAGGAACTTACGGTATACTTCGATCGCGCGCTCAGGATCGTGAAGCTTCTCGTAGGACTCCCCCAGTTTGGAGAGCGCTTCGGTGTAGCCAGGATTCCACCGGACGGCCTCCTCAAAGCGGAGGGCAGCCGCCTTATAGCTTCCCTTTCGGAAGTAGAAGTTTCCGACGCGGTAATGCTTTTCCGCTTCAATCGGGTTGAACGAGTAGTTCGGTTTCTGTAGCGATTCGTCTTCTTCCGGAGGTTCAGGGGGCTCCTGCTGTTGCGACTGCTGACCCAAAGCAGTCATTACCGAGGCCGCCAGCAGCCAAATGCTCAGGATACGCTGAAGCCGTGCCACAATAAGAGTATAACGATCCTTCCGTTTGGAATCAGATGGACCTCCGTCAAAAAGTAGCTCAGCTTCCGTTAGCGCCCGGCGTGTACATGTACAAGGACGCTGCGGGGAAGGTCCTGTACGTCGGGAAGGCAAAGAATCTTCGGCACCGCGTCCGGAGTTATTTTAGTGAAGACAAGCTGGCGGATGCGAAGACGGGCAGTCTGATTTCCGAGGCGCGCGACATTGAGTACATTCTCGTTGACAACGAGAAGGAAGCGCTGGCCCTTGAGAACAACCTCATCAAGCAGTGGAAGCCGCGATTTAACGTTCTGCTGCGGGACGACAAGACCTACCCCTACATCAAGCTCACGAATGAAAAGTACCCGAGGGTTTATGTCACCCGGCGACTGCGTAAGGACGGTTCTACGTACTTTGGCCCCTACTTCCCGGCCAATTTAGCTCACCGCCTGGTACATTTCATTCACCGGTACTTCCAGATTCCGTCCTGCAAAGTCGATTTCAGCCGCAATCACACGCATCCCTGCCTCCAGTACCACATCCACCGGTGCCTTGGGCCGTGCGTGAAGGGGCTCACGACGGATGAAATTTACGCGGAGCGGGTTCGCGACGTGCGGCTGTTCCTCGAAGGCCGGCACCGGGATCTGGCGGTAAAGCTGCACAAGCGCATGCAGGAGGCCGCCGAGGCGATGCGGTTCGAAGAAGCGGCCAGCTTGCGGGACTTGATCGCAACCGTCGAGGAGATTGAACAGAAGCAGAAGATGGCATCCGCGGAAGGCGAGGATACCGATATCTTTGCCTATTACGCCGAGCCTCCTCTGGTGGCGGTCAACCTGTTCCACCTCCGCAACGGCAAGATTGTCGACCGCCGCGAATTCTTCTGGGAGGACCAGATGGAGTTCGAGCCATCGGAGTTTATCTCAGGCCTCGTCAAGCAGGTGTATCTGGATCAGCAGCACATTCCTGCTCGCATTCATGTCCCGTTGGACTTCGAGGACCGTGAGGTGCTCGAGGATCTGCTGTCGGAGCGGCGCGGGCGCAAGACGGAAATCCATACGCCCCAGCGCGGACAGAAGCGGGCCCTCCTTGATCTGGTTGAGACGAACGCGAAGCACAGCTTCGATCAGCGCTTCCGCGTCCTGAAGCCATCCTCCAAGGCGATTCAGGAGGCTTTGCAGGACACGTTAAATCTGCCGGAACCTCCAAGCCGCATCGAGTGCTTTGATATCTCCCACATCCACGGCACCGACAAGGTGGCAAGCATGGTGGTTTGGGAAGACGGGCGGATGAAGAAGTCCGATTACCGCAAGTTCATCATCCGGACGGTCATCGGGAATGATGACTTCGCGTCAATCCGGGAGGCGGTAACGCGGCGCTATGGGCGGCTGAAGGCGGAGGGCGGGAAGATGCCGGGCCTTGTGCTGATCGATGGCGGGCTTGGGCAGTTGCACGCTGCGGCGGAAGCGCTCGAATCGCTGAACATCATCAATCAGCCGCTCGCCTCCATTGCCAAGCGCGAGGAGATCATCTACGTGTACGGCCAGGAGGACGAACCCATACGGCTGGACCGCTACTCGCCCGTACTACACCTCATCCAGATGGTGCGTGACGAAGCCCATCGTTTTGCTGTCACCTTCCACCGGGCGCGCCGCAAGGTTTCACGGCTTCATTCTGAGCTTGAGAACGTGCCCGGAATCGGCAAGAAGACAGTGGAAAAACTTCTCCGCGTGTTTGGCAGCGTGGAACGGATGCGGCAGGCTCCTCCTGAGGAACTGGACCGCGTCGTCGGACCTGCAGCCGCAAGGCGCATTCGCGCAGCTTTCCCCGAGATGTCTACTTCACTGCCCGACCGAGAGCCGCTGGGCGAGAAGGTCGGGTAATCCATGCTGCTGAATCCGGTTCTGCACATCGGCGATGTCATACGGTGTCCGCCGGTAAATGACGGCGTTGTGCTCGGGCAGAAAAACCGCGTAGGCTGCTCGTGGGTCGAGGTCGCGGGGCTGGCCCACCGATCCCGGATTGATCAGGTAGAGCACATCCGGCTCGAGGTCGAGACCGATCTCATCGTGATCCGCTGGGACCCGTCCGATCCGCTTCACTCCATTTCGATGACAGAGGAAGCCGCCCTGAACATGGGTGTGTCCGAAGAAGGAGATCCGGTTTTCGATGTAGCCCGCAAGCTGGGCGACATCCAGAGTGTTAATCAGATATTCATCCTCGTCAAGCGGCGATCCGTGCAGGATTTGAAAGCCGTCCGTTTCTACGGGACCTTTCGGCAGATTTCGCAGGTACTCCGCATTGGCCGGCGTAAGCGTTTTCATAGTCCACTCGGCGGCCGCCCGCGCCACCGGGTTGAACCATTCCAGTTCCTCCGAGCCTGTACAGGCCTTGTCGTGGTTTCCTCGCACGATCACGGATACAGATTCGCGCGCCCACTCGACGACGCGGTTCGGGTCGGGACCGTATCCGACGAGGTCACCGCAGCAAAGAATCGTGTCGTAGCTGCCGGCAGCATGATTGAGAACGGCCTCGAGAGCGGGCCAGTTCGCGTGGATGTCACTCAGGATCAGGTAGCGCACAAGCGAATTAAGGCAATTTCAGGCGGCGCGCCGACGCGCACCGGCATTCCGATCGTACCAACTCCGCGCGTGACATAGATTGCAGAGTTGGGCTCACGGTAAATGCCGTAGACGTAGGGTGTGAAGAAGCGGGCGACGTTGACGTGCTGGTCCAGAATCTCGACGCTCACTTGCCCGCCGTGCGTGTGGCCGGCCAACACGGCCTGAAAGCCAAGTTTTGCAGCCACCGGGAAGACATCCGGATTGTGCGACAGCAGCAGATTCACTGCGCCGGGAGATATGAGCGCTTCCGCCCCCGCTAAATACGGGCGATCCTTTCGCTGGTAGTCGACGCCCGCGACGCTCAGCCGCGCCCCGCCGAACCGGAACTCGGTTCTTGCCTGGCGCAGAAACTGGATGCCGAGCCGTGCTCCCTCACGCGTTGCGTACTCGTCTGCCCGTGCGAAAAACTCGTGATTCCCCAGGCAGCCATAGGTGCCCGCGTCGGATTTCAGCCTGGCTAACTGCCGCAGGCACGCGTCGAGCGGATCACCCGGATTGGAGATTAAATCGCCGGTGACAAATGTTACATGGGGTTTGCAGTCGTTCGCCATTTCGACGATTCGGGCGAGCTCGCTCTCTGAGAGGAAGGGGCTGAGATGGATGTCGCTGATCAGCATCAAGCGCAGATTGGACAGATCCGGCGGAAGCCCTCGGACCGGCAGGTCAACCTCACGCAAGTGAAAGTGATTTCTCTCCACAAATACGCCAAAACCGGTCACGGCGAAAGGGGCGCCGAAGAGGGCCGTTCGCGCAGTCAGCAGGAGGGCTCGGCGCTCCGGTTGAAAGGAAGGGATGCGCCGCCAGAGGAGCACGGAAAGGAACAAACCGATGGTGAGCGTGCCCAGCATGAGACCCACCGCCCGAGTCCAACTGACCCACCATGTATCGAAACGGTGCGCCAGCATGTGACTCTTCATCGCGATGGAAAGCATCAGGGCGAGGAGGCCCAATACAAATCCGGCGATGATCGCATACCGTAACATCAAGGACTGCTGCACGCGGCGCGAGCGGATGCCCCAGAGGTACAGGCGAACCTGCATTGCCATCACGATGGTGATGATCACCAGATCGGGGAGCCAGCGGGCGAGTCGTTCCATCGAGAGCATTTCAATTGTACCCTGCAAGCCTTACTCCAACCCGCAGAAGACGAACGGTCTGATCATGCAGGTTTCAAAGTCTTGCGGCTCCGATCTGCGGTTGGGCTTCCTTTGCCTTCGGAGCCCGGTCCTAGAGCTTACTGGTGATAAACGCGCGAATACGCTCGACGGCCTCCATCAGGTTCTCAAACGAATTCGCATAACTGAACCTCAGATAGCCCTCGCCGTACTCGCCAAAGGAGGTGCCACTCAGCGCCGCCACTCCAGCCTCTTCCAGCAGGGCGTCGGCCAGTGCTTTTGCCTTCCATCCCGTTCCCTCGATGTTGGGGAAGGCGTAAAAAGCGCCTTCGGGAATGGGACACCGGAATCCAGGTATTGTGTTGAGGCCAGAACAGAACGCATCCCGCCGGCGCCGGAACTCGGCAATCATTTGGTCCACGGGCTCCTGCGAACCGTTCAGCGCGGCGATAGCGGCACGCTGGGTGAAGCTGGCGGTGCAGGAGTTCGAATTGACCATCAGCAGATTCACTGCCTCTACCAGCCATTTCGGCATGACGCCGTAGCCGATCCGCCACCCGGTCATGGCGTAGGTTTTGGAGAAACCGTCGAGGATGATCGTCTTTTCGAGCATCCCCGGCAGGGATGCGATGGATAGGGGCGCTTCCTCCCCGTAGTAAATCCGCGAGTAAATTTCGTCCGACAGCACCATCAGATTGCGGTCGCGCACGAGATTTGCAATTTCCGCGAGGTCGTCCGCGGGAATAACACCTCCGGTCGGATTCTGCGGCGAATTCAGCACCAGCATTCTGGTGCGATCCGAGAGTTTCTCCTTGAGGATGCTCAAGTCGAAGCTGAATCCCCGTTGTTCGATGAGTGGGATCGGAACCGGCTTCGCTCCGAGGAAGCGGATCATCGACTCGTAGATGGGGAAGCCGGGGTTGGGGTAGATCACCTCGTCGCCCGGCTCGAGCAGGGCCAGCATCGAGAAGAAGATGATCGGCTTGCCGCCCGGAACTACACAGACATGCTCCGGCCCCACCTGAATCTTTCTTGTTCGGCAGATATAGGATGCAATCACTTCCCGCAGCTCGGGCTGTCCCTGCGTGGGCCCGTAGTGTGTCCATCCCTCATCGAGCGCCTGCTTGGCGGCATCGACGATGTGCTGGGGGGTGGCGAAATCGGGCTCTCCGATCTCCAGATGGATGACATTCCGTCCTTGCGCTTCCAGCGCTCGCGCGCGCACCAGGACTTCGAAGGCCGTCTCGTTTCCGATCCGGCCCATCCGTTCGGCCAGTTTCATTGTTTCTTCCTGAAGTAGGGGATCTCGTTGCGGTACTCGACGAACTCTACCAAATCGTTAATTGCTACCCGATCTCCTTCGATCCGTGCGGTGATCCTGCCTCCGCTATCGAGGGAAATGATGGCAAGCTGATACGGCGCATCGTTGACGAACTTCTCGGGCGGCGACCAGACCGTCGTTTCGGTGTAGACCCTTCCGTTCGACAGAGCGATTGGTTCCGTCATAGTGCGCTCAGAATTGTAACAACACTGGTGGCTCCGCTGCCTCCCAGGTTCTGCGCCAAGGCAAGTTCGGCCTTAGGCACCTGGCGTTCTCCAGCCTCGCCTCGCATCTGGATCACAAGGTCGCAGATTTGTCCGATCCCGGTTGCGCCGACTGGATGTCCCTTGGCCTTCAAGCCTCCGCTGGTGTTCACCGGCCTGGATCCTGTTCGCAACGTGCAGCCGTCGGCGGTGTAAGGTCCGCCTTCGCCCTTTTTACAGAAGCCCAGGTCTTCGATGGCTACAATTTCGGCGATCGTAAAGCAATCGTGCACCTCGGCGAGCTGGATGTCGTCGGGACCTACGCCGGCCATTCGGTATGCCTTTTCCGCGGAAACCTTCACCGCCCGGAAGGTTGTAATATCGTCCTTCTCGTCGAGGGCGACGCGGTCCGAGGCTTGCGCGATGCCGAGGACACGCACCGCCTTTCCGGCGAAGTCGGAGACGCGCTCGAGCGGAACAAGCAGGACGGCGGTGGCGCCGTCGCTCACCAGCGAACAGTCGTAGATGGTAAGCGGCTCGGCAACCGGCTTCCCGGCTAGCGCCTGCTCGATCGTGATCCGCTTCCGCATATGAGCCTGCGGGTTCAGAAATCCGTTGTCGTGGTTCTTGACCGCCACCGCGGCGAGGTGTTCTCGGGTGGTTCCGTACTCGTGCATGTGGCGCCGGGCGATCATGGCGAAGAGCGCCGGGAAGGTGGCCCCTGCCTTGATTTCTCCTCCCAGATCGCCGGCCGAAGCCAGGATCTCCGCCACTCGGGGCGTTGGCTGGGAAGTCATCTTTTCGACGCCTGCTGCAAGCACGACGTCATACAATCCGGCAGCGACACTGGAGACGGCTTGAAAGAAAGCAGCGCCGCTCGAGGCGCAGGCGGCCTCGCAGCGCGTAGCGGGTATTCCGGTGATCCCTGCTGCAGCCGCCACATAGGGGGCGAGGTGGCTCTGTCCGGCAAAGGAGGGGCCTGCGAAGTTGCCCAGATAGAAGGCCTCGACCTGTCCCGGGCTGGCGCCGGCGTCGGCCAGGCAATTCTGTATGGCCTCGACTGCCAGGGATCGCAAGTCACGGTCAGGAAAGGCTCCGAAAGCGGTTTTCCCGATCCCAACTACGGCAACCGGTCTCATACTACCAGGATACCGCCGCTGTGGTCCTAAGCTCTTGAGTTCTGAAGGGGTGGAGCGGGGATAGGAAAGGGCTTACCCTGGAGGTAGGAGGATATTGGCCACACAGTTGTCGCTTCCCCTAGAATAAAGAAAGCGCCTAAAAGTTCTTATCCACGTTTTCAAAGCGGCAACGTCATGCTGTTTAGTAGGCGCATGGTGACCGCGACTCAACTGGAGCCACGCATGACCGACTCCTTCCATGGGAAGCCGGCATTTGACGGAGAGGAACGCTCAAGTGGAACGGCTGCGATCGCCGAGGAAGCCCGGGAGCGTCAAAGCCGCTTTATAGAGGACAACCTCCGGCGGATCTTCCTGCTCATCTACCGCCTGGTCGGCAACGTCGACGATGCTCAGGATCTGACCCAGGAAGCATTCATCAAGGCTCTCCAGCACAAGGATCAACTCCGCGATCTGGACAAGGCCGCCCACTGGCTGTCTCGCATCGCCAGCAATACGGCGATCGATTTTCTCCGCCGGCACAGCCGCGTCAACTTCTGTGAAATCGAAGAGACGACAGAGCCCTTCCGGTCGTCGCCCCAGGAAAGCCCTGAGCAACTGATGCTGGACGCAGAGCGCCAGGAATATCTCGAGGATGGACTGCGCCAGTTGACTGAGCGGGAGCGCGTAGCGCTGGTGCTCCGGGACGTTGAGGGTCTGCCGGCCGAAGAGGTAGCACGCCGACTGAATTGCTCGAAAGCCACAGTTCGGTCGCACATAGCCAATGCGCGGATCAAGTTCCGCCGCTACCTGGAAAGAAGGAAGGCATGACTCATCCGAGCGATGTAGACCTTGCTTTATATGCAGGCGGCGAGATGGGCCGCTTTGGCCGGTGGCAAATCCAGCGCCACCTTAGCAAATGCGGGCGTTGTCGCGAGGAAGTCGTTTCTTTCCGTGCTGTCAGGGAAGGTTTGCGGCGCGGCGGCGCGACAATTCCGCAGGGTGTGAACTGGAGCCGTCTTGCCGCTGAGATGAAGGCCAACATACGCCTTGGCCTGGATGCCGGCGAAATCGTTGCGCAGCCTCAGGCCCCTCCCGTTCGTCTGGGATGGCGGCCGGCGGTGGCTCTGGGAGCATTGACTCTTGTCATCCTATCCGGGTGGTGGCTCCATCTTCCAAGCCCTGTTTTGAAGGAAGAAGTTGCGGAAACCGGAGTCGTCCTGGGTGCGGCGGATGGCGCGATCGAATTGAGGGATGGAGCCTCCAGCCTTACGCTGGTACATCCGGGGGCGGAAAACGTTACATATCTGGTCGACTTTGAAGGTTCCGTCCGCGCACGCTATGTGGATTCGGAGAGCGGACAGGTTACCATTCAGAACCTCTATGCGGAGTAAGGGTCTGCTATTTCTCCTTCTTCCGGCGCTTGCGGTCGTTGTCTCGGCTGATGCGCAGACCCCGGCCCTAAAGGCTGGAAGTAACTTCCATATCGATCTGCCAAAGGACTCTCCAGTTACGGTTGTCTCTGTTGATATGGGCCAGTCCCGCGCGGAAGCGCGCGGGGGAGCGATGATGCTGGATCTGCGAACGCTCCTCACCTTGCGGAACTCGGGATCGCAGCAGATCCGCGGCGCCGCTTTGCTGGTCACGGCGCAGGAAGTGACGCCGGGCGGTAAAGCGTCGGTGATCGTGCCAAGTCTTTCTGTCCCTCCTGGGGAGACGTTCCCCGTTCGAATCGACTTGCGCCTGCTGCGTCCTCTTGCGCATGGCAACGGTCCGCTGGTTCGGGTGACACTCGACGGGGTTCTGTTTGATGACCTGACATTCTACGGCCCTAACCGCCTGAATTCCCGCCGCGTCATGACCCAGTGGGAGCTGGAGGCGCGCCGGGACCGCCGCTACTTCCTTTCCCGGTTGGAGTCGGAGGGACCGGAAGGGCTGCGTAAGGAACTGCTCGCAAGCATCGCCCGGCAGAGCGAGCGACCTCGCATCGACGTGAAGTTCGCCCGTTCCGGACGAAGCACCAACACAGAGCCCGAGCGTGAAATAAAAATTGCGTTTGTCAGCTTTCCGGATGCTCCTGTTGAGGTTCTCGGCGGAGTGGCGCGCGTGGCTGGAAACGAAGCTCGGGCCCCTGTCATTGAAGTCCAGAACAAGTCCGACCGCATCGTTCGCCACCTGGAGCTTGGCTGGCTGATTCGTGATCGCAACGGCCGCGAATTTATGGGCGGGTCCGTGCCGTCAGACCTGGTTCTTGGCCCAGGAGAGCATTCGCAGATTGCGCAGAAGGCGGCACTGCGGTTCTCTGAGCGGTCGAATTCGCCGGTACCTGTGCAGAGCATGACCGGCTTTGTCGCCAGTGTAGAGTTTGCGGATGGGCATTTGTGGATTCCCACCCGTTCCGAGCTCGCACACCCCCGTCTGCAGCGGGCTCTCGCTCCCTCTCCCGAAGAGCAACGTCTTACCGAGCTGTATCGGAAGAAAGGCCTTGCAGCCGTGGTGGAGGAGCTCAAGCGGCTCCGCTAACTCAGCCTAAGCTTCTAGTAACCTGCCGGGCAATCAATCTTTAGCCGGTCTTGCCTCGCCAATGTATTTTCCGGATAACAGAACAGGCGAGGTTTAAAGCCCTCCGCAGCCTAAAAAGGGTATAGAATCTACGGCTAGAGCTGTTGAAGCCATGTATCGCCGTCCTGCTCTCTTCCTGCTTACCGCCCTGCTCTCTCCCTTAGCGGCAGCCGAGCTTCAGTTCAATCGCGACATTCGTCCCATCCTTTCCGATAAGTGCTATCACTGCCACGGCACGGATGCGGCTGCGAAGAAAATTCCGTTGCGGCTTGATTCTGAAGAGGCGGCGAAGGCGAATCTCGGCGGAGGACGGCGAGCCCTGGTTCCTGGAGATCCTGAAGCAAGCGAACTGATTCGGCGGATTACGTCGACCAATAAGGCCCGGAAGATGCCGCCTGCGTGGTCGGGGTTGAGCCTGACCGAGAAGGAAATCGCGGCTCTTCGTGACTGGGTGGCTCAGGGAGCGAAATGGCAAAAGCATTGGGCTTTCCTTCCACCCGTTCGGCCTGATCCGCCCTCGGTGAAAAGCTCGAATCTGGTTCGCAATCCCATCGACAACTTCGTTCTTGCAAGATTGGAGCGCGAGGGATTGTCATTCTCGCCCGAAGCTCCAAAGGAGACGTTGCTCCGCCGCGTCACACTCGATCTGACCGGCCTTCCCCCAACGCTGGCAGAACTTGACGCCTTCCTCAAGGACAGCTCCCCCGATGCGTACGAAAAAGTCGTTGACCGGCTGCTCGCTTCCCCGCGCTATGCCGAGCGAATGGCTGCACGATGGCTTGACGCGGCCCGTTATGCCGACACCAACGGCTATCAGTTCGACGGAGAGCGTCAGATGTGGCGGTGGCGCGATTGGGTGATCGAGTCGTTTCACCGCAACCAGCCATTCAACGAGTTTGTGATCGAGCAAATCGCCGGTGATCTTTTACCCAACGCAACTCTCGATCAGAAGATCGCCACCGGCTTCAATCGCAACCACCGCATCAATACCGAGGACGGTATCGTGCCGGAAGAGTACGCGGTGGAGTATGTCGTGGACCGTGTGGAAACGATGGGCTCCGTTTTCCTCGGGCTCACGATCGGATGCGCCCGCTGCCACAACCATAAGTACGATCCCATCACCCAGAAAGAGTTCTACCAGCTTTACGCCTACTTCAATAACATCCCGGAATTCGGACGGGGCATGAAGTACGGCAACTCGCCTCCTGTGATTCCGGCGCCTATGCGCGAGCAGCAGATGGAGATGGTGCGGATCGAGGCGGAAATGCGGAAGGCGGAGGGCTTCCTTAAAGAGAGAGAGGCGGCCATTGCTCGCGGGCAGCGCAAATGGGAACGGACGCTTGCCTCCGCTGATCCCCGGTATTGGCGCCCGCGTGATTCCTTCGCGTGGACTGCGAAGGCGGCCGATGGCGTCGTACCGGATGTGGCGGGACGCGTCGGCCAGGCGAAGGAATTCGATGGCAAAGCCTACCTCGATGCGGGGCGTGATCTTTCACTCGATATCGACGATCGCTTCACAGTGTCCCTGTGGGTGAAGCCGCGGGCCGGAGATGGCAGCCTCGTGAGCAGGATGCAGGACCGCGACAAGGGCAAAGGGTTCGGGGTTCACCTTCGGGACAGCCGGGTTCACGTCAATCTCACAAGCAACTGGAATGATGACGCGATTCGCATCGAGACCGAACAGAAGCTCGAATTAGATCGCTGGTATCACCTGACGGTGACCTATGACGGTTCCGTCGCCGCACGCGGTGTCCAAGTCTATATCGACGGAAAACAGGCGCCTGTCAAAGTTCTGCTCGACTCGCTCTACCGGCCTTTCCGCAATGCCGGCCGCGCCTTCACCGAACCGCTTCGCATTGGTGCAGGTTGGGGCCCGCAGCTCCGGTTTCGCGGTTTGATCGACGATCTCCGCCTGTGGCATCGAGTGCTGAAGGCGGATGAGATTGAAGCTGTTGCTCTAGGCGTTTCCATCAACGAGATTGCACGGAAACCGCTCGCGGCGCGCACTGCCGCAGAAAGCAACGCGATCCGCTGGCACTACCTGGATACCGTTTCGGGCCCGCAACTAAGGGGAGCGTGGGAACGGATCCTGGCGCTTGCCGACGAGAAGGATCAGCTGGAGCGAAAGTTTCCGACCGTGATGGTGATGGAGGAGAACGCAACGCCGCGGCGGACGTTCCTGTTGAAGCGCGGAGTGTATGATCAGCCCGGCGAGGAAGTCCAGCGGAGCGTACCTGCCTTTCTGCCCCCTCTGCCGCCGGGCGCGGAGAACAACCGCCTTGGATTCGCGAAGTGGCTTGTTGACCCCGGGAATCCTCTGCTGGCTCGCGTGACGGTGAACCGTTTCTGGCAGATGTACTTCGGTACAGGACTGGTGAAGACGGTCGAAGATTTTGGGTTGCAGGGAGAATGGCCCTCGCATCCGGAACTGCTGGACTGGCTGGCGACAGAGTTCATCCGGTCGGGCTGGAACGTGAAGGCGATGCAGAAGTTGATCGTAACGAGCGCGACGTACCGGCAATCGTCGAAGGCTTCGCAGGAACTGCTGCAGCGGGATCCCGAGAACCGCCTGCTCGCTCGCGGCCCGCGGTTTCGTCTGCCTGCTGAGATGGTAAGGGATCAGGCTCTGGCAGTCGCAGGTCTTCTGAAGCACAGGTTTGGCGGTCCTTCCGTAAAGCCGTACCAGCCGGAGGGTCTGTGGAATGAGCTCTCCATGCAGGATATGGAGTACGTTCAGAGCCGAGGTGACGACCTGTATCGCCGCAGCCTCTACACGTTCTGGAAGCGCACCATCGCTCCGCCGTTGATGGTGAACTTTGATGCGGCGAATCGCGAAACTTGTGTTGTTCGGGAGTCGAGGACGAATACTCCGCTGCAGGCGCTGAACCTGATGAACGACGTGACGTTCCTTGAAGCAGGGCGAATGCTCGGTCAGCGGATGATGCAGGAAGGGGGGCAGACACCCGAGTCGCGACTCCGTCACGGCTTCCGGCTGGTCACGTCGAGAGTTCCTTCGAGTTCGGAGTTGCAGGTTCTCCGGGACAGCTTGAACTATCACCGTGACTATTTCGCGGACGAGGCAAAGGCGGCAGAGTATCTCAGCTTAGGCGAGACGAAGCCGGATCCCGCGCTGAACAAAAGGGAACTGGCCGCCTACGCCGCTGTGGGTAGTCTGCTTTTGAATCTGGATGAAGCGGTGACGAAGGAGTGATCGGATGACGGATGATTTGCGGCTTGCGATGACTCGGCGGCACTTTTTCAGCCGCACGGCTGCGCTCGGTGTCGGCACGGCTGCGCTGGCATCGCTTTTGGCGGAGGAGGGGCGCGCCGAAGGGGGATTGGAAGGTCTGCCGCACTTCAAGCCCAAGGCGAAGCGGGTCATCTATCTGTTCCAGCACGGAGCGCCGTCACAGCTCGATCTCTTCGACTATAAGCCGGAACTCGCAAAGCGCCGGGGCGAGAACCTGCCTGATTCCGTCCGGCGCGGCCAGCGTCTGACGGGGATGACGGCTTACCAGGCTAGCTTCCCGACCGCGCCTTCCATCTTCAAGTTCGTGCAGCACGGCAACAGCGGAATGTGGATGAGCGAGCTGCTCCCGTATACGTCGAAGGTGGCCGACGAGCTCTGCCTCATCCGCTCAATGCACACGGAGGCGATCAATCACGACCCGGCCGTCACCTTCTTTCAAACGGGATTCCAGCTTGCCGGACGCCCGAGCATCGGCGCATGGATCTCCTACGGCTTGGGAAGTGAGAACAAGGATTTGCCGGCCTTTGTCGTGCTGGTATCGCAGGGCGTGGGAGGCTCCCAGGCGCTGGCAGACCGCTGCTGGGGGAGCGGCTTCCTGCCAACGAAACATCAGGGTGTGAAGTTCCGCTCAGGAGCCGACCCCGTTCTGTACCTGAATGATCCTCCGGGCTATTCCAGCGAGGCGCGCCGCCGTTTCCTTTCTGATCTGGCGAAGTTGAACGAGCAGCGGCTGGAGGAGGTGCAGGATCCGGAAATCGCAACCCGGATCGCGCAGTATGAGATGGCGTTCCGGATGCAGTCCTCGGTCCCGGAGCTGACGGATCTGTCAACGGAGCCCGAGTCGACGTTTGAGCTATACGGTCCGGACTCGCGCAAGCCGGGGACGTACGCGGCCAACTGCATTCTGGCTCGACGGCTGGCGGAGCGGGGTGTCCGCTTCATCCAGTTGTTCCACCGCGGCTGGGATCAGCACGGCAACCTGCCGAAGGAGATTCGCGGCCAATGCCAGCAGACCGACCAGGCGACTGCGGCGCTCATCCTTGATCTGAAGCAGCGCGGCCTGCTGGAAGATACGCTGGTTGTCTGGGGCGGGGAATTCGGGCGTACGGTCTATTCCCAGGGAACGTTAACGGAGACAAATTACGGCCGCGACCATCATCCGCGCTGTTTTTGTCTCTGGCTGGCCGGAGGAGGAGTCAAGGGAGGTCTCACCTACGGGGCAACGGACGACTTCAGCTACAACATCGTCGAGAACCCGGTCGACGTGCACGATCTGCACGCTACGATCCTTCATCAACTCGGCATCGATCACACGAAATTGACGTACAAGTTCCAGGGGCGGCATTTCCGTTTGACCGATGTGGGCGGCAAGGTGATTCGGCCGATCCTCGCCTGAGACGATTTTCTGGTTGTGCCTGTCGCCGTGCTATACTTGTGTCTGTCAACCGGATCGGGCCTGTGGCGCAGTTGGGAGCGCGCTTCCATGGCATGGAAGAGGTCGAGGGTTCGAATCCCTCCAGGTCCACCAAACCTTTCAAACACTTACCCACTCTCCTCGATCCACAGTCCACGCGTGGAGTCCATTTGGAGTCCAAAACCCATGGGCAAGTTGGGCAACGTTGATGCAGCGTATCGAAGCAGAACTGCCTCGGCACACGAAGTGAGTGGGCTCAGTTTGAGCCAGCATCTTTGATGAAATAGTTTAACGTTCCGCAGCGCGGGCAGGTATACAGGGAGGGAAGGATCCGTCGGTTTCTGACCCTCCCTGTCGTCGCTAGTGTTTTGGAGTCGTGCGCCGAGCCACAGCGGACACACACGTTGATCCAACTGCGAAGATTGAGTTCAGGTGGCACCCTACCGAAGTAGAATGCCCAACCGTATACCGCTGATCTGAAGCCGAAATATTGGTCGGCTCGCCGCAGGATCCAATTGAGGATTCGCAGTAAGTGTTCATTTCCGTTTCCCAAAAGTATCAGTTTTCCAGGCGCTCTGGTCGTACGATTCGCCTGGTTCAGGAAAGATAGCGAACTAAACAAGATCCGCGTACCGACATGAGCCAGGCCTGTAGCTTGTGTTACGAGTTGCGCAACGGCAGCTGGGTCGGTGAAAAGGTTCACGTGTCCCCCTCCCCTCGCCAGCCAACGGTACAGACGATCAGTGAGAGTTGACGCGTCCGGAATCGCGATGTAGAGAAAACCGTCCGGATTAATAACTCGGCCAATCTCTGTCAAGCACAACCGAGGATTGTCGAAATGTTCCAGGCTGTGATTCAAAATGACGGCGTCGAACGAGGCACAGGCGAACGGAAGGGCGGCGGCGGAGCACTGGACAAAGGCGCTTGGCGGCGCTTTCGGGACAGATATGTCAGCCCTCACTACTAAGGCTTGTAGCCCAGCAGCGTCAAAACTGCCAGAGCCGCTACCGAGATCGAGGACTTTGGCCCC
>CALGAR010000140.1 GCA_937959285.1 uncultured Bryobacterales bacterium
GATTCTTCTGATTCTCGCCGTAATGAGCAAGGAATCTGCGTACATCGCGCCGCTCTTAATGGCGCTGTACGTCGCATCAAGGCTGCCAAAGCAGGGTTGCGGGATCCGGTCGCTGATCCCATTTTTCCTTGCAGCGGGGCTGGTATTTGCGTACCGTTGGAGCCTATTCAGCGGAATTGGTGGCTACGTTGTCAGTGAAACCGGCCGGCCTCAGGCGTTCTCCCTCGGACTTCTAACGACTCTGAAGGCAGTGGCGCTGCGCCTGTGGGCAATTCTCTACTTCCCGATCAACTGGAGCGTCGATCCTACTCCGGCCCTTGGTTTTCTCTGTGTGTTGTATATGACGTTGCTGCTTTGGCTGGCGGTGCAAACCAGACCGACGAGGCAGCTCCTGCTACCCCTTAGCTTCCTGCTCGTTGCGATCATCCCCGCGTTACCTCTTCTACTGATTGGCACAAGCTTGGGCAATTCCAGGGTGCTCTACCTGCCATCAGTTGGTTTCTGCATTTTCCTTGCGCTGGCCGTGGACGGATTGACGGGCCGAGCTCGATATCTCATCCCGACCGTCATCGCCGCCTTTCATGCCGGTGTTTTACATCACAATTTGAACGTGTGGGACTATGCCTCGGCGAAGGTTCAGTCAGCTTGTTCTGCGGCTGCCGATGCAGCCCGGTCTTCCAAGACCCTTGCGGTTTTGGGATTGCCCGGAGAGATTCGCGGCGTCCCCGCCTTCTCGAACGGTTTCAGAGAATGCGTTGAGCTTCGGGCCGGACATCCGGTGGCAATCGAGAGAATCGGGAAAACCGGCGGCGCTCCCATTGCAAAGAACGCAGTCAGGCTGGAATGGGACAAAGCGAATGACCGGCTGGTCCGGCTAAATCAATCGGTTGGTGAATGAGTGAGTTCGGAAGGAGTTATTGGAGCGGGAGACGGGAATCGAACCCGCAACCAACAGCTTGGAAGGCTGTGACTCTACCATTGAGTTACTCCCGCCCACGCACCAAGAGGAGGACTCTCGGTGGAGCCAAGCTCACTACTATTGTACGGAATGGCCGGTGAAGGGTCAATGTGTGTATGCGGTCTCCGCCGGACGCGCGAGCCGCCGGGCGCTTCCCGGTCATCAGCCTGTTACAATTTGCTGGTACGCTTTCAACATAGGCAGCTTACATCGGGTTTCCAAACAGTACACCTGCTCTCCGCCGTCCGTAGGGATGCCATCCGGGATTGGCGGAAATGCCTCGGGAGGAAAGGATGGTCCGCAGAGACTTTTTGAAGGTTCTACCAGCGGCGGTTTCGGCGGGCGCCGCCCTCGCCGCGCAAACTCCTGCCAGCTTCCGGTTCGTTCACTTTACCGATCCTCATATCCAGCCGGAGCTCCGCGCGGTGGAAGGCTGCGAGCGCTGCTTCTCGGCTGTGAACGCAGCGAAGGTGGATTTCGCCGTGAGCGGCGGAGACCTCGTCTTTGACGTCCTCGAATCGGGACCGCAGCGCGCAAAGCAACTGTTCGACCTCTATACGAAGACGGCGAAGGGCCTCTCAATGCCGGTGTACAACGTCGTCGGAAACCACGACGTCTACGGCGTGTTTGCGAACAGCGGCGTTTCGCCTTCCGATCCCATGTACGGCAAGAAGATGTTCGAGGACCGGATCGGGAAGCGCTACCAGTCGTTTGACCACAAGGGCTGGCACTTCATCCTCCTGGACTCGATCGGGATCACGCCCGATCGCCGGTACATCGGTGAGATTGATGAAGAACAGTTGAGCTGGCTGAAGAGCGACCTCGAGTCCGTCGGACCGCGGAGACCGGTCGTGGTCTTCACGCACATTCCGCTGGTGACAGGCTTCCCGCAGTTTGTGCTGGCGCCCGGCGCCTCGACCAGAAACATCGTTGTCACCAATAGCCGCGACGTCCTGGCGGTGCTTGCCAAATACAACGTGAAGGCCGTGCTCCAGGGCCACACGCATGTTCGAGAGACGGTGCTCTACAAGGGCTGCCAGTTCATCACGTCCGGATCGGTTTGCGGCAACTGGTGGAAGGGGGAGCGCATGGGACACCCCGAGGGCTTCGCCGTGCTCACCGTCCGCGGCGAAACCATTGAGTGGAGCTACCAGACCTACGGGTGGAAAGCGGCCGCGGCTTAGAACGAAGCCTGCAGCCGGAGAGCGAAACTGCGCGGCGGCGCCAGCGCCGTTCCGGAGAAAACGCCGCTGAAGTTGATTACATTCAACTGGTTCGTGAGATTCAGGACCTCCGCCTGAAGGCTCAGCCGGCGGCGCTCCCGCTCGATCAATGTGACACCCGCGTGCCAGTCCAGCGAGTAGGAAGGCAGAACGCGTCCGCGTTCAAGGTTGACGCGATTCAGGATGCGGCGATCCTCCACCTCCAGTTCCTCCTCATCCTCTTCTCCGGGCTCCCGCTCAAAAGGCAGCCCGCTGCCGTACCAGGCGGCGACCGCCGTCCACGCCCGCCGGCTGATCTGATAGCGGAGGCGGCCGTAGGCGGTGTTCCGCTGGTCTTGCGTAATCGGAAAGCTGTCGTGCGAGCTTAGCAGATACTCGACGCCCTCTTCCAACAACAGTCCGCCGGTCACCGGCAGGCGGGCCAATCCGGTGAGATTGGAGTATGTCAGAAAGCCCGAAAACCGGCCCCAGCGCGGCAAGTCCAGCCGAGCCTCAAAGCCGTGGATGAATGCCTCCGCAAACGACACCGGAAAGCTCACGCCCGAGTTCAGGAAGACGTCGTCATCGGCGAAGTTCCGGATGTCGCGGCGGTAGTAGCTGCCATCCAGGCGAAATTTGGACCAAAGCCCCTTGGAGAACCCTACTTCAAAGAAATGTCCGCGCGACGGCGGTACAGGCAGCCCGGTGGTCTCGTCGGAGAGCCGCTGCGCCGACTCAGAGCTTGCCAGCAGCAGGTTCTCAATGGCCGGGGTCTGAAAGATACGGTCGTAAGAGGCACGGAGAAGCAGCCCGCCTTCCGGCCAGTACCAGCTGACCCCCAGGCGCGGCGAGAACGCATTTTCGTTGACCAGAAACCGGTAGGCGTCCCAGCGAAGCCCTGCGCTGATGGTCAGACGGCCGAGACGGATCCGGTCCTGGATGAATACCGAGTGTTCCCTCGACCGCCTGGCTCCCTCAAAACGGTAGGTAGCAGGCAAATCGTCGTCAAATTCATCGAAATCGACGATGCGATAACCAAACCGCTCCCGTACTGCCGACGCCAGAATATCGGTTCCCAGCTTGAACTCGTGCCGCCCGAACTGGGCGGCGATGCTCGCGCTGGCGTAGCCTTCACGGAAGCCCCGGTCCTGATCCGCAAGGATCGGCGTAGAGAGGGCGTTCGACCAGAACCGCGCATTCAGATCACGAACCATGCCCCTTGCCGCAAAGAGGACGTTTGGCGAGAGAACGCTCGTCCAGCTCACATAGCCCCGAGTCTCTTCGTTCTGCCTGTCCTGGCGCTGGCCGGCCTCCTGCTGATCCAGCGTGTTCGGCACAAGGAACGACGAGCGCCGGCTGCTCACCTGCAGGCGCAGCCTGTTCCGATCGTTGAACTCATGCTCCAGCCGTCCTCCGGCTCCGGCCAAGGTAGCGTGATTTGTGAAGTTGTCCGGCGAGGGAGGATCCAGATAGCGGTCCGTGATGCCGGAAGCGCCAAACACATTCCAATAACTCCGGCCCGCCCGTCCGCCAAGGGAAACCGATCCGATGTTCGTGCTGAAGCGGCCGGTCTGCCAGATCGCCTGACCATAGAGTGGTTCTTCAGGCGGAGGCGCGGTTACGAGCTCGACGACGCCGCCCAGCTTCCGGCCATATTCAGCGGGATAACCGGCCGTCAGCACAGTAATGGAAGCCATCGACTCAGGTTCCAGCGCTGGCGCGAACGCTGGCGACCGGTTATCCAGGATCGGCACGCCATCGAGAACGTACTGCGTGTCGTACTCAGAGCCCCTTGGGTGGAGAACGCCGTTTGCTTCCAGCAGCCATCCGGGCTGCGTCTGCACCAGCTCGAGCAGCCCTCGCGCCGGCTGGGACGAACGGCGTTCGGTAATCAGCTCTTTTCCCACATGATTGCGTGGAGCCAGAGGACTGAGCAGTGTCGACGGCTCTGAAACCGTGACAGCCGTTTCCACCCCGGCAACCTGCAGAGTGATGCGCCTCTCAACCGGGACCTCGGTCGACAACTCGAGCAATTCGGCGTGGGACGAAAAACCTTGCCGCTCAACCGACAGCCGGTAGGAACCGAACGGCAGCGACCGCGCCACGAACACGCCTTCAGGACTGGTCCTGAACGGGAGGCGAACCTGGCTGGACTCGCTGATCAGCTCGCCGGAGGCGCTCAGCGGCAGCCCGGAGCCGTCGTACACAGCAATGCGAACTTCGCCCACCCCTTGCTGTGCAGCGAGGGGCATTGCCCAAAGCGCCAAAAAGACCAGGAGTCCAGGAAGCATCAGGAAAAGGATCCGTGAACAAGATCCTATCACCACCGCTCCAATCGCCCGTAGCAAACCATACCCGATCCCTCGGATTCAACGTGCAACTCCAAGTCTGATAAGATTGCGCGGGCAAGGGGGGGACGTCATGAAGATCGCCCGGCAGTTGCCGATATTTGCCCTGGTTTTTACCGCCCTGCTCGCACAGGACCCGCGCGGCGGTATCACTGGAACCATTGGAGACGAAACAGGCGCCGTCATCCCCGGCGTGAAAGTTCGGGCCACCAACATAGAGACAGGGGTTGCGGCGTCAGCGGAAACCAACCAGAGCGGTCAATACCGGCTGCCCTATTTGCCGGCCGGCATTTATCGCCTCACCGCCGAAGCAGTCGGGTTCAAGTCCTTCGTCCGCGACAGGATCGAGGTGCGCGTAGGTGAAATGGTCGATCTCCCGATCCGCATGGAGGTAGGCGCGCTCACTGAAACAGTCCAAATCAGCGCGGAGACGCCGGTGCTCGAAACGGCGAGTGCGTCGCTTGGACAAACTATCGATTCCCGCCGCATCCAGGAGCTTCCCCAGCGCGGCGGCAATCCCCTGGAGCTTGCGCTGCTGACGCCGGGCGTGGTGAACGCCACCAACATGCGTCTCAGGAAGGCTATGGCGCCGGAGGCGACCTCCGACATTACCGCCGACGGCGCGGGCCGGTTCAACAACGAGTTTCAGGTGGATGGCATCACAAACGTCGCTGCCGACCGCGGGAGTGGCTACGGGCGCGTCGCCTTCAGCCCGCCGCAATCGGCTGTGCGCGAGTTCAAGATGCAAACGTCGGCTTACGACGCGAGCATCGGGCACACGATGGGAGCGCTGCTGAACGTCAGCACTGCGAGCGGAACGAACGAACTTCACGGACAGTTGCAGTATTTCCTCCGCCATAAGGCGCTCGACGCGCCAAACTTCTTCAACAATAAGAACGGGACCACGCAATCGGTCTATCAGGATCACCGCTACGGGTTTGCCCTCGGCGGGCCGCTCACAATCCCTCGCCTTTACTCAGGCAGGAACCGCACGTTCTGGTTTTACACCTACGAGAAGAACAACTTCGGAGTGCCAGTGCAGTGGACGCGCACCGTGCCCACAGCCGAACAGCGCAGAGGCGATTTCTCGGCACTCCTGCGCAATGGCTCCATCTATCAGATCTATGATCCGTTCACCACGCGGCCCGCATCACAGGCAGGCCGTTTTGAGCGGTCGCCGTTCCCCGGCAACATCATTCCGGAGAGCCGGCTCGACCCCGTCGGCCGGGCACTCGTCAATCTTTATCCGCTCCCGAACCAGGCTGGCACTTCCGATGGCCGAAACAACTTCTTCCTGGCGAACAAAGCGCTCCAGGACTACTACGTTCACCTGCTGCGGCTCGACCATGCGTTCAGCGAGAACCATCGCGCGTTCCTCCGTGTCCACTACGACTTCTGGAAAGAGAAGAAGAACAATGATTTCGGCGACTGGCTGAATGGCATTCACCAGAACCGTCCGAACCGCGGAGTCGCACTCGACGACGTAATCGTGATTAATCCCAATCTTGTGCTCAATCTCCGCTACGGATTCACGAGCACGAAATGGTGGCAGTACCGCGTCAGCCGCGGCTACGATCTAGCCAGCCTGGGCTTCTCGCCGAATCTGCTGCGCTATCTCGACCCGCAGGAGTCGCCGCTTCCGCGCATCTCGCCGGGCGCCTATTCACAAATCTCCTGGTGGGAGAACCCCGGCGACGGCGTGAACTCGAGCCTGACGCATAGCTTTCAGGGAACGGTCACGCGGCTGGTGGGAGCGCACAGCCTCCGCGCCGGAGCCGAGGTTCGCGTACTTCGCAGCTTCAACAACCGCCGGCCGATCGGCGTCGCGCCCGACCTATCCTTCGGCACGACGTACACGCGCGGCCCGCTCGACACCTCCGCCGCAGCCCCGATTGGTCAGGATCTTGCCAGCATGCTGCTCGGAATTCCCGCAGGCAGTATGGAGATCGTTGCAAGTTCTGCGCTGCAGAACCAGTTCTACGGTTTCTACATTCACGATGACTGGCGCGTCACACCGAAGCTGACACTCAACATCGGCCTTCGGTACGAGCTCGAAACTCCGATCACGGAGCGCTACAACCGGCTGGTCGCCGATTTCGACCGCGTCTCACCGAATCCGATCGAGGAACAGGCAAAGGCAAACTACGCTCTCAACCCGATCCCCGAACTCAGCCCTGAAGCTTTCGCTGTGCGGGGAGGCCTTACCTGGAGCGGTCCCGACAGGCGAAGCCCCTACGCCGGCGAAAGGAACAACTTGATGCCGCGCATCGGATTTGCCTACACCCTGACGCAAAAGACGATCCTTCGAGGCGGTTATGGCCTCTTCTTTGACACGCTGGGCATTCTCAAGACATTGCCGTATCAGACCGGCTTCTCGCAATCCACGCCAATTCAGGCCTCGCTCGACAACGGCCAGACCTATATCGCGACCCTGGCGAATCCGTTCCCGAACGGCTTAATTCCGCCTGCCGGTCCTGCGAAAGGACTGCGAACGAACCTCGGCCAAGGTATCGATTATTACTATCGCGACATGAAGCAGGCTTACTCACAGCGCTGGTCTTTCGGAGTGCAGCGTCAATTGCCGGCACAGTTCATGATCGATGTCTCGTATGTCGGCAACCGCGCCACCCGGATCGGCGTCGAGCGCAACATCAACGTCACTCCGGCGGAGTACCTGAGCCGCAGCCCGGTTCGCGATCAGGCACGCATCAACTACCTCAACCAGCAGTTCCCGAATCCGTTCCGCGGAACCGATCCGATTTTCGGGGCGAACATCTCCCGGGCAAGTCTGCTGCGTCCGTATCCACAGTTCGGCGACATCAACGCATTTGAGCCAATTGGCTACTCCTGGTACCACTCCCTGCAGATCCGCTCGGAACGCCGCTTCGCACAGGGCTTCACCTTCCAGCTTGCCTACACCTGGTCGAAGACAATGGAAGCAACCGAGTTCCTGAATCCCCAGGATCCGACTCCGTACGAAGTGATCTCGGCCTTCGACCGTACGCACCGGATCGGGGCCAGCGGAATCTGGGAAGTGCCGCTCGGGAGGGGACGCAAATTCGCCAGTGGAGCATCTGGCCTGCTGGACGCATTGATCGGCGGGTGGAAAGTTGGGACTGTGTTCACGATGCAGTCCGGGCAGCCCCTCGGCTTCGGCAACGCCATCCTGCTCACCCACCCCCACGAGGTCAGCCTTTCAGAGCCGGACGTCGACCGATGGTTCAACATCAATGCCTTCAACCGTATTCCAGGGGAGCAGCTGGCAAGCAACTACCGCCAGCTCCCGCTGAGGTTTAGCGGCATTCGAAGCGACGGACAGTTCGCCATCGATATGTCGTTCAGTAAGTATTTCCGCTTCAACGAGAGAACGCAGCTCCAGTTCCGCGCAGACTCGTACAATTTCACAAACACAACAAGTTTCGCGAATCCGAATACAACGCCGACGAACAGCGCGTTCGGTCGCGTGACCTCGACCCAGAACGACGCGCGCAACTGGCAACTGGCGCTGCGCCTGATCTTCTGACCTGGAGCGCCGCCTCCCGGGCGCTCTATGCCAGTGCAAGGAGCGCCCCGCGGCGCATTGCGGCTTCGACCCCTTACCCTGAGACTGATTCGGTCGTAATTTAAACGCTACAAAAGAAAGGACAAAGAAGGAACGTCTCTAGTACCGCGCTTGACCGGTTCCTGCGAGCCAAGGTATATTTAGATGTCGGACCGTTTCGATCCGAGTTCAGCATGCTGAAGCTTACCAAGAAGGCGGATTACGGGCTCATTGCTTTGAAGCATTTGGCCGTGAAAGGCGAAGGAAAGAGCGCCAGCGCAAAGGAAATCGCCGAGTGCTACCGGATGCCGCTGCCGCTCCTCTCCAAGGTGCTTCAGCGTCTGGTCCGGAATGGTTTCCTGCAAAGCGAGCACGGCACCAACGGCGGCTACAGGCTCGCCAGGGATGCGAGCCGCATTAGTGCGCTGGAGGTCATTCGCGCCATTGATGGCCCAATCATTTTGACGGCCTGCTTTACGGAGCACGGGGAATGCGACCAGTCGGAACGGTGCTCGGTGAGGGAACCGCTCCGGAAGGTTCACGAAGGAATCCTCCGGCTGCTGAGCGGCATCACTATAGCTGACCTCTCCCAGGATGAGATGCAGGACATAGTGGTCGACAACCTGATTCAGCCGTCGGGCAAATCGCCTGAAACTGGCCGGCCGGCGCCGGCGGTAAGAAGTCATTGAGGAAAACGCACGATGAAGATGCCGATTTATCTCGATAATCACGCGACGACCCCAATGGATCCGCGTGTGCTCGATGCAATGCTGCCGTATTTCACGGAGAAATTCGGCAACGCTGCAAGCCGCAACCACGTGTTCGGCTGGCAGGCCGAAGAGGCCGTGGAAAAGGCACGCAAACAGATTGCGGACCTGATCGGAGCGACCTCAAAAGAGATTATCTTCACCAGCGGTGCGACCGAGTCCAACAACCTGGCGATCAAGGGCGTCGCGGAGATGTATGCCGAGAAAGGCAACCACATCATCACGGTCGCCACTGAGCACAAGGCTGTCCTCGACACGTGCAAGCATCTGGAGAAGAACGGCTACCGGGTGACGTACCTTCCGGTCCGGCAGGATGGTCTGGTGGATCTCGACATGCTGCGCGGAGCAATCACCGACAAAACCATCCTTGTGTCGGTCATGTACGCGAACAATGAGATCGGAGTCGTGCAGCCGATCGCCGAAATCGGCAAGATTGTGAAGGAGCGCGGCGTCCTGTTCCACACCGACGCTGTACAGGCGATTGGCAAGATTCCGGTGAACGTGATCCGCGACAACATCGACCTCATGTCGATGACCGCCCATAAGCTCTACGGACCGAAGGGTGTCGGCGCCCTTTACGTCCGGAGGAAGAACCCAAGGGTTCAATTGACCGCGCAGATGGACGGCGGCGGGCACGAGCGGGGTATGAGGTCGGGGACGCTGAACGTCCCGGGCATCGTCGGTTTCGGCAAAGCCTGCGAGATCTGCCAGCAGGAGATGCCTGAAGAGAGCGTACGTCTGAAGGCGCTGCGCGACAGGCTGAAAGACAAGCTCCTTGCTGAGCTGGATGAGGTCTACATCAACGGCAGCATGGAGAGCCGTCTGCCTCATAACCTGAACATGAGCTTTGCCTATGTGGAGGGCGAGAGCCTTCTGATGGGAATCAATGACGTGGCTGTCTCAAGCGGCTCGGCCTGCACTTCGGCAACGCTCGAACCGAGCTATGTCTTGAAGGCGCTTGGCGCCGGTGACGATCTCGCTCACTCTTCCATCCGCTTCGGCATCGGACGGTTTAATACCGAGGAGGAGATCGATTACGTGGCGAACCGCGTTGTCGAAGTTGTTCGAAAGCTGCGTGAACTTTCGCCGCTTTACGAAATGGTCAAAGAGGGAGTGGATCTCTCCAAGGTGCAGTGGACAACCCACTGAGCCGGACATCAGGCACGAGGATTTTCGTTTTCATAGGAGATATAGATGGCCTATTCAGACAAAGTTCTGGACCACTACAACAATCCGCGCAACGTTGGCTCGCTGGATAAGAACGACCCGAACGTGGGTACTGGCATGGTAGGCGCGCCGGAATGCGGTGACGTCATGAAGCTCCAGCTCAAGGTAAACCCGGAGACGGGCATCATCGAGGACGCGAAGTTCAAGACGTTCGGCTGCGGCAGCGCGATTGCGAGCTCGTCGCTCGCCACCGAGATGCTCAAGGGCAAGACAGTGGAGCAGGCGCTGGAGATCAAGAACACAGCCATCGTCCAGGAACTCAGCCTGCCGCCGGTGAAGATTCACTGCTCCGTGCTCGCCGAGGACGCGATCAAGGCTGCGATCGCCGATTACAAGAAGAAGCAGAGCGCGTTGCAGGCTTCACAGCCAGTCAGCAAGTAAGCACAACAGAGCGAAGGAAACAGGGGCAAGGGATACCGGGCCCCGGGAGCTTCGAAGAATGATCCAGGTAACGCCGAAAGCAGTTGAGAAGATTCGAGCCGCCTTCCAGAAGGAGGGTGTTCAGGGCGGACTCCGCCTCGGTGTGCTCGGCGGCGGCTGCTCCGGGCTGAGCTATCTCTTCCGGTTCGAGCCAAAGCCGCGTCCTACCGACAAGGTGTTTGAGTTCGACGGCATTCAGGTTTATATCGACCCGAAGAGCATGCTGTACCTGGATGGGATGACCCTGGACTACAAAGAATCCCTGATGTACTCCGGCTTCGCCTTTGACAATCCGAACGCGAAAAAGAGTTGCGGATGCGGCTCGTCCTTTAGTGCCTGATGGAAGGGACGCGTTGCTGGCAGTGCGGGCAGCCGACGGCGGGGGAGCTCTTTTGCCCATCCTGTAATCATTTGCAACAGCCCACGTCGGACTACTACAAGTTCTTTGGGCTTCCGCCAAAACTCAATCTCGATTTGGGCGACCTGCAAAAGCGGTTCTATAGCCTGAGCCGCCAGTTGCACCCGGATCGCTTCACGCGAAGCGCTCCGACGGAGCGGCAATACTCCCTCGAAGCCACGGCAATCCTGAATGACGGATACCGCGTGCTGCGGGATCCCGTATCGCGCGCGGAATACGTGCTTCGCCAGCGCGGCTTTGATATAGGGGAGCAGCGGTCCAAGGACGTTCCGCCGGAACTGCTCGAAGAGGTGTTCGAGCTGAACATGGCTCTCGAAGAGTTGAAGGTCGGCGATGAGTCCGCGCGCGAGCAGCTGGAAGAATCAAGAGCCAAATTCCGGTCGATGCGCGACGAGGTTGACAGCCAGCTTCAGCAGTTGTTTGTACGCTACGATGAGTCGGCAGACCAGGATAGCGCGAACGCCATCCTGCAGGAAATTCGCGGGGTCCTCAATCGCCGCCGCTACATTCGAAATTTAGTAGATCAGGTCGAAAGAGAGTTGGCGGCTTGAACGCCCCAAACAGTTAATTCCATGTCTTCCACGTTCCAGATCGATTTCTCTGCGGCTCACAAGCCGGTGATTGTCGGGATTGACCTCGGCACAACAAACAGCCTTGTCGCCTTCATGGATCTGACAGGGCCCAAAGTGATTCCCGGCCCCGAAGGAGAACGGCTGGTACCGAGCATCGTTTCCGTCAGGCAGGACGGGGAAGTCGTGGCTGGCAATCCTGCCCGCCAGCTTCTCATTGAACAGCCGGACCGTACGGTCTACTCCGTGAAGCGGTTGATGGGCAAGGGCGTCAGTGACATCGGCGAGGAGCTGCGCCTCTTCCCCTTCCGGATCGCCGAAGGCAGCGAATCCGTTGTGCGCTTGCAGTTGGGTGACCGCACTTTTACTCCGCCGGAGATATCAGCCCACGTCCTGCGCCAGCTGAAACAGAACGCGGAAGCGTACCTTGGCCGGCCCGTGACACAGGCCGTCATCACTGTTCCTGCTTACTTCAACGATGCCCAGCGGCAGGCAACGAAAGACGCGGGCAGGATCGCCGGGCTGGAGGTGCTGCGTCTGGTCAACGAGCCGACAGCCGCGTCGCTTGCTTACGGCCTGGATAAGAGGAAGGATGGCGTGATCGCCGTCTACGACCTCGGCGGCGGGACCTTCGATATCTCGATCCTGCGCCTCCACGAAGGCATCTTCGAAGTGCTGGCCACAAACGGCGACACGCACCTCGGCGGCGACGACATCGATAACCGGCTGATCCAGATCGCTCTCGAGGATATTCAGAGCGAGTGGGGCGAGGATATCGGCAAAAACAGAGAAGCCGTCCAGTTGCTTCGCCGCGCGGTCATCCAGGCCAAAGAGGAGCTGTCCTTCGTTCCCGTAACGAAGATTGAACTCGAGTATCAGGGCAAGGCCTACCGGCGCGAACTCACACGTGATCTTTTCGAAAAGCTGATAGCGGACATCGTGGAACGCACCCTTGGGCCCTGCCGCGATTGCCTGCGCGATGCCGGTCTGAGTCCGGAGCAGATTGACGAAGTTGTCCTGGTGGGCGGATCGACACGGATTCCGCTTGTGCAAAAAGCCGTCGAGACGCTCTTCAAGGCCCGTCCTCATACGGAACTCAATCCGGACGAGGTGGTCGCGCTCGGCGCTGCGGTTCAGGCGGGGATTCTCGCCGGAGACGTGCAGGACAAGCTTCTTCTCGACGTGACACCGCTTTCGCTCGGAATCGAGACAATGGGCGGCGTCGTATCCAAGCTGATCCACCGGAACTCCACGATCCCCGCAAGTGCCACGGAAATCTTCACGACTGGCGTCGACGGCCAGCGCAATGTGCTGATCCACGTAGTGCAAGGCGAGCGTGAACTGGCGAAAGACTGCCGCAGTCTGGCTCGTTTCGACCTCAAAGACATCGAGCCGATGCCCGCTGGAATGGCTCGCATTGAAGTCCGTTTCCTGATCGACGCAAACGGCATCCTGAATGTCTCGGCTCGCGATCTTCGCACGGGCAAGGAACAGAGCGTCGATGTAAAGCCCTCCTACGGCTTGACGGACGAGCAGGTGGAGGCGATGATTCTCGAGTCCTACGAGAAGGCCGAGGAAGATATTCGAGAGCGCCAGGCGCGCGAAGCCCGCGTAGAGGCGGACACAATCATGAACGCCCTCGAAAAGGCTAAGCAGAACGATGCCTGGCTCGAGCTAACGGATGAAGAACGGCGCACCATTGACGAAGCGCTGAATCGTCTGTTGATGGTCTATCACAGCGACGACCACCTTTTGATTCGTCAGAGCATCGAGCATTTGAACAACGTTACGATGAAGCTCGCTGAGAATATGATGAACAGCGCCGTCAGCAACGCCTTAAAGGGGACCAAGCTCTAATGGGACTGACCTGGGATCAAGCCGAAGATATTGCTCTTGCACTGTACGAAAAGTATCCGGATGTGGATCCTTTAACCGTTCGCTTCACCGACCTGCACCGGTGGGTCACGGAGCTCGAGGATTTCGATGATGACCCGGCGAGATCAAACGAAGCGAAGCTCGAAGCGATCCAGATGGCCTGGCACGAAGAGTACCTGGATAATCAGTAAGTCACCGCTCGAGGTCACTGCTGCTTAGTTCGCAGGGCCATCGGGTTTACGCTGCTGGCGTTCTTCCACCAGCTTCTTGAGCAAAGCGGTCGTTTCGTTCTTAGCCTCAAATTGGGCCGCTTCGAGAGGTGTTCGTCCGAAGCGGTCCTTCACTGTAAGATCAGCGCCGTGTTCTACGAGGAGTTGAATGATGTCGTTGGCGCCTAACCGCGTAGCTGTATGAAGCGCCGATCCTCCTCCGGCGCGCGTTTCATTGACGTCGCCGCCAACCTCGATCATAAATTTCACAGCTTCCAGCTTCCGGCTCGCCGTGGCGAGCAGCACACCCCCAACTCCTTCCGGATTTTTCGCCTTCGGATCGGCTCCGAGCTTCACGAGCTCTCGCATCATCTCCACGTTGCCCGTTTCCGCAGCGACCAGGAACGGAGTTAATGCCCCCGGACGGAGGAAGCCCTGCCGCCCGGTTGACGGATTGGTTCGCGCTTCGAGATCCGCACCGCGTTTCACGAGCTCGCGCACAAGCGCAATTTTCCCCTGCCGTACTGCTTCGTGCAGAGGAGTCGAGCCATCGGATTCCCGGAGATTGACATCCGCGCCGAGTTCGAGCATCAGCAGCGCGACATCTTCATGTCCTCTTGCGAGAGCCACCGAAAAGGCGCCAGCTCCGCTCGGAGACTTATAGTGCGGATCCGCCTTGGCAGCGAGAAGGGCTTTGACAGAATCGACCGAGCCTTTTTGGGCCGCAAACAGCAGGGCGTTGTAGCCATTCTTCGACACTGCGTGAACGTCAGCGCCACGTTCAATCAGCAGAGACACGATCGCGGAATTTCCCTCAGCCGCTGCCCACATTACCGGCGTCTGCCCCATTCTCGGCTCTCTGACGTTAACGTCTGCTCCCCGGTCAATCAGCAGCTTTACAAGCTCGGCGTTCCCGGAATTCACAGCGGCCATCAGCGGCGTATCTCCACTCCAGCGCTTGACGTGAATGTCCGCCTTGGCATCCAGCAGCATTCGCGCAATTGCGAGGTTTCCATTCGCCGCGGCAAGAGTAAGAGGAGTTTCTCCGTTCTCGTCGGCGACATTCACATTCGCGCCAGCCTTGATCAGCGCGGCGACAGCTTCCGCATCATCGCGGCTCACTGCCCAGGCTAGCGGCGTGGAGCCGTCAGGTCGCACCTGATTGACATCAGCTCCTTTCGCAATCAGCTCCAGAACCTTCTTGTGCTCGCGATTCTGTACGGCCTCGAAGAGCGCCATGTCGCCGGCAAAGCCGAATGACACGAGGGACAGCAGCATCAATCGGCCAGTAAGATCAAAGACCGGGTGCAGTTTCATAGGGATCAATGATATATTAAGCGCCAGCCAGTTGCATTCATTGGGTCGACCATGTTTCGAGCTTACTTTCTGACGGTCCTGACGGCATCATTTCTGTTCGGGCAGAATCCCGCGGCGAACAATCCCGTCTCTAGCGGACAATCTCTCTTGAATCGCTACTGTCTTGGATGCCACAACGACAAGGTGAAGACAGCAGAATTCTCGGTACAGAATCTGCGGGCCGAAGCAGTGGCTTCCAACGCGGACGCCTGGGAGAAGGTTTTGCGGAAGGTTCGCACCGGGGAAATGCCTCCGCCGAAACTACCTCGCCCGACTCACGAAGTAGCACGATCCTTCACCCGCTGGTTAGCGGATGAGTTGGACCGAGGAGCGGCGGCGAATCCGAATCCGGGCCGGCCAACCATCCAGCGGTTGAATCGCGCTGAATACTCCAACGCCATCCGGGACTTACTGGCTCTCGAACTCGACCATGCCGCCAGTCTTCCCGCGGATGATTCGGGCTACGGTTTTGATAATATCGGCGACGTGCTCACGGTCTCGCCGCTCTTGATGGAAAAGTACATGTCGACAGCGCGCCGGGTGAGCCGTCTGGCCATCGGGACAGCCAAGGTCAAGCCGGCAATCGAGAGGTACAGTGCGACACCGGCACGGACGACGGACACCGGGAAGCTGCCGCTAAATGCGCGCACTGGCATGAGCCTGACCCACTTCTTCCCCGTCGACGCCGAATATTCGATCCTGGTGCGCGTCCGGGGAACGCCTCCGCCGAATGCGCCTGCACCAAAGCTGGACGTCCGCGTTGATGACAAACGCGTGCAGTTATTCGACGCAGTAGTTGATCCGGCGGAAGAGAAGCAGCATACGCGTAACTTCGAGATTCGCCTCCCGATCACGGCGGGAATGCACAGCATCGGCGCCGCTTTTCTGAACGAGTATGTGAAGTTGGAGAATCCTCCCGTCGTCCGGCTCACGACGGGAACTCAGCCTCCGCCCAATCTCTCTGTGGACTACGTTCAAATTGCCGGCCCGTTCAACCCGGAGGGACCGGGTGAAACCGAGAGCCGGAAGCGAATTTTCGTGTGCCGTCCGGAGCCTGGTAAGGCCGAGGAGCCATGCGCGGAGAAGATTCTATCCACAATCGCGCGCCGTGCGTACCGCCGTCCTGTGACAAAAACTGATATGGCTCCATTGATGAAGCTGTTCGCGGAAGGCCGTAAGGATAGCGGCAGCTTTGAGGGCGGCATTGAGACGGCGCTGCGCGCGATCCTTGTTTCCCCCAACTTCCTTTTCCGCGCAAGTCAAAGCCCCGAGGGCAGCAAGCCCGGCTCGATCTATCGAATTAGCGACCTTGAACTTGCCACGCGCCTTTCTTTCTTCCTTTGGAGCAGCATCCCGGACGACGAGTTACTCAGCCTGGCCGAAAAGGGTAAGCTGAGGCCGGCGCTTGAACAGCAGGTTCGCCGGATGCTGGCAGACCCGAAGGCCAAAGCCCTGGTGGATAACTTTGCCGGGCAGTGGCTGCACCTGAGGAACATCGCCGGCTGGAACCCGGACCCGGATAAATATCCCCAATTCGACGCGTCCCTCCGGCACGCCTTTCAGCGGGAGACCGAGTTATTCTTCGAGCACATCATTCGCGACGACCGTTCGATTCTCGACTTCCTGAGCGCAGATTACTCCTTCGTGAATGAACGGCTTGCGAGGCATTATGGGATCCCCGGGGTCCGCGGGTCCTGGTTCCGAAAAGTCGCGTTGAATGAGAAGGAGAGGGGAGGCGTCGTTACGCACGGAAGCATTCTGACGGTGACCTCTTATCCCACTCGGACTTCGCCCGTTATCAGAGGGAAGTGGATTCTGGAGAATATTCTCGGCGCCCCTCCGCCGCCTCCGCCTCCCAACGTCCCCGATCTTGAAGATGGCGCAGCCATCTCTGCAAAGGACTTGCGTCAGGCGCTTGAGAAGCACCGGGCCAATGCGGCTTGCGCATCCTGCCACGCGCAGCTCGATCCGCTCGGATTCGCGCTGGAGAACTATGACGCGATCGGTAAGTTTCGAAGCAGCGAAGGCGGCGTGGAAATCGACGCCTCGGGCGCCCTCCCCGGCGGAACCACATTCAGCGGTCCGGCCGGGTTGAAGTCGGTTCTTATGGAGCGCAGCGACCAGTTTGTCGAGTGCTTCACTGAGAAGTTACTGACTTATGCTCTCGGAAGAGGGCTGGAGTACTATGACCGTCCGGCAATCCGTCAGATTCGGCGGGAGGCCGCACGTAACAATTATCGCTTCTCGGCAGTAACCCTTGCCGTCATCAACAGCGTCCCATTTCAGATGAGGAGAACTCCGGAGAAATGATCGTCACAGGAAAGTCTCTGTCCCGCCGCACCCTGCTGCGCGGCTTGGGCACCACCATTGCTCTGCCGTTCCTCGATGCAATGACGCCCGCTCTGGCGTCGACCAGCCGCGTCGGTTCAAAGCAACAGCCTCTGCGGCTGGCATTCCTGTACGTACCGAACGGCATCATCATGAAGGACTGGACTCCAAAGACCGAAGGGGCCGGCTTTGAATTCCCGCGTACCCTGAAACCGGTCGAGTCCTTCCGGGAGCATCTCCTGGTGCTGTCGGGCCTGGATCACTATAACGGTCAGGCTCTCGGCGACGGTCCCGGGGATCACGCGCGTGCCGGCGCCACCTGGCTTACGGGTGTTCACCCGAAGAAGACGCAGGGCGCTGACATCCGGGCTGGCACGTCCGTGGACCAGATTGCGGCGAGAGAGATCGGCAAGGACACCGTCCTGCCCTCTCTGGAGCTCGGGCTGGAAGACAACCGAATGGTCGGCGGTTGCGACTCGGGCTATAGCTGCGCCTACAGCAACACGATTTCCTGGAGCTCTCCAACAACGCCGGTCCCGCCGGAGAACAACCCGCGTGCGGTGTTTGAGCGGCTCTTCGGCGATGGCGAGACGACCGATCCCGCCGCCCGGGCGATTCAGGCACGGCAGGATCGCAGCATCCTCGATTTCGTCCGCGAGGATGCAAAACGCCTGGGCTTGGAACTCGGAGCAAGCGACAAGCAGAAGCTGACGCAGTATCTGGACGCTGTCCGCGAGGTAGAGCGCCGCATCCAGAAGGCCGAGGAACAGAGCGCCAAAGCTGGCCCGATACCGGCAATGGAGCGTCCTTCCGGCATTCCGCCGACGTTTGAGGAGCACGTCCAGTTGATGTTCGACCTGATGACGCTCGCTTTCCAGACAGACTCGACTCGAGTGATCACATTGATGATCGGCCGGGAGGGCGGAAACCGTACTTACCGTTCCATCGGCGTACCCGACGCCCACCATGGCCTCTCCCATCACTTCAACGATCCGGCCAAGATTGAGCGGCTGCAGAAGATCGACCAGCACCACGTCCAGATGCTGGCTTACTTCCTGCAGAAGATGAAGGAGACGCAGGACGGTGACGGTAGCCTTCTCGACCACTCCTTCCTCGTCTACGGAAGCAGCTTGAGCGACGGCAACCGGCACGACCATCTGGATCTCCCGACCCTCGTGGCAGGCGGCGCCCTCGGCAAGCTCCGCGGCGGGCGTCACATCCGGTACAAGAAGGGAACCCCGATGACGAATCTTTTCCTTACGATGCTCGATATGGCAGGCGTCCACGAGGAGAAGATTGGGGACAGCACAGGACGCATCGAACACCTCACAGACCTCTGAGAATTCAACTTCTACAAAAACGAGCCGGGCGCGCTGGAACGCCCGGCTCTTTCTTTTTTCTGACGAAATGGCCTCATCCTTTGGAGAGGCGGCACCATAAGCTTGCCCCGCGAACCGCCGGGGATCAGAAGTTGATCTTCGCCCCCAGCTGGATCTTCCGGGATTCGCTGTCGATGGTGTCCCGAATCCGGCCGAACGTCGTTGACGTTACAACCGCCGTCGGGAAACCGAATGTCGGCGTATTGGTCAGGTTCGTGATATCAGCGCGCAGTTCGAGGTTGAAGCGCTCCGTCAGGGCCGTACGCTTCATAAAAGAGGCGTTCATGACGAAGCTTCCCGGACCGCGGAAGAAGTTGCGTCCGGTATTGCCGAGCTCACCAGGTCCGACGGGCTGGAACTTCGCAATCTCCTCCGGCGTCAGGTACCAGGCGAAGCCGCCTGCGCCCTGGTAAACGCCTCCGTCGCCGCGCTTGCAGCCACTGCAGTTGGCGGTCGATTGCACCACATTGCTGAAGGTGTTGTACCCCGAGAAGATGGTGAACGGGCGGCCGCTAGAGATCGTCAGGAACCCGGCGACCTGCCACCCTCCAATCAGCCGTTCCAGCATCGGACCAGCGCTGGAAGCGAATCGCCTGCCCCGGCCGAACGGCAGCTCCAGCAGCCAGTAGGACTGGACGACATGCGTCCGGTCAAAGTCCGACAGCGCGTAATTGAGCCGGCGGTTACCGATATCGAACGGCGTCGAGGATGCCGATTGCGAACTGCCTGTCGCGGCGGTGGTGAATGCCGGATCAAAGGACCGGGTGTCGAGCGATTTCGAGAGCGTATAGCTGAGCTGATAGGTGAAGCCGCTCGAGAAGCGCTTTTCCACTTGCACCTGGAGTGCGTGGTACGTGGAAAAGTCGTTGGAGTCAATGACCGTGGCGCCGCTGATAAATTGCGGGTACGGCATAAAGAAGAAGCGGCTCAACCCGGCCGCCTCCACAAGCGAAGTGGATCCTACCGACCGGCGGCTGAGGTCGTTCGCAATCGAGGCTACCGCGTTGTTGCGCAGGTCCGCCGCGTACACACGGCGCATCAGATCGGACCCCGTCTCGTTTGCGCTTCTCCGGGGATCGGGGCCGAGTAGCTGGTTGATCAGCGGGCTTTGACCACCGGCCTGAACCGTCTTGACTGCATCGAGAAAACCATTTCCGGTGATGTTGACCTGATTGGCATTGTACGCGCCGAACAGGTTATAGGCGCGCCGCCCGATGTAATCGATCTCAAGCACTGTGTTCCGCGCCACCTCCCGCTGGATACCGAAGCTCCACTGGTGGGTGGTAGGGGTCTTGAAGTTCGGGTCGACTACCGCGATGTTGCGTAGACCAAAAGCAGCAGGCTGGGCCAAATCCTCCGGAGTCCGGGTGGGCGGATCGAGAACGGGCAGGTTCGCAAGCCTGCCGCCCG
>CALGAR010000141.1 GCA_937959285.1 uncultured Bryobacterales bacterium
GGAATATTCCAGAGCGGTCCGGCCCGGTTTTTGGCCCACTCCCGGGCCGCCACTCCTCAAAGGCAGATTACTTCTTGTCTTCGACGTCGACGAACTCCGCGTCTACGACATTCTCACCCGGCTTGGACTCGCCGCCGGTTTTCGTCTCGGTTCCCTGACCCGCCTGGCCACCGGGCTGCGACTGGGCTTTGTACATCGCCTCGGCGAGCTTGTGGCTGGCCTGCGTCAGCTTATCGACGGATGCGTTGAGCCGCTCCAGGCTGGCGTTCTCGTTGATCGCTTTACGCGTTTCATCCAAGGCTGCCTGAACGTTGGCCTTATCCTCCGCGCTGATCTTATCGCCGTGGTCCTTCAGCATCTTCTCTACCTGATAGACCATCGAATCAGCGCGATTTCTAGCATCCACCTCATCGCGCCGGCGCTTGTCTTCTGCAGCGTGTGCCTCGGCGTCGCGCGCCATCTTCTCCACTTCCTCCTTGCTGAGGCCGGAAGAGGAGGTGATGGTAATCTTTTGCTCGTTGCCGGTCGCCCGGTCCTTTGCGAGCACGTTCAGAATACCGTTGGCGTCGATGTCGAAGGTCACCTCAATTTGCGGGACACCACGCGGTGCCGGCGGGATACCGACCAGTTGGAAGACACCAAGCAATCGGTTGTCCTTCGCCATGGCACGCTCGCCCTGGTAAACCTTGATCTCAACCGAGGTCTGATTGTCCGAGGCCGTGGAGAACACCTCGGTTTTCTTCGTTGGAATGGTTGTGTTCCGCTCGATCAGCTTTGTGAACACACCGCCCAGGGTCTCGATGCCCAGCGAAAGCGGGGTGACGTCGAGCAGCAGGACGTCCTTCACCTCGCCGCCAAGCACGCCGCCCTGAACAGCCGCCCCAATGGCTACAACCTCATCCGGGTTGACGCTCTTGTTCGCCTCCTTGCCGAAGAAGTTGCGGACGATTTCCTGAACCTTCGGAATACGCGTGGATCCGCCGACGAGAACGACTTCGTCGATCTTGTCCGGCGTCAGCCCGGCATCGGCAAGAGCCTGCTTGCAAGGCTCAATTGTCCGCTGGATGATGTCATCAATCATCTGCTCGAAGCGGGCACGCGTCAGCTTCTTGACAAGGTGCTTTGGACCGGTTGTCGGGTCGCCGTAAATGAACGGAAGGTTGATCTCGGTTTCGTACAGCGTGGAAAGCTCGATCTTCGCCTTCTCTGCGGCCTCACGCAGACGCTGCAAAGCCATGCGGTCGCGCGAGAGATCGACGCCTTCTTCCTGCTTGAACTCCTGAATCAGCCAGTCCACCAGGCGCTGGTCGATGTTGTCGCCGCCAAGGTGAGTGTCACCGTTCGTAGACTTCACCTCCACGACGCCATCGCCAACTTCGAGAATCGAGATATCGAACGTACCACCGCCAAAGTCGTAAACGGCAATGGTCTCGTCCTTCTTCTTGTCGAGGCCGTAGGCAAGGGCAGCTGCCGTCGGCTCGTTAATAATGCGCTTGACCTCCAGGCCAGCAATCTGGCCGGCGTCTTTGGTCGCTTGGCGCTGAGCGTCATTAAAGTAGGCGGGAACGGTAATGACGGCGGCCGTCACTTTTGTACCCAGATACGCTTCTGCGGCCTCCTTCAGCTTGCTCAGGATCATCGCCGAGATTTCCGGCGGCGACAGCAGCTTCCCGCCAGCGTCCACCCGCGCATCCCCCCTGTCGCTCCGCTTGACATGGTAGGGCACGAGCTTCATTTCTTCGTTGACTTCGTCATAGCGCCGGCCCATGAAGCGCTTGATGCTATAAATGGTGTTTTCTGGATTCGTAACCGCTTGACGCTTCGCAACTTGTCCAACCAATCGCTCTCCGGACTTGGTGAAGGCCACGACAGAAGGTGTGGTTCGGCCTCCTTCCTGATTCGGGATTACGACCGGCTGCCCGCCTTCCATAACCGCAACAACAGAATTTGTGGTCCCGAGGTCAATCCCAATGATCTTGCTCATTTCTTTGCAGTCCTCCCTTAGAGAAACCCTCGTACAAACGTTCGGCTCACGGTGCTCCTGCCCGCGCCCTGCTCAAGTTAGCCTATCTTTATTATTAAAGTTTAGTGGATTACTGTCAAGATTTGGGTGCTTCCTCTTCGCCGCCTGCTTGGCCTATGGCGCTGAGATTCTCGTCGCCTCCGCCTCCGACCTGGCCCCGATGCAGCAAGCGCTGGCGGATGCCTTTCGAGTCGCGTCGGGCCACAGTCTGCGATTTGTACTCGGGTCGAGCGGGATGCTGGCCCGCCAGATCCGGAACGGGGCGCCGTACGACGTCTATCTCTCGGCGAATGAGGAATTTGTAAAAGAACTCGCAAACTCCGGGCACCTGCTGGAGGATTCAGTGCGGGTCTACGGGCTGGGACGCGTCGCATTGTGGTCACGCCGGCCTGAGCTTCGCAGCCTCTCTAAATTGGATGCCGAGTCCGTGCGTCATATCTCAATCGCAAATCCGGCCCATGCCCCGTACGGACTGGCGGCGCGGCAGGCGCTCGAGAGCCAGGGGTTGTGGAAGAGCCTGAGTCCGAAGATCGTCTACGCAGAGAACGTCAGGCAGGCGTATGAGTACGCCCGGAGCGGGAATGCGGATATGACACTCACGTCCTGGACCTTGGTCTTTGACAAGGGCGGCGTCCTGATTCCGCAGGAGTGGCACCGCCCGATCCGGCAAGTCGGGGGAGTCGTTACCCGGTCAACCCAGCGGGAGGCCGCCCTGCAGTTCCTCCGCTTCCTCACCAGCACCCCCGGACAAAACATCCTCCACAGCCTCGGATTGTTCGGGGCCGCTCCCGTCGGCCCAAGGAAGAGCACCGGAGGGAAAGACTAGCTCGTTGCTATTGCCGGATCGACATGAGCGGCAATCTCATCGAGTTTAACCAGTGCCATTAAGTCCAGAGTGCCGGCCCGCTCAACGAACGAATAGAAGTTCTTCAGCCGCTACGACCGGTTCATCAGCAGCCGGTACACGAGGTGCAAGCACTGGTCCACGGTCAGCGGAATCATCCGGTCCGAAGGAAGCAATGGTCATGGTCGAGGAGTTGGAGGCCGTTGGCGGGTGCCTTACTGATGCGCTTACTGCCGGGATACCTTGATCGATATGGTAAACGTTCTTTACACCGGCTGCCTTTAGTTTGTCCACATCCGAGACCCGGTGTACGAAACAAGCTGCCGCCATCCGAAAGGCGTCAGCGTAGTCCAGAAACCGGGGATTCGTCACCGAGTGTAAGGTCACGTCCCCTAAGTCTCCGGGCAATCGACGGAAACCCTCTCCGAACTGCCGCCTTGAAAGCGATTGCAGGGCAGCAACGAGGACCAGAGGACCAAAAAGGAACCACCGAAGGCTCCTAGCCGGTTGGAGAACTTAAGGAAAGCGTTCACCCGCCGGGCACCGTGAGTTGGTAAAGGCGAGAGTCCATTTTCCCTAGGAACCCAATTCGCAAGAGAGAGAAGCTAATCTTCCTTGCTTCTCCGTCCCTAGCTGATTCGGCTCAAGGGCTAGCTGGCGCCAATGTCAGAAGCACCAGACTATAGCGAAACAACCTCACGGGTCACGACCAGCGAGAGAGTAGTCGGTAACTAAAGCAGCTCTTATCTGCCGGCGGCCGCGTCCCTTTGATATTGCGCAAGAACCTGCGAGGGCTTGCCGTCTGCGACGATTCGCCCCTTAGACAAATAGATCACACGGTTGCAAAGCTGCTGGATGTGTCCCATGCCGTGGGAAACAATGAAAACAATAGCTCCGCGACTAATCAACTTCTTTATGCGGAAGAAAGATTTCCGTTGAAACTGTTCGTCACCCACGGATAAGACTTCATCCAAGAGAAGAATCTCGGGCTGAATCTGCGTGCTAATGGCGAAAGCGAGCCTAGCCACCATTCCAGACGAATAGGTCTTTATGGGTGCGTCGAAGAAGACCCCAAGTTCCGCAAATGCCGCGATCTGAGGAATCAGCTCATCCATCTCCTTGCGAGAGATGCGATAGATGGACCCGTATAAGTAAGCATTCTCCCGCCCCGTCAGTTCGTGATTGAATGCGGCGCCAAGTTCAAGCAGGGGATTTACTCGACCCCGAATGTTCACTGTCCCGGTTGTAGGCTCAATGATCCCCGCAATGACCCGTAACGCGGTACTCTTGCCAGATCCGTTGGGGCCAACGATGCCAACGATCTCCCCGGGGTTCACACTAAGGCTAAAGTTCCGGAGCGCCCAGAATTCGGACGACACAGACGGCGAGCCGAACAAACCGAGCACGCGACCTTTGATTGTCCGGCGATTCTCCGGCACCAGGAGATATCGAACCCCCACATTCTCAAGCGATACGTGGATTCCGGCAGCGGTCTCTTGCGAACTAATTGGTTTAGATACAGTAGCTGCCATCTTTATTTATAGGTACAAGTAAAAGGACTTTTGTGATCGGAAGAAAATGGTCGAGCCAAGAACGAGAGCGACAAGGGCGTAGAGCGTCGCGAGAAGGACTGTCTCGCCAGAAGGAACAACGCCTGACGCAATGGGCTCCTGAAACATTCGGATAAACGGTAACACCGGGTTAGCTTCGAAGTAACGCCGAGCATCAGGAGGAAGGGCCGAAAGCTTGTAGAGGATCGGCGTGAAAAAGAAAAGAAGAAAACTGAAGCTAGCCCAGAAGAAACTGAAATCACGCACAAACACGTTGATGGTGGCGAAAAGAAAGGACAATCCCAGCACGAGAATAATCAACGCAATCACTGAAACGGGAAGAAACAGCATCGCTGCGCTGAACTTCGCCCCAAAAGCCAGCATCAGCAGGAAAACAACGGCGAGGCCCGCCACAAGATCCAGCAGATTCACGAAAAGCGTCACTATCGGAAAGGCGCCCTTTGGTATGAAAATTCGATTCACATAGTTGGCGTTTCCTACGATCGACATCGTCGAAGCGCTGGTTGCAGCCGCGAAAAAGGTCCAGGGAATATACCCGGCAAAGAAATAAACGCCAAAAGACCTCATGTCCTGCCGGTTTAAGAAGGAGAACACGATGGTGAGCGCAAGCGACACGAACAAAGGATTGAGAAGGGTCCAGAGAAATCCGAGAACGGATCCGCGGTATCGAGTCCTTAACTGCTGTAGCGTGTATTGAATGATGAATTCCCGATAGTCGAGGATCTGTTTGATTTGATGCGACATAGGGTCTAGACCGAAACGGCGGCCTTCCGACGGCACTGTGAAAGATCGACACCCAGTGCCCGGCAGTCTGACTCGAGCATCTCGTACACGAGGTCCGGGAAACTGGTGCGAGAGCTCCAATTGAGTACAGCCTTGGCTTTGGCGGGATTACCGATCAGCAATTGAACCTCGGCCGGACGGTATAACTGTGGATCGATCACGATATAGTCGTCCGCCTTCAGACCGGCGAAATCGAAGGCCATATCCGCAAATTCACGCACAGAATGAGTTTCTCCTGTGGCGACAACATAATCGTCCGGTTCATCCTGCTGGAGCATTAGCCACATCGCTTCTACATAATCTCGCGCGTGGCCCCAGTCTCTCTTGGCTTCCAGGTTTCCGAGCCGCAGTTCCTTTGCCTTCCCGGCTAGAATCGAAGCGACGCCGAAGGTGATCTTTCGGGTAACAAACTCGAAGCCTCGACGGGGAGACTCGTGATTGAACAGTATTCCCGCAGAAGCGTGAATGCCATACGCTTCCCGATAATTGCGCGTGAGGTCAAAACCGGCCACTTTGCTGATGCCATAGGCGGATCGAGGATGGAAGCGTGTCGTCTCCGATTGCGGGACTTCCGCAACCTTGCCAAACATTTCACTGGATCCCGCAAAGTAGAACCGGCACTTCGGGCAGACGGCCTTTAAGGCAGCCAGGACGTAGTGGGTACCGTTGATATTGGTGTTGATCGTGGAAAACTCGTCCTCGAAGGAGTAGCTCACAAAGCTTTGCGCAGCCAGATGGTAGCACTCATCCGGCTGGACCTTCTGGAACGCCTGATAGATGCTCGGAAAGCTCTCAAGCGAGGCGCTGTGCAACTGCAGCTTATCCTGGATATGCGCAATACGCTCCAGACGGTGCCCAGGGTCCTGAAGCGCCACACGACGGACCAGACCGTGAACCTCGTACCCTTTCGACAACAGAAGTTCCGCCAGGTAGGAGCCGTCTTGCCCCGTGATGCCCGTGATTAGCGCTCTTCTGCCCTTCATTTGAACCCCTTCGATTTGAACTGTGTGAAACCGCCGAAAGCCGCCACGTGGCAGATTTTCGATTATACAATAAGGGCTTATACTGGTCGCTGTTTTTCTACCAGGTGCGTGTTACCTTCTTGTTCGTTGGCCGGTGATTACTTTGGAGCCGATGACTGATTCCTGCGATCACTACGAAAGTAAAATTTCACATTTGCTCGCAAGCACTGATCCCGACGAGAAGAGAAAAGCATATTGCACTTGCCTTCAACTCCTTCCTTGCAGTGAAGAAACAGCCGCGTGGCTCGGACCCCTGCTTATCAGGACGGGATTCGCATTAGAGCAACAGGGTTTTCACAGCGAAGCGCGCGAACTGTATGCTGCCGCCCGATACAGTGAGGAGGTGGCTGAGGACCTTCGTGCAAATGCGGCATATCGATGCGGGATTCTGCAGCAAATCGGCGGCGATTTGGAAGGGGCCATCGCCACCTATGAGGAAGTGGCGGCGCAGCACGCTTTCCCCTTAGTTCGTCAACTGGCTCAGTATCACCTGGCCTGCCTTCTGGTTCATACCGAACGCTTTCAAGACGCGATCCAGAGACTCGATTGCCTTCTCGCCGAAGAGATTCCGGCCGATCTGTCGGTAGCTCAACTGCAGCTCCTGCGCGCTATCTGCCTGATTAAACTTAACCGTGAGGCGGAGCTTCCAGAAGACCTGCTTGCTCTCCTGCCTGAGGCTGGCTCAAAGATTGGAGCGGGGACAGCGGGAATCTGGATGAATGCCGCGTTTCATTTCGAACAGCACGGCCAGCTCGAGCTGGCGAAGGAACTGTATGCCCGCCTCGCCGCGATGCAGGATGTGCCCGGTGAAGTCTTAACAAATCTGCACTTTCGGTTAGGTTTCGTGCTCGAATGCCTGGGCTACTACGATGAGAGCTGCACGGAGTACCAAAAGGCCGTCAATTCCCCGCACACCTTCACCACAGCTCAGGTTCAAGCTCGGTGGCATCTGGCGAATCTCCTGTATCTCGCCGAATCCTACGATACCGCCTTTCATCATTTCGCCTGTCTCCGAAACGCCTCTGAGCTCACGCCCGAGCAGTGTGCCGACGTCGAGTTGAAGTACGGCATCTGCCTTTACAGGACCAATCAGCTCAGCGAGGCTAGGCGGCATCTGGAATGGTTCCGCCAGTGGGCAGAACAATCGGATTCAGACTTCGACTTGAAGGCAGACCTCGTGCTGGCGGAGTTATGCCAGCAGGAGAAGGATATTCACGGCGCCCGCGAATGCCTCACCCGAATCATCCACCACCCCGGTGCGGAGCAATTGATGAAGACGGCGGCCCTCAATTCGCTTGAGCGGTTGACGAGCTAGCGGGCACCGGCTCAAGTCGGCAGATGGTTCCGTGCTGACTGCTTGGGCGCAGGGGCGGAAGGCGGAAGTGAATCCGAAAATACTCAGTCATTGGATCTCCGCACACCTGGCAGTACCGACGATCTTCGGGCGGAAAGCTCGCCCACAGCCGCTCAGCGACTTCCGACCTTGACGTTATAGCCCAAAGCGTCGGCAGGTAGCCGTGGCTCCTTTGATGAAACACGGAGATCCAGGTGTCCCAGTAGCTCCCGACAAGGTGTGTGCATCCCAGCGCTCGAATCGACTGCACCCGGGCGCCTGTGACACGGTCGATACGCCCAAGAGCAGCAGCGGGCGAAGACGCCCCGAATGCGTTCACAACCACGGCAAGGAGCAGAAGGGCGCAGCTCGTCGACGCAAGAGACGGAGAGCCTGTTGCTTTCTCTAGCCAACGAAACAGCGCAGACGCCAGCCAGCCGGTCATCACAAGGAGGATAAGAATCATTGACGTCGTCCAGTACCGTGCTTCGTGGTTGTTCATGGCAACCCAATCCAGGGCAGCCATCGCCAACGCGAACGTGACTGCGAGAGCCAGGAAGACGGCGGCATCCGCCACGCGATAGTGGAGAGCGAAGGTCTTGCGACGGTGCTGAACTGCCATCGCCAGAAGCAGCAGTACGACCAGAACTGACATCCCAACGGGATGAAGAAACCATGTGAACGTATTTGAAGTCAGAAGATAAACGGCATTGGGGATTGTCGAAATCGGGGCGATTTTGAGTTCGGCGAGGCGCGGATAACGGCTTGCATGCCAGAAAACACCGGCGCCTGCCGCAAAGACCAGGGAGCAGCTAAGCAGCCGTAAGGTCAGACTGCGCCGGTAAGTACAATCGAGGACGGGAAGAAGCACTACAAGGCCGAGCGCCAAGGCAACGTGGGACAGGTTGATCCAGAAGGACAAGGCGAAGCAGATGCCCGCGATCGCACTGCGAAGAAAAAGCGGACCTCTTCGACTCCGAAAGAGCAGAGCCACGCCAACGAGTAGCGGCAGGAGAGAGATGAGGTACGGATGGGCAAGCGCCAGTACGTGAGCCGTTTGATGTGTCGGCCGCAGGACCAGGATGCAGCCGATGAGCGAAAGGGCAGCCACAGAAAGGTTGGGTGCGGTCAAGCCCGTACAGCGATGAAGAAACCATCCTTGAAAAACCACGGCGTTTGCGAATGCTGCCAGGATCATTATTTGCGTCTGGAACAGCAGGTTGTAGCGGTAATCGCTAATCCAGGAGGCCAGCCATGGCACGGGCATTCCGTAGCGGTTATCACCCCAGTAGTACGGGGTATAAACTTCTCGACTGATAAAGGCAAGAAGGAAGGAGTCACTATTGTGGTAGTCGTGAACCCAACTGAAGTTCACACAAAAAGCGCCGAACACAAAGGCCAAGATCAGGAGAAAAACGGGAAGTTTCGGGGAATCCATTAGGGTAGCGGTTACAATCATACAGATCCTTAATAAGTAGCCTCATTCATCCTATGAAATACAACAAGGTATGCAACCTGGAGGACTGGTGCGACCAGACGCTCACCGCAACGATGCGTCGGGTTCTTCCTTATTTTCTCAAGGTTTATCCTGACTACCCTCAGGGCAAGCAGCACCGAAAACATTGGGAGTACGCACATGTTCTCAACGGGCTTGACCGACTTGGGGCGACCCATCAGCAATCTTTTGTGCTCTCCGTCGCCGGGGGGCACGAGGAGCCTGCCTTCGACCTCACCAATCGCGTCCGATGGGTGTTCGTCACAGACATCTACGGCACAGGTGGTTTTAAGGATCAGGAATCGAACATTACGATGCTGACGAACCCGGATGCCTTCGCGCGCTGCCCTTATAACCGGAACAGACTCGTCGTCGAGTATATGAACGCGCTCGACCTCCGATTTGAAGAGAACACTTTTGATGGGGTCCTTTGCTTAAGTTCAATCGAGCACTTCGGGGGTATCGAGGGGGCTCAAAGGAGCCTCGCGGAAATGAGACGGGTTCTCAAGCCCGGAGGGATCGCAGCCATCACGACTGAATGCATCATTAACGGCGCAAGCGACCTCCATTTGCCTGGGCTGAGCCTCTTTGCCCCCACAACTCTCCTGAATTTGGCCCTTTCATCCGATATGGACCTCGTAGACGAGCCCGACCTGACGGCCAGTAGAGAGACTATTTCCACGGTGATGCCTCTTCAACGGGCGATTCAGCATGCGAATGAGAACCGGGATGTATTTCCAATGGTGGCGCTCGAACTGGAGGGCCGTATCTTCACCTCAGCGGCTTTGTTTCTTCGCAAGCCGTAGAACCTTCGACCTTTATTCCAGCTAGTCCCTTCCGGAGGTCCGCTTGCATTCGCGTTTCGTGCATTTCCTGGCGACGCTTGCTGTCATCCTGACAATGCCCGGCGTCGCCCAAGAGCCAGCCACTTCTCGCGGAGCACGGATCGCCAAAGGGTCTCTGCTACGCGCACCCCTTCCTGAAGGCACCGAGGTTGCTCGTATTGCCGCCTCGAACGGCACCGTCTGGTTTGCGGGATTCGACCGCACAGAAGAACCTCCGGAGGCGGTCGTGTACTCCTGGTCAGCTGCTGGCGTACGAAAGCTACAGCTGCCTTCGCTCGATGGAGCAGTACAATTTCTCGACTTGGCAGCAGACCGTAACGGAACGGCGCTGCTGGTGACCAGCGCGGGCGTCCTGCAACTGGACGAGGTGCAAGCCGGCTGGTTCGAGTCGCTCCAGGAAATCCGAGTACGAGGAGTAGCCGGAACTGACGGTTACTGGGCGATCGCAGACGGGGACAAAGTGTACTACCTCGCGGGACCCTTTGATCGGCTGGTCCGCAGGGAGGGAATTCGCGGTGAAGTGACTCACTGGGCGGCAACGGCCAGCGGAGAGCTCTGGCTTGCAGCACAGAGGGCGGGAAAGAGCGTACTTTATGAGGTTCGGCGCGAGCAAACCAACGTTACCGAGGTCGCCCTCCCGATTCTGGCCAGCGAACCGTCCCTCGTGACGGCACTGTTCGCCGACTCTGCTGGCATGGTCTGGGTGTCGCTGGCAAATGGAACGTTGTTGCGGTACTCAGCCGGAGCCTTTGACAGGTATGACGAATCAACCGGCTACCCCAACGTGGCCCTCTCGGCAATTGCCGAAGACCAGCTCGGAAACTACTATCTCTCCCCTTTCGCGAGCGATGAGGAGCCGACCCGCCTTTGGGGGATCCCGTCGAGCGCCAGGGCGCGGGTGCAGTTGGACTTCTTTCGATTTGAGATGGAAGGGTTTACGGGACAAATCCGGACATTATCGGCCGACCCGAGGGGAGGGCTTTGGGTAGCAATCGGAGCTGAAGGTGCTTATCGCCTGCAGGGCAGTAAGTCGCTGCCCTGGCCACGAGGCTGGGCACAGGACACCGAGAGAGCGACTGCCGGAACCCAAGCAAAGGCCGTCGCACCGCAAGAGCGCTTCTCAACTGTCGCTTCCGGAATCGAGGGGATGACGGGCGGTAAATTCACGCTACTGAATAGCCTGAAGGGGCTTGTGAACGACGCCGTCAGCTCGATTGTCTCGGACAGTCAGGGGAACATTTACTTCACCACAGGCTACTCGCAGTTGGGTGGGTTGCCTCCCCTGCCCGGAGGAGGTGTAAGCAGGTGGGATCATCACACCATCACGAACTATACGACGGCGAATGGCTTGGCAAGTAATACCGTCCAGGCCAGCGCCTTCGACGCCGCCAACAACGTCGTATGGTTTGGAACATCCAACGGACTCTCCCGATTCCATGTAGCGACGGGGACTTTCACCAATTTCCTTCCCGCTGTCCTCGTGACGGACATCAAGGTGGATGGCTCCGGGAGTCTGTGGGTCGCTACGTGGGGGCACGGGCTGTACCGGATCACTGCGGCGACAGGAGCCATAGCGGCGCAGTTTACAGCCGCTACCACCGGTGGGCGCTTGGGAAGCAACAACGTAACATCGGTAGCACTCGATGGATTCGGGAATGTCTGGGTGGGCACAGATGGCGGAAGCCTCAGTTCGTACTCCATCGCAGGGAATACCTGGACGAACCACTCATCGTCGCTCTCGGCGATTGCAGGGAGCGCATCCGCGCGCGTGTTCCGGGTCGAAACAGATCTTTCGAACAATGTTTGGATTGCAATTCCGTTCGCTGGCGTCGTCCGGCGATCCTCAGGCGGCGTTTACTCGAAATTCGACCGGTCAAGCACGCCGCCGCTCGGTGGCAATACCGACAACGTCATTTACGCCCTGCATAGGGACAGGTCCGGGAATCTGTGGTTTGGGTACGCCTACAATGGCGAAATCCCGAAACCAGAGAAAGTCGGCGTGACCTTCCTCGCGGCTTCGCAAGTGAACGCCTCTGCGCCAGCCTTTGTTAACTACAGCGCCTCAGCCAACGGTTTCCCCTACAACATCGTGATTTCCATCTACGGAGAAGACCAGTCCACAGTGTGGTTCGGGGGATCGGGCCAGGGGGTGTGGCGCCTTGGCGGCCCGTTCGACGCGCCTGGTTGGCCTCAGCGGTTGCAGGGTATGGTTTACCACTCCTCACCGGTACTCGCCGACCTGGACGGAGACCAGGACCTCGAGGTGATCGTCGGGGACACCGCCGGTTGGGTGTATGCATTCCGGCCCGACGGCTCTCTGTTTTGGAAGTACGACACGCGGAACGCAATTCCGGTTGGTACGCCAGCCGGCGCAATGACTATACAATCCTCGCCTGCCGTCGCGGACGTCGACGGAGATGGGGAGCCGGAAGTTGTCGTAGGCTTAGGCGGACAGGCGCTGCCTGGAATTGGAGTCGGACAGGGCGGCGTCCTGATCCTCAACAGCTACGGCACGTTCAAGCGCATTCTGTACACGCAGGACATCACCGACTCAGCAAATCGAGGCGCGCCTCAGGATGGATTTCGCGAAGGCGTTCTGGCAACACCCGTCCTTGCGAATGTGGATGACGACCCGGAACCTGAAATCCTGGTTGGTGCTTTCGACAACTTCTTCTACGGCTGGAACGCAGACGGAACAACGATATTCGCACGCGACAATGACGGTGACGGCCGGTTTGACGAGGATTTCCTGGGCGACTCTACGCCATACACGCCATTTGATTCTTCGGACGATTTTCCCGGAATCCGCCTGGTCGACGATGATGGCAATGGAGACATTGACGAAGGCCATCCAGCAGATGACGATGAGGACGGACTGATTGATGAGGACTATCCGGAGTTTCCCTTCGATGCGACGGATACGCTGCTAACCGGCACAGTAGTTACCGATCTGCTCGGCAACGGCCAGCCCGCCATCATCTTCGGCACCGACTACTCCGGTACGCCGCCCTTTAGCCGGGGCGGCGTGTTACGAGTCCTGGACCGCACAGGTTCTCCTTTGCCAGGCTTTCCCAAGGGCAATCTGGAACAGGTGATCTGGTCGTCACCAGCGGTCGTTGACCTGGACGGCGATGGGAAGCTGGAGATCGTTCACGGCTCTGGATTGGACCTGAGCACTGTTGGCGACACGCCGGCAGATTCCCTGGTGGGACGTCTGGTCTACGCATGGAGAAACGACGGCTCGCCCTTTATTGCAGG
>CALGAR010000142.1 GCA_937959285.1 uncultured Bryobacterales bacterium
TCAGCAAGAACAGCTTCGCGCCGGAGAAACCCGGCACGCGGATTGTTCCCTCTGTGTCCGTCCCGGGAGGGCCGAGAGCGGTGACATCGATGACGAACGTCGCGCTCGTATCGCTGGAGCCCGCGAACGCCTCCATCAACGGCACGCGGCTGATGGCCCGAGCCCTGGAGGCGCTCGCAACCAGCAACGCCGAAGTCCTGGCGTTCTCGAGCTCCAGCTACCGGCAGAGCTTCTGCTTCCTGGTCCGGCAGGCGGAGCTGCCGTCGGCCTTGGAAAGCCTGGAGGCAGGCTTGGCCCTGGAGCTGGCGCACGGATATGTTCGTCCGATCGAGGTCGATACGGAAGTCGGCCTGCTGGCCGTGGTCGGAGAAGGGATGCGAGGCACGCCCGGTCTGGCAGGCCGGATCTTCACGGCGGTCTCCCGAGAGAAAGTGAATATCATTGCCATCGCTCAAGGTTCGAGTGAGCTGACCATTGCGATTGTCGTCCGCAGGGATGGCCTGGAGAAGGCAGTGAAAGCGGTCCACGCGGAGTGCCGGATGGGCGAGCGGACCTCAGCAGCGGGAGCCCTGCTGGGAACTGTTGATGGTGCTTGACTTGGTATACTGGTTGGGAACGCGAGTACTATCGGCATACCGCATCCCGGCCCCATGCAACATGCACAACAAGCCCGCGCAGGGCTTATGCGTCACTGCCGTAGTAGAAATCAGGAGATAAGAGTTTATGTTTGACCTCTTCCGCAGCCGCAAAAAGTCTGTGAAGTACTTGTTGAGCGCCATCATGCTGCTGGTCGCGCTCTCCATGGTGATCACACTTGTGCCCGGCTTCGGATCCGGGATGGGCAGCAACGAACAGGTGCTCGCGAAGATCGGCGGGACGGAATTGACTGTCCGCGAAGCCCAGATTAATCTGCAGTCCGCGATCCGGGAAGGCCGCATCCCGAATGAAATCGTCGAACATTATGTTCCCCTTTACGTTAAGAAAATGATTGCGGACCGGGCGCTCGCCTATCAAGCGGAAAAGATGGGCTTGCGGGTTACCGAGGAGGAGGTGGCCAAGGCAATTCGGACACTCCTTCCGCAGTTGTTCGACGCCAATGGGAAATTTGTTGGCCGCGACAGCTACGCCGCTTTCCTCGCCCAGCTCAACCTGACCATTCCCGAGTTCGAAGAGAACCTCCGCAAACAGATGCTTGTCACCAAGCTGCAGGATCTCGTGCTCGAAGGCACAGTGGTGACGGATGAGGAAGTGGAGCGCGAGTTCAAGAGAACTCAAGAGAAGATCAAACTCGACTACATCCTGATTGCGCAGTCGAAGTACAAGGCGTCGGTCAAGGTCACACCGGAAGAGGTGAAGGAATACTTCGCCAAGACGCGTGAGAGCTACCAGATTCCAGAAAAGCGCAGCTTCCGGGTCCTGGCGCTGGATGAGGCGACGGTATCGGCAAACCTGACCGTTTCCGACGATGATCTGCGCCGCGCTTATGAGGCGGACAAGGACCGCTTCCGCACGCCGGAGCGAGTGAAGGTGCGTCACATCCTGCTGAAGACCAGCGAGAAGCCGAAGGAAGAAGTGGCGAAGATTCGGGCCCGGGCAGAAGAGTTGCTGAAGCAGATTCGCGCGGGCGCCGATTTCGCGGAGCTGGCCAAGAAGAACTCCGAGGATACGGCATCAGCGGTGAACGGCGGCGCAATGGATTGGATCACTCGGGGTCAGACCGTACCGAACTTTGAGAAGACAGCGTTCTCTCTGAAGCCGAAGGAGATCAGCGACGTCATCGAAACCGAGTACGGCTTCCATATCGTACAGCTCCTCGAAAAGGAAGATGCGAAGCTGCGGAGCTTTGAGGAAGTCAAGGGCGAGCTGGCGCAAGAGGCCAAGCGGCAGATCGTCTTCGACCGGCTGCAGACGACCGCGGAGCAGGCTCGTGACGCCCTGGCAAAGACACCAAACCAGCCCGATGCCGTGGCGCAGAAGTTCGGCATGAAGCTGGCTTCGGTCGAGAAGGCTGCTCAAAACGACCCGATTCCCGAAGTCGGAGTGAGCCGGGAGCTGACAGATGCCATCTTCACAGCGCAAAAGGGAGAGGTGACACCCATCGTACAGGCCCCGGGCAACAAGCTTGTGTTCGCGGTCGTAACGGACATCCACCCGCAGCGCCAGGCTGAGCTCGCCGAAGTCGAGCAGCAAGTGCGGGACCGGCTGGCAACCGAAAAGGCGCAGCAGATGGTGCAGCAGAAGACGAATGAAGCCGCGGAAAAGCTGAAGACCGCGAACGGCGACCTTCAGAAGCTGGCGAGGGAACTCGGGCTCGAAGTGAAGACGACTCCCGAATTCACGCGCGACGGTGTCGCCGAAGGGCTTGCCCCTGCCTCGTCGGTAAGCGAAGCGTTCTCCAAGCAGGTTGGAGAGGTGTTCGGACCGATCTCGGTGATTCCGGAGGGCAACGCCATCATCAGAGTGGCCGCAAAGATACCGGCGGACATGACGCAGCTCGCAGCGCAGCGCGAACAGATTCGCAACAAGCTGAAGTCCGAGAAGGCTCGTGAACGGCAGGAGCTGCTCGAAGACAGCATCGTCACCCAGCTCACCAACGACCGGGAGATCAAGGTGAACCAAAGCGTCTTGACCAGACTGGTCAATGCCTACCGCCGCAGCTAGCGCGCACATGATCAACGCGCTGCTGAAGGGCCTTCAGACACTCACGGATCCCGAGAAGCTCATTGTTCTTCTCGGGACCGTCATGACGGGGTGGCTTGGTTACGCGCTCCTTTTTCTGATCGTTTTTGCCGAGACTGGTCTGCTCGTCGGCTTCTTTCTGCCCGGCGATTCGCTCCTGTTCACTGTCGGCGTCGTGGCGGGCGCAGGCAGTCTCGATATCGTCACCATCAACATCGTTCTGATGGCGGCCGCGATCCTTGGCGATGGCGTCGGCTATTACCTGGGACGCCGGGCCGGCCCCCACATCTTCAACCGGCCGAACTCGCGATTCTTCCGCAGAGAGCATCTCGAACGCACTCGCGAGTTCTATGAGAAGCACGGCGGCAAGACCATCATCTACGCTCGCTTTATTCCCATCATCCGCACGTTCGCACCCTTTGTCGCCGGCGTGGCCGAGATGAGCTACCCGCGATTCCTGTCGTTCAACATCTTTGGTGGAATTGGCTGGGTTTTTTTGATGACGATGCTCGGCTACGGCCTCGGGTCCGTGCCGATTGTGCGGCAGCATTTCGAAAAGGTCATCCTCGCCATTATTTTCGTGTCGGTGCTGCCGGTCGTTATTGAAACCATCAAGTCGAAGCGTCAGCCGGCCGCCCGGGCCACTGCCGCTCAGTCGCGAGACTAGTTCCCCGATCCCTTCTCCCGCGCGCCCGTCAGGAACTTTGTATACTTGTAGGCCGCTATGTCTCGATTTTTGGCTTCCCTTCTTTTGGCCTTGCTGCCATTAGCGGCACAGGCGCCGCCCCCGGTTGTTTCCCCGGAGGTTCACCCCGATGGCCGTGTCACCTTCCGGCTTCGTGCTCCCAATGCCACGAAGGTGGAGTTGTCGCGCGAAGGCGGAGTCAGAGTGGAAATGCAGAAAGGCGAGCACGGTATCTGGAGCGTAACCACGGACCCGCTGGCGCCGAACCTTTACGGGTACACCTTCATCGTCGACGGTATCAGCATCCTTGATCCCGTCAACTCCGTCATCAAGCCCAACCTGCTGGGTCTTCAGAACCTGGTCCACGTGCCAGGATCCATGCCCTGGGACCTGAAGGACGTGCCGCATGGATCGTTGCACCGGCACTTCTACCGGTCCGGGATCGTGGGTGACCAGCGGGACTTCTACGTGTACACTCCGCCCGGCTACGATGCCTCCGCGAAGACAACCTACCCGACCCTCTATCTGCTTCATGGCTTCAGTGACGATGCAAGCGGCTGGACGTCCGTGGGACGCGCGCACATCATCCTGGACAACCTGATCGCAGAGGGGAAGGCAAAGCCGATGCTGGTGGTGATGCCTCTGGGCTACGGGGCTCCGGAAATCGTGAAGCGTAATGGTCCCGGATTCCGGAACCCGGAGCTGGTGAAGCGGAACTTCGACGGTTTTCGCGACGCCCTGTTGCAGGAGGTGATCCCGCTGGTGGAGAAGACGTACCGCGTATCGAAAGATCGCACGCAACGCGCGATCGCTGGTCTTTCGATGGGAGGCTCGGAAGCGCTTCTTACCGGGCTGAATGCACTCGATCGCTTTGCGTGGGTTGGCGCCTTCAGCTCTGGCGGCCTGCCGCCCGAGTTTGAAAAGAACTTTCCCTCTCTCGATGCGAAAGCGAACGAGCAGTTAAAACTGCTCTGGATTGCCTGCGGAAAAGACGACCGCTTGATCGGCCTGAATCGGAATTTGGTCGACTGGTTGAACTCCAGGAAGATCCGCCACACGTGGATTGAAACGGAAGGGGCACACACCTGGATGGTCTGGCGCCGCTATCTGGCCGATTTCACACCGCTACTGTTCCGGTGAGCGCAGCTCGGAAGCAGGCGGCTGTTCCGCTCGATTGATAAGAAAGGTGGCTGTGGCTTCGAAGAATTCGCGAAGCTTCGCCTCTACGTCCTGCGGCAGATTCGCCTGCTCCAGCGCACGCCCCATGCATTGTATCCAGCGGTCCCGAGCTAGCCGGTCGATCGGGAATGGGGCGTGCCGCATGCGCAGCCGGGGATGCCCTCTGCGCTCCAGGTACCGCGGGGGGCCGCCAAATCGGAACACGAGAAAGTCAAACAGGCGTTCCTCCGCGCCCGCAAGATCATCCTCCGGATACATGGGCCGCAACACATCGTCCTGAGCCACCTGCTGATAGAATGCGGCTACGAGGCGTCGAAAGCCGTCTTCTCCAATTACGGAATAAACGTCCAGCTCGTCCACTTCACGCTCCCGCTTTCGCAAGCTCCGCGAGGGCCCGCCGCACGACCGGATCTCGCCGCACTTCCACTTCGTCGCCTTTCTCCACGCTTACCGCCTGGTTGAGAATCTCCTGCTTCAGCCGGCTCTGGATCCAGTCGCGGTCACGGGACCACTCGGCGATGCCGGGCCTGATATTTCTTTGTGAAAGAAAGAACTGAAACTCGTCGAGAATCTCCGGCGTGACTTCGAAGTTTTCCGGCACTTTGCCCACTCGCTGCAAGTACTGTGTGGCAAAAGAGGGGAAGGAAGCAGTCGCCTCAATCACCACTCCCAGGCGCGAGTTGACTTCCGGATAAACCACGATGTCCGGCTGAATCCCTCCGCCGCCTGATACCTTGCGGCCTGAGTCCGTCGCATATTCCTGAGAAGAGCCAGAGGATGCGATTGATTCCCCAAGCTGCCCCGTGCGAAGCGGCTTTTGGATAGACCGGCCGCTTGGGGTGTAATAGAAGGCCGTTGTCAGCGCGAGTCCGCTATTGCCGCTGAGGGGGTAGACGCTTTGCACCAGCCCTTTGCCGAAGCTGGGTTCGCCGATGATGATTCCCCGGTCGTGATCCTGCAGCGCACCCGCGACGATCTCCGAACTGCTGGCCGTCTTCTCGTTAATGAGTACCGCAACGGGAAAGCTGTAAGGGCTGGCCGTGGCCGGCACGTCAATGTCCTTGGCCTCGGAGGCCCTTCCGCGAATGCTTAGAATCTTCTGCCCCGGCTTAAGAAACAGCGAGGCTGTATCGAGCGCCGCCGTCATGACGCCGCCGGTGTTATTGCGAAGATCGAGAATAACCCCTTTGAGAGACGCTCCGCCCATTCTCTCGATCGCGTCGCGGATCTCTTTGCCGGTCGACGCGTCAAAACTCGCGACGCGCAGATAGGCAATGCCTCCATCAAGCATGAACGTTCGCTCGACGCTGTTCGACTGCATCTCCTCGGGGGTGAGCACAAACTCGAGCAGACGCGCGTTTCCAGGCCGGCGCACCACCAGGTGAACCTGCCTTTGCCGAGACTGCGCGAGCAAAGCAACCAGCTGCTCGGTCTCCAGCCGGTCGAGCGCAATATTGTTGATCGCGACAATCTCGTCACCCGGCCCGATGCCGGATCGCGCCGAGGGAGTGCCGGGAAGCGTCTGCAACACAATCACGCGGCCGGGAAGAACGGAGACGACGCTCCCGAATCCCTTGCGGACGGATCGCTCCAGTTCCTGCAATTGTTCGAACTGAGCCGGATCGAAGAAGACGGAGTGCGGATCGAGACGCTTCAGAAGCCCGGGAATCGCCCCTTCGTAGAAGGCTTTATCAGCGGGCACGGGATCGGCCGCATGCTCTTCCACCAACGCGAACACATCGATGAAGCGCTTGACGTTTTCCTCGAGATCGCCGGCGGGCGCGGCCAGCAACAGGAATGCCGGTACCCAGAAAAGCATGCGCAGACGCTCGTTCCTTCTCAGTGTAGCGTTAAAGGCTGAACCGGGTAGCCTGCCGGGCCTTGTGGCGTTCGAGAGCAAGCTGTATGAGCCGGTCTACCAGGCGGGGCAAAGGCAAACCGCTGTAGTCCCACATTCTGGGATACATGCTGATGCTTGTGAAGCCGGGAATGGTGTTGATCTCGTTGATGTAGAGAAGCCCTGTGCTCGCTTCCAGCAGGAAATCCACGCGCGCCATTCCTTCGCAACCGACGGCCTTGTAGGACTCCACCGCCAGACGTCGCAGTTCCTCTGTCTGCTCCGCCGTCAGATCGGCTGGAATCTGGGTGCGCGCTTTGTCGAGGATGTACTTGTCTTCGTAGTCGTAGAAGTCTCTGGAGGGGAAAATCTCACAGGGCAGGGAAGCTTCCGGGGTTTCATTGCCGAGCACGGCGCACTCGAACTCGCGGCCCTGGATCGCGCGCTCGACGACGATTTTGCGGTCGTAGGAGGCTGCGGTTTCGAGAGCACGCCGCAGTTCGTCGTCGTTGTGAACCTTTGAGATGCCGACGGACGACCCCAGATTCGCGGGTTTCACGAACATCGGATAGCCGAACCGAGCCGCGACAATCCGCCAATCCAGGCATTCCCGCGTCAGCGTCAGATGATCCACGACGGGGAGGTTCCGCTCCCGGCAGATCCGCTTCATTGCGTCCTTGTCCATCGAAAGCGACGACGCAAGAACACCGGGGCCTACGTAGGGCAGATCGGCAAGCTCCAGAAGGCCTTGTACTGTCCCATCCTCGCCGAAGGTACCGTGAAGCACAGGGAAAACGACGTCGATGTCCGCATTTGCTCCCGGCTCGGGCACGATGTGGCGAGGACTCCACTTACCCTCCTTGGAGATGAAAATCTCGACAACCTCGTAGCGCTCCGGATCCAAGGCTCCAATTACCGTCTTGGCAGAGCGCAAGGAGATTTCGTGTTCTCCGCTCCGGCCTCCGTAAAGAACCGCCACCCGTGTTTTCATAAAATTCGTTTTCCTAATGCGGAGAGAATCAGTTCGACAGCGAGGATCGCCGTGCGATTCGCATCGTCGAGAATAGGATTCACTTCCACTACTTCCAAGGATGCCAGACGGGAGCAGTCGCACAAAATTTCCATCGCCAGATGGGCTTCCCGGTATGTGATTCCTCCGGGAACCGGAGTGCCGACGCCTGGCGCCTGGCTGGGATCCACGGAATCCATGTCCAGCGAAAGATGGATTGCATCGGTCCCGGCGGATGCGATCTCAACCGCCTTTTCCATCACGGCGCGCATGCCCAGCTCGTCAATGTCGCGCATCGTGAAAGCATGCACGCCGGATCGGCGAACGTGCGTCCGCTCCCCCTCGTCCACTCTGCGAAGCCCGATGATCGCCACATTCCGCGGATCGACTTTTGGCGAGTACCCTCCAATTTTAGTCAACTCGTCCGGCCCCACCCCGATCAGGCACGCCAGCGGCATTCCATGAATGTTCCCACTGGGGCTGCTCTGTGGCGTGTTCATGTCCGCATGTGCGTCGATCCAGATTACGCCAATGTTTCTCCCCGTCTTGCGGAAGTGGCTGGAGACGCCGGAAACGGTGCCGATGGCGACCGAATGATCACCGCCGAGCACGATCGGAAAGCTGTTCCGGCCAAGAGTCTCCTCTACCTTCCTCGCGAGCGTGTTGACCGTAGTCTGAATCTGCGGAAGATACTTGGCGTTCGCCTGCCCTTCAGGCTGCGTTTCCGCCTGTTCGACGGGAATGTTTCCGAGATCTTCCACGTCGTAGCCGAGACGCCTTAGCTGAGCCCGGAGGTTCGCCACACGGATGGCGGATACCCCCATGTCGACCCCGCGCCGTCCTGCGCCGAGGTCCATTGGAGCGCCAATGATGGAGATCTTCGAAGCGCGGCCTGTAGGTTGCATAGCGTTATGGTTTGGTCCGGTACAGCATTCGCGGGAAGGCAATGGTTTCCCGGACGTGCTCCAGCCCGCAGATCCAGGCCACACAGCGCTCAACGCCCATGCCGAAGCCCGCGTGCGGGACACTGCCATACTTCCGCAAGTCCAGGTACCAGTCGAACGCTTCGCGCGGCAGGTTGTGCTCTTCAATGCGCTTTACGAGCAGATCGTAGTCGTGGATGCGCTGACCGCCTCCGATGATCTCGCCGTAGCCCTCCGGCGCCAGCACGTCGACCCCTAGCACAACTTCAGGCCGGTCGGGGTCCGGCTGGAAGTAAAACGCTTTGACCTGCGCAGGGTAGCGGTCAACCATCACCGGCCGGTCGAAGTCCTCGCTGAGAAGGGTTTCATCCGTGCCGCCGAAATCGCCGCCCCACTGAATCTGACTGCCCTTGGCCTGAAGCCGTTCCACCGCCTCGTCGTAGCTAATGCGGGGGAACGGGGCCTGAATCGCTTCGAGCTTGCTGATATCCCGTTCGAGGGTTGTCAGCTCCGGCCTGCGATTCTCAAGCACCCTCCGGACAACGAAGACAATCAGCTCTTCGGCGACGCGCTTGACGTCCTCGAGCGTCGCATAGGCCATTTCCGGCTCCACCATCCAGAATTCGGTAAGGTGACGCCTCGTCTTCGATTTCTCCGCACGGAACGTCGGGCCGAAGGTGTAAACCTTGCCGAAAGCCATCGCCGTCGCTTCGTTGTACAACTGGCCCGACTGTGTGAGGTACACCTTCTCGTCGTCGAAGTAGTTGCATTCGAAGAGTGTGGTCGTACCCTCACACGCCGCAGGCGTAAAGATCGGGGTATCCACGAGCGTGAAGCCGTTGCAATCGAAGTACTCGCGGATTGCCCGGATGATCTCATGCCGTATACGAAGGATCGCGTGCTGGCGACGGCTGCGAATCCACAGGTGCCTGTGATCCATCAGGAAATCGACGCCGTGCTCTTTCGGCGTGATGGGGTAGGGATCGGACTCGGGCACGCGCTGCACAACCTGAACGCCCTGCACATCCAGCTCCACCCCTCCCGGCGCACGTTCCTCCGCTCGCAACTGGCCTGTGACGATCAGCGACGACTCCTGCGTCAGCCCCTTTAACTCGTTGAAGACGGCCTCAGGGAGCGCGGACTTCACAGCCACACACTGAATGATGCCCGTGCCGTCGCGGACAAGTGGAAAGACGATCTTGCCGGACTTGCGAAGATTGTAGAGCCAACCCGCAATCTCAACCGTTTGCCCTGCGTGGCTCCCGGCCTGTTGGATAGTAATGCGCGGAACTGCCATAGCTTAAAGCGCTTCCAACCTTTCAAACACATTCTGCGCCGCGGCCAGAGGTTGGCCGAGGTCCGGCACTTCCTGAAGCTCGAGCAACAGGGGGAACTGGCCGGGGCAGGAGCAGAATAACTCCATCGTCCGTTTCCAGTTAATCGTGCCTCCTTTCGCGAAGGGGAACAGGTGCTGATCCGTCATGCCGTCGTTGTCGTGGATATGAGTCGAGCGGATGCGGTCTTTCAGCAGATGGAACGCCGTTTCGACGCCTTCGTTGATGTGAGCATGACCGACGTCGAAACAGATACCGAGGCCCAGCCGGGTCCGATCGAGGAACTGGACGAGGCGCTCGGCGCTCGATAGCTGATTCGGAATGTTTTCAAGGAGAACTTCCACGCCGCGCTGCGAGGCGAAAAGCTTGATTTCCTCGAGCGACGTCATCGCTGCATCCACACGGCGCTCGTCATATTCTTCGCCCGGCACGCCGACGTGCTGAATGAGGTACCGAAAGGGAATGGTCTCGGCAATCTCCAGCGCCCGTTTGATTTCATCGGTCACGGCAATCCGCTTGGGCCGCGACAGCTCCGTGATGTTAAGGACAGCCTGAGGACCGGACCGGCCCCAGACGTCGTCGCTAAACATCGGAGAATGGATCGAGTGCAGTTTCAGGGGAGAATCCCGGAACCAATGTCCGAGTTCGCGGATCTGCGCGCGGTCCCGATAATCAAGATGCTGGCGCGCGCAAAAGATTTCCACTGCCGGAATGCCTTGATCCCAGATCCGGTCCAGCAAAGCGATCGTCAGGCGGCTGTTTACGAACAGATGTGTCGATAAAACGTGATCCATGGATGTTAAAATCCCGCGGCTTTGCCGCTAGCCCGGCCGTCACTGGCCCCCTGAAGCCAGCCGTCCTGGATCAGGATGGCTTCGACGAGGGCAACATTCGAAATCTTGCCGATTGTGTGCCCCCGCTCTTTCAGCAGAGCCATGGTGTCTGGAGAGAAACCTCGTTCGAGTGAGAGAGTATCGGGCATCCATTGATGGTGAAAGCGCGGTTGATCGACCGCCTCCTGGATGTTCATCCCGAAGTCGATCACGTTCAACATCACCTGCAGGACACCCGTGATGATGCGGGATCCGCCGGGAGCGCCCAAAACCATGAAGAGCTTTCCATCGCGCAGGACGATGGTCGGCGTCATCGAGGAGAGAGGCCTCTTCCGAGGCTGGATCGCATTCGCCTCGCCTTGCACAAGGCCGAACATGTTCGGCGTTCCCGGCTTTGCCGCGAAATCGTCCATCTCGTTATTCAGCAGAAAGCCGAGCCCCGGCACCGTGACCCCGCTGCCGTAGGAACCATTGATTGTGTAGGTCAGGGCAACGGCGTTGCCCTCGGGGTCAACGATCGAAAAATGTGTCGTGGCGGCGCTCTCATAGGCGCCGGGATTCCCCGGCCGTACCTGTTCGCTCGGCGTTGCCCGCTGCGGATCGATGGTGCCGCGCAGCTTGGCGATGTAGTCGCGGCTGAGCAGCCCGGAGACCGGCACACGGAAAAAGTCAGGATCCGCCAGATATTGGCTTCGGTCGGCGTAATACCGCCGCATCGCCTCAGCCACATAGTGAATGGCTGCCGCGGATCCGGCGCCATGCTTTTCGTATCCGGAATCTTCCAGCATCCCAAGCATCTGCAGGATGCCGATGCCGCCCGAGCTCGGAGGCGGAGCGGCGATGATGTCGTAGCCTTTGTAGCGTCCCGTTAACGGCTTTCGCTCGGCAACCGTATAGTGCTTCAGATCCTCCAGCGTAATTAGCCCGCCGTGCTCTTTCATGGCGGCGGCAAGGAGACGAGCAGTTTCGCCTTCATAAAAGTCGCGGGCGCCCGCTTTGGCAATGCGCTGCAAAGTCCGCGCCAGCTCCGGCTGGACCAGCCGGTCGCCCGGTTCAAAATAGGCTCCGCCCTTCAGGAAAATGCGCTTGGACTCCGGAAACTGTTCCAGGAGGTCGCCGGAACTCCGCAAGGAAGAGGCAAGCGCATAGGATACCGGAAAACCGTCGCGCGCCAGCTGGATCGCGGGCGCGAGCAGCTCCGCCCACTTCCGGCGTCCATACTTGCGGTGGGCGTATTCGAGACCTCGAACGGTGCCGGGGACTCCGGCGGCGCGCCATCCGACGACGCTGTCGCGGGTCAGGTTGCCCTCGCGGTCCAGATACATGTCGCGGGAGGCTGATTCCGGCGCGCGCTCCCGAAAGTCGATGAACGTAGCCGTGCCATCCGCCTTACGAAGCAGAAGGAACCCGCCTCCGCCCAGATTCCCCGCAGATGGATGTGTGACGGCTAGGGCGAACGCCACGGCAACAGCGGCATCGACCGCATTGCCCCCAGCCTTCAGCACTGCCACGCCGACATCGGTCGCCAAAGGCTCCTGCGCAACCACCATCGCCTTCCGCTCCCGAATAGGCTGGCGGGCCACAACGGATACTGGAACAAAAAGTGCCAGGAGAGCGGCTAGAACAGCGCCGGGGGAAGGCATACTGTTGATTGTACTAGGTCTCAGGGTTTCGAAGCTTCCTGCGGCAGATCTGGAAGAGGACGATTCCCGCCGCGACCGAGACGTTCAAAGAGGGAATCTTGCCGGCCATCGGAATGCGGATCAGAAAATCGCAATGCTTCTTCACGAGGTAATGCAGCCCCTTCCCCTCGCCCCCAAGCACGACGACCGCCGGCTCCAGGTATTCGATCTCGTCATAGACTGCAGGACCGCGCTCATCGAGCCCGTAGATCCAAAAGCCGCGCTCCTTCAATCGCTCCAGCGCCTGGTTCACGTTGCCAACCCGGACCACCGGCACGTGCTCAAGCGCGCCTGCGGCGGCTTTGGCGACGGTCCCCGTAAGACCCGCAGCGCGCCGCTCGGGAATAATCACCGCGTCCGCTCCGGCGGCATTGGCCGTACGGATGATTGCGCCAAGGTTGTGCGGATCCTCGACGCCATCGAGCAGCACGAGCAGCCGCGGGTTCGCCACATCTTCCAGGTCGACGTAGCCGCGGGCGGAGCCTACAGCCACAACCCCTTGATGCGTTGCGCCTTTCGTAATGCGATCCAGCGCCTCGCGCGGTTCGAACCGGACGGGCACCGACGCCTGGCGGCTGAGTTCGATGATCTCCTGAATGCGCGGTCCGCGGGCGCCTTTCGCTACCAGGACGCGGTCGAGGGGGGTGCCGGCACGCAGCGCTTCACGGACCGGGTGGATGCCGAGGAGTATGGACACAAGGTCGATGGTAGCGCCAAATGGTTGACGCTTCAGCAGCGTTACCCTAGGATGACGGATAATTGAGGCATCTGATGGCGAAGGCCGTGCTTCAGGCAACTCCGGCGGAAATACCCGATAAGCTCTACTTCCGCATTGGCGAAGTGAGCCGGCTGACGGGGATCAAGCCATACGTGTTGCGGTATTGGGAGAGCGAGTTTCCGATGCTAAGTCCCAAGAAATCGGGAACGAATCACCGGCTGTACCGGCGTAAAGATGTGGAATTGATTTTCGAAATCAAGACCTTGCTTTACGAGATGCGGTACACGATTGAGGGCGCGCGGAACTATCTTGAGAACCGTCGTCTTTCTCCGACAGAAGCGAAAGCCGAAGTGCAGCGTTCCTCCGGCACAGCCGCCTCTTCGCCGATGGAGCAGATACGCCGGGAGTTGCGTGAGATTCTCGGAATGCTCGATTAGCCTGCCGCCCGGCTTCCGGCCCGGACGACAAATGCTGCAGGAGCTGCAGGCTCACGCCAAATTCCTCCAGGCCTCCGCCTCCGGCTTGCAGGCGGGCAATAGACTCACGCATCTGGGCGGCAATAACTGAGAGCAGCTCCCTCTGCTCCGATTCCAGGGCGGAACGGCCGTTAGGCGTCAATGCAACCGCGTCGTCGAGACTGTTTTGAAGCATCGAAAGGTTGCCAGTGGCCAGCGCGGCAAGGATCTTTGCGGCCAGCGGTTGAACGATCATGTGACGACCTCCTCCTGCAGACCCTTATCGGCTCGAAAACGCCGCCCACGAATCTTTCATATCTCTTTCTGTCCGACCGATGAGAACGTTTTGGAATGATCCGGCTCACACGCATCAATAGCGTCCCGCTCGTTCTGAACGCGGACCTGATTCAGCACATTGAGATGACGCCGGATACCGTGGTCACCTTATCCAACGGACAGGTTTTTGTCGTATTAGAGTCTGCCGAGGAGATCATCGCGCGAGTGAGAGAGTATCGAAAGTCGTTCCTATCGGATGCTTCAACTTGCCCGTGCCGGGAGGCTTTAGAAACTTCCCATGAGCGCTAGGGGGGCAAGGGGGAAGATCGACTTCGGCACGCTGGCCGGGCTTGCTACCGCCTTTGGCGGGATTCTTTTCGGCCAGCGACTGGAAGGAGGAGAGCCCCAGCAGATCATCCAGGGAACGGCCGCGCTGATCGTCTTGGGGGGCACCGTTGGCGCGGTCCTGATCAGCACGCCGATAGAGACGATTGTTCGGGCGCTCCGGCGGCTGAAAACCGTCTTCGTTGAGCCTCCGGGCTCTCCCGAGGCGGTAATCGAAGAGATCATTCTGTATGCCGGAAAGGCGCGCAAATCCGGCATTGTTTCTCTGGAATCCGAAACCCAGCACATTGCAAATTCTTTTCTTCGCAAGGGCCTCAACCTCGCCGTAGATGGCGCGGATATCCAGGAAATCCGCCAGATGCTCGAACTGGAGATTCAGTTGGAGGAGAGTGTCCGCGAGGCGGAAGCAAGAGTGTATGAGACGGCGGGCGGTTATTGTCCGACGATCGGCATCATCGGCGCCGTGCTTGGACTCATTCACGTCATGGGACAGCTCGCTGATGTGGAGAAGGTCGGCGAAGGAATTGCTTCTGCATTCGTGGCCACGGTTTACGGCGTCGGTTTTGCCAACCTTTTCTTTCTGCCGGCGGCCAACAAGATGAAAGCCCGGGCGCGGCTCGATCTGCAATTGAAGGAACTGATGCTTGAAGGAGTCATCAGCATCGTCGAAGGTCTGAATCCGAAACTGATCCGCAGCAAGCTCGAGGCGTACATCATCGACCGGCACGGCGGCGGCGCGAAGAATCGCGAAGGACGCAGAAGCACCGCTGCCGAGTTGCTGGCGAGGGGCTAGCTGTCTTATGCGCAGAAGGCAGGAGCCTCCAGAGAATCATGAGCGCTGGCTCGTCTCCTATGCAGATTTCATCACGCTCCTGTTCGCCTTCTTCGTGGTGATGTACGCCCACTCTCAGGTCGACAAGGAGAGGGCTCAGCAGATCTCCGAGGCCGTAAAGCGAGCCCTCGACGAGGGGCAGCTAACAAACGTTCTTTCCGGCCTGCTGGGCGCCAGAAGGGACCGCGGCAACGCCCCCGCAACCGCGCTCCAGGGCAGGGAACAGGGAGGCGTGAACCAGCCGTCCGCCGGTTTCTACGCGGAGCTCCTCCCGTCGCTCGAACTGCTCCGCGAGCAGTTGAAAGTGGAAATCGAACAGGGAAAAATGAGCCTCTCGATGGAGCCGCGGGGTTTGGTGATCACCCTTCGGCAAGCTGCATTCTTCCCCTCTGGCGGCGACACGATCGCTCCCGAGATGTATCCCAGCCTTCAAAAGGTGGCGGACGCGATCCGGCCGCTGCCGAATCCCATCAGGCTGGAAGGCCACACCGACTCAGTTCCTATCCACAACGCGCGATTCCGCAGCAACTGGGAGCTATCGGCTGCGCGGAGTATCGCGATGCTTGAGCTATTCACCACTCGCTACAAGCTGCCAAGGGAACGCCTCGCAATCGCGGGTTATGCGGAAACGATTCCCGTCGACACGAATGAAACGGAGGAGGGCCGCGCTCATAACCGGCGAGTGGATATCGTCGTCCTTAACAAGGCCGGTCTTACCGTCGAGCCCGCGGGGAGCCGTCCGCAAGGGCAGACAACGAGCCAGAAATAAAAAGGCGCTTCCTGTGGAAGCTGCGTTCGCTAATCAGGACGCGCTACTTTCTCTCATAGAGAAACGCGCAGTCTTCCAGCCGGCTCTCTCCGCCGTCATTCACGGCGAACTTTCTCGTAGAGATTGCTTCGCGCTGCCGGCGCGCGCTCCAGAGGGAAGCGCTGGCATAAGCGCCATCCTTCCGCAGCGCGTAGAACACTATGTCGAACTTGGCGAGCCGCGTAAGGTCATTGTCGTAGTTGCGGGAGATTCGCTTCAGAACATCGAGGCAGGCTTCTTTCGGCGACATGCCGTGCCGCATATTCTCGACGATCGTATGCGCGCCAACCGTCCGGATGTTTTCCTCGCCGCGACCGGTTGAACCCGCCGCGCCGACGTCCTGGTCCACATAGAGGCCGGCGCCAATGATTGGAGAATCGCCCACTCGGCCTGGTATCTTCCACGCAAGCCCGCTCGTTGTCGTGACCCCGGACATTTCTCCCTTGGCATTCAGGGCAAGGCAAGTGATCGTGCCCGTCGGCGGCCGCGTCGCTACTTCCACCGCCCAGGCGAGCAGCGACTCGTCGACTTCGGGGAACATCTGTCGCAGCCGGGCTGACGGCTTCGATACTGGAGCGTCCAAGCCGTCGCTCCAGTTGCTATGCCCCTCGCTGTCGCGCAAATTCGCCTTCCATACCAACCAGGCGATGCGCGACTTCTCTGTCAGCAGATTCTCTTCCTGGAATCCATGCGCCTTTGCGAATCGCAAGGCGCCCTCACCCACCAGCATGATGTGATCGGTTCGCTCCATCACCAGGCGGGCGATTCTGGAGGCATATTTGATGTTCCGCAAAGCGGCCACAGAGCCCGCGCGCCGGGTGGGACCGTGCATGACGCTGGCATCCAGCTCAACGACGCCGTCTTCGTTGGGCAAGCCGCCGTAGCCGACGGAATTGTCCTCCGGGTCCTCTTCGTTGATGTTTACACCGGCGATGACAGCGTCCAGCGTGTCACCGTTCTGCCGGAGCACCTCCATCGCCCTCTGGCAAGCCCGCAATCCATTCGCGCTCGAAATCACGACATTTTGCGGGCTGCCCGAGCGCACTTGCGCCGCATTGGCCATGGAAAGGAGCGCCGGCCCTAGCGCCAATTGCCGCCTCGTCAACATACTTGAAGCCTTCCTGTTCTGCTCACTAGACTGATCCGTGATGAAATCCCTGGCGATCGGTCTGTTAGTGTTTGCAACATTGTTGGTTCCCGCAAAAGAGAAACGCAAGGCGTCGAAGCCGCCGGACGTCACACTCCTCGAAGTTTCGGGCCGCAGGATGGGAAACACGATTGCTTTGGACGGGAGAGTGAAGAACAGCGGCATGCGGACGATCCAGCGGCTGACCCTGTTGTTTGATTTCCTTGGCCCCAATGGACAGGTCCTGGCGGCAAAGAAAGGAATGATCGACAAGGAGGTTCTGGAGCCGGAGGAGGAGTCCTCGTTCAGTCTGGAGACCGACGCCCCGCCCCGGGCCGTCTCCTTCCGAGTGAAGGCCGAAGACAGCGCAGAGCGGGAGTTGCGTTTGGAGCCTTTTGAGCCTCGCACAATCGACTAGCTTTTACATTTTTTTTACAACTTGTCTACGACCTTCATGAACGAAGCCCGTAGGATCGTCTTTGATGATACCGAAAGGGGAAACCATGGCAATCGAAACGATCCCAGCTCTGATGAAGCAAGTGTATCGGGACGATCAACTGGAGATAGATTTCGTACGGGGACAAGCTCTCGTCCAGGGAAACCAACTGGTACTCACTCGCAAGGAGTTTGAACTTCTCGCAATGCTGGCAGCCAACGAGGGGGAAATTGTCCCCCGCGAAGTGCTGATGAAGCGGATCTGGGGTTACAGCATGGAGATCCGGACTCGGACGTTAGATGTTCATGTGCGCCGGCTGCGGCGGAAAATTATGGAGTTTGGACAGCCGTGTATTGAGACCGTTTTCGGCGTTGGCTATCGATTCCAACGCTTCCGGGCCGACCGGCAGCGCCAATCGTACAGCAACGTCGCTTGTGTCGCAGTACCTGCCTAATTCCTGCTATTGAACCCACATCCGGTACAATGGGGAGTTTCCATGCAACAGGAAATCTCCCCCACCCGGGGTGTGAGCGGCTCCATCCTACTCCCCGGTGATAAATCCATATCTCATCGCTATGCAATGCTGGCATCGGTTGCGGAAGGTGTTTCGCGTATCCGCAACTACTCCACTGGAGCCGATTGCCAGTCTACTCTTCAGGCCATAACCGCACTGGGTGTTCCGGTGGAGCGCACCACCGAAGAAGTGGTCATCCACGGCTCCGGACTCTATGGCTGGAAAGCCCCTTCAGCCGTCATTGATGCGGGTAATTCGGGTTCTACCATTCGGATGCTCTCCGGGCTTCTCGCCGGACAACCGTTTGTCAGTTGTATTGCAGGCGATGAGTCCTTGAGCCGCCGGCCGATGGAAAGAATCATCCGCCCGCTGACGCAGATGGGCGCCCGGATCGAAGCGCGCGACGGCCGTTACCCGCCGCTGACGATTCACGGCGGTCCGCTCTCCGCCATCGATTACACGCCTCCGATGGCAAGCGCTCAGGTTAAGACCTGTGTCCTCTTCGCAGGCCTTCACGCGAAAGGGCGCACCATTGTACGAGAGGGTGTTCAGACGCGCGATCACAGTGAGATCGCTCTCCGTGAATTCGGCGCCAACATTGAAGTACAGGGCAACACGATTTCCATTGAAGGCGGCACACCCCTCAAAGCCCGCGAGCTCGCTGTTCCGGGCGATCTCTCATCGGCTGCATTTTTCCTTGTGGCCGCGATGATGCGTCCGGAATCGGACCTCATCCTGCGGCGCGTGGGCTTGAATCCGACGCGCACCGCCTTGCTGGATTTCCTGGTATCAGTCGGAGCCGATTTGAAAGTGCTGGGCGTCGAACAGACTGCGGGCGAGCTGGTGGGTGATATCCGGATTCGACCCGGGCGTTTGCGGGGAGGCGTCATCGAAAAAGATTTGACTGCGGCTTTGATCGATGAGATCCCTGTGCTCGCTGTTCTCGGCGCTGTTTGCGAAAACGGTTTGGTAGTTCGCGACGCTGCGGAGTTGCGAGTGAAGGAAAGCGACCGCATCGCAACCGTCGCCGAAAACTTGCGCCGCATGGGAATCAAAGTGGAAGAGAAACCGGATGGGTTTGAGATCCCCGGGAACCAGCGCTATCACGCGGCTGAAGTGGATTCACACGGCGACCACAGAATTGCAATGGCCTTCGCGATCGCGGCGCTTTCGGCCGACGGTCCTTGCGTGATCCAGGGAGCGGAAGCCGCCTCCGTGTCATTTCCCGGGTTTTGGGATACACTGCGCCAGATATCGGGGTAACAGGATGGAAGGCGACGGCCACGATGACCTCCGCTTGGAAGGTCTGGCGCACGACCTGAATAACGTCTTTGAGACGATCTCCGAGGCTGGGGACCTGCTGGCTTCCGATCCCAACTGGCAGGTGCTGGCGGCCACAATCCACCGCAGCGTCGAGCGGGGCAGGCGCATTCTCGAAAGCTATTTCGAGACAAATGCCGGCTGCCTCGATCTCAACGTTATCCTGGACCGGGCGATCGAGTTTACCCATGACTTTCTGCGAGCCGTGCGGCGCGCGCCGATTCAGTTCGAGCGGGACGTGGAATCCGGTATCCGGCTTGCTGGAACAGCGGGATGCTGGGAGCGAGTGCTCGTAAATCTCTTCCTGAATGCAGCACAAGCCGCGCCGGAAGGGGGACGCGTCGAGGTGAAGGCGCGAAAGAGCGGGAGCGCAATTGATATAACGGTGGCAGACAACGGCCCCGGCATTCCGGAAGCAGTCCTTCCGATGATCTTCACTCCGCGGTTCTCGACCGAAGTGTCTCGCTCCGGACTGGGGCTTCACATCGTCGACTCCATCGTACGGAAATTCGGGGGCACCATCAGGGCCGCGAACCGGTCCGGACCCTCCGGCGCGATGTTCCACATCAGTCTGCCGAACGTCGAGCAGTCGTCTGCATCAGCTTGACTTTACGCGTTCCGGTATTCTATCTTGTCGATTCGCCTTGGCCACGCTGCGGCCTACAATCGATATGCCAGATAATGATCGCGGTGTGACGCCCAGCGTGGACACCTCGCTCGCTTCGACTTTGGAAAGCGTTGATAACGCCGAGGAAACCGTACTGCGGGTGGCTCAAGGCGTCGGCATCGACGAGGAAGAGTTGCATAAGGTCGGTATGGCGGTCCGTGAGGCGATGGTCAACGCGGTCGTCCACGGCAATCGGTACAACGAGAACAAAAAGGTTCGCCTTGTAGTCTCTCTGGAGCCTGACCGTCTCACGGTCCGCATTGCTGACCAGGGGGAAGGCTTCGACATGAGTTCCCTGCCGGACCCGCTTGCGGAAGAGAATCTCCTGCGCCAATCAGGGCGCGGCATCCTTCTCATACGGGCATTCGTCGACCGATTCGATGTAAGACGCATTGAGCCAACCGGCACTGAGGTCACCCTGATCAAGTACCTCAGCCGGGGTGGCTGATTCGAACTGTAAGCGGTTGATCAGGAGGGATTCGTTTCATGAGCGTAAAGCTAAGTACCCGGCAAGTGGGTGATGTGACGGTCATTGATGCCGCGGGGCGCATTACCCTTGGCGAGGGATCGAGCACGTTCCGCGATACCATCCGAGATCTCACCAACAAGGGCCACAGGAAGATCCTGCTGAACCTGGGTGAAGTCTCCTACATAGACAGCTCGGGGATCGGAGAACTGGTCTCCGCATTCACCACCGTTACCAATCAGGGTGGGTCTTTGAAGCTGTTGAATCTGACGAAGCGGGTGCGGGATCTGCTCCAGATCACCAAGCTTTACACTGTTTTCGAGGTGCACGACGACGAGGCATTGGCGGTACGGAGCTTCTCGTAGCGCCGCCTGTTGCTAGCTCCGGGAAAATGCAGCCTTCGAGAGGAAACGTCAGGATGGGCTGACGGCTCGCTCTAGACGTCAGCCCCCTCCGGCTGCAAGGATATGCGCGGGGGCTTGCAAGCACCGGGATTTCCTGATGGCTGTGAGCGACGTTTCGATAGTTCTCGCCGAAGAGTACCTCCTCGTGCGAGATGGACTTGCGGCAATCTGTGCGTCCAGGCCCCGCAACCGCATTGTTGCACAAGTGGGCGACGGCGCTTCCGCCCTGAAAGCCATCCTCTCTCAACGTCCCGACGTCGCAATCCTGGACCTGAACCTCCCTGTGCTTTACAGCCTCGAGGTTGTGCGGCGAATTCGGGAGAACGGCTCACCTACCCGCGCCATTATTCTCTCCAATCGAAGCGACCGCAAGACGATCCTTGAGGCTTTGCGCTCAGGAGCCTGCGCGTTCGTGTTACGGTCCGGCCCAGCCGAGCATCTACTGGATGCGATCGAGCAGGTGGCCGCCGGCGAAGTCTACGTCTCACCGCAGGTCCAAATCGATAAGGTCTTCCAGTCAGACCGCCGCGAGTGCAGCGGTGATCCGATCGCAAGGCTTAGCGCGCGCGAGTATCAGGTGTTCTCCCTTCTCGTCGACGGAATTCGCGCCAAGGAAATCGCCGCAAGGCTCGAGCTGAGCCCCAAGACCGTCGATACCTACCGGGCAAGCCTGATGCGGAAACTCGACATTCACGACGTGGCCGGCCTGGTGAAGTTTGCCCTGCAGAAGAAGCTGATTTCCATGTAAAGCTTGCGCGGGGCCGCGTGGTATGATGGTATTTTCCCCTTGAGGTTCTTGTGGATAGAGTTACCCGGAAAGAACTGAAGACGGACCGCTTCGCAGTGGAAGTGGAACACACGGTGGAGTACGTAAGCGAACACCGCCGGCAACTGATCGTCTACGGCGGCATCGCTGTCGTGGTGATTGTGGTGGCTCTTGCCATCGTGGGTTACACGAGGCGGCAGCATGCCATACGCCAAGCAACCCTGCAGGAAGCGATCTCCATCCAGCAGGCGGCGATCGGGCCCGCCCCGAGCCCTCTCATCAAGAGCTTCAACACCAAGGCTGAGAAGGACCAGGAAGCGGAAAAGGCGTTCCGTCAGGTCATCGAGAAACATCCTGGTTCTGAAGAGGCGTCCTACGCCGCTTACATGCTGGGCAACATCGCCATGGATCAGGGCAAGGTAGCCGAGGCAGAGAAGCGCTACAAAGAAGTCGCCGAATCGGGTCACGACAATTACTCATCGCTTGCGAAGCTCTCTCTAGCCGAAATGTATGATGCGCAGGGCAAGAACGCCGAGGCGGAGAAGCTGCTCCGCGAGCTCATCAACAAGCCGACGGCGCTGGTTTCCAAGGAACAGGCCACGATCACTCTTGCCCGGGTGTTGGCCGATTCAAAACCCGAAGAGGCGCGTAAACTGATCGAGCCGCTTCGGACCTCGGACCGGGACGCAATTAGCCGCACCGCCCTTACGCTCAGCGGGCAGTTGTCAGCCACCGCCAAGTAGTGGCGCTCAGGCGATGAGCCACGCTACCTCCTCGGCTCCTCCGCTAGCTCGGTTGCAGTTCCCGGTGGAGGCTAGCCGGGGTCGTCGATACCCCGAGCTTCGGCATCCTTATCGGAACGAATTTCAACGGGATCGGGATCGTATTATCCACGCGAGGGCGTTCCGGCGTCTGGAGAACAAGACCCAGGTCTTCACGCCCGGCCTGTCAGACCATTTCCGGAACCGCCTGACGCACACTATCGAAGTCGCGCAGATTGCAAGGACCGTAGCCTCGTCGCTTGGGCTCGACGAAGACCTGACGGAAGCACTCGCGCTCGCTCATGACATCGGTCATCCTCCCTTCGCGCACTCGGGCGAGGAAGAGCTGAATCGCCAGATGAAGCAATTCGGCGAGAGCTTCGACCACAACCTGCACGCCTTGCGGATTGTGGAAAGCTTCGAGCAGCGCTATGCCCGCTTCCCTGGTCTAAACCTTACGTTTGAGGTCCGAGAGGGCGTCGTCAAGCACTCCCGCGATATTTCGCCGGGAGAGGTTCCGGAACTCGACGAGTACTTACCTGGCTACCGGCCTCCCCTCGAGGCGCAGCTCATCGACCTGGCGGACGAAGTCGCCTATAACACCGCGGACCTGGACGACGGCTATTCAGCAGGACTGTTCGACATCGATCAGCTCTCTCAAAGCGTTCCCCGTTATGCCGCTTTACGCGAGGAGATTGAGACGCAGTTTCCGGCGGCTTCCGAGCGCCTGATCTTTCACGAAGTCTTGCGTCGGCTAGTCGACCTGCTCGTATCCGGGCTGATCGAGGGAACGGCGGCGGCAGTAAAAGCGTCCGGGGTAGAGTCCGTCGAGGATATCCGGGCCTTTCCGCAACGCCTTGCACGATTCAGCGAAGAGGCGGCCGAAACAAATAGCGCGCTCAAAATCTTTTTGAGAGAGCGCGTTTACTTTTCGCCGCTGCTCGCCGAGGAGCGGCAGAGAGTCGCTGTGCAGGTCAGGGAACTGTTCCGTTTCTATCTGGATCATCCGGAGCGGCTGCCCGCCCCTTACTACAGCCAGGTGAACGGCACCCCGCTTCATCGCGTCGTGTGCGACTACATTGCGGGAATGACCGACCGATACTTCGAACGAACCTGGCAACAGACAGTCGGGGAAGGGCGGGCTCCGGTGGAGTAGATCATTCGGAAGTGACGTAATTGGTGGTTTCGGCGGAGCGTACGCCGTACACCTTCAGGATCTGACGGCAGATCTCGTCGGCAACCTTCTTGGGCTCTTCGTCATTCTCGAGTTCGAGTTCCACCTTCAGATAGAGATCGACGCGCATGTAGCTAATGATACGATAGCCACGAAAGATGGCTCCTTAGTGTGAAGCACGGGCTCGACCGCGTGCTCAGCTGGATTGAAAAGGCGAACGACGATTTCGCCTGGAAAGTTATTGACTCAATGAAATGCAAGATTTGCGGGACTCGTCGTCCCAGGCGCTACTGCCCCGGGGTACAGGGCGACATTTGCTCGGTTTGCTGCGGTACGGAGCGGGAGGTAAGCGTTAGCTGCCCCTTTGACTGCGAGTACCTAGTTGAGGCGCGCCTTCACGAGAAGTTACCCGAAGTCGATCCGAACCAGTTTCCGAATCTGGATATTCGCGTCTCTGAGGGCTTCCTTCGGGACCATGAACCGCTTCTGATGTTCCTGGCAGGCGCGCTGTTGCGGGCTTCGCTCGAAACTCCCGGAGCTGTAGATGCGGATGTGCGGGATGCGCTCGAATCCCTCGTCCGGACCTATCGCACTCTGCAGAGCGGGCTGATCTACGAGACCCGATCCGAGAATGCGGTCGCAGCCAAGATCCAGCAGCGCGTGCAAGCCTCGATTCAGGAGTTCCGGCAGGCTTTGACGCAGCAGACCGGAATGGCGACGCTTCGCGATTCCGAGGTGCTTGGAATTCTCGCCTTCCTGCAAAGGCTTGCGATTCAGCACGACAACAAGCGCCCGAAGGGACGGGCCTTCTTGCACTTCCTTTCGCGATACTTTGCTCCGAAAGGACAGGAAGCGGGCCGGACGGAAGAGCAGCCCGCCAGTGGTCTGATTACCCCTTAGGGCTCCACGAGGGCAGTTCGCCGGCGAGCAGGCGACCAAGTTCCGCAGCCGGTACCCGGACGCCGACGTAGAAGCTTCCAAACAGGGCGTAGACCGCGCTGGCCTCGTCGAAGCGCATTTCGTAGATCAGCTTCTTGAAAATCAGCGGATCATCCGCAAAGAGGTCGACGCCCCACTCCCAGTCATCGAACCCGATCGACCCGGTGATGATTTGCCGGACGTGGTCCGCATAGCGCCTCCCGATGAGACCGTGCTCGTGCATCATCCGCTGGCGGTCCGCCATCGGGACCAGGTACCAATTCTTCTCTTCACCGCGCTTGCGGTCCATCGGATAGAAGCAGACATACCGCCGCTCCGGAATTTTCGGCCACAAGCGCGGCGCCATTGCTTTCCGGTGCTGCGCCAGAACCTCTTCGATGGCGCTGTCCCACTCCGCTGTGCCCGGCTGCAGACCCTGTTCGGCCAGCCGCGCATAGGTTTTCGAGGTCGCTTCGTAAAGTCCAAGCTCGACGACGGAGAGGTACGAGGAGACTGGCTCCAGGTAATCCGCGAGGGCCAGGTTTTGAATGTCCAGTTCCGCCTGCTTCAGCTCCTCGAAGCTATTCCGGAAATGGATCAACAGCAAGTCCCCTTTGTGTCCGAGGAGCGAGTAGATGGCACTTTGACCATTGCTCTCCTGTTCCATCTTCGCCAAGCGAGCCGATACCTCATCCGCAATCTCCCGCTGCTTCTCCGCCGGAAGCGCTTTCCATTCCGCACGGCGGAAGCGCAGCATTTGATGGAGAACACTCGCGCCTTCCACGGTCATGGGTACCGGGGGAAGCACAGCCGTTACCTCAGCTCTTTCCACGTTCATTTCAGCCAGCCTCAGTTTTCTTCTCGTGCCGCCGGGGCGCCGAAGCTGTCTATCGGCAAGACCCTGACAATATCATGATATTGTCACTATAATCCCTGATGCCCCTGGCAGATGTAGGGGGTTACGAGATTCGGGGCGGTGATCTGATTGCAACGTCGGAAGATTTCGGATTCCTGTTTGCCCGGACCGCCCACCCGCGCCGGCAAGGCGCTTGTCGAACTGCTACGCCACCCCCGGGCTCACCTTCTGGCGCGTTGGAACTGGAAGTCCGCGCTGCTCAGTTCCTTGATTCGAGCCTCTATCTTCTTCGCCACGAACCTCACCGCAGGACTGGATGAGGCCTTCGGAGCCATGCTTGCCGAGTTCGTCTTCCGGGCTTCAACCGCCGGTTTCTATGGGGCAGTAACGCAAGCCTTCCGGCGGGTTGAGCCTGCCTGGCATGGCGCCGTGATTGTTATGGTCCTCTTACCCGTTTGTACTCATTCCCTCGAATTCATCATCCATTGGCTGAGAGGAACGCCGAAACTTTTCGTGAGCATCCTGGTTTCGGCCTGCTTTACAGCGTTGTCCACGCTTTTCAACTGGTACGCCATGCGCCGCGGAGCCTTGGTCGTTGGGGCGGAGGGGGATACGCTGGCATCGGACATGCGCCGGATGCCATCCATTCTCCTGGACTTCGTGCTCTTCTTTCCCAGGACCCTGCTGAGGGTTGTCCGAACTTTCGTGCGTTCCCGTTTTCTTGACACAACCGGGGCTTAGTCCGTCGATGAATATCAAGACACTGCACATCACAAACGCCTGGCACGGGAGCTCAGGGGGGATCAGCACCTTTTACAAGGAACTCCTGAAGGCAGCGAACCGGCAGGCCCACCCGCTGCGGCTCGTGGTGCCCGCGGAGAAGAGCTGGGTAGAAGAGGTGGGTGAGTACGGCCGCATCTACCATGTCGCCGCACGCCGCGCCCCGCTCAATTCAAGCTACAGAATGATCTTCCCGAACCGCTTCCTGCTGCCCGGGCGCAACACTCTGGGCCGCATCATCGAAGAGGAACGGCCGGATCTCATCGAAATCAGCGATAAGTATTCGCTGCTGTATCTGGCGGGATTGCTGCGTCAGAACTGGGCGCCCGGTGTGAGCTACAGGCCGACAGTGATCGGGCTGACGTGCGAGCGCATGGACGAGAATATGGCTGCCTATGTGGCGTCCGGACGGCTTGCAATGCGGTTCTGCCGCTTCTACATGAAGAACATCTACTTCCCGATGTTTGATCACCACATCGCCATCTCCGACCATACCGCCGAAGAACTCGTGCCTGCGTCCCACGGCCATCGCGTACAGCGCGGTGTCTGGATTTCACCGATGGGCGCAGACTGCGAAGGCTTCAATCCGGCGCGCCGCTCTTCGCCCATTCGCACCAGGCTGCTCGAGCAGGCGGGCGGCGGCGAGGAGACCGTCCTCCTCTTATACGCCGGGCGTCTGGTCCCCGAGAAGAACCTGGGCCTCCTTCTTGAGACAATGGTCCATCTGACGGCGGCGTCCCACCGAGATTACAGGCTGCTCATTGCCGGCGATGGCATCCTCCGGGAGCAGTTGAGGGAGGAAGCAGAGCACCGCGTACCGGGCAAGGTCCGGATGCTCGGGCACGTGCGAGACCGCGAGACTCTGGCGGACCTGTACGCAAACTCCGACATCTTCGTGCATCCCAACCCGAGAGAGCCCTTCGGCATCGCGCCCCTCGAAGCAATGGCTTCGGGACTGCCGTTAGTCGCGCCCGCGAGCGGCGGTGTCACTGTCTACGCGAACGAAACCAACGCCTGGCTGGCCGCCCCCGATGCCGTTTCTTTCGCCGGTGCGATCGAACGGGCGCTCAGCGATCCGACGCGCGAGCAGAGGATTCTTAACGCGCGGCGCACTGCGGAACGTTACCGCTGGGAGAACGTGACGGCCCAGTTCCTCCGCCTCTACCGCGATCTGCACGCTTTTCGGATCGGCATACCCAGACCGGAAGCAACGCCGCCCAGCTTTGTTTCAACCGGGGAAGGCTTCCTCGGATTCGACGTTGCTTCCCGGGGGTCGGCCCAGCTCTAAGCCGCTGTAACCGGATAGCCTGCCGCCACCCAGGCATCGATGCCGCCGATCACATTGAGAACGTTTTTGTAGCCGGATCGCAGGAGGAGGGAACAGGCGATGGCGCTACGGTAGCCGCTCTTGCAATGAACCGCGGCGGGCCGTGCAACGTTGAAGCTCGGAACGATCTCCGCAAGCTGCTGCAGCGGCGCGAGAACTGCCTGCTCCAAGTGGCCTGCCTCCCATTCCTCCTTCCGCCGTACGTCAAAGACCTGCGGAGGTTCGGCTTCTGAGAGCATTTGGCGCAGCTCGTGGACAGTAATCTGCGGCACCTGCCGGAAAGGCCTTTTCGATTCCGTCCATGCGAACAGGCCGCCGGATAGTACGCCTGCAACCCGCTCAACACCAACTCGCGCGAGCCGCAGCCTGGCTTCGTTCGCCTGATCGGAGTCCTCCGCTACAAGAACAATCGTCTTCTCGAGACCGAGAAGAATTCCCGCCCACGAAGCGAACTGTCCGGAAAGTCCGATCTGGACCGAGTCCGGGACATGCCCCGCTCCGAACTGCGACGGGGGGCGGACGTCCAGCACCAGGGCGCCTTCTCGCTGGAGCCTCTCTACTTCAGGAGGATCGAGGGCAGGAAGAGGAGGCAGTTCGGCGAGGGAGGACGCTCCCTCGCGGTTCATCTCGACATCCTGGGCGAAGTATTCGGGCCGGTCCGGAAGGTTATCCGTCAGCAGGCGGATGAATGCGTCGCGCGGCATGGGCTTGAGCGCATAGTTCGTGATCCGTTCCCGCCCGATAGTGGAGACTCGTTCCGCGCCGATCTGCCTGCCGCAAAGCGAGCCGGCGCCGTGGGCCGGGTAAACCTCGACATGATCCGGAAGCCGGAGGAGCTTTGTGTGGAGGCTGTCGTAAAGCATGCCGGCTAATTCGGCCGGCGTGTAATCCGGAGAAAGGTCGGGACGCCCGACATCACCGACGAAGAGGGTATCCCCAGTGAAGACCGCGTAGGGTTCGGGAGAGCGGTCGAGATCCGTCAGCAGGACGGAAACGCTTTCCGGCGTGTGGCCGGGCGTTTCCAGAAACCGCAGAATACACCGGCCGAACCGGATTTCGTCCCCATCCGATACTGGCCGGTGAGGGAATCGGGCTCTGGCGCTGACGCCGAGGTAAATCGTCGCTCCCGTTCGCTCCGCCAGTTCCCGGTGGCCGGAAACGAAGTCGGCGTGAAGATGGGTTTCGATGACGTGGGAGATTCGGAAACCCTGCTGTCGGGCTTCCTCCAAATAGACCTCCACGTCGCGCCGGGGATCAATCACAGCTGCCTCGCCCTCGGACCCTATCAGGTACGATGCGTGGGCAAGGCAGCTGAGATAGAACTGCTGGAAGTACATAGGTACCTCCCAACGGCAACTCTGCCAGAGCCTTGAAAGGTTTTAGTTTGCAGCCTTCTCGCTTTTCGGCGGGTCCTGCAGGCTCAGATAGAAATCTTTAACGTCTCGTCCCTTGCCCTGATGGCTCAGACGCTCCGCCACTTCGGTGACAGTCTTCGGTGGAGGAACGACCACCTTGTCCCCGGGTTTCCAGTTCACCGGAAGGGCGCAGGCGTACTCGTCGGCAGTCTGAAGCGCGGTCAGGACCCGAAGGACTTCGTCCACGTTGCGCCCGGCGTTCATCGGGTAGTAGATGATGGCCCGAATCACGCGCTTCGGATCGATGATGAACACCGCTCGGACCGTCGCGGTCGCGCTCGCACCCGGATGGATCATGCCGTAAAGCTGAGCGACCTTCATGTCAAGGTCCGCGATCATCGGGTAGTTGATCTCAACTCCGAGGATCTGCTTCAGATTCTGAATCCAGGCGAGGTGCGAATGGATGCTGTCGACACTCAGACCGATCAACTTCGTGTTCAAAGCTGAAAATTCGGCCGAGCGACGGGCAAACTCAACCAGTTCGGTAGAGCAGACCGGCGTGAAGTCCGCAGGGTGAGAGAACAGGATGACCCAGGAGTTTCCCTGCCACTCGCTGAATCTCATCGAATTTGAATGGGTCGTGACGGCTGTGAAATCGGGGGCAGGGTCACCGATTCGTGGCATGACGCCTACTGCTTCCGACATCTTAAGTCTCCTTTCCTAGCTAAGATTTTCGCCTTAGAAGACCGCCTCGACTATTGTAATACGTCAAAGGGAAGCTGAAAAAAGAGTTAACCGTGGAGAAGGCGAAGGAAGGATGGAGCGGGAGACGGGATTCGAACCCGCGACATCGACCTTGGCAAGGTCGCACTCTACCAGCTGAGTTACTCCCGCTTTCTGCTTTGCGACTCCCCTATTTTCGCTCGATCGCTTAGGAACTGTCAAATCAGCCCGGCGACGGGAGCAGTGGAGCCAGGGATAAGGTAGCCTCAATGAAAGATGTAAAGAATTGAAAGTGTAAACGAAAACATAAGTAGACGACTACGTTTTCGATACTCCACCTAAAACTCGAGTAGTATCTTAAGTTGTTGCAATGCTTGGACTTCTATTTCATAAGAGATCGGATGCGTGAAGTCACGGACTATGTTAGACTGAAGGTCCGCGAAAGCAAAATAGCCGTATCGGACTGAAAACGGCCAGATGTCATCGGTCCGACCCCGATCGAAAACCGAGGTATGAGGTTTTGGTTTTCCACACATGTGGAAAACATGTGGGAAATCCTTGGGAGATTTGTATCTTGGCAAGCACGATGGACTTATGGGAGCAGATTAAAGGACACCTTGCCTCGAAACTGACCCCGGAAGCATACCAAAACTGGGTCGATGGAACGTCCTTGCTGGCCGTCGACGGCGATTGCCTGATCGTAGCGGTACCCAACGAAGCCACAAAGCAGTGGATGGAGCAGGAGTACTCCGAACCGGTGAGGGCCGCTATGGAAGAGTTGCGGCTCCCATTCTTCCAGACTGTGTACGAAGTGCGGTCATTCCGGATGGCGGAGTCCGAACTGCAAAGCCACCAGCCTGCGGCCTACTCACCTTCCGGAGCACCGCAGTTCTTTAGCGCGGCCGATAACCAGCTCAATCCCCGGTTCACCTTCGACACGTTTGTCGTCGGCTCGTGCAATCAGTTCGCGCACGCGGCGGCGAAAGCGGTCGCCGCCTTGCCCTCGCGATCCTACAACCCGCTGTTCATTTACGGCGGCACCGGAATGGGTAAGACGCACTTGATGCATGCCCTCGGCCGGAGCCTTCTCGAGAACCATCCCGGAATGCGGATTGTCTACACCACCGGGGAGCGCTTCACGAACGAGCTCATCAGCTGCATCCGCCTTCAGCGGATGCCCCTGTTCCATCAACACTACCGCTCAGCAGACGTCTTGCTGATCGACGACATCCACATCCTGGCGAATAAAGAGCGCACCCAGGAAGAGTTCTTCTTTACATTCAACGAGCTGTACGATCACCAGAAGCAGATCGTCATCTCCAGCGATTCGCCGCCTAAGAGCATCTCCGGACTGGTGGAACGGCTGAGGTCCCGTTTCGAGTGGGGTTTGATGGTGGACGTTCAGCCCCCGGACCTTGAGACAAAGATGGCCATCCTGGATAAGAAAGCAGAGCAGGAGGGTGTCTTCCTGCCTGAAGATGTCCGGATTTTCATTGCCACGAAGTCAAAATCGAGCGTGCGGGAGCTGGAAGGAGCACTGGTCAAGCTGATTGCGTACTCCTCGGTAACGGGCACTCCCATTACGCTCCCGATGGCTCAGCAGATCCTCAAGCAGGTGCTGCAGGGTCAGGAGAAGAAGATCAACATGGACGCAGTCCTGCGGGCGGTCGCGGAAAAGTTCGGGATCCCGCCGTCGCAGTTGAAGCAGAAAGGAAATGCGAGAACAATTGTATTCCCGCGCCAGGTTGCGATGTACCTGGTGAAGGAATTAACAACAGCCTCGCTGCCGGAGATTGGCCGCGCTTTCGGCGGGAAGCATCACACCACCGTAATGCACTCCATACAGAAAATCGACCAGCAACGGCAGCATGATCCGGAATTAAACAAGCTCATCCTCAGCGTTATCGATTCATTTAATTGAGGTTAGCTATGTCTTCCACAGCGGCTGCCAATTGGACTTCTGGAAGTTTGTGCAGAACCCGGAGAAGCTGCATTCTTTCGCGTGAGATCACCCTGGTTTCCACAATTCAAGATGACAGGAAAGGTCAGAATTTTGTATAATTTAGAAAGAATTCAACATTTCAACAGGCCCTATGAATCCAGTTCCTCAATGGATCTTTAGGCATGTGCATGTACTGAGGAAGAGGTAGCGAGACGGAGAGCCGGCCTTCATGGAATTCACGGTTAGCAAGAGCGACTTGGTTCGTCAGTTGAACCTATCTCAGGGCGTGGTAGAGAAGAAGACCACGATCCCAATTCTTTCCAACGTTCTGGTGGAGGCCGAGGGCGATCGGATCGTTCTGACAGCCACCGATCTCGAAATGGGCATCCGTTGTAGTTGCCCGGCCCGGGTCGTTAAGGAGGGCGCGGGCACGATTCCGGCGAGGAGGCTCCTGGACTACGTCCGCCTTCTGCCGGATGCGGACGTGCACATCAAGTTTGGCGACAACCAGTGGGCCAGCCTGGTTTGCGGGCGGTCAAGGACGAGGATGGCCGGGATGTCGCGGGAGAGCTTCCCGGAACTGCCCGAAATGCCGCCCGTTCTTGCTGAAATCCCTCTGGGCGTGCTTGCGTCGATGATCGGGAAAACAATTTTCGCCATCTCGGCTGAAGAGACCCGATTCACGCTAAACGGCGCCCTGTTGATTTTGAAGACCGATGGCCTGGTGATGGTGTCCACCGATGGGCATCGGCTGGCTTTCGTTGAGAACGAAGTCGCACTGCCAACCCTGGCTTCCTCCTATCGGGCCCTGCTGCCCAGGAAGGCGATGAGCGAGCTGATGAAACTGGCGGCGGATGCGGGGCCGGAGGCGATCGTCCGCTTTGCCGGCGACGAGAATCATCTGTTTTTCCATGTCGGGGAGCGCCTGCTAATCAGCCGCAAATTGACTGGAACATTCCCCGACTTCGAGCGAGTCTTGCCGAAAGATCATCCCCATTGCGTAAAGCTTCCGCGGGAGGAGCTGCGTAGCGCTATCGAGCGGGTTTCGCAGTTCGCCGACGAGCGGTCCCGCGCGATCCGGCTGCAGATACAGCCCGGCGAGGCGAAAGTTTTCTCGTCAATTTCGGAAACCGGTGAGAGTGAAGAGAGCCTTCCCGTGGAATACGACGGAGCTTCACTGGAGATCGGTTTCAATGCCCAATACCTGCTCGACTTCATGCGGGCCGTATCAGAGCAGAACGTAATTTTCCATTTCAAGGACCCGCATAGCGCGGGCGAGTTGCGCCCCGCCGGCGAGGCAGGCGAGGAAAGCAGCCGTTATCGCTACATCGTGATGCCGATGCGGATCTGAATCCTTCCGCTCCTCAACGGAACGGGCGAAAGCATAAGAAAATTCGAATGACAACTAAGGAGTTACAAGTGAGTACGGCCGGTGCCTACGATTCCAGCAGTATTAAAGTGCTTGAGGGGTTGGAGGCGGTCCGGAAACGGCCTGCTATGTACATCGGGTCGACCGGCGAGGCCGGTTTGCACCATCTGGTTTATGAGGTGGTGGATAACTCGGTGGACGAGGCACTGGCGGGGTACTGCACCGAGATTAATGTCATCATCCATATCGACGATTCGCTGACGGTTATCGACAACGGACGAGGCATTCCCGTAGACATCAAGGAAGAGTTCGGTGTCTCCGCAGCCGAAGTCGTCATGACCAAGCTCCACGCTGGCGGAAAGTTTGACTCAAATACCTACAAGGTCTCGGGCGGCCTGCATGGTGTTGGTGTGAGCTGCGTCAACGCGCTTTCTGAGACGTTCCAGCTCGAAATCTGGCGCGACGGCTACACCTACGAGCAGGAGTACTCCCGAGGCGTTCCCAAGGGTCCGCTGACGCAGACGGGCAAGGCCGGGCGCAAGCGCGGAACGAAGATCACATTCAAGCCCGACACGACGATCATGGAGGCGTCGAAGTTCAACTTCGACACCCTCTCACAGAGGCTGCGCGAGCTCGCGTTCCTGAACAAAGGCCTCAAGATCACGCTGACCGACGAGCGCGAGGAGCCGGTCAAGTCGCACGAGTTTTTCTACAGCGGCGGCATCGCCGAGTTTATCAAGCACCTGAATCGCGGCAAGACCGTACTGCATGAAAAGCCGATCTACTTCGAAGGCGAACGGGAGCTGCCGAATGGCGGCATCCTCACAATGGAGATCGCCCTGCAGTACAACGACAGCTATTCTGAGACGGTCTTCAGCTTTGCCAACAACATCAACACTGTCGACGGCGGATCTCACCTGAGCGGCTTCCGTAGCGCTTTGACGAGAACGATCAACTACTGCGGGCAGCAGGCTGGTCTTTTCAAGGACGTGAAGGAGAACCTGACCGGCGACGACGTCCGCGAGGGTCTTACAGCCGTAGTCAGCGTCAAGCTGCCACAGCCTCAGTTTGAAGGCCAGACGAAGGGAAAGCTTAACAGCGACATTGGCGGCTTCGTAATGCAGTTCGTCAATGACCGGTTGAGCGAGTACTTCGACAAGAACCCGGCTGTCATGAAGCGGATCGTCACGAAGGCGATCGAGGCCGCCCGCGCCCGGGAGGCTGCCCGGAAAGCCCGCGATCTGACACGCCGCAAGGGCGCTTTAGATTCGGGCGGGCTGCCCGGCAAACTGGCCGACTGCCAGGAGAAAGATCCTGAGCGCTGCGAGCTGTTCCTGGTGGAGGGTGAATCGGCAGGCGGTACGGCAAAGTCCGGCCGCGACCGGCGCTATCAGGCGATCCTCCCGTTGAAGGGTAAGATCCTCAACGTGGAGAAGGCGCGCTATGACAAGATGCTCAGCCACGAAGAAATCCGGTCGATGATCACGGCTATTGGCACGGGCATCGGCAAGGATGACTTCGACATCTCGAAGCTGCGCTATCACAAGATCATCGTGATGACGGACGCCGACGTTGACGGCTCCCACATCCGTACGCTGCTGCTGACGTTCTTCTTCCGCCACATGCAGGAATTGATCACGCGCGGCCACGTGTTCGTTGCGCAGCCTCCGCTCTATCGCATTAAGAAGGGACGGAGCGAGAAGTACATCAAGGATGACAAGGAGTTCACCCGCGAAATTCTTCGCCGGGCGACCGAGAACCTAAAAGTAGAGGCGAACGCGGCCCCCGGAATGGAGGCGATCAAGCTCGAGGGCGGGGAACTGCGCTCGTTCCTGATGGCGCTCGACGAGATGGACCAGCTCAGCCGCAAGGTCGAACGCCGCTTACGCGATAGCCGTGTGGTGGAAGTGATCTCCAATCCCGCGCTGCTGATTGACTCGAAGGCCGAGTTCGCGGAAGAGGCGAACCTGAAGCCGGTCTTCGATGAGCTCAAGCGGCTCGGCTTTAACCCGGAGATGCGGCGGGACGAGGAGCACTCGGTCTGGTCGGTCGTCTATCGCGACTCCACGAACGCCGAACGTTTCATTGGAATTGAACTGGCGGCACAGCCCGAGTACAAGCGGCTTCGCACACTCGCCAAGCAGACGGCAAAGCACAACGTGGCGCCATTTGCTGTTGTGAAGGATTCGTCCCGGCAGGTGCAGGCCACGTGGCGCGAGCTGCTGAGCTACGTCAAGAGCGAAGGCATGCGGGACTGCCAGGTGCAGCGGTACAAGGGTCTCGGCGAGATGAACGCGGATCAGTTGTGGGAAACTACAATGAACGCTGAGAAGCGGACTCTCCTCAGGGTAAGGCTGGAGGATCTCGTGGAGTGCGAGGAGATCTTCTCCACCTTGATGGGCGAAGACGTCGAGAGCCGGCGCAAGTTCATCGAAGACAACGCCCTCGACGTCCGCAATTTGGACGTTTAACATGCCGAAACGCGGGAAAGCCAGTTCGCGTCTGAACAACTTCATGCAGTACCAGCTCGCCCTGGTTTTCACCGTCTTTGTTGTTCCAATGTTCGCGGAGGCGCCAGTGGTCGCCTCCGTGGAGGTTGAGGGTACGACTCGCCATCTTGAGCTGCTCACCAAAGCCGGCGAACCTCTCGATCCTGAGCTTCTCATCCGCGACGTGCGCAACATTTGGAAGACAGGCGCATTTGATGATGTGCAGGTGGAGCAGGTCGACGGAGAGTCGGGTCCCGAGATCGTCTTCCGGGTCACCGAAAAACCCAAGTACTTTCTTCGTAAGGTCGAATTCAGCAAGCGGAGTCCCGAGCGTACGATCTCGCTGCAGCCCGGGACGGTGATCGATGAGCAGAAGGCTCATGCGATCGCGAAGAACGTGGAGCGTCAGTTGAAGGAAAACGGGTACGCTCACGGCAAGGTTCGCGCTTCCCTGATTCCTTCCGGCTTCCGGCAGATGGACTTGCACCTCGATGTCGATGCCGGAGATCGCTATAAGGTGTTCAAGGTCAACTTCACGGGCGATTTCGGAGTGGTGAAGGCCGAGGAGCTGGAAAAGGCGCTCCGAAACACGCGCGTAAAGCGGATCCTGGGCGGTATCTGGAAGGCGAGGCCGAACTACTCGGAAGAAGCGGTCGACGCGGACCTGCAGCGGCTGCGCTCAGTCATGGCGGAGCATGGGTATTTCGATGCCCGCGTTGGCTTTGGCGGACTTGAGTTCCAGGGCGACCGAGTCATGCTGACTTATTGCATCGATGCCGGGAAGAAGTACGAGATCGGCGAGGTGGAAGTGGCAGGTCGGAAGCTCGAAGTTCGCGATGGCGAGTTTCCGAAGAAGGAGTTCTGCAGCTGTCTTCGAGAGGAGCAGCGGAGAACGGAAAAGGAAGGTCGCCTCGACTTTGAAGCGCGGCTTCGAGTGGAAGACGTCGATCGAAACCTCGTAAACGTGAAGACTGAGATCGAGACGAGCGAGCCGGTCACCGTTGGACGCATTACGTTCACCGGGAACCACCACTACAGCGACTCTCTGCTTCGCCGGACGTTTGTGCTGGACGAAGGGGCTCCCCTGGATCAAACCTTGCTCGGCCGGAGCCTTGTGCGTCTGAACCGGCTGGGTGTCATCGAGCCTGTCAACGATCAGAACGTAATGATCGTGCGCAACCCGTATACCCAGCAAGCTGACATTGTGGTCAAGGTCAAGGAAGTGAAGCGCGGCCGGTGGTCGCTGTCAGGACCGGTCGGCACCGTCTCGATGGGTGGGCCTTTGCAGGGAGCCGTGATGTCGCGGCTGCCCGCCTGGGGCCGGGGCATCTTCGAGCTTTCGACCTATGTCGCCAGTTTCAGCGTCATCGGGTTCGCGAACCCATACAGCCAAATCATGCCGTTCTTGCCCAACCGGAAGTGGATGCCGATCCTGATGGTCGAGAGGCCATTCATGCAGGGCCAGGGATGGAAGTCAGGCTTTGCGATTGCCCCGCAGCTTGGGACTCGGTGGATGGCGTTCAACTATGGTTTGAGCCAAGTCCAGGGGCGGCTTCGGAACTGGATTCAGGGAGATATGCCGGACCAGGTACCGATCGTCCTCCCCGTCCAGCGGGTATCTCCGAAGCTCACCGGAGGTACTGCTCCCACCGTCGCGAACTCGCTCGTATGCGATCCGGTGAAGTCTCGCTGGACGCCCTTGCGAACCGTCGGCGGCTTGGCCGCTGAGATCCTCCTGATGGGTCGCCCATTCTAAAGGGCCTCGAGGCTCAAACTAAGCCTTACATTTCAGCCCGCGATGAGGCTAGTCGTAAGACGAGGGCTCAGCCTGCCGGTCCTGCCGAAAGGACCACTGCCCCTGGATGTCGACGACTGTCTTGACCGAGTTTGCGATGTAGCACTTCTCATGAGCCTGGTGGTGAAGAGCGGAGACATCGGCGTCAGTGGGAACCTGGAGCCTCGAAAAGATGACGTGCGGCTTAAGGAGGACATGCGTCATCACTTGCCGGCCGGCGTCGTTGTACCCCATCGTGCCTTCCGCTTCATCGCGATACTCGTCCACGACGAAACCTCTCTTGGCCGCCAGGGACAGGAACCAGAGCATGTGACAGCTTGAAAGGGCGGCGACAAAAGCCTCTTCCGGGTCGACGTTGGCAGGGTCGGAATAGGGCACAGGCACGACGTGCGGAGAGCTCGACGCGGGAACAGTGAGGCCGCCATCAAAGCGCCAAGCATGCGCGCGGCTGTACCGGCCGTCCGTGAAGGGAGCCCCTTCGCGGTTCCAGGTAATCGTCGTCGAATACTTTGCCATGGTGAGACTATCTGTATTTCAACACTGGCCCGGTCCGCAGCGCGCTACACGTAGACTCGCTTGACGCGCACGCTGATGCCGCAAAGGACGCTGTAGGAGATCGTACCCGCAGTCCGCGCGAGCTGCTGAGCATCCTGACTGACGTCGCCTTCTCTTCCGATAATGGTCACTGCGTCGCCAACCTTCAACTGTGGGCTTTGCGAGATATCAATCGTTGTCAGATCCATCGATACGGCGCCCAGAATGGGGGCGTAACGGCCGCCTGCAATGACACGGCCCTTGTTCGAAAGACGATGAGGCAAGCCGTCCGCATAACCCGCACCCAAAATCGCTATGCGCATGGGCCGCTGCGCCTTGCACATTCCGCCATAACCGATGAGAGCACCTTCCGGGACATCCTTTATCGCGAGAATGGCCGCTTTCCAGCTGAGCGCGGGCTTTACCTGTAGGATTGCCTTCGGAGCTTCTCCACGTGCCGGGCTAATGTAGCCGTAGATTGCGTGGCCCGGCCGGACCATTGGCGTGGCCTGCCCGTCGAGCCAGGTCTCCGCTCGTCCATAGGCGATCGGGTTTGTGCTCGACATGTGGAGGAAGGCCGGGCGGATGCCGGCGGCGCGGAGAGTGGTGACGATCTGGCGGAAGCGGTCGATCTGCTGCTCCGTCTGGGGAGACGTATAGTCGGCAGACGACGCGAAATGTGTCATGAGGCCCTCGATCCGCGTGTGCTTTGCTGCTTGCACACAAGCGACGATCTCTTCCGCCGATGCCCGTGTACCGAGGCGTCCCATACCTGTATCGATCTTCAGGTGATAGGCCAATGGCCGCTCGAGGATGTTCGCGAGACGGTTGAGGGCCGTGATGTCTTCCAGCGAATGAAGAGTAGGAGTCAGGTCATACTCCACAAGGGCCGGGCGTGCGGCAGGAAAGAAATCCGCCATCACCAGGATGCGGCACCCGATGCCAGCCTGGCGGAGATGAACGCCTTCTTCGACGTTGCTCACAGCCAGCCAGCGCGCCCCCTCCGCTACCAAAATCCTGGACACTTCCACCGCTCCGTGGCGGTACGCATCCGCCTTGACGACCGGCATCACTTCCACCCCGGGTCCGACAATGGCGCGTACGGCATGGAAGTTATCCGCGATCGTCTGTCGGGAGACCTCGACCCAGGAACGGAAGGGATAGGCAGCCATACTTCAATTATTCGCTCACGCGGCCCCGGTTCCGCTTGGATAGTTCGAGGAAAAGGCGTTCGTAGGCGTTTGTGACGGCGTCCCAGCTATAGCGTTCCTGGACGCGAGCGGCGGCGGCGCGCCGCCAGAGATCGCGTTCCTCCTCAGGCATCTCGAGCACCTGGATGATGCGCTGGGTCAGGTCGTCTTCGAACGGCAATCCAGCGCCTTCCGCAACTTCGGCGTTCTCCACGGTATTCAGGTAAAGCGTCAGCGCGCCACGGCCCATTGCCTCAATGAGTGCGGGGTGCGTGCCACCGACCTCGGTAGCGTGGATGTAGGCGAAGCAATGCGAGATGAGCTCCTTGTAGCCCTGTCCGTAGATCGCGCCGGGCATGACAATCCGCGGATCGGTAGTATCGCGCACCTTCCGGATGTACTCGTGAGCATAAGGAGCATCGCCGATCAGAGCGAGTTTCATGTTGGTGTTCACGCGCTCAAACGCCTCCCGGACGAGCAGCGCGTTATTCTCCGGCTCCATACGGCTGACGTAGAGGAAATAGCGTCCGGGTTCGAGACCGAGCCGTTCAAGCGTTTCGGTGGTGCTCACTTTTCCGGTTTCGGCGCCGTAAGCAATGAAGGTGCTGGGAGCGTTGTAGCGAGTGAGGTAATACTCGCGAATCCGTTCTGCATCCGTGACGATCGCTGTCGGACAGAAGGTAGAGAGCCATTCGGAGACGAGATACCAGGTGCGGGCAATCCGGTTCCACTTCTTCCGCTTCCGTTCCAGGCCATCGACGTTTAACGCCACGGGCATCCCGAAGAGGCGGGGCAGCGGTGTAAAGATCGCGTTGGCCGCATTGCAGTAGAGCGCCACGTCATGACGATGAGCCAGCAAGTCCAGCGTGGAAAGGAGCGTGTGGAAGATGGTGTCGAAGTACTTGTGGCGCATCGTCGGCAGGTAGCGGAGCTTTACGCCGCGGTAGGTTGGCTCCGCGTGCCGCTGGCGGCAATAGACCGTTACTTGGTAGCCGCGGCTTGCGAGACGGTGGGACAGCTCCTCCGCAAAGGTCTCAAAGCCGCCGTAATTCGCAGGGATTCCCCTCGTGCCAAGGATTGCGATCTTCAGCGACAACTTAGCTCTTGGCGGCCTTCGTCCGAGGTAGTGCCTGCGCTGCCGGCGCCGGTGCGGGCTTACTGACGGGCTGATAGCGGAACCAGCTTGCAAGGTACGCGTCGTCGACGCGACGCCGCTTCATAATCTCTTTCCGCTTCCTGAGAACGCGCTTCCAGTTCTTAAGCAGGAAGCCGAAGGCCTTGAGGGAGCTGTGCTCGCGCAACAGGCAGCAGGCGATGACGATGATATCGCGGACTGTGATGGAGAACCAGTTCCGCTTGTAGAGATCCCCCGTCATGTTCTTCATGCGCATGAGGAAGCGGTTCTTCACCGAGTGCATGTTGATGACGGCGGGTAAGGCTCGCCGGTTGCCGGGCAGGACGTTCCGCACATGGTAGGCGCGAGCGTACGGAGTATAAAGGCAGCGCCAACCCATCAGCTGGGCCCGCCAGGCGACGTCGGCGTCTTCGCGATAGACAAAGAAATCCGTGTCAAAGAACTCGCCGTCGATCGAGATGTCTTCAATCATCTCGCGCCGGTACAGCGCCGCTGCGGCGGTGGCTCCAAAGACATACTCGTGATTCAAGTAGTGACCGTTATCCACTTCCTGGCTGCCGCGGTCCAGATGGCGGAGCATCGGCGTGAAGTAAATTCCAGTCGAATCCACGACAGGCTTTTCCGGGATCGCGTAATCAGGACTGATCGCAAGCAGCTTTCCGCAAACCGACCCAATCCTGTCGTTCATCTTGCCGGCATCAAGCAACGCGGCAATGAAGTTGGGCATCATCAGAACATCCGGATTCAACGTGAGAATCCAGTTGCCTTTCGCCATGGCGATGGCCTGATTTTGCGCGGAAGCGAATCCGACGTTCTCCTTGTTATAGACGATCCTGCAACAGTGCTGAAATTGCTCTAGAATGTCAATCGTTCCGTCCGTGGAAGCATTGTCTATGACAATGATCTCCTTCGCGACTCCTTTCTGGGCGAGAACCTCCTCCAGGCACCGCTTAATATACCGCCCGCTGTTATAAGTCACAATGGTGACGGAGACCAAATCGTTGTTCGACATGCGACCGAGCTTCTATGATCCTGTGCTGGAAGTTGTATTCGCGTACTGATGGGTCTGTTTCCGGACAGCACCGTTAGAATTTGTGCGTTCCAACAATCGTCGCCCGGATAACAGGCACAGACCCGCAAGCCGAATGACTTCAAAAAAAGCTTGGACGGGTTCCACCGAGCGTTCCCGCCGAAGCGCTATCACCGCTCTGGGGACAGAAGCCAGCATCACTACCGCACATAACGTCCGGAGCTCCCACTGACGAAAATGCTTGGCAGCATACCTTAGCAGGCTACCATACCAGCAGGCGGAACGGCTCCGGGGCGCTATCTTGTTAACAGAGTGTCCCCCTAAGTGAAGCACGGGAACGGAGGAGACGAGCCGGATGCGGTAGCCGTGGCCGTGCAACCTCCTGCAGAAGTCCACATCCTCGAACCAGACCGGGTAAAACGACTCGTCTAACCCGCCTACGGCCTTCCAGGCGTCTTTACGAACCATCAGGCAGGCGCCAGCGGGCTGTTCGACGTCCATGTCCGCCCGGAGATCCAGATCCAGGCAGCGGTAGCGGCGGTTCACAGCGTTTCCTGGAAACAGCCTGTTCCAGCCAAGCACTTCGAACGCCAGGGTGCAAGCGTCGGGAAAGCGGCGGACCGCGAATCCAAACTGCGGTTCGAGCGAAGAATTAACAAGCACACCGCAGGCGGCGCCGATCCCGGGCTCGCGGCAGGCGGCAACCAGCGGCTCAAGACTCGTCGTGAGAACCGTGTCCGGATTCAGGATCAGGATGAACTCAGCGTCGATGGCCGCAAAGCCTTGGTTCACCGCCGCGGCGAATCCAACGTTCGTGCTGTTGGCAATGTAGCGGGCTGCCGGCCGCCGCGCGACTTCGCAAAGAGTCGAATCGGTGGATGCGTTATCAATCACGAGCACTTCAGCGCCTTCCTGCCGCAAACAGGAATCGAGGCAGGGACCGATGACGGAGGCCGAGTTGTAAGTGACGATTACGATGCCGACCTTATCCATACTCGTGCTCGGATCATGCCCTCCAGCGGCCTCCGGTGAGAGCGAAATAGATGCGCCAATAGAGATCAAACCCTGTTGCTTGCTGAAGGTCGTGCAGTTCCCGCTCTTGCTGTCTGAGTACGGTGTCAAGGCGCGCCGGGTCCTGCGCAAGCCGCCGAGCCGCCCTGAATTTTCGGAGCGCCTGCCCCTTACCTTGAAGCCAGGCAGCGACTGCGCCATGGCGAACGGCAAGCAGTCCCCATAAGATTTGCGCCACCGCCACATTCCACCCATATCGGCGCAGCCAGTTCTTTGGGTAGTGTTTGGCGATGAGCAGCAGCTGGTTCCGCGAAATGCGCCGAACTGTCTCTGGGTGCCAGCGGCCGAGAGTCGCACTGCCTTCATGAAAGGCTACTGCCTCCGGCACATAGAGACCGGAGTAACCGGCAAGAGCGCATCGTATTCCGAAATCGACGTCCTCCAAGTAGGATTCCAACTCCTCATCCAAGCCCCCGAGTCTCCGAAACAGTTCCATGCGTACCAGGGTCGCGGTCAGCGGCGCCGAAACGATACGGCGAGCTTTCTCCCACAGCGGCCCGTCGGGCCGTCCCGATCCGGCGCGCCAGGCGCATCCTCCCCTGCATACCAGATCGAAGGATCCATCCAACCTTCTGCTGTCAGCCGTGTTCAGCAGCTTGCCGCTGGCGAACCACGCCGGACGCCCGTCCCATGGAGCATCAAGCGCTTCGACCAGCTTTTGAAGCCAGTGCGGCGCCGGGGCGACATCGTTGTTCACAATGGCGACGTATTCTGTGCGAACCTGCGCCAACCCCCGGTTGACAGCGCGGCTGAAGCCCGCATTCGACCCCATCGCCAGGACGCGGGCCCCGTACTCGCGAGCGACCTCGGGTGACCCGTCCTCGGAGCCGTTATCTACAACAAGGACTTCATCGATTTGATACGTCTGCTCGCGAAGACGTTTCAAAAGCGATGCGAGAAGTGTTCTTCGATTCCAATGGGGTATGAGAACCGTAACGGTCGACATCGAAGGTCCCGGAAACGGTTACACCCAAGGATGGGAACGCAGGCGGGTCATTCGGAAGAATAGCATTTCCTCTTTCGCCTTGCAAAACGCTTCTTTAGCAGGAAGAGAAGATTGTTAATTCCATCTCGCCAGGGATTGAGCTTAATCTCTCCAAGTCTCGAGGAGTAGAGGATGGAGATTTCCGCGAACCGTACATTGGGATTGAGGAGTGCCTCAATCTTGATCTCCTCTGAAAAGGCCATGCTGTCCGACTCGAGCTGCATGTCCTTCAGAATGCTGCGCCGGAAGACCCACATGCCGGACTGGGAATCTCTCACCCACCGAAAGAAGAGGATGGACATTGCGAGCGAGAGGATCAGGTTCCCAATCTTGTGCTTCAGGCTCATGGCCTTCGGATCCCGGACCGGGAACCGGGAGGCGTTCAAAAAGTCCACCTCGAGGTGGAGAAATGCTTCCAGCAGGTAAGAAATTGCGTCTGGCGGATAGCTGTGATCACCGTCGAGCGTGACGATGATATCGCCCGTGGCGTAAGAGAACCCTTTCTTGTAACTGCGACCATAGCCGCGGACTTCTTCGCGGATAACAATGGCCCCGAACGAGCGTGCGACTTCCGATGTCCTGTCCGTCGAGCCATTGTCGACGACGATAGTTTCGTCGACGAAATCCGGCATTCTTCGCAGGACCTGTTCAATGCCCTGCTCCTCGTTCAGGCAGGGAATGATGACGGTGATGCGTTGGCCTTTATACATGCGGCGGGCAAACCCTTATTGTAGGTGGTTCCTCGTTCGCTATGATGGAAAGCAGTATGCGGTTCGTGAAGGCTTTTCTGATTCCGGCCATTCTCAGCGCCGCCATAGCGCAGACTCACGCTGATTTGGCCCAAGTGGAGACCGTGTACGTGCTGCCGATGGGTAGCGGCATGGACCAGTTTCTGGCGAACCGCCTCATCAAGGCCGGTGTGTTCCGCGTTGTCGCCGATCCGCAGCTGGCCGATGCTGTGTTGACGGAGCATCTGGGCGAGCGTTTCGAGGAGCGGCTGAAGGAGTTATACCCCGCTGGAGACGAAGGCAAGGGCGGGGCGGCGAAGCCGGCCGAGGACGCGAAGGATGAGGAAACGCGCGCCGAGCAACTCGAGCGCGAGCGCATCAAGGAACTGAAGGAGCTGTTCCGGCCAAAGTCGAGTCCCTGGAACCGTGGCAAGGGCACATTCTTCCTCGTCGATCGAAGGTCGAAACACGTGATCTGGTCCGTTTATCAGCGGCCGAAAAATATGCGTGCTTCGGAACTCGACAAGACGGCCGAACGCATCGTGAAGCAGTTGAAACGGGACAAAGAGGAAAACCGCAAGGGCCGCTAGGTTAGCCGCGTCCTCTTTTCACGGACTGCTTCATAGTACGTATCCACGAGCCGGCGAGTGATCGTAGGCATGTCCCAATGCGCCTCCACTTCCGCGCGCGCTCTTTCCGCCAGCCGCGCAGCGGCTTCCGGGTCTTCAAAGAGCCGGATGACGGCATCCGCAAAGCTGGCGGGATCGTCGGCAAGCAGGCAAATCTCGCCATCTTTTTCTGCCAGTCCTTCAGCGCCAATGCGCGTTGAGACTGTCGGAATTCCCGCTGCGAAAGCTTCGAGGAGTTTCACCCGCACTCCCGACCCGTTCAGAATCGGGCAAACAAATACGGCGTAGCGCGAAAGCGGCTCGCGTACATCTTCGACATAGCCATGAAGCTCCACCGCATCGCTCTGGGCGCCAAAGTGATGCTTTGGCGGTGGGGCGGATCCGATGATCACGAGCCTAGCCTGCGGGCATTTTGCCCTCACTCTCGGAAGCACGTTGCGTATGAACCAGTTCAGCGCCTCCTGGTTTGGCGTGTGACGGAAGCTTCCGAGAAAAAGCATGGTGAAAGGTTCACGGCCGCGGGGACGGAAGTCATATCGCGACGTGTCGATGCCTGCGCGAAGGCCTTCCTGGATCAGGTGCCGGTGCCGCGGAAGGAAGCTCGCAAGGTACTCTTTGTTGGCGCGGCTGCACACCTGAATCCGGTCGACGCGCTGCAGCATGCGCAACTCAAAGCGGAGGGCGCGGAGATACTCGATAGCTGCCGCGGCGCGGCGTCCGATACCGCTCATCCTGGTGAGAGCGCGCGCGATCGATTGGAAGTAGACATCATGCTCGAAGAGTATGCAGGCGACCTGGCGGAAGTCGCAGGCATACTGGCCCATGTTCGTGTACTCAATCTGGAAGACGTCGATGTTGTGCTTCAGAATTTGCCGGTGGATCAGCCATTCGAGATCAGCGTTGGCGAACTCGCGGACTGCGTGAGGAAGGATGGAGGCAAAGCGCGACTTCTGACCTTCGACGCGAACCATATACTGCGTCGATGCGCAGATGCGATCGAGTTCCGTGTGGGCTTCCCTCTCCTTCGGCGCATCGAGAAGAGTGATTGTGTGGACGTTGCAGTGACGGACCAGCTCACGCAGCGTCTGGAGCATGAAGACCGCGCCGCCATGAATCGGCGGGCAGATTGGATAAGGCGAAAGAAACAGTACGTTAAGACGGTCGGGCTGCGGATCGGATTTAAGAAATCGATCGCGGAAATAGCCGCCCAGGGGACGTCGAAAGGCCTCCGTGTCGGAGATGATGGCGAGGGAGCGCGCCCGCCAGCGGGAACGCAAGGCCTGCGGAAGCTGCCGGAAGGCTAGCCACAAGGCTTTGAAGTCGGGCCGTTCTGGGGAGTCGCCGAAGAGCGCGCTTACCAGAGCCCCGGCAAAGGTGAAGAAGTGGTGCGAGTAAATTCGCCCGGGCTCGTGGATGTTCTTCCAGGTAAAGAGGATGAAGTTCTTTCGAATAACGCTTTGAATGTAGTCGCGCGAGAACTTCTTTCCGATCGTGCCGCGGTGCTCGTGATAGACAACGCTCCGCGGTTCATAGAGCACCTTCCATCCGCGCTTCCAGGCGAGATAGCCAATGTCCGTGTCTTCCAGATAGAACGGCGCCAGGAGTTCATCAAAACCGCCGAGCTCGAGGAATTTCTTGCGATCGTAGGCAGTCGACCCGCCACCGCCGTAAAAACACGGAAAAGGAGCGGTCGCGGACGGGTCAATGCGGTGGCGCACGCGGAGTCCGCCGTTCGACCACCAGCCTTGCGTAAGGCCCGTTTCTTCCCGGACCTTCTTCGGATCGCTGAAGAAGATCTGACACGACACCGAGAAGACTTTCTCGTCCGTGAAGCCTTCAAGCAGAGGCGGGAGGAAATCGGGCTCGACGCGCATGTCGCTGTTGAGCAGAACAACGATTTCATTCCGGGCCGCGAGAAATCCTGCATTGGATCCGCCGCCGAAGCCGCGATTGGTGTCCAGCTCGATCAAGCGCACACTAGGGAAGTTTTCGCGTACGAAAGCAGCACTGCCGTCGGTTGAGGCATTATCGACGACGATGACTTCGTTGTCCGGGTGAATGGATGCTGCGGCAAGAACGGATGGCAGATACTTTTCGAGCAGATCGCGTCCATTCCAGTTCGGAATAACGATGGACGCGGCTTTTGTAGAACACGGAACATCGACCGGCGGCCGGCGGCGTCCGAAGAGAAGCCAGAGAAGGTCGGCGAGAGCAAGGGTGGCAGCCGACACCAATACAACCAGCGGCGAAATGAGAAGAAGCGGAAGAGTGCGCAGAAGCCGCAGGAGAGCCGTCATCTATTGGTTCCGCAACGCCGGGCCGAAGCCCAGAGCTCTCCCGAGTCTCATCCATCGCGAGGCTGCCACAAGCGCCAGTTGGTCCTTCAGTTCACTGAGATGTTTGTCGAGCTTCATTGCCCATTCCGTCCGCTCAATCACCGTTTGCTCCGCTTTGTCCAAAAGCTCCACGCAGTCTGCCAGCTCGCGCGCTTTTGCATCGAGCTCGGCCTGAAGCTGGTCGGCCCACTGATTGCTGATCTCAAGATCCTTTGCCTGCTGCTGGTAGAGTTCGAGAAGCTTCTGGTGTTCGTGGCGCGCCTCGCGCAGTTGCTCTTCGAGACGGTGAATGTGGAGTTCCCGCTCCTGGAGGACGTTGCCGCCTTTCGGGAGATAGACGAAGTTGGGAAGGCGGGGCAACGGCGCGTCGCTGCAGATCGCGACGATGAAGTGGGGTTCGGCTTGCGAGGCGCGGTCGGAATCGAAACGCAATTCGGATTGGGGTGAGCCGGTTTCCGATTCGAATGCGATTGCAGGAGCGTGGTTCTGGGTGAAGACAAGAACGTGGGGGAACACCTGTCGGAGGGCCGCTGAAAATTCCTCAGGCTCGAACTCGTGGACGTGAAACGGGTTCGGTCCGTGAAGCTTTCGCGACTCCTGGTAGTAGCGCTTGTTGGGCGTAGAAACGATGAACTGCCCGCCAGGCGAGAGAATCCGCCGCACTTCTTCCAAGAGTTGGGGCCAGTCTTCCAGGTGTTCGATCACCTCGAAGGCGACCGCCAGATCAAACGAGCGGTTGGGGAAGGGAAGCCGCGTGCAGGAGGCAGTGACGTAGCGCAGGTTCGACGCACTGTAGGTGCTGCGGGCGTACGAGACAGCTTCGAGCGACACATCGATGCCTACTGCCGCTGATGCGGTACGGGCGAGTTCGAGAGTGCCGTAACCGGTTCCGCACCCGATGTCGAGTACCCGCTTTCCTTGCGTGAAGCGGGCCGCGAAAGCGTAGCGGGCAAAGTGCTCATTGTACAAGTCGGCGTCGACCTGTCCTGGAATCACACGTTCACCGGTGAATTCTGGCATCGATGCGAACCCTTCCCTACATCCGGCCTGCAGCCTGCGCTTCAGCGCCGGCAGTGTTGAGTCTTGCGTTCAGGTCTACGCGGCACGGGAGGTGGATGTAGCCGTAAATTTGACCTTCGCTGTGGCCCATCTGCAAGGTGATCGCATTATCGATCCAGTCGCACATCTTATAGCTGTGCAGCGTGCCGTCGGCGATGGCGGGAGAAAAGGAGAAGGTGGACGGATAGAGTTCGGGGATGTCGATGTGGAAATCCACGGTATAGATTTCGCCGGGCAGCATGGGTGGAAGGTCAAAGCCCTCGCGGGCCGTGTTGGTGCCGGCGAAGTCGAGCCCCATGTGGTTGCGAAGCATGAATCCGACCATCGGCCTTTCAATTTCTTCCTTCGCTCGGACGCTGATGCGAACGATCGCCTTGCTCAGGGGTTCCAATAGCTGGAGCGGGCGGCCCGATGAATCGCAGACTGCGATGCCCAGGATCTCAGCTCGGCCGTCGCCGTACCGGTGGTCGATGTTCGGAATGCTTTCGACCACTTCAGGAGCCTGCTCGATGGCGCTCTTGTCCTTGCGCGGTGCGCGGCTCAACTGGAGGTAGGCGGAATCCTTCTCCACCATCGCAGCCAGGTATTTTGCGACAACCGCATCGGTTTCTCCGAGATCCCGAATGCGTCCCCGTTCGAGCCAGAGGCAACGATCGCCAATCGCCTTCACGTCGCCGATTGCATGGGAGACGAAGAGAATGGTGATGCCTCTCGAACGCAGTTCATGGACCTTTCGCATGCAGCGCTGGCGGAAGTAGATGTCGCCGACTGCGAGCGCTTCGTCGACCAGGAGAATGTCGGGGTCGACGTGGATTGCCACGGCGAAGGCAAGGCGGACCAGCATGCCGCTCGAGTAGGTCTTGACGGGCTGATTGATGAAGTCGCCGATTTCGGCGAAGGCTTCGATCTCTTTATACTTGCGATCGATTTCGGTGGATGAGAGACCGAGGATGGCGCCGTTCAGGTAGACGTTATCGCGGCCGGTGAACTCGGGATTGAAACCGGAGCCGAGCTCCAGGAGCGCCGAGACGCGGCCGTCCACGCGCACCGTGCCGGAAGTGGGCTTCAGGATGCCCGCGACGATCTGGAGGAGCGTGCTCTTTCCCGAACCATTCTCACCAATCAGACAGAAGGTCTCGCCGCGGTGAACGGTGAAGGATACATCCTGCAGCGCCCAGAAATCGTCGTGGAACCGGAGGCGGTTGAGCGTTGCCAGCTCTTTGAGGCGATCGAGCGGCGACGCATAGATGGGGTAGCTCTTGGAAACCCGTTCGAACGTAATGATCGGCGCAGGCGGTGAAGCGCTGTAGGGCACTATCAACGAATCTACTGAAGCGAAAACAGGACTGTCAACGCGGGTGCGGGGCGACGGCGCAGAGTGGCGAAGATACGACGAAGACGGATTCAGCGTGCGACGGGCACGTGCCCCGCGGCCGAGTGTGAAGGGAAGGAGGGGCGGAGCCGGGGTTTGACAAGGCAGGCGCCGCCCGCATACGCTAGTAAAGTCAGGACATTGCCGGTGTAGCTCAGTCGGTTAGAGCGACGGTCTCATAATCCGTAGGTCGCAGGTTCGAATCCTGCCGCCGGCACCATCCCGCCAGGCATTCACTACCTCGTCACAATCAGGTTGTAGATCCGGTCCAGGTCGTCCTGGGAGTAGTATTCGATCTCGATGCGGCCGCGTTGCGGGGTTTTCTCAACGATGCGGACGCGCGTTCCCAGAGCACTCTCCATCTCCTGAATGGCGGCCTTGACGTTGGGATCGGGAGGCTTTGGGGCTTCGGGTTCCGGTTTCGGCTGCAGGAGGCGCTGTACGAGCTTCTCGACCTGCCGGACGGAGAGGCCTTCGTCGACGGCCTTTTGTGCGATCTCGATCTGGAGTTCGGGTGTCGGCAGACCGAGTACGGCGCGAGCGTGGCCCATAGAGAGGCGATGCTCGGCGAGGAGGAGTTGCACGGGTTCGGGGAGGCGCAGGAGGCGGAGGGTGTTGGTGATCGTGGTCCGGTCCTTGCCAGTGCGCTTCCCAAGTTCTTCGTGGCTGAGGCCGAGCTGCCGGATGAGGCGGTCGAAGGCCTGGGCAACCTCGATGGGATTCAAGTCCTCGCGCTGGATGTTTTCAATGAGGGTGATTTCAAGAAGCCGGTCGTCGGCAATATCCTGAACGACAACGGGAACCTCGGTCAGGCCGGCGATTTTGGCGGCGCGCCAGCGGCGTTCTCCTGCGACGAGCTGGTAGTGGTCGCCCTTGCGGAGAACGACGAGGGGCTGAATGATGCCGTTCGCCTGGATCGACTGCGCGAGCTCCTGGAGCTTCTCAGGCTGGAACGTGTTGCGCGGCTGCAGCGGATTGGGTTGAATGGCGTCGACAGGAACGCGCAAGACGGCATCTTTGGTCCCGGCGGGAGAAGCCGGAGCGTCGGCGGGCCGGGCCGCTGCGCCGGAACGGGTCGGCAGCAGGGCGGAGAGACCCTTACCTAACGCTTTGCGAGGATTTTCGGACGGCTTGCTCATTCGCTAGGATCTCCTTTGCGAGCTTGATATAAGATTCCGCTCCACGCGAGCGGACGTCGTAGTAAAGAATGGGCTTTCCGTGGCTGGGCGCCTCCGCCAGGCGGACGCTGCGAGGGATGACTGTCTTGAAGACGTCATCGCCGAAGAACTCCTTGAGGTCGTCGGCGACCTGGCGGGTGAGGTTCGTTCGGTCGTCGTACATCGTCAGGAGGATTCCTTCGATGGCGAGAGAATGGTGGAAGGAATCCCGGATGCGATCGACCGTATCCATGAGCTGGGAAATGCCCTCCAACGCAAAAAACTCGCACTGAATCGGGATCAGGATCGAGTCCGCGGCAACGAGCGCATTGAGGGTAAGGAGGTCGAGCGCCGGCGGGCAGTCGAGCAGAATGTAGTGGTAGCGCTTGCGGACGGAGTTGAGGCGCTGGCGCAGGCGGGACTCGCGGTTTTCAAGATCAACGAGCTCGACGTTCGCGGCGACGAGGTTCTTGTCGGCGGGGACGATATCGAGACCGTCGAACTCGGTGGGGCGAATCACGTCCTCAAGAGGGCGGTCTCCGACGAGCGCATCGTATAAGGTGAGCTGTTCCGGGTCCTTTCGGATGCCGAGGCCGGTAGTCGAGTTGCCCTGAGGGTCAGAGTCGACGAGAAGGATGCGGAGGTCGTTGGCGGCGAGGGAGGCGGAAAGATTAATCGCCGTCGTTGTCTTACCGACGCCGCCTTTCTGGTTAGCAATTGCGATGGTTTTACCCAAGGATCGTTACTCCGGCGAGAAGTTCTCATCCTAACATGGCTGGCGGCGGTTGGTATGTTTCACGTGGAACATCGGTCAAACGGTCCTGTTCCAGATAGAGGTGTTCCACGTGAAACAGGAAAGGATGTTCCACGTGAAACAGTAGCTCAGGCAGGCTGATGGCGCTGGAGACTGAGGTAGATATCGAGAACGGCGATCGCCGCGGGCGTCACACCGGGAATTCTTCCGGCTTGGCCAAGCGTCTCCGGCCGTACCCGCTCCAGCTTATCCCGAATCTCGCGTGACAGTCCGGGGATCGATTTGTAGTCGAAGGTCGGGGGGATCCGCCTTCGCTCCGCTTCCTTCAGGCGCTCGATCTGCCGCTCCTGCTGCGAAATGTAACCGGCGTACTTCGCTTCCGTCTCGATTGTGGTCAGCAGTCCCCGTACCGGCTCCTCACCCAGCGCTGACACCAGGAATCGGCGCAGCATCTCAATCTTCGCCTCTGGGCGGCGGAGCCAGACACGGAGCGTCGGCCGATCGTCGGCGGACATTCCAAGACCCGGGAAGTGAACCGGATCGATGCGCTGCTCATCGAGAATCCGAAGCAAACGCTCCTTCTGCTGCCTCTTCTTTGTCAGCAGGGCCCAGCGCTCCTCGGAAACGAGCCCAACGCGGCGGCCGTGCTCTGTCAGCCGCTCATCGGCATTGTCGATCCTCAGGTGCAACCGGAACTCGGCGCGCGACGTGAACATCCGGTAGGGCTCGTCGGCGCCCTTCGTGATCAAATCGTCGATCAGAATGCCTGTATAGCCTTCCGTGCGCCCGAGAACCAGCGGATCCTTCTGACCAAGGCGGCAGGCCGCGTTGATTCCCGCAATCAGTCCCTGGCAAGCCGCCTCCTCGTATCCCGACGTCCCGTTGATCTGCCCCGCAAGGAACAGCCCGCGAATCGATTTCACTTCCAGTGTATGGTGCAGCTCTCGCGGATCGATTGCGTCATATTCAATTGCGTAGCCCGGCCGGATCATTTCCGCCTTCTCCAGGCCGGGGATCGAGGCGACCATTGCCTCCTGCACGTCAACCGGCATGCTCGTCGACATGCCATTGACGTAGATCTCATTCGTATCCAGGCCTTCGGGCTCCAGGAAAATCTGATGGCGGTCCTTATCCGGGAACTTTACGAACTTGTCCTCAATAGAGGGACAGTAGCGCGGCCCGATGCCTGTGATTTGACCGCTATACAGCGGCGACCGCGAGAGGCTCGCCTGGATGATTCTCTTGGTCTCCTCGGTTGTGTATCCGACGTGGCAGGCGATCTGCGGGCGGTCGATCCGGGGAGTGAGAAACGAAAAGGGGGTGGGATCGGGATCGCCGTACTGCGGTTCGAAGCAGGACCAAGCGATCGTCCGGCCGTCCAGGCGGGGAGGCGTCCCTGTCTTCAGGCGCGTCCAGCTCAGTCCAAGGGTCCGAAGCTGGTCTCCGAGCAATTGAGACGGAGCCTCGCCATTGCGCCCGCAACTGTACTTCGATTCTCCGACATGCGCCAGCCCGTTGAGAAACGTCCCGGTCGTGACGATGACGGCGCCGCTCGAAAGCGTCCGCCCGTCCCTCAGCAGGACGCCGGTCACTCGTCGCTCCTCCGTTCCCTCGATCACCAGTTCCGCGACCTCGGCCTGGAGGATCCGAAGGTTCGGCTCCTGTTCCAGCACCTCGCGCATGCGCACGCGGTACCTTTTCTTATCGCACTGCGCCCGCGGCGACCAAACGGCAGGGCCCCGGCTGGTGTTGAGCAGACGGAACTGAATTCCGACCGCGTCCGTCACTTCTCCCATCACGCCGCCAAGCGCGTCGATTTCGCGGACCAGGTGGCCCTTCGCGATGCCGCCGATCGCCGGATTGCACGACATCTGGGCGATCAGGTCGGCGTTCATCGTGATCATCGCGGTACGCAGCCCCATCCGCGCGCACGCGCGTGCCGCCTCGCAGCCCGCATGGCCTGCGCCGACCACAATGACGTCATAGCGAGCTTGTCGAGTTGGTAGTTGCATCACGTCCCGCGCTATAGTCGTACTTCTGACCATTTTATCGAGAGGGAGAAACCGGTTGAGAACATTAGTAATTGGAAGCGGGGGCAGGGAGCATGCCATCGCCTGGAGGCTGGCTCAAGGAAAATCGGTGTCCCGCCTCTACGCGACACCGGGCAATCCCGGCATCGCGCGCGTCGCCGAATGCCTCCCGTGCTCGGGCGACCCTGAGGAGCTTGTGAAGCTTGCTGAATCCGTGGACGCCGAGCTGACGGTCGTCGGTCCCGAAGCTCCCCTGGTAGCCGGGGTTGTGGACGCCTTCCGCGCCGCCGGACGCCGGATCGTCGGTCCCACGCAGGCTGCTGCCCAGCTCGAGGGTAGCAAGATCATGGCAAAGAACTTCATGCGTGAGGCTGGAATCCCGACAGCCCGCTACAGGACTGCCATCAGCTTCGAGGAAGCGCTTGCCGCTCTGGCCGAGTTCGATTACCCGGTGGTCCTCAAGGCCGACGGCCTCGCCGCGGGCAAAGGGGTCGTAATCTGCGAGGATCGAACCAGGGCGGAAACTGTTCTTCGCGGTATGTTTTCCGGCGAACTGGTCGGCAAAGCTGGCTCTCGCGTCGTAATCGAAGAGTTCTTGCAGGGGGAAGAGGTCAGTTTTATTATCCTGACCGACGGTGAGAACGTTGTCCCTCTCCAGCCGACGCAGGATCACAAAGCCGCCTACGACGGCGATCAGGGGCCCAATACAGGCGGCATGGGCGCTTACTGCGATAGCGCCATCCTGACCGGGGAGCAAACGGAGCAAATCCTCTCAAGTGTAATCTATCCTACACTTCAGGGTATGAAGAGGCGGGGGACGCCTTTTACCGGGTTCCTGTATGCGGGCCTCATGATGACGGCGGCTGGCCCGAAGGTGCTTGAGTTTAACGTACGCCTGGGCGATCCGGAGACCCAGGTTCTGATGCACCGCCTCACCTCGGACTTTGGCGAGCTTCTGGCTGCGGCCGCCGCCGGCTCGCTCGCTGGCGCGGAAGCTGCCTGGTATACCGAACCGAGCGTCTGCGTCGTAATGGCAGCGCATGGATACCCGGGCAAGGTGCGGACCGGCGACCTTATTGAGGGCATTGACGAGGCCGAGGCGACTGGAGCGGTCGTGTTTCAAGCCGGCACGCGCGTGGGACCGAAGGGGCTCGAGACCGCGGGCGGCCGTGTGCTGGCCGTGACGGCGACCGGCCAGGGCCTCTCCGGCGCCATCGAGAACGCCTACCGTGGCGTCGAGCGTATTCGCTTTGATGGCGTGCACTATCGGAAAGACATTGGCCGCAAAGGACTAAGACGCTACAATAAAGAAGGTTCGGGGACGTAGCTCAGTTGGATAGAGCGTCCGCCTCCTAAGCGGAAGGTCGGCAGTTCGAATCTGCCCGTCCCTACCATCCTTTGCGGCGGATAGCTACACTAGAGTTGATCCGCGCAAATGGCCGACAATCCTTTCGTCCATCTCCACTGCCACACCGACTACTCGCTGCTTGATGGAGCCTGCGAGATCAATCAGTTGATGGAACTCGTGTCGGCGCTAAACATGCCTGCGGTGGCCATGACCGATCATGGCAATCTCTTTGGCGCCGTCGAGTTCTACAACAAGGCCAAAGAGAAGGGCATCCACCCGATCATTGGTTGCGAAGTCTACGTGGCGCAGCAGGGCCACAAGGTAAAGTCGGACACCAACCGGTATAACCACCTGGTCCTTCTGTGCGAGAACCAGGAAGGCTATCGCAATCTGATCAAATTGGTCTCGACCGGGTATCTGGACGGCTTTTACTACAAGCCTCGCATCGACAAAGATCTTCTGGCGCAGCATTCCAAAGGCCTGATCGCGATGTCTGCCTGTCTCAGGGGCGACATCAACGAGACCTTACTGCAGGAGCGCTACGAGGACGCGAAGGCGCTCGCCTATCAATACCAGGACATGTTCGGGAAAGAGAACTTCTTTCTCGAAATTCAAGACCACGGCCTCGATCAAGACCGCGTGGTGATGCCGCTGTTGAACCGCCTTTCCAAAGATACCGGCATCCCGCTGGTCGCCACCAACGACTCCCACTACCTGCGGAAGGAAGACGCCCGCGTTCACGAGATCCTGCTTTGCATCCAGACGGGCAAGACGATGAGCGATCCGAACCGGATGCGCTTCACCCAACCAGCCTTCTATCTCAAGTCGCGAGAGGAGATGATGGCCTTGTTTGGGGAGATCGAGCATGCGCTCGATCGGACGTGGGAGATTGCCCAGCGGTGTCAGGTGAAGCTGGAGAAGGTCAAGGAGCCCTTCCCTCGGTTTGACGTTCCGCCCGAACATACGATCGATTCCTATTTCGAATATGTCGCCCGGCAGGGCTTCGAGCGGCGCCGGCCGCGCCTGGAGATGATGGCGGCCAAGGGGGTCCTCAAGCACGACCTCGCGGAGTATAGCGAGCGGCTTGATCGCGAGATCAAGATCATCCAGCAGATGAAGTTCTCAGGCTACTTCCTCATCGTCTGGGACTTCATCCGCTTCGCCAAATCGTCCGGCATCCCGGTTGGACCGGGCCGCGGATCGGCGGCGGGCAGCCTGGTCAGCTATGCAATGGAGATCACCGACATCGATCCATTGCAATACGGCCTACTCTTTGAGCGCTTCCTGAATCCGGAGCGCGTCAGCATGCCCGATATCGATATCGACTTCTGCACCCACCGCCGCGGCGAGGTGATTCAATACGTCACCGAGAAGTACGGGCGTGAGCAGGTGGCGCAGATCATCACCTTCGGCACGCTCGGCGCGAAGGCGGCGCTTAAAGACGTGGCGCGGGCTTTGGATCTGACGTTTGGCGAAGCAGACCGCATTACCAAGCTTGTCCCCGCGCAGTTGAATATCAAGCTCAAGGATGCATACGAGCAGGAGCCCGGCTTCGAGGAGCTTGCCCGGAAAGACAAGCGTATCCGAGAAGTTCTCGATACAGCGCTGAAGCTGGAGGGCATGGCGCGGAATGCCGGAATGCATGCGGCCGGCGTCGTCATCTCGCCTGTTCCGTTAAAGGAACTGGTGCCGTTGTACCGGACGAACCGGGACGAAATTGTCACCCAGTACGACATGGGCGGTCTTGAGAAGCTTGGTCTTCTCAAGATGGACTTTCTGGGGCTGACGACGCTCACCATCATCCACGACACACTGCGGCTGATTAAGAAGTATCGCGGGCTGGATCTGAAGATTGAAGACATTCCACTGACGGACTCCTACACGTACGAGCGGATCTTCTGCAATGGCTACACGAGCGGCGTGTTCCAGTTCGAATCGGCGGGCATGCGGGACATTCTGGTTCGCTACAAGCCGGACCGGATCGAAGACCTGATCGCCCTGAACGCTCTCTACCGTCCCGGTCCCATGGGCATGATCGACGACTTCATCGACCGGAAACACGGCCGGAAGGAAGTCGTCTACGACCTGCCGCAGATGAAGGACATCCTCGAAGAGACCTTTGGCGTGATGGTCTATCAGGAACAGGTCATGCAGATGGCCAACGTCCTGGCGGGCTACTCTCTCGGCGAAGCGGATCTGCTGCGCCGCGCCATGGGCAAGAAGAAACCGGAGGAGATGGCCAAGCAGCGGGAGCGCTTCATCAAAGGCGCGCTGGAGCGAGGCCTGCCGCAGAAGAAGGTCGAGAAGGTTTTCGAGCTGATGGAGAAGTTCGCCGGGTACGGCTTCAACAAGTCGCACTCCGCCGCATACGCCTATCTCGCCTTCATCACGGCCTATCTGAAGGCCCACTATCCGGTGTACTTCATGTCCGCCCTGCTGACGTCGGAAACGGGCAATACGGCGAAGGTCGTGAAGTACATCAACGAATGCCGCGACATGGGCATCAAGGTGCTTCCGCCGGATGTCAACACGAGCGACATGGACTTCACGCCCGATGGGGACGCCATTCGTTTCGGACTTGGAGCCATCAAGAACGTCGGGGCGAACGCGGTGGAAGCGATTCTTAAGGCTCGCGCGGAGAAGGGAAATTTCCGTTCGCTCTACCAGTTCTGTGAAACCGTCGATCTCAGCAGCGTAAATCGCCGCGTGATCGAGAGTCTGATCAAGGCAGGCGCGATGGACAGCCTGGAGGGCACCCGGTCCCAGAAATTTGCGATCATCGAGGCTGCCATGGAAGCTGGGCAGCGCGCCTGGAAGGATCGTGAGAGCGGCCAGGTCGGACTCTTCTTTACGACAGTGGACGAGCCGGTGCCGGAACCGCCGCTGCCGGATCTGCCGGAATGGCCGAGCCGTGAAAAGCTCGCAGGCGAAAAGGAGATGATCGGTTTCTATGTTACCGGTCATCCTCTGGACGAATACATGGACAAAGTTGCGGAGCTCGCAACGCACGACACTTCCAACCTGGAAAACCTTGAAAAAGGCCACGAAGTGGCGCTGTGCGGCATCCTCACTTCGATCCAGCGCCGGAGGAACAAAGAAGGGAAGCTCTGGGCCTCGATGCAGATTGAAGACCTCCAGGGCAGCGTGGATGCGATGGTCTTTGCATCCTCGTACGAGCAATTGGCGCAGCAGCTCGTGGAGGATAAGGCGGTTCTGGTGAAAGGGGTCGTGATGCCGGAAGAGAATGCCCCGCCTAAGATCTCCATTAAAGATGTCATCCCGCTGGATGTGGCTCGCGTTCCCTATCCTACGCTTGTTTCGATCAGAGTCCGGCTGGGCCAGAACGGCAACGGCGATAAAGCCGAAGCCTTGAAGCAGCTCTTTGTCCGCAAGCCGGGCCAGACTGAGGTAAGATTACGCCTGGAAAAGCCGCGTGATTTTGCGCTCCTTCTGGACATCACCGCCAAGATCCGGCCGGACAAGGAGTTTAAGGCTGCGCTTAACAGCATCTGTGGTCCAGAATCGCTCGAAGTACTCGCGACCTGAAATCCAATGAACTCGAACGACGACATTCAGCGACGGATTGCCGATCTTGAAAGAGAATTGTCCGAACTGCGAAGCGCCAACCCCGGCGCCCAGCCGCGGGCTTCCGAAGTCGAGCGGGAACTGACGGCACTTCGGGAGGATGGGCCGCATCCCGCCTATCAGCGGGTCAAACTGGCCCGCCACCCGAAGCGCCCCCACTCTCTCGACTACATCCAGCGCATCTTTACCAATTTCGAGGAGATTCACGGCGATCGCTTCTTCGGAGACGACCCGGCGATCGTTTGCGGCATGGCAATGCTGGACGGCTCCCCGGTGATGGTTGTGGCCCAGCAGAAGGGAAGGGACACCAAACAGAACCTGCACCGAAACTTTGGCATGCCCAAGCCCGAAGGCTATCGCAAGGCCTTGCGAGCAATGAAGATCGCGGCGAAGTTCAGCCGTCCGATCATTACGTTCCTCGATACTCCGGGGGCATATCCCGGCATCGACGCCGAGGAGCGGGGACAAGCTGAAGCCATTGCTGTCAACCTCCGGGAGATGGCGCGGCTGGGCACTCCCGTCGTCACGGCGGTCATCGGCGAGGGTGGCAGCGGCGGAGCGCTGGCCCTGGGGGTCGGGAACAAAGTTCTCATGCTCGAGAACTCCGTCTACAGCGTCATCTCGCCCGAAAGCTGCGCGGCAATCATCTATCGAGATTCGGGGAAAGCGGAACTCGCTGCCGCCGCGTTGAAGCTCACCGCCGATGATTTGCTCAGCTTTGGCATTATCGACGAGATTGTGCCGGAGCCGCCGGAGGGCGCCCACGCGGACTATGAACGGGCGGCCGACAATCTCGCGGAGGCGCTGCGGCGTTCGCTCGCCGCTCTGAAAGGATTGGCGCCGGCGGAACTTGTCAACCAGCGTTACCAGAAGTTCCGGCGGATGGGTAACTTTTTCGCAGAGGCAGCGGTTTGAGCAAGTCCCGAATCCTCGTGATCATCGCCGCGTGCATCGCTTTCATTGGGATCCTTCTGTACTCCTCGCTTCGTACCTCCCGCCGGGTGGAGGTTTGCATTACATTCCAGGGGCGAACTGCCTGCCGCATTGCCTCGGCCGAGACCGAGCAGGAGGCCATTCGAACGGCGACGGAAACGGCATGCGCGGTTCTCGCCTCGGGCGTCACCGACACGATGGCTTGTCTCCGGACTCCCCCGGACCGTGTCCGCGTTCTCGATTAGAGGCCTTCAGTTTTCCGGGTATGGGGCGACCTGGAGTCGGCTATCATGTAGGGTTGTAGGAATATCGCTGGAAAACAGCCGCGGGGTGTTTCTTTTCTCTCAGTCCACACGTCTTTAGAATTACAAGGACCGCGGAAGGATCTTTCGCACCGGCAATTTCGCTCAGATTGAACAATGGATGGAGAGTGTTCGTATCCTCTAGGCGGGAGTCGCTAAACAAGTGAAGCGCAAGTGGAAAATAACGCTGTTCATCGTAATCTCACTGACGGCGATTGTTGGTGTGCTTGCCGGCATCCGTATCAGCCAGCGGGGGATCGTCACGGTCCAGACTGGTAGGGCGTTCAGGCAGGACATCGCATCGGTCGTTACGGCATCGGGCGAGATCAAACCCAGAAACTACGTCAATATTGGCGCGAACGTAATGGGCCGCATCATCTCGCTGGAGGTTGCCGAAGGAGACCGCGTTCGGAAAAACCAAGTGGTGGCGCGGCTGGAAGCGGTCCAGGCGGAGGCGGACGTTCAAGCGCAGCAGGCAAATTTGCGCTCAGCGGAAGCGGAATCGGCGGCGGCGGAAGCCGCTGTCCAGGCACAGAATGAGAATCTGAAGACAGCGCAGGCGAGCATCGACCGCGCCAAAGCGGAGCTCGAACGCGCACGTCTGGACTTCAGCCGGGCGGAGCAGCTTTTCAAAGAGAAGCTCATTGCGCAGCAGGAGTTCGATACGAAAAAAGCGAACTATGATGCGCTCATGGCGGCGCTCCGCGAGGCGGAGGCGCGGTTTTCTCAGTTGAAGGCGCAAAAGCAGCAGACGGAGGCGCAGCTTGCCGTCAGCCAGCGCCGGGTCTCGCAGATTCAGGCGACCCTGCGCCGCTTCTCAGACGTTCTGCAAAAGCACAACGCGATCTCGCCGATTGACGGGGTTGTCACCAACCTGCCGGTGCGGGTGGGTGAGACCGTCGTGCCCGGCATTCAGAACTCTCCGGCCAGTCTCATCATGACCATCGCCGACATGTCGCTGATCACGGCGGAGGTCAAGGTGGACGAAACGGACATCGTGAACGTCAAACTCGGACAGGAGGCGGACATCACGATCGACGCGATGCCAAACCGGGTCTTCAAGGGCCGGGTGATCGAGATCGGAAACACGGCAATTCTGCGCTCGACCGGACTTGCCGCGTCTCAGAGCGCGATTTCAAGCCAGGAAGCCAAAGATTTTAAGGTGGTGGTCGCTCTGGACAATCCCCCTGAGGACATTCGACCGGGCCTCTCCTGCACCGCGAAGGTGACGACCGCTACCAGGCAGCAGGCCCTGACCATTCCGATTCAGGCTCTGACCGTCCGGCAGAAGGGAGACCTCGAGCCGAAGAAAGAAGGCGTCCAGGCTGCGACGCAGCCGGATCCCGTGGCCGAAAGAGCGAAGCGGGAGGAAGTGCAGGGTGTTTTTGTAGTGCAGGGTGATCGAGCTGTCTTCCGGCAGGTGGAGACCGGGATCACGGGGGCTACCGACATTGAAGTCCTGAGCGGGTTGAAGGAGGGAGACGAGATTGTCACCGGCAGCTACAAGGTCATCCGTACCCTCCGCAACGACACAAGAATTAAGGTGGACAATAAGTCCCCGGCAAAAGCCGAATCCTAAGGGAAGGAATCATAATGGCGCAAGCAGTAGCGGAAGCGATTGAACGAGGCGAACAGTTAAGGCGCGACGGAATCGTCATCCGGACTTACGATCTCTGGAAGACCTACCTCATGGGCGACCAGGAGATCAACGCGGTTTCGGGTGTCGACATCGAGATCCGGCGCGGTGAGTACGTCGCGATCATGGGACCATCAGGTTCAGGCAAATCGACCCTGATGAACCTTCTCGGTTGCCTCGACACGCCTACCAAGGGTGAGTACTTTATCAACGGCCGACTGGTCAGCTCGATGACCGATGATGAGCTCGCCCGGATCCGGAACAAGGAAATTGGCTTCGTATTCCAGACGTTTAACCTGCTTCCACGCGCCACCGCTCTGCACAACGTCGAGCTCCCCCTCATCTATGCAGGGGTGCCGGCGGAGATTCGTCAGGAGAAGGCCCGTCAGGCCTTGAAGCAGGTCGATCTGGAGCGGCGTATGCTTCATAAGCCAAACGAGCTCTCCGGCGGACAGCGCCAGCGCGTGGCGATCGCGCGGGCGCTGGTGAACAGCCCCTCGATCCTGCTCGCCGACGAGCCTACCGGAAACCTGGATACGGCGACCGGCAACGAAATCATGGCGCTCTTCGAACGGCTGCATCAGCAGGGGAACACCATCGTGCTGGTGACCCATGAGCACGACATCGCGTTGCACGCTCACCGCGTGATCTACATTCGCGACGGTAAGGTGGCCCGCGACGAGAAGGTGAAGTAGTTCAGTAGCCGCTGTTCTTGTCTACAACGTTTAGCAACGGTTCTCCTTTTGAGAACCGTTCGAAATTCTTCACAAAGAATTCCGTCGTCTCGTGAAGCCAGGTAGCGGTGTGGTCGGCGGAATGGGGAGAGACCAAAACGTTCTCCATGCCCCAGAATGGGTGATCGGACGGTAGCGGTTCCTGTTCGAAGACATCGAGCGCCGCTCCGCGAATCGCCTTTTCCTGGAGCACACGGATCAATGCCTTTTCGTCGATCAGAGGCCCCCGTCCAACGTTGATTATCACGCCGGTCGGCTTCATAGCACGCAGTTCGGCCTCGCCGATCATGCCTCTCGTTTCCGGAGTGAGCGCCGCGGCGACCACGACGTAGTCGGAGGTTGCCATCACGTCGCGCAGACGTTCGAAGGGCAGCACCTCATCAACGAGCGGGTCGTTCTGTGACATCTCAGGCCGCCGGCGCAGAGCCGTGATCTTCATCCCGAACGGCCGTGCCCGTTCTGCCGCTGCCCGGCCGATGCCGCCATAACCTACAATGCCAAGCCGCTTATTGTGGAGTTCCTCCACGTCGTACTGCTCCCACCGGTGTTCCGCCTGCTGCCTCAGAAGGCGGCGCAGGTCCTTCGCGAAGAACAGCATCGAGGAAATCACAAACTCGCCAAGCGACCGCGCGAACACGCCACGTGCGTTCGTGAGCGGAATGGGACGGCTCTTGAGTTCGGGCGTCAATATGTGCTCGACGCCGGCCGAAAGGGAATGGACCCAGCGGACGCGAGGAGCCTTCGGAAACACTTCGTTGAACAAGGCGTGCCCCCCCATCCCCACGACGATGACATCCGCTTCGCAGAGAGCATCGCCGAAGGCGTCAGGACGATTCCCAACAACGACGCGAGCACTGGGGGGGAGCTTTTTCAGCACCTCCAGAGAGGGCAAATCAGGGTCGGAAAGAACGAGAACAGTGAGCACACTCATGAAGCTCTGACTGTATCATAATGAGGCCCCGGCAAATGCGGCCGCGCCGAAAGGAAATTCCGCCGTGCCGGCAGATGATCAAGGGTGAACTACGACATTGAGGCGCGCTTTCCTCTCGGCGTAGCGCTTGCGGAGATCGTCAATTGCCTGCCTGTAGACGTCCTCTTTGAAGCCGGATTTTAGCCGCGAGATGCAATCATCGAACACTTCGCGAATGTACTCTTCCGTGCAGGGATCCCCCTCGGCTTCGATCTTGCGGTCTCGAGCCGTTTCCAGCTCAGTGATCAAGCGGCTCCGAAACCAGGAGAAGTCAGCCTCGGATGATTCCAATACCCGAAGTATCTCTCCGTAAGAATCGTGGTAGAGCCGGCGCTGGTTGAGAATCCAGTCGATCGCGTAAGGGCTTCCGAAAGTGCGGCGGTCTGCGAGAACGACGGCCGCCAGAACGGCCTGGCCGGGGTAACGGTAGGGGTGTCCTAGCCCCTTGATGTGGAAAATTTCGGATTTCCCGGGCGGAATTGGCTTCGAAAATGGCCGGCCAGTGACGACATCGTACATGGTCCGGGACTCGCGGACCTGTCTGCCGCTTGAGTCGGTATGTCTTGCGATCAGAACGAGGGCCTCGACAGGAGCGGAAGTGCGATTTACGAAGGTCAACTCAAAGCCGGCCGGCCCTGCGCTGATTCTCGTCTTGGAGACCTCCGTTACCACGGGCGGTTCCAGGTCTTTGAACGGGTCAGGGCTGATGGCGCAGCGCCCGAGCGCCAAAGCCTCGAGCGCTGTGAAGGTCAGGCACAGCAGGAACCGCCTGAATGCCGCAAGCATCGTGCATCCCCCCGGGAGAACACAGCTTAAGGCAGGCGCGCGGCGCTGAGTCTTGTCTGCCCCTCGCTAAAGCGGGCGAGAAGCTGTTCAAGACGGCGCTTGTATGCGTCTCCCGGCAGGTCGAAGCTGATGTTCGTAATACAGTCCTGGAAAGCAGACTGGATAAAGCCCTCGACATAGCTGTCTTTCTCAGCCTTAAGTCTCCGGTCTCGAGCTGCCTCCAGTTCTGCGATCAAAGTTCCCTTGGTGCTCTCAGGCTGCCCCTGATGAGCCTTCAGAATTTGGAGGATATCGGCCCAGGCGTCGCGATAAACTCGCCGCTGGCCTAGAATCCAGTTGATGGATTCTGGACTGCCGCTTGTTCGCCCGTCCTCCAATACGACGGCAGTCAGGAACGGGCGGATGGTGTCCTGAATGCGGCTCACAGGCGGAGTGCCGAGGAAGTACTCTTGCATGCCGCCGACTGGAATCGGTTTTGCGGCAAAGGGTGGGACGGTAAGAGCATCGTAGAGGACGCGGCCGTCGCCCACTTGCTTCCCGGTCGGGTCCAGGCGCTGAAAGACCAGGACAACCGCCAGGACGGGCGACGATGAGTGGTTGAGCAAGCGGAAGGTCGTTCCGCGGTCCGTAACGGTCACGGATCGCACGCTGACCAGCTTCGGGTCCACTGTGTGATTAGTGAGTCCTCGGCTGAGCCGAAATCCATCATGGTTCTGTCCGAGTGTCGCTTTCGATGCGATCCCGGCGAGCAGCAGCGTTAGCGCAATTGTTTTCCTAGTCACCATTCCACTTGCCCCTCCTTACCAGCAAGGCATGCTATACGTATATGTTACGGACATAGATTCCGGCATGCCCTCGGTCTGACCATTCGGATTCTCCGAATCTGGTGGACACGAAAAGCGCTGAGGCGCATAGAAGTTCGTTACCGTTGCCCGCACTTCTACGTAACCCTCCCTAGGTATCTCCAAGATGGAGATTCCGCTGGTTGGTACCAATGAGGGATCCACTGGCCGGAGCAGTTAGTGTAACCGCCCGTGCAAGCGCCGGATCCAGCAGCATTACCCACCCAGCCCGGTCCATAGGTGGAAGTATAGCCGTATATCGTCCAGGCGGTGTATCCGCAATTGCCTACGCTCGGTTCAACGTCGGTTGACGTCCAAGTTTGATACTGTTGGCAGATTTCCGCGCCCATTCCACTGCAAGCTGCAATAAGAAGCACTGTTCTGAGCACAACCGCTGCACGTTTCATACGGGGATTATGTTGCTCATATCCCCTCATGTCAAGCGCAAAATGTGACCCAATTGTGCGCTTCTTGCTTAGTTTTTTATCGATTTCGAAACTGTAATTGCCATCATAATTGGCACATCCAGGTAGCAAGTTCAGGGTCATTAGTACAGCTGCGCTTCTAAACTTCCGTACAGATCCTATCCAAATATGACGATGTCGCTCTCATGTTTGTGCAAAGAGTTTCCAGGCATGCCCCTGCCACTCCACTCCGCTTGCTTGCCCTATGGCGCCACATAGAGGCCGATTACTCCAGATAACTCGTTAGCACGCGCCAGACCAAAGACAGAGTCGTGATTTTAAGAGATACTTGGAGTCGGGCTTGCTTCCACTTTTCATGCTGGAGGACACTAATACTATGCGAGAATTCTGCACTTGCGGAGCGAAGCTGCCGGAGGCTGCCCGCTTCTGCCATAAGTGCGGCAAGCCTCAGTTTGAAGTTGAACCCGAGCAGGAGCCGGTCGTCGTAGAAGAAGTACGTTCTCAGCCTGTTGCGCCACCGCCTCCACCGGAGATCAGCTTCAGGAACATAGCTGCGGTTCGCATCGGATTCTTGATCGCGAGTTTGGCGCTTTTCGGGAGCATGCTCGCCGCGTTCACCGGCTCAATGCCCTTCTATCTCCTCGCGGTCGTGATCCTGACCCCAGCTTCCGGATTTCTCGCCGTCTGGCTGTACACGAAGCGCACCGGTCAAGTTCTTTCGATAAGGAGCGGCGCCAAGCTGGGCTTTATTGTCGGCGTCTTCAGCTTTGTATTCAGCACGGTTATGACGACCATCAGCACGCTGACGGTCGCCTCGCGCGTCAACCTGCTGGAGCAGTACAAGGAGCAGTTGGGCCGCCAGGGGCTTCCGCCGGAGACGGTCGAGCAAATGATTTCCATGCTCGAAGAGCCGGGGACACTCGTATTCCTCTTCCTGTTCGGAATGGCGATCAGCTTTCTGATCGGTACGACGGTTGCTTCGGTCGGCGGAGCGCTGGGCGCGAAGGTGCTTGAGAAGGACTAGCCTTTGCTGACTCGCTCGTCGTCCATTTCACCACTGCGACTCCAGCGAAGATGACAAGCATAGCCAGCATTTCTCGCTTCCCGAACGGTTCCGCGTAGATTAGCCACCCTAAAAAGACAGCCACCACGGGATTCACATAGCCGTAGATTGAAACGACCGCGACGGGCAATCGCGCTAGCGAGTACACATAGGAGCTGTATCCGACGAGGGAGCCGAAGGTGACGAGGTAAATGAAGGCGGCAGTGCCGCGCCAGCTCCAGGTAATCGGCTGGGACTTCACTAGCAGCGCGGGGATCAGGAAGCCCGCTCCAGCCGCAATCTGCTGGATCGCTCCACTGATAAACGGGTGGGTTTTATATCCTTCCCTGCGCTGCAAAATCGAGCCCAGAGCCCACCCCGCACACCCGAACTGGAGAACGAGAAAACCTTTCAGAACCGAGCTCCCCACTCCCTCATGGAACGCGTCGGGGCCAACGAGAAGGGCAGTTCCGAGAAAACCTACCAACATTCCGGCGACCGTAGGCCCATGCAGCCTTTCGCCGCCGGGAAGCGCCGCCTCGATGCCGACCATCCAGAACGGCGATGTCGTAATGAACAGGGCGGCGAGACCGCTCGGTATCCACAGTTCGGCAAAGGTGAGAGCGCTATTTCCGATGCCCAGAATCATCAGGCCGTAAAGCGCTGTCTTCCAAAGTTCCGAGCCGCGTGGCATCTTCCCGCCTCGCAGAAGCGACACAGCCAGCAGAATTGATCCGGACAGCAGGAAGCGTGTCGAAATCAGGATGAGGGGAGGAAAGGACTCCAAAGCCATCCGGATTCCGGCATACGTGGTGCCCCAGAAAATGCAGACGGCTGTAAGCGCAATGTAAGCTTTTTGATGCGAAGAAAGGCGGTTCAACTTTTCAGCGTACCATTCACGCCCGGTCCCTTTACGCGGTCCCGCAAGGGGTGATTAGAATAAGGGGTTGATCCTCACGCTAACCGTCAATCCCGCAATTGATTTGAACGTCACCGCGGATCACCTTGCATTCGAAGATCGCGGCTACATTCTCTCTACTCACGAATCCGCGGGAGGGCGAGGAATTAACGCGTCCCACGTGATCCACTCGTTCTCTGGCAGGACGCTGGCGCTTGCCGTAAGCGGCGGTAAAAACGGCGCGCGGTTCGAGGAGTATCTGGGAAAGCTGTCTTTTCCTGCGGAGCTGGTTCGAATACAGAATGAAATTCGGACCAATCTCACCATCTCAGATCAGCAGGGGTTGACCATTAAGCTGAACGAACGCGGTCCTTCTGTGGCGAGCGAGGAAGTGGCCCGGCTCGAGGAGGCCGTGGCGCGCAAACTCCCGGAGGCGTCCTGGCTCATGATCTGCGGCAGCTTTCCTCCAGGGATGCCTGCGGAGTTCTGCTCCAAGCTGGTTTGTATGGCGCGTGAACGCGGCGTCAAGGTACTCGTCGACACCGATGATGAACCTTTGCTTCGGGGGCTTGAGGCCAATCCTACGGTCGTCTCGCCAAATCAGCACGAGGCCGAGAGACTTCTGAGCCGCGCTCTCGTGACTCGCAGCCACTTCGTAGAAGCCGCGGACCGGATTCGCGCCATGGGCGCGGAGTCGGTGGTCCTGTCATTAGGCAGCCGGGGCGCCATCGGCGCATTCGGGAATGATGAGATTGTCGAGGCCGTACCGCCGAGAGTGGATGCGGTTTCACCGATTGGAGCGGGCGATGCGCTTGCCGCCGCTCTCGTCTGGGCCCTGACACGCGGCTCTGATTTTCCCGACGCTGTGCGTTGGGGAGTCGCGGCCGGAACTGCCTCCGCACAGCTCCCTGGACTTACCTTCGCAAGTTTGGAGCAAACGCGGGAGGTGTACGAGCGGGTGGAACTGCGCAAGCTCCGCTAGTCTCGATTCCGTCCTACGCGCGGAATGCAATTGCAGCGGTCTTAGTCGTACTTCTCGTAGATGATCCGCTTGCGGTCGAAGCCCATCTCCTTCAGGATGCCGCGCACTTCGTCCACCATCGCTTTCAAGCCGCAAACGTACACGTCAAGATCCCGGCGTTCGCCGATCAGATCGATCAGCACGGGCTGCACCCGTCCGACGTGGCCCTTCCATCCCTCTGGCGGACGCGTCAGCGTTGGGATGAAGTGGAAGTTGGGATGGCGCCGCTCAAGTTCCTCGAACTCTTCGCGGTAAAGGAGGCCCTCTTCATAGCGGGCTCCAAACAGCAGGTAGAACTGATGGGGCGACTGCAGCAGCGATGGATCGAGCAGCATCGCCCGGAAAGGGGCAATGCCCGTACCAGTGGCTACGAAGACGGAGTCCGACAGCGGATCGCGCGGCACGAAGTAGCCGAGAGGGCCCTTCATTTCGATGCTGTCGCCTGTCTTCATCGAGAAGAGATAGGGCGAGAATTTCCCGTCCTTCACATGATTGAGGCACAGCTCGAAGCGGTTTGCGTCGGGCGGGGAAGCGATGGAGTAGGCGCGGGTGACCTTCTTCCCGTCAAGCTCCTCGGACAGCGATACAAATTGTCCGGGTTTGAAATCAAGGCGCTCCAGCTCGGGCGCTTCGAAAACAAAATGACGTACGTCCGGACAGATGTCCCTGTACTCGATCAGCCTCGCGATCAGAACTCAAATCCCCCTTCCTTCCAGGCCCTCGGCGGCACGGTCCAGCAGAATCTCCAGCAGCGCGGGATGGCCGTCGAGAGGAGGCGTAACATCAATTCTCACATGGTCATAGATGCCGCGGAGCTCCTCCACGATGCGGGGAAGGTCCCGCTGCAGGTGGATTCCAAGCGTCAGAAAGTAGGGAATGATCAGGATTCGTGTGGCGCCCCGCTCTACGAGCGAGCGAACAGCCTCCTGCAGGTCCGGCGCACACTGCTCCAGGAACGCTGGTTCGACGTAATCGTAGCCGCCCGCCTGGGCCAGGCGAGCCGCAACCACACGGACCGTTTCGTTCGCGGCAGGAACGCTCGACCCGTGCGCAAAGACAACGATCGCCGTTCTCAACAGTTGCCGGCGATGTAGGCTCGCATTTGCTGGATCTCTTCCGTCTTGCGTTCCAGCTCGACGCTCATCAGGTCGCGCATGGAGATCAACCCTACGACGTCGGACCCCCGCATGACAGGCAGATGGCGGCATTTCCTCTGCTGCATGAGCTCCATTGCGGCTTCCACCGTCGCCTCCTCTTGAATGGTAGCAAGATCGGTGGTCATGACGTCATCGACCCGTGTCGCTTCCGGATCGCGGCGTGCGACCACGACCCTGGTCATCAGGTCGCGCTCGCTGAAGATGCCCGAGAGGGTGTTTTCGCACAGGACCAGGATTGCGCCGACGTTCAGGGCGGCCATACTGCGAGCCACATCGGCCACGGATTGCGTTCTCTGAACCGAGAACAACTCGCGGTCTTGCAGTAAGTCTCGGAGTCTGATCATGAGCCTCCTAAAAGTGCAAGGCACCATATCACAGCAGCACGGGCAGGGAAAGGGGGATGCTCGGCCTGCTACGGGGTCTCCCTGATTAGAAGCTCCTGATTCGCTTTGACCGCCGAGAGCTTCTGCGTCTTCCCGCTGGGCCACGTTACCTCGATATCCGCCTCGGTCGCTCGCCCGAGTCCGAAATGGAGGCGCGGGTCGTTGGAGGAGAGGTAGCTGCCGCCGGCGCGGACGGAGTTGTATTGTGTCAGACCCTGGGCCGTCACTTTCACCCGGGCGCCCACGCCCATCCGGTTCGACCGCGTCCCTTCCAGCCGTAACCGGAGCCAGTTGCCGGCGCGATTGCCATTTCGATTCTCCAGGAGCTGGGGCTTACCTTCCATGACGGAGACGACAATGTCTAGGTCGCCATCATTATCGAAGTCCGCATACGAGCCTCCGCGCGCGGACTGCGGCGGCAGTGAGAACAATTGCACTTCGCGCGAAACGTCGATGAACTTTCCCTTTCCCCGGTTTCTGAAGAGCTGAAGCGGCTGGCGGTAGGTCTCCCGGATTCGTCCACCATCGACTTCCGGGTAGACGTGCCCATTGGCGCAGAACAGATCGAGGAGGCCGTCGTTATCGTAGTCAAGGAAGAAGGCAGCCCAACCCAGGTACGGAATCGTGGGCTCGCCGACACCGGAGGGGTAGGAAACATCGCTGAAGAAAGCATCGCCGTCATTGTGAAAGAGGACGTAGTTATCGTCGGCGAAGGTGGTGATGAACAGATCCATCCACCCGTCCTGATCGTAATCGCCCACGGCAACGCCCATGCTCGACATTTCCTTGCCATCGGCTGAGTAGGCTGCTCCCGCTGGTACGCCTACCTCCTCAAAGGTGCCGTCACCTTTATTGAGGTAAAGGTAGTTCGGGTTGGAGTCGTTCCCGACAAAGAGATCAGGGGCGCCGTCGTTGTTGAAGTCTTCAAAGACTCCCTGGAAGCTGAAGTGGAGCTTCCGGTCGGTGATTCCTGCCTTGGCGGTTACATCGGTGAATGTGCCGTCGCCGTTGTTCCTGTAAAGGGCGTTCGGAGCGCCAAGGTATCCCAAGGGTCCGCATGCACGCACCTTCACACCGCGGTACTCGCACGTCTTGAGCTCGGGATTTCGCCAGTTGAAGTCCAAATAGCCGGGCACGAAAAGATCAAGGTGACCATCCCGGTCATAGTCGCCGAAAGCTGCGCCCGCGTGCCAGATGTCGCCGCCGGCTACGCCTGCTTTCTCCGTCACGTCCTCGAACGTTCCATCGCCTCGATTGCGGTAGAGGATATTCGGACCGAAGTTCGTGACGAAAAGATCATAATGCCCGTCGTTGTCGTAATCCGCAGCGACGCAGCCGAAGCCCCAGCCGCGCCCCGGCACGCCGGCTTTCCGTGTTACGTCAGTGAAGGTCCCATCCCCGTTGTTGCGATACAGGTGGTTCGTCGTTGTCGCTGGCAAGTTCTTCTGGAGGTGATCGAGCGTTGAGCCGTTTACCAGGTAAAGATCAAGCCGTCCGTCTCCGTCGTAATCGAGCCAGCAGGCTCCGCTGCCGTTCACCTCGAGCACGTAATTCTTCGCCGGTCCGCCCGAGATGATGACGTCATTCAGGCCAGCCTTTGCGGCGATATCGTGGAAGGTGACCGGCGCCTGGCCGAGCGCGACGAGTCCAAGGGGAAGGAGGAGCCAGTAGCGCATTCTATTTGGCTGAGCCTGCCCTCAGCTTCTCCACAATCTTTGCTTGCTCAGCCGCCAGTTCGGGTTTGCCGAGCCTGGCGAATACGCGGGAAAGCTCGAGGCGCAAGGACGCATCATTCGGGAATGTGGTGAGACCTTCCTCAAGGACCTTGCGGCTCTCTTCCAGCTTTCGCATTGCGATCAGGCTGCGAGCGAGCCCGAGCCTTGCGGCAAGTGCTGTGGCCGGTCCTCCGAGCGCCGCGCGGTAATGGTCCACGGCGCTGCTGTGCTCACCCGCTTTCTGGAGACAATCAGCCAGACCGAGCTCCGCTTCCGCAAGCCCTGGCGCAAGCTTGAGCACCTGCTCGAATACGGGGCGCGCCTCCTGGTAGCGGCCCACACGGGCGAGCTGTTGTGCAGCCGCCATCTGCGCCTGGGGCAATTCCGGAAACCGGCTCCGAGCCTGCTGCGCCACCTCAAGCGCCGCGTCCTGATCATCGACAGCCGCCAGCGCCTCTACCAAGAGGAGCAGAGGCGCGGCGTCCGTCTGCTCCCGCTGGGTGATCGATTTCAGCAGAGGCACCGCCTTTGCGGGTTCCCCGGTGCGCAGGTAAGCGTTGGCGAGAAGGCTGCCGACGCGCACATTGTTCGCATCCATTGTCCATGCCCGCTCCAGGGTAGGGATCGCGCTGGCGTACTCCTGATTCATTACGGCAGCAAGTCCGTAGGCAACGTTGGCTTCGGTGGACTGCGGCAGCAGCTTGACTGCGCGCTCAAGCGGGCCGAGCGCCTCTTTCGCGCGCCCGGCCTTCATCAGCGCAAGGCCCAGATTGAACTGTGCCTGGAACAGATCCTGATTTCGCGCGGCTGCCCGCTCAAACATTACGATCGCAGAGTCTACGGCATTCGCATTCCCAAACAGCACTCCAAGCGCGACAAGACTATCGGGGTTCGCATCGGGACGATCCGCGATCCGAGCGCCAATCTCCGCAGCGCTTTTGGAGTCTCCTTCGGCTAGCGCTCGCGAAACGCTCACCAGATGCTCGACATCCTCCCGGTTCGCGTTCTTCAGCCGTGTACTCGTTCCGAAGGCTTCGCGCGCGAGTTCTGATTCACCCAATTGCTGATAGAGGCGGCCAAGGCGGTAGTAGAGATTGCTGTCCCATGGCGTCTCGGCGATTGCCGCTCGCAGCGGAGCGACCGCCTTGCGAGGTTCGCCTGCCGCCAGATACGCCGCAGCTAACTGTCCCGCCGAATCGAAGATCTTCTGCCCAGCATCGACAATTGGCTTGAACCACGTGATCGCTTCCGCGGGCTTATTTTCGAGCATCGAAATGCGTCCAAGAAAGTAACGGGAGAAGTAGGCAGGGGGAGCAAGCTTCAGGACGGCTTTGAATTGAGCTGTCGCTTCGGGGAGCCGGCGCTGCCGAAAGTAAACATACCCGAGGCGGTATAAGACTTCAACGTTTCCGGGCTCCAGCTGTGCGGCCTTTCTCAGCAAAGGCTCAGCATCCGCGAATCGGTCCTTCTGAATCAATGCCTCGGCTTGCCCAATCAGAGCCGACGCCGTGGGCGTTGGAGTCTGAGCGATCAGCGAGGCCGTCACGAACAGTGAGAGCCAGACACGCATGACCGAATGATTTTATCGCGGATCCTCAGCCGCGCCAGAGGCCGCGTTAATCTCCTCCCTCGCCCAAAAAGCGTGCGAGAATCAGCTCGTGCGCGTCCTCTCGCTGATACTTGCCGGTTCGCTCATCTCTGGAGGGTTGACGGGAGCCCTTGCCGCCGGCTCCAGAGATCCGCGGTGGGAACGTGCGATCAAACTCTATGAAGCCCGCGAGTTCAAGGCCGCCGAAGAGCACTTCCGCCAGATTCTGAAGGTGAGGGCGAAGGATCCAGATGCACGCCTTTATCTGGCTCGGACGCTGATGGAGCAGGGCAGAGTGCCGGAGGCGCTCGCAGAGATTGAATCCGTGCTTGCATCGGCGCAGGACGCGGAGACACGCTTTCGAATTGGCGAGATCCTGCGCGAACTCGGTGAGCGCAGATTGGCGCGACTTCAAGCAATCGCGCCGAACTCTGCCGCCGTGAAGGAGATGAGCGGTAACGAGCTTGCGCGCCGCGGCCGGCTGGCAGAGGCGCTCGCCATGTATCGAGCGGCTCAACAGCTTCAGCCGGCACGTCCCGGGCTGCATTACCGTATCGGGGAAATCCTTTGGAGGCAGCGTGAACTGGATTCAGCCGAGGCCGAACTGATTGCGGAACTGAAGAGAACACCGCATCATTCGATGGCGAACCTTCGCCTCGGACAAGTGCTCCTTGCGAAAGATCAGGCCGACAAGGCCTTGCCATATCTGGAGCAGGCCGTCCGGGCAATGCCGGAGGCGTACGACGCCCGGCGCGAGCTGGGAAAGGCGTACCGGAAGGTTAACCGGCTGGAGGATGCACGGCGGGAATGGGAAGTGGTGGCAAACGGCAGACCCGAGGACGATCAGGTTCACTATCTGCTGGGCCGCCTCTATCATGAGCAGGGCAAAACGGTTGAGGCCGAACGTGAGCTGAAGAAGCACGCGACGATCCTCAACAAAAGAAGAGCCTCGGCCGGTATGCAATAACCTGAGAGCTATTGCCGCGATTCGCCGCGCCAGCGGGATCGCTCCCGTTCCACTCCTGCCGTATCCCCCGCTGCGCTCAACGCGGCCACAAGCAGCTCATGAGCTGCCTGCGACTTTGGCGCAGCAGAAACCGCCCGTTGGGCCGCAGCGACAGCACCGTCGACGTTCTTAGTCGCCAAATATACCTGCGCAAGCGCCATGGCGGGCTCAGAATCATGCGGGATCCAACGGACGGCCATCTCAAGGGCTGGGATCGCGTCCTCCCATCGACTTAACTGAATTGCCGCCAGGCCGAAATAGTAGGCGGTTCGTGGATCGGACGGAGAAAGCTTGCTCTCCCTTTCGAGCTCTACCAACGCTTCCTCGGCCTTCCCTTCCCACAGCAGCAGGCGTCCGATCTCGCGTCCCGGTCCTGGCCGGTCCGGCGCCAGTTCCCTCGCTTTCCGGTAGCTGGCAAGCGCTCCAGGCAAGTTGCCTTCCGCCTCCAAGGCATGTCCGTGAATTTCGTAGCCGGACGGACTTTCGAAATTCCTCTCCGCTACTCCGTTCCAGAGGGCACTGGACACGTCGCTGTAGGCTTGCGTAGCGAGCTCGAGCGCTTCGCTATGCTCGGGTTGCCTGGCGAGCAGCCGCTCGAGTGACCGCAGCCCAGCGAGCGGACGTTTTAAAGCAATCTGCGTTGCTCCCATCCAATAGTCGACCTCGTCGCGTCCTTGGCCGGAGGGAGGCGCGGCACGGTCAGCAGCCTGAAGCGATTCCAAAGCAGCAGGGAACTGATTCGTCCGGTAGTAACCGATACCGAGAAACAGGTGTGCGGTCCAGAGCCGGGGATCGAGCCGGAGCGCCTGCTGAAACGCCGGTATCGCCGAAGCGTACTTATTCTGGAGGTGCCGGACGAGACCCAAGCGGTGCCAGAGCTCGGCCGACGGGTTCTTCTGCAGTTCCGCTTCGTAGATTCGTTCGGCGGCAGCGAGATCGCCACGCGCCTCCGCTTCACGAGCCTGCGCCGGCTGGCCCCGGCCGGAAGGGCTCAGGGCCGCCGTCAGGATAAGGATCAGAACCGCGCGCCGCAACAATCAGAAATAGAGCTTCAGTCCCATTTGAATTGATCTTTGGGGCGTCTGGGTCCCCAGAATTCGTCCAAAGTTGGGCGTTGTAATCGATGCGCCCGGGTTGCTGAAGTTCGTATTGTTGAACGCGTTGAACGCTTCTGCGCGGTACTGAAGCCGCACTCGTTCCCCGAAGTAGAAGTTCTTGAACAGAGTGAGGTCGAAGTTTTTGAACCCGGGTCCTCGCATCGCATTGCGGCCAAGATTGCCAAACGTATATTGGCGCGGAACTGCAAAAGCGCTTGGATCGAAGTATAAGCCGCCGGGTCCGTAAGTTTTGGTCCATCCACTTGGGAATGGATCGCCCACGACGTCCGGTCGCTGTTGATTCGATCGCGGTCCGGTGTTGGCGTTATCGAAGGGGATTGTGATCGTGAACGGCCGGCCCGTCTCAAACGTCCAGATGCCGCTCGTCTGCCATCCGCCGGCGACCAGGTTCAGCAGCTTGCTGCGTGTCGGGCTGGGCAACATGTAGGTGTAGCCCATGTTGAACACGTGAGTCTGGTCAAAGTCGGACGGACCCATCGACGCCCGAATATTATCGGGATCTTGCGGCGTCGTCCCACTGAAGGCCGAATTCAGATCGATGTTCTTCTGGTAGGCGTAGGAGGCAATGTACGTCAGCCCCTTCCACAGACGCTGCTCGGCCTTGGCAGTGAGGCCGTGGTACCTCGACGTAGCAATCATCTTCAGCTCGCTCATCGCTCCCGCGTAAGGATACGGGCGGCGAGGATTCGGATCGCCAGGGCCGGGCGGCGCTTCATTCGCGTTGAGGAAGCTCGAAAGATGCGTTCCCTTCGCGCCCTGATAATTAATCTCGAGAAGCAGCGCCTGCGTCAGCTGGTGCTCGATGCCGAAGTTCCAGTTCTGCATGTAGGGCACCTTCAGATCGCGCGCGATCGTGTGCTGCGTCAGCGGTTGGACAGTCGAAGGGTCAAAACTGTCGAAGAATTGATCGGCGCGTTTGGCGGGAGTGCCGGCGATATTGACGCCTGTGATGTTGTCCGAGATCGAGTATGGCCAGTTGCCTCGTCCCGTTGAGTACTCCCAGCCGAAGTTTGCGTTGTAGAAGATGCCGTAGGCACTGCGAATGACCGTACGGTTCCCAATGCGATAGGCGAATCCGACGCGCGGCGCAAAATTCTTCTTCTGATATTCCGAATCCGTGATTGTGCGTGGAACGTTCGCGGGCTCCCCGGTGATCGGATTCGGACCGGTCCAATAAAACTTCCCGGTCGCCATATCAAAGCCGCCGATGCGCAGGCGCCGATGATGAGGCCATGCGTTCAGTTCATACCGCAGGCCAATATTCAGCGTCAGCCGGCTCGTCAGTTTGATGTCGTTCTGAATCCAGAATTGATGGAGCTGCTGGTCTGTATCGAGATCGCTCTCACCGCTGATGCGCCCGCCACCGGAAGGCGTGCCAAGCAGAAAGCTCGCGAAGGGGTGGCCGGTCCGCGATACATTTTGCGGATCCGAAGTGGGCACCGCGTTGAAGTCAAAGCTCAGGAAGACCGAGTCAGCAATCATGCGGACGCGCGTGTAGTCGTAGCCGAATGCGAGAGTGTTGCGGCCTACGATCTTGGTCATTGAGACCGACGCCTGATAGGTCCAATCCGGGCCGTTGACCAGGTTTCCGTTGCCGGGGCCAGTCAGTCCCGTGATGTTGAAGTTTACCGGGAAGTCGAACTGCCGGAAATTCGTCGGGACGTTTTGAAGGCCGGCTTGGCGATAGACCTCGATGAACCGGTGGGTCGGCCCTTGGCCGTTGTTAGCCCGCAGATAACCGAGGCGCACATCGAGGATGGTTCTCGGGTTGAAGATATGCGTGTCGCTCAACGTCGCACTGACGTACTTGTTATACGTGACCTGGTTGGCGTTCGGAAGGTTTTGCGGAGTTCGCTGGTATAGATCCGACCAGGTCAGACGGCCGAACAAGTTGTTGCTCTCTGAAACCTTCTGATCGATCCGTGCCGTGATCTGGTTGTCTTCTCGGGGGCTGCCCGTTGTGTTGATGTAGTTGCCACTGTTAAGCGGAGCGGGCGCGAGGGAATCGGGAAACCAGAGATCGAGATAGGCGCGGGCATAGGCTGGGACTCGCGACATTGGAATCTGGTTGTTCGGAAACGGAGTGCGTTCGTAGACCGGTCGGCCCTCCGCATCCGTGCCGCTCTGGCGATCCGTGAAGGGGTCAAAGAGTGCGGGCAGAGGCGTCTGGCCGTCCAGATTCCGGGAGAGATCGCCCCGCTTCCAGGCCGCGTTTGGAATCGTGACCACTTGCGTCGCGGCTCTCCGCTGCTGAAAGCCCTCGTAGTTGAAGAAGAAGAAGGTTTTGTTTCGGGCGTCGTAGACTTTGGGAATCGACAACGGACCGCCAATCGTGAAGCCGAATTGATTGAATTTGAAGTCGGGACGCCGGGCAGCGAAGTAATCCCTTGAGTCCAGCTTGGCGTTGCGCAGGAACTCGTACATGCTGCCGTGGTATTCGTTCGTGCCGGACTTGGTCGATACGTTGACGTTCGCGCCCGCGGCCGCTCCGTACCTCGCCGACATATTGGTCTGAATCTTGAATTCGGCGATCGCGTCCACGGATTGTGCAATGGCGGCTGTCTTGAAGAAGGTGCCGTTGTTGCTCGTGCCGTCGATTGTGAAGTTCGTGTTATCGGACCGGCTGCCCGTCACCGCGAAGTTGACCGTATTGAGGGTGTTGCCCGTTCCAGTGACTCCACGCGTCGCGCCAGGCGTCAGGCGCACCAGCGACCCGAAGTTACGGCCGTTCAGCGGAAGCTCAACAACCTTCGTGTTGTCGACGGTTGTTGAGATTACTCCCTCCGTTGCCTTCAGCAGCTCCGCCTCTGCCTGCACGCTGATGGATTCGGTGATCTGGCCAACGGTCAGGCGGAACGTCAGCGTGATGGAACCCGCTACTTCGAGCCGCAGGTTTTCCTGTACCTGACGTTGAAAGCTGGGGGCCGTGACTTCCACGCTGTAGATGCCCGGGATCAGGGACAGAACGGCGAAGTTTCCGTTATCGTCGGACGTTGTTTCTCGCGAAACACCCGTGCCTGTGTTGACCACCTTGACCGTCGCGTTGGGGACAGCCGCTCCGGATGGGTCCAGCACGGTCCCGACTATTTGGCCTAGCGTCGTGGCCTGACCAAAACTGAGGGGAGCGAACACCAATGTTGCGGCAAGAGCCGCAACCACACGCCTGACGAGGGCGCACACCCGAAAGTACATCCCTTCCTCCCTGACCGGACCACTCGGAGCCGCCTTGCTCCGTCTACCTGTCCGGAGTTTGAGTTCCTGTCGACAACCTCCAAGCGCCCCTGAGGCGAACTGTCCTAGCCTTCATGGACCAGAGGTAGTACTTTCACACTATATTGCGGCGGATTATATCAGAACCCATCGAAAAAGAAGAGGGGTGCGCGAATGAAATATTGTTCACATGTGGATGATTAGTTACCGTGTGCAGCCCTGATACGTCGTTTCCGCCTCCCGCCCAGCGTAAGCCGGAAATTCGTACCCTTATAGGCTTAGTTCACGAGGGATGCCTTGATTAACTTATCAAGCCGGGAGAAGGAGCGGTCCAGATAGGAATTGCCCTCGGCGAGAATTCTGTTCTGGTCCGGACCGTCATAATCTCCGTATCCGGAGTACAGCTTCTCGACGTTTTCCATGCCTTCCACCACTTCGCCGAAAGGAGCAAAGCCTCGATCATCCAATTGCCGGTTATTCCGCAAACTGATGAATACCTGGGAGGTGCGGCTGGCAGGGCCGGCCATGGCGAACGCGACTCGACCCTTCATATTGCTCTTCAAGACCGGATCATCCGGAATCGGTGAGGCCGCTATCATCTGCGATAGCTTCGGATCCTTGCTAAGCCCGAACTGAACCACAAATCCTTTTACAACCCGGAAGAAGCGGCTGTCGTCATAAAAGCCTGTCGTGACAAGTTCGTAGAATCGATCGGCTCCGCGCGGCGCCCAGTCCCGGTGAACGTGTATTACAAAGTCACCCTTCGAGGTCTCGATCTTCACGCGATACTCCGGAGGGGCTTGCGTCGTTTTCGGCGCCTCAGCTTCCTTCTTCTTCTCAGGGGCGGACGAACACGAGACGATCAGCAGGCAAGATACAGCCAGAACCAGGTATTTCATGGATCTATATTCTCTCACTGAATTCTCCCACCATCTCCGTCCAGTGTTTACATTGTGATAAGAAGATTTCATTGGGAGGGTGGACGGTTATCAGCTGGGCGAGCCCGGATAGATATTCTTTTATATTGTTATATTTGAACATATTGAATTGTTGGTGACGTCCTTTTATACTAGGGGCGTAGAGGGAGGCTAAGCCAATTCCGTCCCGCACGTTTGTTACGAAAGAGCTCGCTAAGCTACTGGCGGTGCTGGCGCATCCGCACCGGATACGAATCATTGAAGAGCTACGTACCCGGGAGATGGATGTCAACGGCCTGCAGCAGATCCTCGGAATCAGCCATTCCGGCGTCTCTCAGAACCTATCCGTCCTGCGTTCCCACCGGCTGGTGAAGGAGCGCCGGGAGGGGCGGCACGTGATCTACAGCCTCTTGCAGCCCAAGCTTGCGACGTGGCTCCTTGACGGTCTCGAGTTCCTGGAAGCGGAAATCGCGATGAAGGAGGAGATTCTCGGGGCGCTGGAGGAAGCGCGAAACATCTGGAGGGCGGACATGCAAGCTGAAGGTCCGAACGATAGCCGGAAGCCCATCCCTTCGGGCGCCCACGCGGATGTTCAGACTGAATCTAGGCGGGAGGCTTCTTAGATTCCAACTGCCCGTAAGCCTCCCTTTTTGACAGTCCCCGAGCTTTAGCCGCCTGCTTAATCGCCTCCATCCGGGGCACACCCGCTGCCACCAACGCTTCGACATGCTCTGAAAGCGAGCCCATCGTTACGGCTTGCTCGGGACCGCGGTCAATCAGAATCGTAAACTCCCCTCGAACGGCCGCGCGTTTTGACAGATTTTCCCGAATCTCCGTGGCAGTACCGCGCAGGAATTCCTCGTGGAGCTTCGTCAGTTCGCGAGCGACAACCACCTGTCGGTCACCCAAAACAACCTCAATGTCGGCGAGGGCGTCCAGGATTCGATGGGGCGTCTCGTAGAAGATCAAAGTCGCCCGCTCGTGGCGTACCTCTTCCAGTGCTTTTCGCCTCTGGCTGGACTTCGCCGGTAGGAAACCGCCGAAACAGAAGGAGTCCGTCGGGAGGCCGGAGCCGGTGAGAGCGGCGAGGATTGCCGAAGGCCCCGGTATAGGGACGACCCGAATCCCGGCTTCGACCGCAGCCCGGACTAGCCGGTAACCGGGATCGGACACGAGCGGCGTGCCTGCGTCGGAGACGATCGCGATCGAAGATCCGGCAAGCAGGCGTTCCTTTAGCTCAGCCGCACGGCGCTCCTCGTTATGCTCGTGGTAGCTCACCATTGCCGTGTCGATGCCGAAGTGCGAAAGGAGCTTGCGCGTTTCTCGTGTATCTTCGCACGCGATCAGCTCCACCTCCTTGAGGATCCGGACAGCCCGGTAACTCATATCCTCAAGGTTGCCGATCGGCGTGGCGACAACGTACAAAGTCCCGCTCATTCCGCCAGTATGCAATGACTCACTTGGGCCTTGCCGGTGTTGTCTTTGCACCGCCTTCGGTCTAGTATGAGTTCTAGTGATTACACGCCAGCCGCTTAGGAACGGGAAACAGTGAGCGGTGAGAGCGTTGCCCCCGGGCGATCCTTTTATCTTTGGAAGCCTCCTCACCACAATCTCTCAGTCCGTCTTCCGTTCCATGTCCTCGACCGGCTTCACCAGGACATCATGAAGGGGTTCGGAGCCGTCCCCAAGCGGGGCGCCGAGGTCGGCGGAATCCTGCTGGGAACCGTGGAGCGCGGCGACGCCACGGAAATCGCGATCGAAGATTACGCGGCCATCCCGTGTACGTACGAGCGCGGTCCTTCCTATCTTCTGTCGGCGAGGGACCGGCAGCGGTTTGAAGAGACCGTCAGAGAATGGCATCCTGACGCCGGGCGGCGCATCCAGGCGATCGGGTACTACCGCAGTCACACGCAGGAGGGCCTCTCCCTGCGGGATGAGGACCTAACGCTGCTTGACGACTACTTCCCGGAAGCAGCCAGCCTTGCTCTGCTGGTAAAGCCCTTTGCGATGAGACCTCCGTCTGCCGGGTTCTTCTTCCGGCAGGAGGACGGCTTCCAGGCGGAAACGCCACTCGAGTTTCCCTTCCGATCCAGGGAGCTGGGGGGAGAGCCGGTTTCTCGCCGCCGGCGCCGGGGTCCCGAGAGCGGTCCCTCCGCATCAACGATCAACCCGCCGTCCCTTCTCAGCCACGATTCGCCGCCCGCGGCGGAAGCGGCCGCAGCCTTGCCGAACTTACAGGGACTCGATGAAGGTATCACGCTACTGTCGAGCGAGCCTGGAGACTCTGACGCCCGGCCGCGCCGCGGCGCCTGGCCATGGATCCTTACTTCCGTCTTTGCCCTGATTTTTGGAGCGGCTGCCGGCGCATACATCGCGAGGGCTTATCCGCAAGCGCGATCCGCCAGGGAGGCATACAGCCTGGGGCTGTCCGCCGAATATGCAGCCGGGCTTGTTCGTATTCGCTGGCATGGACAGACTTCGACGATGAAGAACTGCGAAAAGGGGTTTCTTACCATTCGCGACGGCGACTTGCGCAGAACTTTTCCCTTAGACAAGGTTCAGATGGCAAGCGGTCTTGTGGTCTACCGCCCGCAGGGCCAATCTGCTGATCACGTGGAAGTAAAGCTCGAGGTCGATCTTGGGGAGGGAATCACCGTTTCTGAGACGGTTCAGTCAACGCCCCGTCTCCGCTAACTTCGGCCGCCGCTTCTTTGGGAGTTGTCCCCACCGCGTCGGGGCGGTTTCGCGCTGCCCATTCCGCTCCCGCCAGCACGATCATGGCAGCCAGGAAACTCCACAGAATGATCGTGACGGAGTTGATAAAGGGGCCGTATTCGTGGCTCAGCTTCGCCCGTAGCCACGGCCAGGTCAGTAAGTTGACGTACTTTAAGAGCTCCAGCCCGAGGCCTACGACAATGGCGACAGGCAGAATCTGGCTCGGCCGTATTCGCCGGTTGGGCAGCAGCCAGTAGATCAGAAACAGGATGAGGATGGAGATTGGAATCGCCATCACCTTGAATACAATCGTGCTCAGAACCGAGCTCGCGATGAGTCCCGGTCCGAGAAGATCCATCCAAAGCTGCTGATTGAATGCCGTGAGCATCGCCGAGATCATCACCAAAGTCCCACAGGCGAAGATCAAACCCATGCTCACAACCTGATTCCGGAAGAAGCTCCGATTTGTGGCGACGTTCCAGGTGCGATTCAGGGCCACTTCGAGCGGCTCGAAGATTCCGTTCGCTGTAAACAGCAAGAGAAGGATGGACGTGATCTGAAAAGGTCCGCGGCTATTGACTGTCGCCCGCAGGTTCCGCCTTAGAAAGTCGTTGACATCCTCAGGGAAGAAGTCGGCCAGCGCGAGGTAGATGGCCTGCTCGGCGCCTTGCCACCGCAAGACGTACTTACAGAGCGAAATCATGACGATCAGGAACGGGAAGAACGATAGCAGGACGTTGGCCGCGACGGAGAAGCCGTAGACATGGACTTCCGTCTTCATCCAGTACTCGACTGTTGGGCGGCATAATCTGGCCAGGCGCAGTAGGGAATCAACGGGCCGCACAGCAGGGATAGCTCCAACTTCCAGTGTACGTCACGTCCCAAAGGAGCCCTGGGCAACAAAAGGAAGCAATGAGCTATCGCGGTGCCGTTGCACGCGTTACTCAGGGAGGTTCGACTAGACGATGTGGAACATTCGAAAAGGTTTCTGCCGCATTTCCCGACCTGCCGGATCCTTACTTTTTTCGAAACTTTGGGAATTTTGAAGTCCGAAGCCGCCAAGAGCTGCATCTCATCCTCTAGCGGGGCTGATCGTGAGGCGGAAAAACAGCGGCCGGGTAAAGACAATCCGACAGAAATTAAACAACAAGCAGGCCGCTTATCGATCAGACATTTGTCTGACAAGTCATAGAGCCATCGCTTCGAAGCTTCGCTTGGACGTCTGAAACTCGCATATGGGCGTTGGCATCTATAAGGTGAGAGGTCAGGGAAAGCGGCGGATTGTGTTGATTCAAATCTTTCAATAAAAGACCACTATTACCTGGTTTCAGGACCCCAGGGGCAATTATTTCGTGGCCTTATATGCAAAGCGGCAGTCGGAGTAGAGGCTGTCGTTTCTGAGTGAGCACCGGCTGAAGGAGGAAGCTATGAAGAGAGTTTGGTCCAGCTTGCGCCGAATCTGGTGTCAAGCAATGCACCCGAGTCCTATGTGGCCAGTCAATGGTCAATATCGCTGCCCTACATGCATGCGCGTCTATCGCGTCCCCTGGGAATCCGACCCTCACGCGACCTCTCCGGCGAGGTCTGAGAAGCTCGAGCGGCCAAAGCGCACTCTCAAACCAGCCGCAGTTCCCGTGACGGAGTAGGCGCCTTAGGACCGAACGTTCTTCACGGACTCACCCGATGAATTTCAGTTCGGGTGAGTCTGTGCGCGCAAACAATGCCCCGCCGTGTAGCACACCCGCGCATCACAATCTAATACCTGCCCTGACCCAGTCGTCTGCCGAATCACCTGCGATATGTGCGTGACGAAATTCCTCGGCCCTCGACGATCTCGTACTGCCTGCCCGTCGCCAGATTCTTGTACTCTTCCACCCGGCCGCTAGGCCATGTCACGACAGCCCGGTCGATGAGGTCGCGCAATCCGACGCCGAAGGTCACCGGGAGTTCCGACTGGGACAGGTAGCTTGATCCGCTCTTCACAGTTCGTGACGCGGTGGTTCCTTCATAAAAGATCCTTACGACTGCGCCAATCGCGCTTCGATTGGACTTCGTCCCGATGAGATGGAAGCGAATACTGCGATGGCCGAGCGTCAGGTCGTTGCGGTAGAGGTGGACCGGACCTCCGTTGGTCGTGATCAGGACGTCCAGATCGCCGTCGTTATCGATGTCGGCAAAGGCAGCTCCGCGGCCGACCTTCGGTTCCGCAAAACCTCCCCCCACGTCCGGCGCTACGTCACGAAACCTCCCGTTGCCGCTGTTGAGAAACAAATGCGGCGGCTGCGCGTGCTGGATTTCGGGCCGTACTCTCGAGACGGAGCCGTCAATGTGCCCATTCACTACCAGCAAATCGAGCAGGCCGTCTAGATCTACATCGAAGAAGAAGCAGCCGAACCCGAGGCTGTTGCGGGTCGCAGCGCCGAGATAGGACCCCGGCACCAGATCGGTGAAGACGCCGCTCGGGTCTCCTTTGTAAAGCCCCAGCATTTCGTTGTGAAAATTGGTGACTACGATGCTGGGAATGCCCGCGCCGTCCAGATCAGCGGCATCCACCCCCATGCCGGCCCGCGCCTTTCCGTCCTCGCTAAAGGCGACGCCCGCCTTCACCGCTATTTCGGCGAACGTGCCGTTTCGCTGGTTGCGGTAAAGCTTGTTGGGCTGGGTGTCGTTCGCAACGAAGAGGTCCGGCCACCCGTCCTGGTCGTAGTCGAGCATTGCGACGCCCAGGGACTTTGAGGTCGAATCGAAGAGTCCCGCCTTTGCAGTGACGTCCTCGAAGGTGCCGTCACCGCGGTTTCGGAACAACCAGCAAGTAGCGCCCCGGTACGCCTCAGGAGTGCAGTACGACTTATCTTTGCCCGTGACGCTGCAGTAGACATCGGTTTCCGGCGACCAGCGCACGTAATTGCAAACGAAGAGATCGAGCAGGCCGTCTCGGTCATAGTCAAACCAGAGCGCGGACGTGCTGAAGCCCAAGCGATTCCCGAGCCCGCTCTTCTGCGTCACATCGACAAAGCTGCCGCGGCCTGTGTTCCGGAACAACCGGCTCTGGCCGTAGCCGGAGACAAAAAGATCAGGGAAGCCGTCGTTGTCGTAGTCGCCGACGGCTACACCTAAACCGTACATCTCGACGTCGAGCCCGGCAGCGCGAGTTACGTCGGTGAACGTTCCGTCGCGGTTGTTGCGGTACAGCTTCATCGTACTGCCGGACTTCTTCTGATCCGGCCATTCGGTGCCGTTGACAAGCAGGATGTCCTGCCACCCGTCGTTGTCGTAGTCGATGAAAGCGCACCCCGGCCCGAGCGTTTCCGGCAGGTATTTCTTCCCGAATGCGCCGGAATTGTGGCGGAACGTCAGACCGGCGGATCGGGTGATGTCGACGAAGCGAAAACCCAGCCCCGCTTCCGCGCCCAGGAGCACGGCAGGCGCGGACAGCAGAAGATGTCTGCGGCTGATCTGGCGCTTCAAGGCAAATTGACCAAGCCCTTCTTAATCGCGTATCGCACGAGCTCGGCCGTGCGGTGAATGTTCAGCGCTTCCATCAGATTCGCCCGGTGCACGGATACGGTGTTCACGCTGACATTCAGCAGCGCTGCAATTTCCTTGTTTGAGTGTCCCTGGGCAATTAACTGGAGCACCTGACGCTCCCGCTGCGTGAGGAGATCGAGCGTATCCCGCGTCTCGCTGCGGGAAGGCGGCTGAACGCCCGGACCAAGGTACTGCTTTCCTGCGGCAATCGTCCGGATCGCTGTCACGAGATCGACTTCGATCGCATTCTTCAACATATAGCCGCGCGCGCCAGCGTCTAGAGCATTACGCACGTAGTTTTCTTCGGAATACATGCTGAGGATCAGCACATTGGATTGCGGCACACGCTTCCGAATCTCGAGTGTTGCCTGGACGCCATCAAGTTCGGGCATCGACATGTCCATTACAACCACGTTGGGACGTAGCCGCTCTACCTCGGCAATCGCTTGACAGCCGTTGGCCGCTTCTCCTACGACTCGGAGTCCAGACTCGTCCTCCAGAATCCTTCGAAATCCCCGGCGGACCAATGCATGATCGTCGGCGAGGAATACTGTGATTTCATGCAGCATCAAACTGCCGCCTCCCTGAGTGGAATCTCCAGAGCCACCCGCAAACCGCCCTGTGCCGGCCGCTCGAAGCGGAGACGGCCCCGGAGCAATTCGGCCCGCTCCTGCATCCCAATCAATCCAAGTCCACGAGCGCTCTCGGGGCGCGGATCGGGCATCCCCACGCCGTGATCCTCAACCGACAAGCGGAGGCCTTCTTCGGTGTACTCCACAAGCACTTCCGCCTCCGCCACCCGGGCGTGCCGGACAACATTGTTCAGCGCCTCCTGCAGAATCCGATACACGTGAATTGCATCCTTCTCCTTCAGGAGAGGGCCGATTCCGCGTTTCTCATAGCGTATTACGAGGCCCGTCTGCTTCTCGAACTGACGTACATACCATTCGAGCGTTTTCTCCAGACCGAAGTCCTCGAGCACGTTGGGATGCAGGGTCTGAGACAAGGATCGCAGTTTTTCGAGCGTCTGCTGGGCCGTCTCGCGCACCTCCAGCAAGTCGCTTCGGAAGGGGGAATTCTTCGGAAGTCCCTTTCGTTCCGCCCGGCGGAGCATCACACCAATGGCTGTCAGGATCTGACCGAAATCGTCGTGCAGTTCGCGGGAAACGCTCCGAAAGATGTCCTCCTGGACGCTGATCAGCTTCTGCGCGAGGACCTGCCGCTGCCGGGAGAGGGATGCCAGCTCGCCGAAAATTCGCTTGTTTGCCCGGATCAAATACAGAGACATCGCCGTGATCGCCAATAGCACGGCAGACAGGAAGTAGTAGACGTTGCGTTCCACGCCCTGGTAAATGGCCTCGATCCGATCTGCCGTTTGCTGCTCCGCTTCATTGTTCGCCACCAGCAAACGTGCGACGAGAGCGGTGAGAGCCGCCTGCTCCGGCAGCACCTGGGAGCGGATCATTTGTCTGGCTTCTCCCTCTTTGCCCGAGGCAGCGAGCGCAAACATCCGATCGGTTCGATCCCACAGGCGCTTCAAAGAAGCCTCCATCGCGTTCTGCTGATCGGGAAGGCGACTTGCTGGCGAAAGCTCCTTCTCCAGGCGGAACGCATCTTCCAGATCGCTTCGGATTCGTTTGAACTCGACCGCGTAAGCTTCCAGAGGATAGGGCTCGCTCCCTTCCAGCATGTCGCGCAGGGAGAGCGCGAGCGAGTTGAGGTCGTTCTGAATCCGGATGAGCTGGAGCGAATCCTTCCGGTTCCGATCCACGGTTTCTCTTTGCAGCCGACGCAATCCATGGATTTGCGACAGCGCATAGAACGAGAAAGCCGTTACTGCAAGCAACGTGACGCCCAAGCCGACAAGCAGCCGGAGGGTGGGCGACGAACCAGCCATGGATACCACTCCGGGATCACCCCCGCGTTCTGGCATCATACTATCGATACCCATGTCAATGCAGATCGCAAGGCTTGCCATTCCTGTCTGCGCTGCCCTTGCGGTCGCTTTGGCAGCGCAGAAAGAATCCGGGGCGGGGGACCGAAAGAAGTCCGAACGTCTCTACGAGCAGGCTGTGCGCGCCGAGCTGGCGGCGCAGTATGAGCAGGCGCAACAGCTCTACACCCAGGCGATCCAGGCGTACGCCGGAAACATTCAGGCACGCCGGCGGCGCGCGAAAGCCCTTTTTGAGCTAGGGCGGTATGCGGAAGCAGTCGAGGATCTGAACGAAGCCATTCATGCGAATCCTGAGGACGCGGAAGCGATCAACCTGAGGGCGGACTGCCTCTACTTGCTAAATCAGCGCGATGCCGCTGTGCAGGATTACGACCGCGCCATCGCCCTGGGAATGGAGCGGAACACCACGTACAACGGCCGCGGGCTGGCACTAATGGCGCTCGGCCGCACAGAGCAGGCGATTGAGGACTTCTCGCGGGCCATTCGTCTTCGCCTGGACGATCCGGAGCCCTACAAGAACCGCGGAAGCGCTTTGAGCGCCTTGGGGCGGCATCGGGACGCGATTGAAGATTTCGACCGCGCCCTGCGGCTGAAGCCCGATTACGCCGAGGCTTTGCTGGATCGAGGCTTTGCGTACGGCGAGCTAGGACAGTTCGAGCGTGCTGTCGAGGATTTGAATCGCGTGTTGGAGCTGCGCCCGGACGAAGCGGAAGCATTCGCATTGCGCGCACAGTCGAAAGAACGCCTCTGGCTTCTCCCGGAGGCATTGGAAGATTACGGGCACGCGATTCGCCTTCACCCGAACGAGGCTCGTCTCTATCTGGCCCGCGGCGCTGTGCTCGAGAGGTTGGGGCGTGTGCGCGAGTCCCTCGGGGACCGCGACCAGGCGGTTCGTCTGCAGCCGGACAACGCCGAAGCCTGGCGGGCGCGAGGCGCTTCGAACTACCTTCTAGGACACTACGAGCAGGCTGCGGCAGACCTTGCGGAGGCGCTGCGCCTTAAGCCGGACTACCCGGAGGCCTCCGAGGCGCTGGAAAAGGCGAAGCGGATGATTGCAGAGAAGTATGGCACGCAGGCTGCGCCAGCTCCTGCGGCCGCTGCGACGGCTCCTGCTCTGGAGACAGCGGCGGCCTCCCCGCAGCCGGTTCCACTGCCTCCACCGCCTCAAGCGCCTACACAGACTGAGGCATCCGCACCGCCTCAAGCACCCACGCCGACTCAATCGTCGGCGCCGACGCAAGCGCCCCTCGCTCCCCAGCCGGATCCGAAGGCTGCCGAAGCTCATCATGTTCGCGGACGCCAGCTCACGCAGCAGCGCAAGCTGGGGGAGGCTTTAGCAGAACTCAACGAGGCCATCCGCCTCAATCCCGGTCTCGCGGCTGCGTATAACGCGCGGGGTTACGTCTATCTGCTGCTTCGCGATTACAGGCGGGCTGTCGCAGACTTCGATGCTGCCATAAGGCTCAATCCCCGATATGCGAATGCCTACCACAATCGCGGAGTCGCCCGACGCGCTTTGGGAGACTTAAAGGGCGCCGGCAAGGATTTCGCCCGTGAGAAGGCGCTTACAAAGTGAAGCCCAACCGCCGCCGCTTGCGACATAATATGGGGCGATGCTGCGAACGCTTGGACTGGCGATCTTGCTTACCATGACATCCACTGCCGCCGTAAAGATTGAGAAAGTCAATTACAAGGGCTGGCCCAATTCCTATCGGGTCACGAACGGTGAGGTTGAGCTCATCATCACAGGCGATATCGGCCCCCGTATTATGCGCTACGGCTTCGTTGGAGGCCAGAATTTCTTCAAGGAGTTTGAAGAGGGCCTCGGCAAGAGTGGCGAAGCAACGTGGCAGCCGCGCGGCGGCCATCGCATTTGGGTGGGTCCGGAGGATCCGGTCTACACGTATGCCCCGGATAACGGCCCGGTGAAGATCGAGGTGCGCGGCGAAGTGCTGGAGGCGACACAGCCGGTCGAGCCGCTGACCGGGCTTCAGAAGCAGATCATCGTGCGCATGGCCCCAACCGGAACGGACGTCGAGGTGCTGCACCGCATACGGAATGCACACTCGATGCCGCTGGAGTTCGCTCCCTGGGCGCTGACGATGATGGCGCCAGGCGGAATCGGAATCAGCGGTTTCCCGCCGCGCGGCACGCATCCCGAGAATCTGCTGCCGACGAATCCGCTTGTGATGTGGGCCTTCACCGATCTCGGAGATCCGCGCTGGACATTCACGAAGAAGTACCTGGTGCTTCGCCAGGATCCAAACCGCAAGGAGCCGCAGAAGGTTGGTTTGTGGAACCGGCGGACGTGGGGAGCCTATCTGCTCGGATCGGAGCTGTTCCTCAAACGCTACGAAGCCGTCGATCCGTCGAGACATCCGGATATGGGCTGCTCGTTTGAGACGTTCACGAACGGGGACATGCTGGAGCTCGAAACGATGGGACCGGTGACTCGCGTTGTTCCAGGCGCCGCGGTTGAGCACATCGAGCGCTGGAGCCTGCATCGCAACGTTAAGATCCCTGCGTTCACTGACGCAGAACTGGATAAGGTCCTGCTTCCGATCCTGAACCGGTAGATCAGCCCTGCTTCAGTCCGGGTACGCCGCCCAGGGTGGGAGCGCTACGCACTCCCCGCACGATGGCTTGCGCCGCGGCTTCCGCTGCTGCCACGCCAAGTGCGGTCACATCAACCGTTCGGTCTCCGAGCGACAGCGCAAAGACGACGTCGCCGTCGAACATAGAGTGGGCGGGAGCCAGAGTGCGCATCAGTCCGCCCTGGGCAAGTTGCGCCACTTTCGTTGCCTGCACTTTGGTAAGGCGCGCGTTGGTCGCGACCACTACCAGAGTAGTGTTCTGCCTCGTAAAGCCGCCTCGGGCGCCGCGCTTCAGGAGGCGTTCGGTATCGGCAAACTCCATCGAATCGGGAGCTAGCCGCGCTCCTGCGATGATCTTCCCCGTGGCGGGATCCCGCACATCGCCAAAGGCATTGACAGCGGCCAGGGCGGAGACGCGAGCGCCTGCATATGGGCCTTCGAGTTCCACCGTAGCGGATCCGATGCCGCCCTTCATCGCGCTTGGCAGGCCGCGGATCTTGCCTACGGTGGCTCCGGTGCCCGCGCCGACCGCTCCTTCGACCACCGGACCATCGC
>CALGAR010000143.1 GCA_937959285.1 uncultured Bryobacterales bacterium
CCGCCGGCGCGGCTGTCGGCCGGGCGCAGCAGCGAGTAGGTGCCCGCGGCGCCGCAGCAGTCCCGGGGGCGGGTCGAACGGGCATCCGCCGCGCTCCACCATGTCCGCCTCCAGCAGGGTGCGCATCACCAGGGGCGACTCGTTCGCCGTGGCGGTCTGGGCCTGGTTCCCGGAGCTCGTCATCACCACTTCCTTCCTGCGGGCTTCCCGCGGCCTCCTGCGGGCGCCGCCGCGCGCCCGTCACCGCCAGCGGTCGCCCCGGAGACTACCCCACAAACATGCACATCGTGCATGAATGCACAACATGCAACTTTGTCCGGATCCGGACGCCCCGCCCGGCGGCCGTCGAAGGCCTGGATTTTCCGGAAGACGGCCCTGGCCCGCCGGTCACGGCCGCGCCCGCCGGGGAGGGTCACACCTTCGCACGTCACGGCCACGCACACCCCCTCCGCCCGGCACGCCCCTGATTTTTTATTTCTAGAAATTACAAATGCTAAATTTCAGGGCATGTCGCGCGGAGACGGTGACCGGGCGCCGGTCGTCACGCCCTGCAAGCACTGCGGCGCGCCGATCGAGCAGCGCGGCGGGCGGGGCCGCCGCCGCTCCTACTGCCCCGACCGCGGCTGCCAGGCCGCCGCCAAACGCGAACGCGAGATCCGCCGCGCCACCCCCGGCCTGGAGGGCGCGCTCGCCCGCGCCGAGGACCTGTACGAGCGGATGGAGAAGGGCCTCGCCAACGCCATCGCGCCGCTCGCCGCCGCGCTCTTCGCGCTGTTGCTCTGGCTCTGGCATCTGCCGCGACCCTACCGCGCGACGTTCGAGAGCGATCTCCTGTACTGGACGATGCATCTCACGCTGCTTGCGAGCGCACTCTGCCTCTGGCACGTGCTCATCTGCCGCGAGAGGAGAGAGCTGCAGCGGGCGGTGGTGGCAGGGATCGTGACGGTGGTTCAGATGGGACTGCTCGGTGCGGCCATCACGCTCGCACCGCGACTGCTCTACGACCCGCACGTGCTCACGACGCAGTTGTGGGGCCTCACGCCGCTCGAGGATCAGCAGCTCGGCGGGCTCATCATGTGGGTGCCGGGCTGCGCGATCGTCATTCTCGCGGCGCTCGCCGCCGTCGGACGGACTCTGCTGAGTCCTGCCTCATCGGTGCAGCGCTGAGATGCTCCGCACACTGCTTTATCTGTCGATCGCGGTCCTCGTGCTCGCCGTCGCCGTGTTCGCACTCGGGAGCTGCGCGGGGCGCGCGAGGCTTCCCGTCGAAGCGGGCATCGGACCGGATCCGGAGCTTCCGCCTCCGGATCCCTCGATGATCCCCGTCGTGAAGGTCGCGCCGGCGAAGGGTTGGCCGGAAGGCGCGAAACCGCAGTCCGCACCAGGGTTCGAAGTGAATGCCTTCGCGCTCGACCTCGCGCATCCGCGCTGGCTGCACGTCCTGCCGAACGGCGATGTCCTCGTCGCCGAAACGGCTGCTCCACCGCAGCCGGAGCTCGGCGGCGGCATTCGCGGCTGGGCGATGAAGAAGATGATGGAGCGCGCGGGAAGCGCGGTGCCGAGCGCGGACCGCATCACGCTGCTGCGCGACGCCGACGGTGACGGCGTCGCCGAGTATCGCTCGCTGTTCCTGAAAGGGCTGCACTCGCCGTTCGGCATGGCGCTCGTCGGCGAGACACTCTACGTCGCGAACACCGATGCGCTGCTGCGTTTCCCGTATCGCACGGGTGAGACACAGATCAGCACACCCGGCGAGGTCGTGACGGATCTGCCGGCAGGTCCCATCAACTATCACTGGACGAAGACGGTGATCGCGAGCCGCGACGGTTCGCTCCTCTACGTGACCGTCGGATCGAACAGCAATGCCGGCGAGCGCGGCATGACGGCGGAGTACCGTCGCGCGGCGATACTCGAGGTGGATCCGCAGAGCGGCCGCTCGCGCGTGTATGCGTCGGGTCTGCGCAATCCGATCGGTCTCGCCTGGCATCCGGAGACGGGTGAGCTCTGGACCACCGTGAACGAGCGCGACGAGATCGGCAGCGATCTCGTGCCCGACTATCTGACCTCGGTGCGCGACGGCGGCTTCTACGGCTGGCCGTACGCCTACATTGGCCCGAACGAGGAACCGCGGGTGAAGCAGGAACGTCCGGATCTGGTCAAGAAAACGATTGTTCCCGATGTTCTGCTGCAATCGCACGTTGCGGTGCTTGATGCGCGGTTCTACACCGGGACGCAGTTTCCGCCCGAATACCGCAATGGGGCGTTCCTTGCGCTGCACGGTTCCTCGAACCGGTCAAAGCGCGTCGGTTATTCTGTCGTGTTCATTCCGTTCAAGAATGGCAAGCCCAGCGGGCCGGTGCAGGACTTCCTGACCGGTTGGATGCTATCGCCGGAAAAGCGTGAAGTGTGGGGCCGGCCGGTCGGCTTGCTGCAACTCCAGGACGGAAGTCTTCTGGTGTCGGAAGACGGCGGGAACAAAATCTGGCGGGTTAGCTACAAGAAGAAATAACTCAGTGGCCGACAGGGCCGCTTCTGGGAGGAGCGGCCCGCGGGCCGTCACTCTTTGGGAAGTTTCGGATTGCAAACGGGCCAGGGGGCGAAACCGACCGTCAGATCCTGCCGCTGCACCCACAGCAGGGCTGACCGCCCGGGTCCAAAATCGACCTTCTCGATAATGCCCGCATTGCAGGAGCGGACCTTGCTCACTTTCAGGGAGGAAAGGTCGGCCGCGTCGCTTTTCGGGCCCCAATCCTCCATGAAGCGATCAAAGTTGTAGTCGCGGCACGGCTTTTCGTCTGTGCAGCCCCACAATGCATGAGCGCCCTTGTAGTCTCCGGCTTTCAGTCGGTCGAAGAATAGAGCAAGCTGTTTCTCTTCCTTGTAGTCTTTGAACTTCCAGTAAAGAAGACCGCTCACAGTGAAAACGGCGACCACAGAAATCACAATAATCTTGATGATTCTGAGTCGCCGGGCTTCAGCAACACCGTACGTTTCGAAATAGCCGGACACAGCGGTATCCCTCAGTTCGCTGGGTAGGCTTTATCGTACTCGGCAATCGCGTCTTTGGTGATGTCCAGAATCGGCTTTACATAAATCGCGTTTCCTGCTTCCAGCACGACATCCAATCCCTTCGCCTCGGCCACCTTGGTGACGATCTGGCGCATCCGCTCTCCGCTCCGGGCGAGAATCTCGTTTCGCTCCTGGTCGACTTCGGATTGGAGGTCTTCGCTAAGGCGCTGCAGTTCGCGCTGCTTGCGCTGGCCCTGTGCCGCCAGTTCCTGCTGTGCTTCCAGGGTCAGATTCGGCGTTTGGAGCTTCTGCTGAATTGCCTGAATCTCGTTTTGCAGCTTAACCATTTCCTCCTGACGCGGCTTATACCGTGCTTCCAGGTCGGCAACAGCCTTCTTGATTTCGGCGGTATCGACGATGGCGCGCTGGATATCGATGACGCCTACTTTTGTCTGCGCAGACGCTGCCATCGCAAACACTGACAATGCACCCGCAACCAGTGATAGACGGCGGCAGCCAATTCGAAAACTCATTCCCTTTCACCTCTCGAAGTAATTGCCTTTCCTGGCCGTGCCAACGGGGAAGCGCCGCTCCGGCCGAAAAGCAAGTTACTTGCCCAAAATTGCGAGGACTTCGTCCTCTCGAAGAATCAGGTACTCCTGCCCGTCAAGCTTTACGTCGGACCCGGAGTACTTCCCAAACAGAATGCGGTCACCTGCCTTGACTTCCAGGGGCGCCCGCTTGCCGCTATCGAGCAACTTGCCGTTTCCGACCGCAATGACCTCCCCCTGCTGCGGCTTTTCCTTCGCTGTATCAGGGATGATGATGCCACCGCTGACGGTTTCAGTTTCCTCAATGCGGCGAACCAGAATGCGGTCATGAAGCGGACGAAGATTCATCGCCGTTCTCCTTCTTTCTGTGACAGGATCGGTAAGGAAGACGGGCAGGGACACGCGAACCCGGTTTGTCCGTCGTGGTCATTATTGCCCTGTTTGCTTTGGTTTGTCAAACTAAGGCCGGCTTTCACTGGCCATCCAGCATCTCCGTCAGGACTCTGCCGACGGCCCCGGCCGGCGGCTCCACGTCCAGCATCGTCGCCAGTGTCGGCGCGATATCATTCACCGCAACCTTCTGGTGATACCGGCCAGGCTTGACGCCCGGACCCATGAACACAACCGGGACATGGGAGTCGTAGTTGAACGGCGTACCGTGGGACGTTCCACTTCCCTGGAACAGCCAGTACGGGGCTGCGACGATGAAAAGATCGGAGGCCCGCTCGTAGTGGAAGCCATTCCGCACTTTGCGGCTCACGAAGTCGTCCGCTACATTGCCCTCTTTCAACTGTTCTCGCGTATATACTCGGGAAATATACGACAAGCTTCGCATCGCCTCGGCCGCCGTCTTCTGAACCTCCGCCAAGTCCAGACCCTTTTGACGGATCGCCTCATGGTCCAGGTAGGGAGCCGGTCCGGACTTGCCAATCAACCACTTAGCTTCTCCGTACCGGGCGTTGAGCGCAGACTCCACAACCGTCAAAACTTCCTGTTCCTTGATTCGCCCCCCCGGCATGTGGCGCTTCGCCATCGCCTCCGGGAGCGGGGCAACACCGTGATCGGCGGTCAACACCACCAAGACGTTTGCCATGCCTACCCGGTTATCCAAATAATCGAAGAGCTTACCGATCGTGCGGTCGGTACGGATCGCCATGTCGCGAACTTCCGGGGCATCGGGGCCGACGTCATGTCCGACGGCGTCATTCGAGGAAAAACTGATGGTCAGGACATCGGTGCCGCCATTCAATCCAAGCTTCTCCGCCGCGATCGCTTTTTCGGCGAATTCCACCAAAAGCTCGTTCCCGAAGGGGCTCTTGACGACGGCGTCGTAATACTTCTTATCAATTTGGGTAGGGAGCTTGCCGAACAGCTTAGCCGGCCAGAAGTCTTTCGTCTTCGAGAGCGGGCTCCAGTCGGCGCCCAGGTACTTATCGGCGACGCGGGACCGGTTGAACTCCATGACCCAGCCTGGAAGGTCATTGAAGTAATACGTGCTGCTGACAAAATTGCCCGTGGCGCTGTCGAACCAGTAGGCGGCGTCCGCGTGCCGTCCGACGGTCAGAATTGCGCTGCGGTCCTTGATGGAGATCCCAATCGACTTGTTTGGCCGCCCGGCCATCTTCAGCTCGTCCGCCACTGTGCTTACGAGGAGCCGATGCGGAGACGCTCCCATCCGGCCCGGCGCTCCAAGGGTCTTCACGGAAGGGTCGGATACACTCGTCACCTGCTGCTTTGTTCGGCGGTCATACCATTCGTTGCCGACGATTCCGCTAACGGACGGTGTCGCACCTGTAAGGATTGTCGAATGGCCGATGGCGGTGACGGTCGGGAAGTGTTCGAAATACGCGTTGGTGAAGACGGCCCCTGACTTCTTGAGCCGTGCGAGGCCGCCAGTGTATTCGGCGGCGAAACGGTTCAGGTAATCGTAGCGGAACTGATCAATCACCAGCACCAGCAGAAGCTTCGGCTTGCTTTTCGTCTTTTCCGTTCCCTGCGGAGCCGCAGAGAGCAGCGTAGCGCACAGAAGGCCTAGAAGGATGGAGCGTCTTCTCATCATGCGATCAAACCCTTGGTATCTCTAAATCATACCGCCCGAGCAAAATAGCGCCGGTGCCCTCAATCTGATAAATGGTAATGCCTTTCTTGACGGTGCTCGGATCGAAGCTGCGACCCATCTCTTCCGCCTCGTGCTTCGCTCGCGCGGCGGCCTGCTCGCGGGTCAGTTCTAGTTTCGATAGCTTCCCTTCGGCGATCGCCATCTTGCCAATGGAATCCTTCGGGAAGACGATTTCGCCATCGACTACCTTGACACGGACGGCCTTCTCGCTATCCGGATCCACGAGATTCATCCAGCAACCCATCCTTTGGCAAACTTCCGTGACCCTGCCTTTCACCTGGACTGTTTTGCCCACGAAGGCATCGGGACGGTCCATCAGTTTCGCCACGGTCATGGGAGATTTGAGCGCCAAAGGTTTGCCAAGAGGCAGGTCCGCAGCTCCGCACAAGAGGACGAATGCCAAGAGCGCGGTCAAGTTTTTCATAAGGTCCGATTATCGCACTGGATAGCTCGGTCGTGTGAAGGCAGAGTGAACGCTGCCTGGAGATCTATCAGAGAAATGCCCGAATGAGGCGGCGCTGGACCTCCTTCAGATTGTTGTGCGCCGCATCCAGTTCGGAGATCTTATCACGCAGATTGCGCACAAGAGTCGTACGCTCAATGGCGCTCTGAATGACCAGGAGGAGTTGAGCGTTGTCCCAGGGCTTTTCCAGGTACTGGTACAGTCCGATATCGTTAATCGCCTGAATCGCGCTTTGCTTGTCCGCGTGTCCCGTCAGAAGGACGCGAGCGGCTTCCGGCTGATACTCTTTGGCTTTTGCCAGCAGTTGAATGCCGTTCATCTTCGGCATGAGGTAGTCTGTGACCACTACCTCGACTGGATTCGACTCCAGATACTTCGCCGCTTCCAGTGGATTCGTAAAACCCTGAATATGGTATTCCGTCTCCAGACGGAGAAAAGCCCGGATACTGGTGATTACCATCTCTTCGTCGTCCACCACCATTACCGTGGGCTGAAAATTCGCGTCTGCCAAACTTCCTCCGATCTCTGTTCACCTACCTGCCGGCTCTGCCGCTGTCAGCTTTGAACGGTCAGCTTTGAGTGGAAGGCGTACGTGGAACGTCGTGCCGGCCCCGACTTCACTTTCGAAACTGATCTCGCCGCCATGGTTATCAACGACGATCTCCCGCGATAGGGCTAATCCGAGTCCGGTGCCAACCCCGACGGGCTTCGTGGAGAAACCAGGGGCAAAAATCTTCTGCCGGTACTCCTGAGGAATCCCTCGTCCGGTGTCCGAAATCGACACGACGATGGACTCTCCATCTCTCCTTGTACGGACCGTGATCCGGCCTTCTCCTTCAATCGCCTGTCCGGCGTTGACGAGCAGGTTCAGAAAGACCTGGCTCAGCAACTGCGGGTAACATTCGATTTCGGGGATGTCGCCGAAATCGGTCTCCACAACGATGCGCCGGCGGAATTCGCAGCTCGTCAACTTCAGAGTATTGGTCAACAGCTCATGCACGTTTGCCTTTCGAACGTCCGACTGGTCAACTCTGGCGAAGGTCTTCAGGCTTCGGATGACGCCGGAAATCCTCTCACAGGCCAGCTTATCTACTGCAGCGAGACTAGCCATGGTTTCCAGGATCTCGAACACTTTCGCGTTCGGAGGCTCCCCCGCGCTCAATGCCGTTTTCAATTGTTCGAGCGAACGCAGGATAACTTGATTGTTCGAAAGGATAGAGCCAATCGGAGTATTAATTTCATGGATGATGCCTGCAACGAGCCTGCCCAGGGAAACCATCTGATAGGCTTCAGCCAGCCTCCGCTTCGCAATGGCCAGCTCCACGCGCAACTGCTCGGTTTCCGTCGCGCCCGCTGTCGCCGGGCAAAGGCAATCATCGCTCATGACGAAGCTATCCTTTTACTTCATTATAAGAAGAGGCATTACCCCTCCACTAACTGACGGAAACGCCGCACCATTGTAGCGAAGATGGATGCTGTGATCTCCATGTTGTCCGAAAGCAGGTCGAAGAAATCGTTTCTCCCGATGCTGAGGAGGCGCGTGTCCTCGACGGTGCGTGCGGTAAAGGGCATTGGTTCTTCGTCAAAGAGGGCCCATGCTCCAAGCACTTCGTTCTGTCCTGCAACGTGCAGCACCTCACCGCTGCGGATCAATTCCACAGACCCGTCCAGGATCACATAGAGGGAATCGAGCGCGTTGCCTGGCTCGAAGATCACCCTCCCGGGCACCAGGCGGACCTCCTTCGCAATGGATGCGATTCGCGACAGCTGATCCGGGCTCAGTGCCCGAAAGAGCTCGACACCCTCCAGCGCAATCACTTTCTCGATGATGTTCAGCTCGGACATCAGCGTTCAGGTCCTCTCACGCTAACTGCAGCATCGCTTGCCGGGCGACGCGGGCAACCTCCACTCCTGCGCCTGACGAAAGGGCTTCGATATCCTTCTTCAGATTGCGCAGATTCAGCTCGGCAGCAGTAGCGATGGCGCAAACAACCAGCCACTCGTCTCCTGACGCCAGCAGCTCGCGAAGCGCGCCTTCGGCGTCTTTACGTTCTACTCCAAACAGTTCCTCGCCCCGGAAGAGAAGATGCTCGCTGGCATCGAACAAAGGTAACAGGAACTTTTTCAGTTCGCGATCAAGGACATTGTCGAGGAACTCGATCGCCGTCGCCAGCTCCTCCTCGCGGCCGGCGTTCACTGCCCTCCAGGCTGCATCGATCTCTTTCGGCGGATACCGTAATCCAAGAAGCGCAAACAGTCGCTCGATCGTTCTTTCCAGGCGCTCCTCGAGCGTGATGGAAAGCAGGCGCGCCACGCTCTTAGGGCTGCGGTGCTCTTTGAATGGAGCCAGCGCGGCATTCAATTCGAAGTAGTGGCGGGCTTCATTCAGAATCTGGGCAGTGATCGAGTCGTCCGAATAGCTCAGGTCCGGGTAAGATTCGCGCATCCTGTTGAGCGCGCGCAGGATCGTCGCCCGGAGAGTAAGATCCGGCAGCGCGATGCCGCGCAGCAGGACGTCGACGCTGCGCTGATCGGGGATCGCCTGAAGAACGCGCGGAATCTGCCGCCGCACGGCAAAAGGCGCATTGTTGTCCGTCAAAACGTCTTCCAGGGTTCCGATGATGCGCGACTTGTAGTTGGATAAGGCCTCAATGGCGGCGCCGCGAAGCCGCGGGTCGGCCAGATGGCCCACTAGCAGATCGACGTGTTCCCGCCGGCGGAGGATCCCGGCGGTGATGCAAGCCGCCCGGATCACACGGGGGTTCGAGTCGAGGAGGAGACGGATGAGCTGCTGGGGCTTCTCGTCCGTCCTCACGCGCAGCGCAATCGCCGAGAGGATTCTGCGCTCCGGGAAGGGACTTTCGGCTGCGGCGACAATCCATTCCTGCGAGATCAGATCCGGAGCCAGGCTCGGGTCCGTCGCGATGGTCTCAAGAGCGCCCTGAGCGGCAAGGTCGCAGGGATGGTCGAGAAGCTGCTGCGCAAGCTCAGAGCGCTTCGGTGAGAAGGTCAGCGCATAGGCGACGGCGGGTTTGAGGGCCGGCAGGTTTTCGCCATCGGACGCCCTGTTCAATTCCTCCATGGCCTGCGGCAGCAGCCCTTCGAAACGGGTCGTGCGGGCAAGCTCGAACACCTTTCCACGAACCTCAGGGCTGGAATGCTGAATATGTTCGAGATACTGCTTCTCCATCGGATAGCCGGGCGATTCGGCCAGGAGTGTGAGAGCGTAGATTGCCTGCCGCGGAATTGCGCTTTTCGCTGTCTGTTCGAGGAGCTGGATGGTTACGGGATCGTTGACCGTAATACGGGCGCTCTCCAGGTCCAACCGCCGTGCTTCGAGACGCTTCCGCACTGTCAGCACGTACTCGTGCCGCGCGCGCTGCACGAGCAGAATCCAGATCCCGGTCAGTCCAATCACGACGACAGCGATCTGCCGGATCGTCAGGTCAAGCACCCCGGTCAGAAGAATCAGGAGCGCGCCTCCGAGGCCTCGGGCGGCCCGGTCTACAAATATGTCTACGAAAGCCTTGGTCCGGTTCTTCAGCTCGGCCGGCAGCGGAAGGTAGAGCAGCTCCATGCCGGTGCGATTGAAAGAGTATCGCCCCGCCGCTTCCGCAAGCCGGGCGGCTCCTAACGCAAAGAGACCCGGACTGATGACTGTCCCAAGCGAAGCGATTGCAAGGGAGGCCGGCATGATCTGAAGAGTTCCTCCGACGCCGAATCGATTGACGACGGCAGAGGTTACGAACAACTGAAGGACGATGGTGGCCAGATTCACATAGAGGCCACGGAAGCTGCCTAGAAACGCCGTGAGCTCGTCGCCCGTGAACCGCTGCTTGGCGACGGCGCTGAACTGATACTCCACCATGACGTCGACGACGTAGGTGATGGTAATGATGGCAATGATCACCTGGAGATGGCGGTAGCGGGTAACGGCGCCCACGATGTCGTGGATTGAGAATTCGCTCGTTTCATCCTCCGCCGCGCGCACGCCGGTCAGAGAAACGCCCTTTTGCAGGAGGGTCAGCCGGAAGCACAGATAGGCCAGCGCAACCACTGCCGCGCTTGCAAGCAGCAAGTTCTTGGTTCCCATCCAGGCAACGGCGAGGGCGGTGAACGATCCGCCGAACGCTGCCCCCAGGACTGCGCCGAAGCCCAGAATCCCGTACAGCCGTTTGGCTTCTCGGGCGTTAAATACGTTCGCCGCTACGAGCCAGCCCTGCGAAACCAGGACAATGCTGAAGAGGCTCACCCAGATGTTGAAGGCGTAGTAGGCCCACGGCCACGTAGGGGGAACATCGACCGGCTCCAGGAGCAGCCAGAACCCAAAGAGGCAGAGAATTACGATGAACGTCGTCGCCGTGACCGCCGTCTTTAAAGATGTCCTGATGGCCAGCTTGGTGTATGAGTAGGCAAGAACGCCGCCGGCGCCTGCAATAAAAATGTAAAGATAGGGGAGCCTCTCCGCGCTGAACTTGTTGAGAAAAAGGGACTGGGAAACCGGCTTCAGGATGTAGTAGGAAAAAAGGACGCACAGCAGGTACAACGACATGAACAGAGTGCGAAGGTATTCGCCTCTGCGAATGTCAAAGAGATTTCTCCAATAGGAGCGGAAACGTCGTATCAAGGCGGAGAAGATTTCCCGGCCGGGCGGTGAACGATGAGAGGCCCGAGAAACCCCGAGTGTATCACATTCCCTTCGTTCATCCCGATGGCCGCGATACATTAGCTCTATGACCGTACAGCGCTTCAGGGAAGTTCTCCTTCCTGGGGGAGCGGAGAAAGACGAAGGGTTTCGGCGCGAGATCGATCGCCTTAGCGTCGTGGGGCTTCGTGTCGCCGGTAAGGTGACGATCGGCGTCTCCGTCGTCTTCCTGATTGCGCGGATCATCATGGGGATCGAAACTCCCCTCTGGACAGAGCTGCTTCAGACAAGCAGTTTTGTCGTCTATGGGGCATTCGTTCTGATCATTGCGCGGACAAGATGGGCGCGGGCTCATGCCCGCGGGCTCGCCGCGGCCGCGGGGATGGGCGTCGCCGCTCTGGCCACCAGCCTTTCCGCCTGGTCCTCGAATGCGACTCCACTGGCGAACGAGCTGCTTCCGGGGCAGATCACGATGGTCATGCTCGTAGGTGTCGCTGCTGTTCCCCTTCGACCGCTTCAGACGACCGCTTTTGGCCTGGGTTTGACGCTGATTTACGTCGGTACGTGCATCACCGCTCAATCGATGGGCTTGGGAACTGGGCCGAAATCAACCTACGTCCTGTTTACCCTTACGCTCACGGTGTTCAGTACCGCACTCACCTCGGTCGTTTACGAACAGCGGCTCCGCAGCTACCGGATGCATAAGGAGAGCCTCCGGACAGCCGAAGAATTACGCCAGGCGCAATCGAGGATCCTGCTCTCGGAGAATGCAGCGTCCCTGGGACGCCTTGCCGCGGCGCTCAGCCATGAGCTGAATTCACCAATCGGCGCGCTGAGCAGCGCAGTCGATACCCTGCTCTTGCTCGCTTCGCGGCAGGCGGTCTCGTCGCCGTCAGAGCAGCAGCGTTTGGTGCTCTTACAGAACGAAGTCCGCAAGACGATTCAGGACTCAGCGCGCCGGCTCGCTGAAATTGCAGCCCGCATGCAGCGTTTCACGAACCTGGATAAGGCTGAGGCAAAGAGAGTCGATCTGAACGATCTGATTGCGGATGTGGCCGAGCTGCTCAAGCCGAATCTGCAAGGAAAGGCAACGCTCGAACTAAAGCTCGAGCCGTTGCCCGCCGTGTGGTGCCGGCCGCAGCAGATTAGCGCCGTGCTTCACAACTTGCTCACCAACGCAGCGAATGCGATTGACGGCGGGAACCGCTCGGGCGAAATTGTACTGAGGACGCGGGCGAGCAACTCGCATATCGAGGTGGAGGTCACCGATAACGGAAGCGGCCTTCCGCCGGAAGCTTTGGAGAACATCTTTGACCCAGGATTTCGCGTCACTGGTGACCGGGTTTCGACCGGGAACTGGGGGATGTTCAGCTCCCGCCAGATCGTCCGCGAGCATGGCGGTGAAATCAGTATCGTCAGCACGGCGGGGAGCGGAACGCGAGTGAAGATGTCTCTGCCCTGCGGTGACCGCGCAGAGGCGTCCGCCGCAGGAGCTTAGGCGCTACTGGTTCGCACTGTTCCGCCGTTTGACAACGATCGGAAGGGCGACCGGCTTGTTATTCCCGTCCACAACCTTCATTTCCCGAAATGACTTGGGGAAGATCCTCATCACGTTTCGCTCGACTTCAACGACCAGGAAGTGATGCTGGGGCGACCAGGCGGAGATTCCCGCCTCTTGCATCCAGCGTAGAACGTTGCCGGAACGCCGCTCCCCGCCTGCGCCCGTCACGATGTAGTGAACACCTCCGGTCTCGCTGGCGTCACTGGCCTGGAAATTATGCTCGTGTCCGGTAAAGACAACCTGCACGCGGTTACGCTCAAACAATTCCAGAAAATGCTTAAGGAAAGTGCGCGAAGATGAGTGTGCCGGGCCAGCCGTGAAAGGCGGGTGATGAAAGTACGCGATGCGCCAGGGAGTCGAGGCGGCCTTTTGCAGGCTCTCCTTCAGCCACTGGTGCTGCTCCCCTTCTAGAAGATACGGTACTTGCTGATCGCGCTCATCCGTATTGCCGGTGGAATCGAGCGCGAAGAAGTCCGCAAGTCCCGCGTAATTGAAGTGGTAATAGCGGCGAGGACCATCTTCCGGAAAGAAGAAGTTGTCCAGGTAGGCATCCAAGTCACCCGGGGATTCCGTCTGATTGCCGTCGTGGTTACCGAGCGTGGGGTAGAAGGGAATGGATGAAATGATTGTTTCGTACGGAGCGAAGAACGTCGGTTCCCAATGCCGGTCGCTATTGCCTGTCCGCCGGTACTTCAAAAGCAGATTCCGCTTCCCGTAGATGTTGTCCCCAGTCGTCAGGACGAACCGGATCGGAAATTCGGAATTCCGCCTCCGTTCGAACTCTTCGCGCATGGATCTGGCGACCCTGTATTGGGCGCTGGTCCCATTTCCGTAGTCACCAATCACGAAGAAAGCCAGCGTGTCTGCTTTCCTGGGCCACGTCCGCAGCGAGCCCTTCCCCACCTGCCGGCCGTTCACAGTGACTTCGTACTCGTACTCCGTATCCGGTTTCAGGCCTTCGACGCGAATCCAGTTCTGACTGGTTGTCAGTTGCTTGGAGCCGATTTTCACAACTGCCTTTCCATGGGAGGCAGAACTTCGGCCGATCGTATTGTAGCCTTCGGTCGTTCCCCAGGAGAGGATGGCGCTTTCGGCATCCAGGGCTCCAACGTAGGTGTAGAACTTTTGTGCTGTCTGAGTAGGAGAGAGCAGCAGGAGCAAAACGAGGAGGCATCGAACTGCTACCATCGCCGTTCAATTCCTACGACTGTCCAGCCCGGCTTACTCTGCCGCAAGTACACCGTCACGCTCTGCTTCGGATTTCCACTGGAGATATCCGCAGCAAGATAGGCCGCTTCTACTCGCGGAATCGAGGCGCCGCTTTCCGGGAGGGGGGTTCTGGTTTCTTGCTCATTGTCGAACACGCTCCAACGGATTTCGTACGAGCGAGGCGGGACGAATTCATGCTTCACTGCCAGGTCCTCGAACTCGAGCTTTCCATTGCTCACGACGAAATTGTCGAGAGCAAGGACTCGCGTGAAATAGGTTTTGCCAATTTTGTCTCTGCGGCGAATCAAGGCACGGGCGACCAGTTGCTCCGCCCGCGGATCGCTATACTTCCCGGTCTTCACGATTGCCCGAATGTCGTCGTCCGTAAAGGCCATCACCTTTTTGGCCGCCCAATAGGTGTCATCAGGAAGGCGGTTCAGGAACGCGGGATTCGGATACTCCGTCCTATACTTTTCCGGATCAAACTCCTCGCCTTCAAAGAGTCCCACGGCCGGATGAAAGTCATAGTTCCTTCTGGCCCAGTCCGGGACATACAAGCCGAGAGTGAAGAGCTGGATCAGCGAAGGCTTCCAGGAGAATAAGTACTCGTTGCCGGACCGCGCGCTGTTGGACTTTGTACTCGCACTACCAAGAATGGATCCAAAGTCGATGAGATGATGCTTGACGAAACGGACGCCATTCTCCTCGACCAGGAAGTCCAGGGTGTTGATGGCCCGGGAATCATCGTGCCCCAGCCAGGCGCAGAAGACAAAGAGGCCCCGGAGATCGCGGCGATGTTCGTGCGGAACCGTATCGTTCGGGTCGTCTTTCCGGGTCCCGTCATAGCGGAATTCGCCTAAATACTCGCCCGGCAAAACAAGGCTGGCCACAGCGCGAAACTGGCCGTCGGGGCCTCTCGGCACATTACGGAGCGTTTCATCCACATCCCTCTCTGACATCCGCCGCCTCTTTCCGAAGGCATCGACAAACGTGGTCTTGGGATCGACGACGAGGCGGTTGCGGTCGAAGAAGACGAGATAGTTTTCCGGTACGTTGTACCCGAGAGCGTAGAAGAACTTGGAGCCGATGACATCGGCGGCCGTAGCCATCTCGGGGTTGGTGATCGGGTCGAATTTCAGAAAATAACGCCGGTTCTTCGAGTCAAGAAAGCTGAAGCCAGGGGTGACTCCTTCCGTCTTCGCAGACACGATTCGCCAGGGACCGTCAATCGAAGGCTGGTTGTCCCGGTCCGGGCCGCGCATCAGTTCCTCGATGCTCATGCGCCGGCGGCCATGTCGATTCGTGTACCAGGAGCTGTCCGGAACTTCATCCAGTGTGTTCACCGCGCCCGCTCGAATCGGATTCCCCTTGCAGGGTTGCCGCTCTCCAGGCCTCGCGAACGTGTTGCGGAAGAAGTCGTAGTAGTCGTTCAGCTTCCTCGGCTTGAGCCTGCCGACGGAGATCGGCTTGGGTATCTCCCAGACGGGATCGTCCGGATAGAATTTCTCCGCGAACAATGGAGCAAGGATCGTGAGCGCCAGGAAGGGGAGTATTGGAAATTTCACTGCCATGGTTGCCTGCTTTAGTAACGCGTCTTTCGAACGACCGTCAGGCCTCCCCGCAGATTGCCCGCCTGCCCGGGCTGAAACGTGCCCTCGCTCAGGTTCGATGCCCGTACCGATATTCCCATTCTAGCTTCCGTGGGCGAACTGGAGAGAACTGGATCAAAAGACGTTATTGAACTTCAGCCACACTTGAAATCCTTCCCGGCTGAATCCGACATCCACTCGAAGGAAAACGTTATTCCGCACGTTCGCACGGAGTCCAAACCCGTAGCTTGTTTCGAGGTCGTGCAGATTCAACTGGGACCTGCGATCGTAGACCTTGCCGGCGTCGACGAAAAGCGCGGCGTCCAGGCCGCTGAATGTCTCCCACCGGTACTCGGCATTCATGAGTAAAAGATTGTCGCCATAGAAGCGGAACGGGCGAAATCCGCGCAGATCATCCGAACCGCCCAGCACGGGCTGAAGATAAAAAGGAACGCGCTGCCCGCTGCTGGCATAGGTGTTTGCGGATCGCGCGCGAAGAGCAATGACTCGCCGTTCATGAAAGAACGGGAAATACTGCTGTGCCTCCAGATTCAGGCGGCGGAAGCTGAACAGGTTCAAGTCGCGATCAAGGTACCAGTTGAAGTTGGCGAAATAGTTGCCCCCTCGCCGTGGTCCCCCTGGATTATCCCGGTAATCGTACTGTAACTGGCCGCCCGCGTGAAGGAAGTTCGTCTGCTGGGTCAAGCCTGCCGCGGTTGCCTCTGTATAGATCTGCTCGGCGGAGGTGAAACGCGAATCGATCCCCGGTCCGGCGTTTACCAGCAGATAGCCGCCTGTAGCGGCGGCGACCACATTCTTGAATGGCCGGATGCCCGCGGTAGCAGAAAAATCCGTATCTTCGAGCCGGAAATTGCTCCGGCCGGTTTTCTGGGAGTCAGGGCCAGGGCCGTAGTAATTCAGTGAGCCGAAATTGCGGTGGACGCCCGACAGGTCGAAGAACGCCGAATCTTGAAGCAGATGGGGGGCGCTGAACTGAACTTCCTGCAAGTACCAGCTTCGCGTGGAAAGCACGGTGGAAGCGCGGAATGTATACTTCCCGTCGGCCAGGTCGCGCCGGAGATACTCGGGGCCGATGGCAAAGCCCGATCCGGTTGCCATGCCCCCAAGCCGAAGGCGAAAACCCGCGATTCCCGCCGTGAAGCGCTCCAGGACCTTGTACTCTTTGATCTGCTGGAGTGCGCGTTCGATGCCTCGCGTCTCATCCGGTTCGAGGCTAGCCTGCTTCTTGCGGCGTTCCTCCTGGATTTCGTCGGCGCGTGTGGTGATCTGTGCGACGGCCGGCAGGCAGGCTATAGTGCAAAGGACGATCGCAAAGCGTTCCATGGGGCGATTCGCAATCTCCTAAGATTGCACAATCAACCCTCCTGCCGAAACTCAAAATTGCCTTTTTATTTACCTCTGCTTGTTTTGGGGGCCGCCTTCCTTGGCCAGCCTCACCTTGGCGCCTTCGAGCTTCTTCTGAATCTTTGCAATTTCCGCAGGGTCGTGGTCGTTCGGGGACCCGGCCTCGTATTCCTGCAGCGCCAGTTGCCACTGCGCAATGGCGTCTTTCAGATTGCCTTGCTTCGCGTAGACGTCGCCGAGGTGATCGTGAACAACTGGATCCTTCGTTACCCGCTCGAGAGAGCGGCGAAGATACTCTTCCGCCTGGTCAAGCTGACCGAGCCGGTAGTACACCCAGCCGAGGCTGTCGAGGTAGGCTCCGTTGTTCGGATCCTCTTCGAGAGCTCTGGTAATCAGTTCCTTCGCCTCTTGAAGGCGAACGTTGCGATCCGCCAGCATATACCCGAGGTAGTTCAGCACGGACGCATTCTTTGGATTGTCTGCAAGGATCTTCCGGAACTCGGCTTCGGCCTGGTCAAACTTCTTCAGTTTCTCGTACATCGCGGCGCGCATGAACCGCACCGCTTCCTGCTCTTCCTTTGTCTTTGAGAGCTTGTCCGCAGCGTCGAGGGCAGTAGCCATCTCGCTGTAGTTCTTGGTCCTCTCGTGGATCTGGGCAATCGAGAGGTAGACTTCACGGTCGTTCTTACCGTCGAGCAGGCGTTTGAGCTCCTCCACCGCTTGTGCAGCCTTGCCCACCTCGGCAAGCGCCGAAGCGCGTACGCTTCGGATGACGCGGTCGTCCGGATACTTCCGTATGGCCTCCTCCGACTCCTGCTCGGCCTTCGCGAACTTCCTGCCTATCCGGTACGTCTCGATAATCTGAGCCGACACCCGGGGACCGAGGTCGCTGTCCAAAGCGTGTATGGACCGGAACGTCTCGACGGCCGCGTCAATCTGATCCGTTAATCGCTGCAATGTTCCGAGGCGCTCCAGAAGGAGGATCCTGTTGCTGCGTTCGCCGAGGGTGTACTCCTTCTTCTCCGTTTCTTTCAGGATGCCTTGGAGCACGGTGATGGCTTCCTGAGTCTTGCCCTCCGCCTCGAGCAGACTAACATCGTTGTACCGGATCTCCAGATTGTCCGGATCCAGTTCCCGCGCCTTCCTGGCTGCTTCCCGAGCCTGGTCAAACTTGCGCCGCTGGGCGTAAATCTGCGACATCCGCAGGAAGGACAGCGGGTCCTTCGGGTCCTCATTCGCGATCTCCTGATAAAGCTTCAGCGCTTCGTCAAGCTGGTCGGAATAGAGCAGGTTTTGCGCCAGCGCCTTCTTCACATCGATATTGCCCGGGGCTAATTCGAGGATCCGGCGAAGGCTCTCGGCTGCCAGGCCGAATTCCCGCATTTGCTCGTAAAGCCCGGCAAGAGACGTGAGCGTGCGAGGATTGGGATTCTTTTCAGCGACCTTTCGCAGCAGCTCGCTGGCGGCCTTGGTGTCTCCGAGGTCAGCGTAAACCATGGCGAGGCCGGTTAACGCGTCCTCGTTGTCGGCGTCGAGTTCGAGGACTTTCTTATAGGCTTTCTCCGATGCCAGCGAGTTCTGGGCCACTTTGTACAGGCGGCCGAGCATCAGCCATGCTTCCAGGTCGGAGGGTTCCTTGGCCGTGATTTTCTCGTACTGCTCGATTGCCTCGCGCAGCATCCGCTCATTGATGCGGTTCTGCTCCGCATCGCCGATCATGCGGCTGTAAAGGCGGCCCAAAATTCGCCTTGCGCTCAGGTTCTCCGGATCCTGACGAAGCATCGCCTCCGCTTCCTCGACAGCCGTGCGAATCTGACCCGTCCGTATATATAGGTCGGACAGTTCCTCGGTCAAAAAAGCGGCGCTGGGGTCGGCTTTGAGGGCCTCCTTATAGTGGTTAATCGCTTTGGACGCGTAGTCACCTCTAGGTCCATAGACTTCCGCCAACTCGGCGTAAATGTGGCCCATGGAATAGTGGTAGTAAGCTGCCGCCTTGTTCGATTTTCCGGTTGAGGAGGGCGCGGATTGACTGGGTTGAGCCAGTGCCGCGTTTGCTGTCAGAGAAAGCGCTGCTGCGAACGACAGGAACGCCTTGGACATATTCTCGGTCATCGGACCCCGACTTTCCTTCGCCGACCCGGTTACACGCCCAGGTTGGTCGAATTGTCTCTGAAACAGTATAGCTCTAAACTTCCTTGCGGCATTTCGCGGGCAAAAGGCGCCCGCGCTTCTGCTTTCGGAAAGAGTGACGTCCTGAGTCATGCTCTAAACTATGGTTAAGTGAAGCCCTCTGAACTGGCGCCCCTGCTAGCCGTCGTAGGACCGACGGGATCGGGCAAAAGCGAACTGTCACTCGAGCTTGCTAAGCAATTGGACGGAGAAATCGTCAATTGCGATTCAATTCAGATGTACCGGTATTTCAACATTGGTGCCGCCAAGCTACCGGAAGCCGAGCGACAGGGCATTCCGCATCATCTGATTGACATCCTCGAGCCGCAGGAAGTGTTCACAGCCGGAGACTATGCCCGGCGGGCGCGGAACGCGCTCAACGAGATCCGCTCCAGGAACCGGGTGCCCGTCATTGTTGGAGGGACCGGTTTTTACCTTCGAGCGCTGCTAGAGGGGCTTGCACCTGGTCCCGCACGCGACGACGCGCTTCGAGCACGCCTGCAAGCCATGGAGAAGCGAAGGCCGGGGCGCGTTCACCGGTTGCTTTCGAGGCTGGATTCCCGAGTCGCCGCCCGCGTCCATCCCAACGATGTCCAGAAGGCGATCCGCGCGGTTGAGATCTGCATTCTGGCGCGCCGTCCTGCTTCGGAAGTCTTCGAGCAAGGCCGCGACCGCCTGTCGGGCTTCCGTGTCTTAGAACTCGGCCTCGATCCTCCTCGCGAAGCCCTGTACGAGCGTCTCAACCGGAGAGCAGAGAAAATGTTTGAAACGGGACTGATCGAAGAGGTGCAATCCCTTCTTGCCCGAGGGGTATCGCCCGAGAGTAAGCCTTTCCAGTCCCTGGGATATCGCCAGGCGCTCCTGCTCGTGCAGGGCAAGATGAAGCTGGCGGAAGCTGTGGAGTCCACCCGGATTGAAACCCGGCACTATGCGAAGCGGCAGTGGACCTGGTTTCGCCGTGATCCGAACGTATTGTGGCTGAAAGGATTTGGCTCTGACGCGAACATTAAGGCCGCCGCTCTCGACGCCGCTCGGAAATTCCTCCAATAGTTTTCAAACATTAAGGCTCATCAAGCGAACCTTCAGCGAAGTCGCGCGTATATCTATGCAGGGCGGTTGCTACTGCGACGTATGAAACGGCCGGGCATTGCTCAGTCGGCGGGTGGGGGAATAACCGTTCCCAGCCCTTCAACCCCGGAAGGCCTGTGTTAGATCCGTCGCCGGGGCAGCCTCCTGCTCTGCTCAAGATTCAAAGGAGAGGTAGTTCAAGATGACCAAAAAGCTGTTGTTCGTGTTTTCGACGCTAGCCCTGGCTGTGGCCAGCGCTGCATCCTACAGGGTCACGTTCTTTCAACCTGCCGTTATCAACGGCACAGAGTTGAAGCCCGGGGATTATAAGGTCAAGGTTGAGAATAATAAGGCAATCATTATTTCCGGCAGGAAGTCGATCGAGGCTGACGTGAAGGTCGAAACGACCGATACCAAATTCAACTCAACGTCGGTTCGTTACTCCAATGGTGATGGCAAGTACCGCGTCCAGGAAATCCGGATTGGCGGAACCAACACCAAACTCGTCTTCAACTGAGTTTGCAGTTGGCGGTCGAGGAATCCATCAGGCTCCTCCGCAGCGGCGTCCGCTAAACCATAAGTTTTGCTCGGGTTTATGCGGGCGCCCTGTCCGAATTGAGCCGGGAGCTGTTTGCTAGAATGAGGCTTGATGTTCCGGCTTCCGGCTTCCCTCGTTTTTCTCTTCTTTTGTTGTTCCCCGATTTTTTGCAGCCAGACCGCCGCGCAGACCTACCTCGTCCTTCCTTTTTTCAATCGCAGCGGTTCCTCCAACCTGGACTGGATTGGCGAAAGCATCGGCGAATCCATCCGGGATACTCTGGCGTCCGAGGGAGTGCTCGTCGTAGACCGCGACGATCGGATTGAGGTATACCGGCGTTTATCGATCCGCCAGTATGCGGTTTTAACGCGGGCGTCCGTCATTCAGATTTCCGAGTCTTTGGATGCCGACTACGTCATTTACGGCGACTTCGACGTGTCGAAGCCGCCCGAGGGGCAAGCCGCCACGAAGGGGGCGCTGCAAATTACCGCCGAGGTGCTCGATATCAAACGGCTGCGGAAAGGGCCGAAGTTTGTGGAATCTGGAGCCCTGGAAGATCTCGCCTCCCTGCAGTCCCATCTTTCCTGGCAGGCGTTGCGGTTCGTGCTTCCTAAGAATGCTCCCACGGAAGACGAGTTCCGCCAGCGGCGAAAACCGGTGAGGCTGGACGCGATCGAGAACTACGTCCGTGGCCTGCTCGCAACCACGAATCAGCAAAAGCATCGGTTCTTCACCCAGGCTGCTCTCCTCGATCCCGAATACTCGGCGCCCTGCTTCCAGGTGGGACGCCTTCAATTTCAGTCGAAGAACTACCGGTCCGCCATCGATTGGCTGCAGCGGGTGCCCGAGGGGGATCCAAACTACCGGGAAGCGACTTTTTTTCTTGGACTTGCACGCTATTATTCCGGTGACTTTGAAGGAGCGGAAAGAGCCTTCCAGCAAGTGGCGGAGACTGTTCCGCTCAACGAAGTTTTGAACAATCTTGGGGTAACCCAAAGCCGGCGAAATCAGGAGGCGGCGCTCGAGAACCTGAAGCGGGCCCTTGAAGGCGATGAAGCCGATCCGGTGTACCACTTCAACGTCGGCTACGTCTTGTGGAAGCGAGGCCAGTTTGACGAGGCGGCGGAACGCTTTCGGGCAGTGCTTGAGCGCAATGCCGAGGACGAAGATGCGGAGCAGCTTCTGGCCCGCTGTCTCAAGAGGAGCGGTCCGCGCCCCGGTGACCCGCAAAGCGACGGACTCGAGCGGTTGAAGGATACCTACTACGAGACCGCCTGGTGGCAGCTCAAGGCGATGCTGCAGAAGTCCAGGTAAGCTCTATTTCGCGCCTGAAAGTCGTTCAAAATCAATAGCGAAATACGGTGTGCTATAGAGAAGCGTATATGTCCTTTTCTCGCTTCTCGTGGGTCGTTGTTGTCCCGGTCCTCTTCGCTGCTGCTAATGAACCGCCGTCCAAGCCCGTGCCGAAACCGGCGCCGGAGCAGGGGAGAATGGCTTCCTCGGCCCAGAGGAACGAGAATGTCGCGGTTTACCAGATAGACAACGACGCTATCAAGGAGGCGAATATCCGGCTCGGAACGATGCCGAGGCTGGTGGAGTACACCTCCGTCGAGTCGTCCCTGTACGCGGTCGAGCATGGCCGCCCGGCAGGCGAAGCTCTGCTGCTCCCGTCGTTGCCGGATCCGTCGAGCTGGCACGCCGAGCTTTTCGGAATGCATCAGAACAGCGTCTTTAATGCACGCACGTTCTTTCAGGTCGGGCCCGTCCAGCCGTCCAGACGGAACTACTATGGCACGAGAGGCACCGGAACAGTGCCTCTGCTTGGCGCCATCACCGGGAGTTTCAGCCAACGTAAGATTCGCGGCATGGTCAACGGCAATGTCCTGGTGCCCCTTCCCGATGAGAGGACTCCGCTCGCGACGGACCCTGCGGTTCGCGCCATCATCTCCCGCTTTCTCGCGGCCTATCCCGACGTTGCTCCGAACCGTAACGACTTTGATCCCAGGGCACTCAACACCAATGCCCCGCAATCGATCGACGAGGTCGACGGCAGCCTTCGGTTAGACCGTGATACAGGAACGAACGGGCGCATCACCGTTTTTCACGGGATCACCCGCCAGCACACGGACGCATTCCAGCTGGTGGCAGGGCAGAATCCCGACTCGGACATCCACACCGTCCATTCCCGCATCAACTATCGGAGAACGATCAGACCTGGCATGGAGCTCTCCACGGGCTTCACGTTTCTGCGCTCCCGCTCGTTGCTCCAGCCGGAACCGAACGCTGTTGGCCCGAGAGTCCGCTTCGGATTTCAGATCGAAGAGCTTGGCCCGGACAGCCACTATCCGATCAACCGTGCTCAGAATACGTTCCGGTATGGCGCCCAGGTAGCCCGCCAAACACAGGGAGGGCGTCATCACCTGACGTTTGGCGGCGACCTTTTCCGCTACCAGCTAAACGGAGTCGAAACCAACAACCAGCGCGGGTATTTTCAGTTCACGAACAACTTCGGACGAACAGCGATCCAGAATTTACTCCTCGGGACGCCGAGTCTTTATGACGTGACCCTGGGGGATCTTGCCCGCCATTACCGCAACTGGGGCGCGGACTTCTTCTTCGGCGACCGGTTCCAGCTCAATCCGCGCGTTCAGCTCTACCTCGGGTTGCGATACAACCTGGAGACGGCGCCCGTCGAGATCCATCATCTCGATGTCATCCCCTACAGGTGCGATTGCAACAACTTTAGCCCTCGCTTTTCGATCGCATGGCAAACATGGAGGGGATGGGTGGCCCGGGCTTCCTATGGAGTCTCCTTCGGGCGGATTCCTCCGGTCGCCTGGCAGCAGGTGCGGAATAACCTCCCGCATGTGCGTTACGTGATCGTTCAAAATCCGGACCTGCTCAATCCGCTCGCAGGCATCGACCTTGGCTCGGAGGGAAGGCACACCCCGACCTATCTCTCGCCCGATCTCGTCTCGCCCTACTCGCACCAGTACAGCCTTACATTGGAGCGCCGGCTGCCTGCGCGCGCCATGTTGCGGCTAGGCTACACCGGCAGCCGGAGCTTTAAGTTGATGAATGCCTTCATCACGAACCGTGCCGAAGTGGTTCCGGGAATCCCGCTCACCACCTCGACAGTCGACGAGCGTAGGGCAGATCCGAGATTCTACGACGTGCGGCAAATCGTAAACGCGGGCATTGCATATTTCGATGCAGGCCAGGTATCGATCGATCTGCCATCGCTTCGCGGGCTGACCGCCAACGCGAGCTACACCTATGGAAAGGCAATCGACGAAGGTAGCGATTTTGCCTTCACAGCGGCGAACCGGGATCTGCTGTCGGGGCGGAGCCAGAGCCAGTACGACGTCCTCAAGGACAAGAAGGGCTTGAGCAACTTCGATTCCCGACACATCCTCGGCTTAACGTGGGCCTACGACCTGCCGATCGCGCGTGGCGCCAATGGCTGGAAAGGATTCATTTTGAGCGGCTGGCAACTATCGGGCGCCTCGGTTGTAAAATCGGGAACGCCTCTCACCCTTTACATCGGCTCGGATGCTCCAGGCTTCGGAAATGTGGACGGTGGTTCCAGCGACCGCCCCAATATCCTCGACCCCTCAATCTTACATAAGACGATCTCTCACCCGGATGTCGCCCCGCAAATTCTGAGGCGTGACCGGTTTGCCTACATTCAGCCGGGGGAATCACGCGGATCGCTTGGAAGAAACACGTTTCGCCGCGCGCGAATTGCGAATCTGAACGGTGCGATTACCAAGCAGTGGCGGCTCCCAGGCGGAGCGGAGCGCCTGGCCATTCTGCGCGCCGAATCTTACAACCTGACCAACACACCCCAATTCGATGAGCCGCAGAGGAACCTGTCCTCACCTTCGTTCGGCCGCATTACGAATACATTAAATGACGGCCGAATTTTTCAAATGGTGATCCGATTTGTCCTGTGATATCGCGATATAGGGTGGGCGGGAAATCGCTATAATCGAAAAACCAATGATCGAAGCGTTCGGCCTGTCGGATATCGGTTGCGTGCGGTCGAACAATGAGGACAGCTTCCTCATCTCCGAGGAACATGGGCTGTATCTGGTAGCCGACGGCATGGGAGGGGCGCGCGCCGGAGAGCATGCGTCGAAGCTTGCCGTCGATACGGTTCTCGAGGTCGTTCAGCGGGCGCCGAAGCCAAGCGCCGACGTGCTGCGCGATGCCTTCGAGGAGGCCAACCGCCGGGTGAGAGAGGCCGCCATGCAAGACGCTCGGCTGGAGGGAATGGGCACGACGCTGGTGGGAGCGCTCGTTGTCGATGATGAGATCCTGATTGCCAGCGTCGGCGATAGCCGCGTCTACCTCTACGAACATGGCAAGCTCCTTCCCATTACAGAAGATCAGACCTGGGTGAACGAAGTCGGACGAAGGCTCGGCCTGGATGAGGCAAGCCTGAAGTCGCATCCGATGCGCCATGTCCTCACCATGGCGATCGGCGTCAGTTCCGCCCTCAGAATCCACTGTTACTCCTATAAGCCCACCGGCCCGGCCCAACTCCTTCTCTGCAGCGACGGCCTTCACGGTGTTGTCGAGCCGGAAAATATCGCTGAAGTCTTATCTGGTCCGCAAACTTTGGAGGCGAAATGCCACTACCTAATCGAGGCTGCGCGGAGAGCCGGCGGACCTGACAATATCACTGCCGTCCTTCTCCAAAGCAAGAACGCCTGAACTCTCGTCCGGCTGTTGACCGGAGGCTCGTAACGCTCATGTGCCTCTGGAGCTACGGCCGGAGCGTGTCTGGAGACGACATGAAACAGCGTGCTCGACGGTTTCTGGCGATCCCGTTGATTGTCTGGCTTACCATTCAGCCCGTGTGGGGCAATCCGGCGAACGAGCCGGCCATCCTCCAAATCCGTGTGATTGAGGGAGAGGGGGCAATCCATATCGCAGGATCCTCGTCATCACGCGTCCTCTTAGTTCAGATCACCGACGAGACGGGACGGCCGGTTTCCGGCGCCGCTGTCAGCTTCCGCCTGCCGGAAGATGGCCCGACCGGTTCCCTATCTTCCGGACTAAAGACAGAGATTACGATTTCCGGAGCCGACGGGCGGGCGGCGTTGCAGGGGGTTCGATGGAATCAAGCGGTCGGGCAAACGCAGATCCGGGTCACGGCCGCAAAAGGGGAAGCACGCGCGGGAATCCTCGTCTCTCAATATGTGTCCGAGCCGCCGGCCAAAGAGGCTCTATCGGCGAGGAACCGTTCGGATGCGGCTGTTGAAGTACGGACCTTGCCGGAGAAGGGCTCGGGGCGGCTGAAATGGATTGCACTTTCACTGCTGATTGCGGGCGCCGGAGGCGGTGCAGCGGCCTTCCTGAGCCGGAGCAGCGGCGGAACTGGCGGGTCGGGGGCTGTTCCTCCGCCTGCTACCAGCGCTCCTCCTGTCATTGGCGCGCCTTCGATCATCGTGGGAAAGCCATGAGCTATCGAACGGCTCTGCTCGGCTTTTGCCTGTCGCTCCGGCTCCTCGCACAAGGAGGGCTTTTTGAGCCCCGCATCGCCGTGATCGCGAAGGGCGAACAGGGGCTTTGGCAGGTGCGGGGTATCTGGGGAGGATTCACCTTGGCGCCCGTGAAGCCGGATCCTGTCGTTTCGGGCGCGTTTACAGGGCAATCCGGTGCGGTCAAGCTCCAGGATCAGCTCATCCTTCTCAACGAATCGCTTGAAGAGACCTCCGTCCTTCCGGCGCCGCCCGGCCGGGCCCTCTTCGGCTTCGCACCCGGCGGCGCGCTCAAGGCGGTCTGGTATCCCGAGGCCAAACGCATTGACCTTATCGCTGAAGGTTTGGCGGTCGACACTTCGCTTTGGGCTGGAGATCCGATCTCAATTGCGGTGGTGCAGGGCCAGTCTCTGAAGGCAGCCATCTTGCGCGATGACGACGTGTGGCTGCTAGAGGCGGATTTTGTTACGGGAGCGGTCCAATGTTCCATGCTGCTTCCCGATGTGAAGCCGCCGGTTCTGGTTCGGCCTGACGCCTCGGTCGTCTTCTTTCGCGACGGCGCTCTCATTGTCCGCGATGCGGAGGGCATCGAACGCGCAGTGCCTGCGCCACCGGCCGATGCAATCGGAGAGGCGGGGAAGGACGCTCTCGTTGTCCGGAGCGGCTCGAGCTTCTATCTGGTTCGCCTGGAGGCGGAGCGCCTCCAGATCTTTCCGCTTCCGAACTCCCGGAGGCAGCAATGAGATACCTGCCGATGATCCTGGCGTTGTTCTCTGGCCTTGCAGCCGGACAAATCCGCCTTTCGCAGGTGGAAAACGGCGTGGAGCAACCCGTAGGAAGCTTCTTGGACTTTGGGGCGGTATACATCGGCGCAGCCGTCGAGAAGGACTTTCGCGTGCAGAATACGGGAACTGTCCGAGTTACGATCGACAAGCTGTTCCTGGCGGGGTCTTCGTTTGAGCTGATCCGTCATCCTACGGTCCCGTACGTCCTCGCTCCCGGCGATGCCGTTGACTTCAGCGTCCGGTTTCGTCCTCGGACTTATGGCGCCAGCTTCAGCTCAAACCTCACCGTCAACACGATCAATGTGATTCTCGCTGGCCGCACAATTTCGGGCCCGACGATTCTCGGACCGGACTCTGTCGTTCTGGACCCGGCGGCCAATCTCGAATTTGGACAGGTTGCCCGCGGCGACGTTGTGACGAGGCGGATTACGCTCCGGAATGACACGCCCGCCGCTTTGCGCATCGGTCTAATACGCATTTTGGGTGAGTCGTTCCACGGCCCCGCGGATCTCGCCTTGCCGGTCGATCTTCCGCCGTCTGCTTCCTTCGGCTTTGACGTCTCCTTTCAACCGGCCGACGCCGGGACACATGAAGGATGGCTGCAGGTCGACGACCGCGCCTTCCGCCTCGCCGGTGTTGCAACCGGTCCGCCGTTCCCTAAACCGGTAATCATCCTCGATCCGCCCGTACCCGGAAATGCGATGGTGGGCAGCGTTTCGATCCGTCTCGGCGTTGCCTCTCCTTCGAGCGGCACAGGGCAGCTGGAGCTGCGGCTGATCCCCGCTTCTCCCGGCGCCGTTGACGACGCTGTCCAATTTCTTGCCAACGGCGGCCGCGTTTTGGACTTTCATGTCAGGGAAGGTGAGACGGTCGCCTTCTTCGATACAGGCGCGGTAGCGCAGTTTCAAACCGGCACGACTGCCGGGGAAATTGAGCTCGTTGCCAGGCTCGGATCGTGGACGGAGACGCTGAGGCTGACTCTGAATCCGGCGCCGGTCTCCTTTGATTCCATGCAGGGCGCAAGGACCGGCACAGAGATCGAGGTTCGCTTAACGGGCTTCGACAACACGCGGTCGATCTCCTCGCTCGCGTTCTTCTTTTACCTTCGCGATGGTTCACAACTACCGCCGGGACCAGTGCGGGTGACGGTATCCGAGCAGTTCAGGCAATACTTCGAATCATCAACACTTGGCGGTGTCTTCGGCCTCCGCGTCCGGTTTCCCGTTAGCGGAGACGCCTCCTTGATTCAGGGCGTCGAGGTGGAGGTAGAGAACGCAGCTGGGACTGCGCGGACCAGGCAAATTCCTTTCTAGCAGCGCACGTAGAGTACGCTGGTCTTGAATGGTCCCGATTGCGATGAGCATTGCCGGCTCGGACCCGAGCGGCGGAGCCGGAATCCAGGCCGACCTGAAAACATTCCACCAATTCGGAGTTTACGGTCAGGCTGTGATCACGCTGCTCACTGTTCAAAATACGGTGAGCGTCGAGCATGTGGAGGTGATGCCAGCCGAGCTGGTTGTGCGGCAAACGCAGGCTGTGCTCCGGGACATGCCGCCGCACGCAGCAAAGACGGGCGCCCTTGGAAGCGCAGCCGTTGTTGAAGCTGTCGCGGACCTGGCGGCATCGTTTGCATTCCCTCTCGTCGTTGATCCGGTCATGATCAGCAAGCACGGCGCCACGCTGATGGATGAGGAGGCCCGCCGGGTAGTGCTGCGGAAGCTGATTCCTCGCGCGCGCCTGGTAACGCCGAACATTCATGAAGCTTCGGCGCTCACCGGGATTCCGATTGATACGATCAGCGACATGGAGCGTGCCGCTCGGCGCCTTGTGGAATTGGGCGCTGGGGCAGTCCTGGTGAAGGGTGGTCATCTGCCCGGAGATGCGATCGATCTTCTGGTTGACGGCGATGAGCTGCACCGCTTCACTGGGGAGCGCTTTGAAACCGCGCACACACACGGCACCGGATGCACATATTCGGCAGCGATCACTGCCGAACTGGCAAAGGGTGTGAGCCTCTGTAAGGCGGTCGAGCGTGCGAAGCATTTTATAACGGAGGCCATTCGGACCAGTCCCGGGCTCGGCCGCGGCTCCGGTCCGGTCAATCACCACGCAACTCTGTCCACGGATTAACGAATTTCGGCCAGCGAGCCGATGAAGCTCTTGGAAGACGAAAGTCTACGGCTTTACAATCGAGAAAATGGATCATCCTTTTCGGCTTGATGGACGAGTGGCCCTGGTCACGGGCGGTGCGAGCGGCATTGGCGAAGCGATATGCCGCGTATTCACGTCGGCCGGAGCGAAGGTGATCATCGTTGACGTAGACGAGGCCCGGGCGTGCAAGCTGGCGTCTGAATTACCCAACGCAACCGCGAGGCGCTGCGACATTACCGACGAACGCGCTGTCAAGGATCTGTTTGATACAATTCAAAAGCTCGATGTTTTAGTGAATAACGCCGGTATTGGACTTGTCGGCGGAATCGAGCAGACGGAACTTGAGGATTTCCGGCGCCTCTTTCAAGTAAACGTTGAGGGAATGTTTTTGGTCACCCGGCAGGCAATGCCGCTGCTGATTGCCTCCCACGGTTCGATCGTCAACATCGGATCAGTCGCCGGGTTGATCGGAGTGAAAAAGCGCTACGCATACTGCGCTACAAAGGGCGCGGTGGTAGCAATGACCCGGCAGCTTGCGGTAGATTATCCCACCGAAATCCGCGTAAACTGCATTTGTCCTGGCACTGTAGATACCCCGTTCGTCGAAGGGTATTTGGAAAAGTATCACAAGCACGAAAAGGAGAAGGTCCGGGCTGAACTGAACCAGAGGCAGCCAATTGGGCGTTTGGGACGCCCTGAAGAGATTGCTCATCTGGCCCTTTACTTAAGTTCGGCCGAAGCGGGTTTCGTTACTGGGGCCGTCTATACAATAGACGGGGGTTGGACCGCAGCCTGACCCGAGCTTGACCCGTGAATGTAATTTTTCTCACAATGGAAATTTGGCAACAACCCTAACAAGGCGAGCGCTTTAGCGCGAGTCGAACACATTCTAGAGGAGTTCCATGTATCGCTTGGCGATATCACGCCTGGTTGCCCTGTCTTTGGTGGTCTGTCTGCTTGGAGGCACTTGCTCGCCACTAGCGGCTGCGACGGCGAAGAAGCCAGTGAAAAAGACCGCTACAAAGACTGCAAAGAAGAGAACTACGGCCACTGTTGCGAAGGCCAGCGCTCAAAAGGCCAAGAAGGCCAGTTACAGTCGTTCTACCAAGAGCTCAACCGCGAAGGCCCAACGAAAAGTTTCCTACAGTCCCTGGGTCACCCCGACATATGCTGATTCCACCTACGGGGATAATGTCGACGGCGAGGATCTTGTTGTCCGCCGTGCCGCCGTTGAGGCGCTAGGTCCATACAACGGAACTGTCGTTGCTGTCGATCCCAAGACTGGTCGCATCCTGACAATCGTCAACCAGAAGCTTGCGCTGAGGAGCAGTTTTCAACCGTGCTCCACGATCAAGATCGTCGCCGGTCTCGCAGCACTAAGCGAGGGAATCATCAACCGAAATACGATGATCAAGCTGGGTGGAAAGTACAGCATGAACCTCACCGAAGCTCTCGCGCGATCCAACAACCCCTATTTTGCAATCCTCGGGCAGAAGCTTGGATTCGAGAAGGTCTCCTATTATGCACGGTTGTTCGGATTGGGTGAGCCGGCTGGCTTGAATATCGAGGGAGAAACTGCTGGCGTGTTGCCCTCGGCTCCGCCAAAGAATGGCGGCGTGGGAATGATGACGAGCTTCGGTGAAGGAATCTCGCTCAGCCCGCTGCAGCTTGCGGCATTGATGTCGGCGATCTCCAATGGAGGTACGCTCTACTATCTGCAATACCCGCGGAACCAGGAGGAAGTGAAGTCGTTTGTACCGCGGGTGAAGCGGCATCTTGATATTCAAAAGTGGATTCCCGAGATCAAGCCGGGCATGATGGGTGCCGTGGAATATGGCACTGCCCGCCGCGCCGCCTACGATCCCAACGAGCCGATCCTCGGCAAGACCGGTACGTGCACGGACCCGGCAAGGGCTCACATGGGCTGGTTCGGATCGTTCAATGATGTGGACCACAACCCGATCGTAGTCGTCGTGATGCTCACCGGCGGGAAACCTGTAAATGGACCGGTAGCGGCCGGTATTGCAGGGAACGTCTACCGGAATCTGTCCGAGCAGCGCTACTTTGCCGAAAGCAAGGCAAATGCGTTTACGCCCGCTGCGCTGGTCTCCACGCAGTCCTGCTGCAGTAACTAGTCGGATCAGGCCGCGGAGCTGCTGAAGATCTTTTCGCCCATCGCGAACTTCAGCCTGTCGATTCCCTCTCCAGTCACGCTGGAGATGCGGTAGAAATCAAGGCTGCTCTCCGCGGCCAGCCTCTCCAGAGCCGCCACCCTTTCGGGATCCTGGGCTGCGTCGATTTTCGAAGCAACCAGGATCATTGGCTTCCGCGCGAGATCCTCGCTGAAACTTGCAAGCTCCTTCATGACGACGTGAAAGTCGTGTACCGGATCGCGTCCGCTCGCCTCTGAGACATCTACAAGATGCACCAGGAGACTGGTTCGCTCGATGTGGCGGAGGAACTGGATGCCCAGGCCGTGGCCCAGGTGAGCGCCCTCAATCAATCCGGGAATGTCGGCGACAACGAAGGTCCGGCCGTCTTCCGGCAGGCTGACAACGCCGAGGTTGGGTTCCAGGGTGGTAAACGGGTAATCGGCAATCTTGGGGCGTGCTGCGGAGATGCGGGAGATGAGCGTCGACTTGCCGGCATTCGGAAAACCAACGAGTCCCACATCGGCAAGCAGCTTCAATTCCAGCCGCAGACGGCGCTCTTCGCCCGGCCTTCCCGGTTCGTGCTCGGTGGGCGCCTGGTGCGTGGAGGTGGCGAACCGGGCATTGCCACGCCCTCCGCGGCCGCCGCGAGCGGCGATAAAGCGTTCGCCTGGCTTCGTGAAATCGTGCAGGAGCTCGCCGGTTTCATCGTCGTAGACGACCGTGCCGACGGGCACAGGGAGCTCAATGGACTCCCCGTCACGGCCGGTGCGGTTGCTTCCTTCGCCGTGGCGGCCGCGTCCCGCCTTGTGTTCGGGGTTAAAGCGGAAGTGCAGGAGCGTGTTGTAATGCTCGCTTGCGACCATGACGACGTCACCGCCTCGTCCTCCGTCGCCCCCGCTTGGGCCGCCGCGAGGCACATATTTTTCACGGCGGAAGGCAAGGCAGCCGTTGCCGCCATCGCCGGCCTTGACGTAAATCTTGACCTCGTCAATGAACATGATGGATCGCAAAAATAAAAAGGCCGCCCTGCCAAGCGGGCGGCCTCAAGCGTAAAGGAAATCTTTCGTCACTGCCCAGCCGGCTGGCTGAGCACATTCACAAACTTCCCCAATCGGCCGCGGTCACGAAATTCCACAATTCCGGGGACTCGAGCGTAGAGGGTATCGTCCTTGCCGATGCCGACGTTCTCGCCGGGCTTGTAGCGTGTCCCGCGCTGCCGCACAATGATGGCGCCGCCCGGTACCATCTGTCCGCTGAAGGCTTTAATGCCCAAACGCTGGGCATTTGAATCGCGGCCATTCTTTGAACTGCCTAAACCCTTTTTGTGTGCCATTTCAAACTCCGTTCCCCGCTAGGCCAGGATTTCGGTGACTTCCACTTCCGTAAAATCCTGCCGGTGACCGATGGTTCGCTTGTACTGTTTCTTGGGCTTGAATTTGAAAACCGTGACCTTTTCGCCCCGGCCATGGTTGCGGATGGTGCCTTTCACCTTCGCGCTGCCAAGATCCGAACCCGCAATCAATTGACCCGCGTCCTTGCTGACTGCGACCACGCGGCCGAGCTCGATTTCAGCCCCTACCTCGCCCGGAAGTTTCTCCACCCGGACTAACTCGCCCGGGGAGACGCGATATTGCTTTCCACCGGTTTCAATTACTGCGTACATAAGGAATCCTCGCTGATCTTGTTCCCAGTACACCGCTTCGAGCTTTCCAGTACAGCACCCTGAGCGGCGTCGATTGGAGGGCTACTAGCACGTTCACGCACCCTAGGCGGGCGCGCGGTCGGAGCCACAATTTCCAATTCTACAACAGGCTTCCCTGTTTTCCAACCCGGCCTGCCGCGAGCCGGCAATCCTCTGCGGCACATTGGGGAATACAAATCCTTACGATTTGGACCGGGATCACTGGAAACGGGCTAATTGCTTGAGGCATCCCTACTTGGTAGAGTAAACAAATACGGGTTTGTTTGGGCCTTTTGGGCCGAGCTAGAGGTGTTTACAGTTGCAGCGTTTGGGCTTGCCCGCGATCCTTCTTTTCTTCTTGCTGGCTGCGCCTGCGGTTCCGCAGGACCCCAGCTCGGAGGTCCTTTGCCGCTACCTTGCCGCCTCTAGCCAGCCCCCACTTCGTGGCGTGTCCATGGAGGTGGACTTTGAGGCGAAGCTTCCCAAGCTGAAGAAGGAAGGGAGGCTGCAGGCGCTCCGGATCATCTCAAAGCTGGGAGAGATCCGGTATGTTGTCGAGCGCTTCGTGGGCGACAACTCGATCAAGAAAGACGTCATCGCCCGCTACATGCAGGCGGAAACTCAGGCTCAGGAAGGCTCGGCAAGCGGCGACGTCGCCGTTACCCCGCAGAACTATAAGTTCAAGTACAAGGGGCTGACGGAGAGGGACGGTAGAGAATACCACGTCTTTCAACTGACGCCGCGCAAGAAGCGAGTCGGCTTATACAAGGGGGAACTGTGGCTTGATCCGGTCACCTGCCTCCCCGTCCGTGAAGCCGGCCGGCTTGTAAAGACGCCGTCGATCTTCCTCAAGAAGATTGAGTTTGTGCGCGACTACGAGATTCGCGACGGACGTGCTCTGCCGAAACAGATTCAGAGCACCGTCGATACCCGGTTCTGGGGTCCCGCCGAGCTCATGATCCATTTCAGGAATCTGTCCGTTTACACCGAACCGGAAGCGCCGAGCTTTACGGTTTCCGAGCTGAATTAGCCGCAGAGCCTTCCAGGATCTACCCACAGCCAGTTCTGCAAGTTACGGCTCCCGCCATCGGCCTTTCCCGGGTTAAGGCGTGAAACTGGGGAGGGAATCTAAAAGTCCTACAGACGGACCTATCTTGACCCTGTGTCCAACTTTGACGGCACAGGAACAAGAAGCGACCGGCTGAAGAACGCAGCGGGAGGCTTCCGTCTGGATTTGAAAATCGGCAATGTCCGCAACATCATCGTTCTGCGCGCGCTGCCCGGCCTTGGCGACATGCTTTGTTTGGTGCCGGCGGCACGGTCTTTACGGCGTGCGCTACCGCATGCCCGGATCACACTGCTGGGTTTACCGTCGGCCGAACCCTTTGCGCAGCGGTTCCGTCACTACTTTGATGAATTCCTGAAGCTGCCGGCGTTCCCGGGAATTTGGGAGGCGGAAGACCACACGGTTCGTGAACTGCCCTCCTTTCTGGCTGCTGTCCAGCAGCGCGAGTACGACCTCGCCCTCCAACTTCACGGCAGCGGAACGATTAGCAATACTCTCATCTCCTTGATTGGAGCGAAGCGGACGGCAGGATTTTTTGAAGAGGGCCGCTATCGCCCCGAAAACGGACTCTTCTTTGAATATCCCGGCAATCTTTCCGAAATTCGGAGAAATCTTGCGCTCCTTCAGCACTTGGGGATTCCGTGTAGCGGCGAGCATTTGGAATTCCCACTTGCTTCCGCTGACTTCGGGGAGCTTGATCGCGTCGAAGGCGCCAAGGATCTCCGCCCGAACGAGTACGTGTGCATACACCCGGGCGCGAAAACGGCATCCCGGCGCTGGCTTCCTGAGCGCTTCGCGGCCGTGGCAGATGAACTGGCGCGGCACGACCTGAAGGTCGTATTGACGGGCAGGCAGGACGAAGCCGCCTTGAACGAAGCGGTGGCGCAGGCGATGCATGAGCCGTGCGTGAATCTGGCGTGCGATATGAGCGCCGGAGCTCTCGCAGCGCTGCTATCCCGGGCGCGCCTGGTTGTTTCCAACGATACGGGCGTTTCCCATCTGGCGGCAGCTCTTCGCGTGCCTAGCGTTGTGATCTTCAGCGCAGCTGATCCTGTCCGCTGGGCTCCGCTTGACACCCGGCGTCACCGGGCGATCTTTGCTCCTGTCGACTGCCGGCCCTGTTCGTACGAGGAGTGCCCCATCCATCATCCCTGCGTCGAGAATGTCGAAACAGAGGCGGTCCTTGCGCCCGCGCTCGAACTTCTCGAGTCGGACTGGTTGCAGCCCCGGGATGACTGGAAGCATGTCAGGAAGCTGCTTGCAATCCGCCTGGGACCACCCGAAGGAGTGATCCAGTGCGGACCCGCCCTCCGCGCTTTGCGCGAGGCCCTTCCTGAAGCAACCATTACCCTTGCTTCGACGGCTGCCGGCAGCGCTGCTGTGCCCTTGCTGCCCTGGGTTGACGACTCTCTGATTCTGCGCTCCGCAAAAACGAAAGCGGATGGCATCTTCATCGATCCCTTCCAGCAATCGGAATTTATTGGGAATCTGGCGTCGCGCGGTTTCGATGGCGCCATTCTCTTTACGAACCCAAGACAATCGCCTTATTCCGCCGCGTACGCTTGCGCGCTTGCGGGTATCCCTTTGCGGGCTGCCCAGTCGATGGAATTCGGAGGCGCGCTGCTGACGGACTGGGTCCGATGTTCCAATCTCAACACAAATCTTGTGAACCGCCACCTGGACCTTGTCGAGGATCTCGGATTTCAAGTTCGGAGGACGGAGATTGAGCTGAGGCTCCCCTCGCAGGCGAGGGCGGAGGCAGATGCGAGTCTGCGGCAGGTGGGATTGGGTCTTGACCAACCATTCCTGCTGTTCGCCGCTCCACACCGTGTGCAGGCAGAGGCTACCGGAATCATACGTGAGGAACTCGGCGAGCTGTGGCGCCTGCTGGATGGGGCCAGGCTTGCCGCACAGGAGGCCAAGCTGCCCTTGGCCGTGGTCGCGAATGGTCCGGAGCGAGAGGCGATCAGCCTCGTCTTCGGTAGCGCGGACGTCCGCCTCCTGCCGCCTCTCAACGATTTCTCACGGCTGGCGGCCCTGATCTCAGCCGCGTCTCTGCTGTTTACCGGCAGGCCGTCTTTGGTTTCGATCGCCGATGCCTTTCGGATCCCGATTCTGTGCGTTCGACCTCCTGCGCGTCCCCTTTCTCAATGGGCCCCGCTCGTTTCACCGTTCCGCGTGCCAGCACCGGAGGCGCCGCCGAAGAAGCTGGCTGAGACTGCGCTTTCATTGCTCGATCTCGGCGCTGGTTCCTTTGCGACCGCGAGCCAATCTCACTCGACCAGGAGGATTGCGTGACTCGATTGCGCGTGCTCACCTGGCACATCCATGGAAGCTATCTCTACTATCTCGCGCACGCCAACATCGATTTCGTCGTACCTTTCAAGCCGGATCGTCCCGAAGGCTATGGAGGACGCGGAGGAACATTGCCTTGGCCGGAGAACCTGCAGGAGTTGCCTGCCGAAGAGGTGCGGCGTCATGAGTTCGATTGCATCCTCTTTCAGTCTCAGAAGAACTATCTCGAAGACCAGTACGAGATTCTGAGCGAAAAGCAGCGGCTACTCCCTCGCATCTACCTGGAACACGATCCGCCCCGGCACAGTCCGACCGACACTCCTCACCCGGTCGACGACCCCGGCGTTCTGCTAATTCACGTCACGCCCTTTAACGAATTGATGTGGGATAGCCGCTCCACCCCCATACGCGTCATTGAGCACGGCGTTACCGTTCCGGACGATGCCCGGTACAGCGGAGAGCTGGAACGCGGCTTGGTCATAATCAATGGGCTACGATCGCGCGGGCGGCGTCTGGGAGTTGACATCTTCGAACGCGTGCGGGCTGAAGTGCCGTTGGACCTCGTAGGCATGGAGTCCGAAATGATGGGAGGACTTGGCGAGGTGGGACATGCGGCCCTCCCTTACTTTGCCTCGCGCTACCGGTTCCTCTTCAATCCGATCCGGTACACCAGCCTGGGGCTTGCGGTCTGCGAGGCGATGATGGTCGGTCTTCCAATTATCGGTCTGGCCACGACGGAGATGGCCACCGCCGTGGAAAACGGCGTTTCAGGCTACGTCGACACGGACGTCAGTCGTTTGGTTCAGCATATGAAACGACTCTTGAACGATCGCAGTGAGGCGCACCGCCTCAGCAAAGGAGCGCGGACGACAGCCCGTCAGCGCTTCTCCTTGGAGCGCTTCACCAGAGATTGGGAGGATGCCATTCGCTCCTCTGTTCGAAGATGGCGCGCGGCAGATGCGGAAGGCATCCGGATGCCAGCGGGAGAGGCAGCGCAATGATCCGGCGAGTCGCGCTCATCAGCGAACACGCATCTCCGCTATGCGCTCTCGGAACGGTGGATAGCGGCGGCCAGAACGTGTACGTGGGGCAGCTCGCGTGCAATCTCGCGGCGAGCGGCTACCAGGTGGACGTGTTCACGAGGCGGGACAGCCCGGAGCTGTCGGAAGTCCTGCGGTGGTGCGACGGTGTCCGTGTGATCCATGTTCCAGCCGGCCCGGCGGTGTTCGTTCCGAAGGAGGAGATGCTGGGCTTGATGCCGGAGTTCACGGCCTACATGATCGACTTCTGCCGGAGCACGTCGCAGTCTTACTGTATCCTGCACGCCAACTTCTGGATGTCCGGCCTGGTTGCGGCGGACATCAAGCAGCAACTCGGAATTCCCTTCGTGATCACCTTCCACGCGCTTGGCCGCATTCGCAGGAAGTATCAAGGACCGAACGACAAGTTCCCGGATGAGCGATTCGCCATAGAAGACCGCATCGTGGCGGAAGCCGACCGAATCGTCGCGGAATGTCCGCAGGATGAAGAGGATCTCATTCGCCTTTATAATGCCGATCCTGCCAAAATCACGATCGTTCCCTGCGGCTTTGATCCCTCCGAGCTGTGGCCGATTCACAAGCCTGTGGCGCGCAATCACCTCGGCATTAAAGACGATGAACGAGTCATCCTCCAGCTTGGCCGCATCGTGCCGCGCAAGGGGATCGACAATGCGATTCGGGGCTTTGGACGCTTTGTCAAATCGCACGGCGCCGAAGCCCGGCTGCTCATCGTTGGCGGAGAGCGGAGCGACGCCAATGCGCCTGAAGAGCCAGAGATCGCGCGGCTGAAGGATATCGCCGAGAAGGAAGGAGTGGCTGAACTCGTCAACTTTGCAGGACGGTGTGACCGCGAGCAGTTGAAGTATTACTACAGCGCGGCTGACATCTTCGTAACCACTCCCTGGTACGAGCCGTTCGGCATTACACCCGTAGAGGCGATGGCTTGCGGCACTCCGGTGATCGGATCGAATGTCGGTGGAATCAAATTCACCGTTCGCGATAACGAAACCGGGTATCTCATCCCGCCCAATGATCCGGAGGCGCTCGCCGAGAGGATCGCCGACCTCTATAAGCATCCAAAGCTGATGAGCGTCCTCAGCCGGCAGGCAATCCGCCGCGTCAATGATCTGTTCACGTGGAAGAAAGTAGCGGACGCTGTCGCTGCCGTTTACGAAGAAGTCCTAACGGCGGGCTATCCGATCCGTCATCGGGCCGAGGATCATTTTGACCCTGTAGAACGGGGCTTCCAGGAAACTATTCAGGTATTGCAGGAATCATCACGGCGCCTCCGGACCAGCATTCTGAAGGTGGCGGAAGCACTAAGCGACTGCTTTGCTTCGGGAGGAAAGGTGCTGATTTGCGCCAGCGGCGGCGCGGGCGGGGAAGCCCAGCGCTTTGCCGCTGACTTTTTGGGGCGCTTCAAGCGAACGGACCGCCCGGGACTTCCCGTGATCTCGTTGAACCCGGATTTCGGCTCCTTCGCATCGTGCTCGGAGGAACTGGGGGGAGATGAACTGCTCGAGCGTCAGGTGGAAGCCTTCGGCCAGGCCGGCGATATCCTCCTCGGCATCAGCCCGCTGGGCCGCTCCTTTGGGCTCATCCGAGCCTTTGGAATGGCGCGCCGCCTGGGTTTGCGCTGTATTGCAATTGCGGGTGGCACCGGCGGCGAGCTGAATCAGCTATCCGATCTTTGCGTTCTTGTTCCTTCTTCAAACGCGCAGCACATCCAGGAGGCGCAGATGGTGATCGTGCATCTGCTGTGCGAGCTCGTCGAAGAACGCTTCGGATTCCGCCGCCGGCTGGAGGATCAGCGTCCCGTGTCAAGAACCGTCGTCAAGCTGCCCCGCCTCCACCCGCAGGCGCGGACCGGGCCGTTTCGTCCGAGCAAAGCCGTTTCGTAGTCAGGGACTGGAGGAGGATGACGCATGCGTGATCTAGCTGGAAGAGTCGCGATCGTGACAGGCGCGGGCCGGGGTTTGGGCGCGGCGATTTCCCACAACCTCGCCGCTGCGGGAGTCAACGTGATTGCCGCGGACATCTGCGGCGATCTTGCGGAACAGACAGCCGCTGCGATCACCAACGGAGTCCGGGCCGAACCTTACACCTTCGACGCTGGCGATGAGCGCGAGACGGCGTCTCTGGTTCAGCACGTACTGAAGAACTTCGGACGTCTCGACATCATCGTCAACAATGCCGGTACCGATGTGACTGTGCCGGTTGAGGAGCTGCAGTTTGACGACTGGGACCGCATTCAACGGACGAACCTACGCGGACCGTTCGTCATGGCCAAGACGGTCTTTCCGGTCTTAAGGAGTGCCGGAGGGGGACATATCGTCAACATCGTCTCCACCGCGGCGAAGCGCGCTTGGGCCAACGCCTCCGCCTATCACGCCAGTAAGTGGGGCCTGCTTGGTTTGAGCCACGCCTTGCATGTGGAAGGACGGCCTGTGGGAATCAAGGTCACGGCTGTGATCTGCGGCGGCATGCGCACACCATTCCTGCTCGACCGCTTCCCGGACCTCGATCCCAATGTTTTGCAAGACCCCCGGAACGTCGCGGAGACTGTGCGCTTCGTGCTCTCGCAGCCCGATGAAACTGTGATCCCGGAGATTATGGTGCTGCCGGTTCGGGAAACATCCTGGCCATGAGCGGAAAGAGGAAGGCGATCTTTCTCGACAAGGACGGGACGCTGATTGAAAACGTGCCGTTTAACGTCGATCCGGGTCAAATTCGTCTTGCCCCGTCGGCCGAGTCCGCCCTGCCGCGCTTGTGCAGCGCCGGATTTCGCCTTGTGGTCGTTTCGAACCAGCCGGGTGTTGCGCGGGGCCTGTTCCCGGAAGCGGCCCTCGCGCGCGTGTATTCCAGAATTGCTGAATTGCTGAATACGATCCACGTCGTGCTGGACGGCTTCTATTACTGCCCCCATCATCCGGCCGGTGTTGTGCCTCCTTATGCGTCCCCGTGCGAGTGCCGGAAGCCTCGTCCCGGTCTCCTGCTTCGCGCCGCCTCGGAGATGAATCTGGACCTCGGGTCGAGCTGGCTGATCGGGGATATTCTGGACGACGTCGAAGCCGGGCATGCCGCCGGATGCCGCTCTATTCTGATCGCGAACGGAAACGAGACGGAATGGAAAATCTCGCCTTCGCGCTGGCCTGACTACATCGCCACCGATCTCGCCAGCGCTGCGGAATACATTCTCGGGTCTTCCCGCATGCTGCCTGCAGTTGACGCCCGGCCAACTGCGTCAGCCGGCTACCGGAACGCGCGATGAGTCGATGGAGAGAAGCACGGCGGTTCCTTTGTGTTCGTCTCGATGCGATGGGAGACCTGCTCATGACGACCCCCGCAATTCGAGCGATCCGTGAATACGTCCCCTCTTCTTCCATCACGCTTCTGACCTCCCCGTCGGGCGCGGCTGTCGCGTCGATGGTGCCGGAGATCGATGAGTTTCTTATCTACGAAGCGCCCTGGATGAAAGCTACCGGGCGGCGGGAGAGCAGCGGCCCTGAGTTCGATCTCGCCAGCCGTCTGCGGCGTCTTTCCTTCGATGCGGCAGTCATCTTTACCGTCTACAGCCAGAGTCCTCTCCCAGCGGCCTTGCTCTGCTACATGGCAGATATCCCGCTTCGCCTGGCGCACTGCCGCGAGAACCCGTATCAATTGCTGACAGATTGGGTTCCGGAGACGGAGCCGCAGCAGGGCATTCGCCACGAATGCCGCCGCCACCTGGATCTGGTCGCAAGCGTCGGCTTTCACGCCACCGATGCCCGCATGTCGCTGCGTCCCGATCCGGAGGTGTGTGCGAGAGTCAGGAAGCTCTTGCAGGAGTGCGGTGTTTGGGGCGAAGGGCCGTGGACCGTGATACATCCGGGCGCGAGCGCTCCATCGCGGCGCTATCCGCCGGAACTGTTTGCCGCTGCCTGCCGCGCTTTAGTTGTTGAGCAAGGATGGCGTATCGTTTTTACCGGATCAGCTGAGGAAGCTTCTCTTGTCGAGGAAATTTTGCGAACGATGAATGCCCCAGGCGTGTCGCTTGCCGGACGGCTCGGTGTGGATGGTCTTACTGCCCTCTTATCCTTCGCCCCTCTCCTGATCTCGAACAATACCGGACCCGTGCACATCGCTGCCGCGCTCGGCACGCCCGTTGTAGATCTCTACGCGCTTACGAATCCCCAGCATACGCCGTGGCGCGTGCCGAATCGCGTGCTCTCGTTCGACGTCCCCTGCAAGTACTGCTACAAGAGTATCTGCCCGGAGGGCCACAACGATTGCTTGCGCAGGATTGCGCCGTCAGAAGTCGTTCAAGCCGCGCTCGACTTGTACAGAGAGACCCGGCAGGGCGCTTTGAAGAAGGAGCTTCTGGCGGATGCCTGAAGTCGAAGTGCTCATTCCGACGTACAACCGGCCCGGTGCTCTCGCTGTCACGCTTGCAAGTCTTGTTGGGCAGCAGATGCGCGAGTTCGATGTTGTGATCTCGGACCAGAGCGAACCGGGCATCGCTCTGGACAGCGGCGAGGTTCGCGCCGTGCTCCGGGTGTTGTCAGCGCGGGGGCACAGGGTCCAGTTCTTGCGAAATCTTCCACGACGAGGGCTCGCCCACCAGCGGCAGTTCCTGCTGGATCATTCCAGCGCGCGCTATCTCCTGTTCCTCGATGACGACGTCATTCTCGAGCCGGAAGTTGTGGGACGGATGTATAGCGTGCTGTGCGAGGACGGGTGCGGGTTTGCGGGGTGCGCGGTGATCGGTCTGAGTTACTTGGATGATGTTCGGCCGCACGAGCAGGAGATTGAGTTCTGGGACGGGCCCGTTGAGCCGGAAATCGTGACTCCCGAGTCTCCTATGTGGCAGCGTTACCGTCTCCATAATGCAGCCAATCTGTACCACGTGCAGCAGCGCCTGAACCTGGCTCCCGGGGAAGTTCGCAAGTATCGGGTAGCGTGGGTCGGCGGATGCGTGATGTACCGCGCCGATGCTTTGCGCGATGCCGGCGGATTCGAATTCTGGCGGGAACTGCCGGAGGATCACTGCGGGGAAGACGTTCTGGCGCAGCTGCGTGTCATGGCCAGGTTCGGCGGGTGCGGGCTTCTTCCCTCTGGCGTCTATCATCAGGAGCTGCCGACGACAGTTCGCAACCGGAACATTGACGCGCCTCGCATTCTCGGCCTCGACACCGAGCCTGGCGGCTTCGCGGCGAAGTGAATGTGGGAATCGGTTCTTGGAGCGGATTTCGCGAAGATCTTTCGACCGGATACCCCGCTGCTCGAGATATTCGTTCGCGGGACATTGATGTACCTGGGCCTGTTCGTGATGTTGCGCGTCATGCTAAAGCGGCAATCGGCGACGCTGGGGATGACGGACCTGTTGGTTGTGGTGCTGCTTGCCGACGCCGCTCAGAACGGAATGGCGAACGATTACGTAAGTGTCACCGACGGGCTGTTCCTGGTGGCAACGATTCTGTTCTGGAGCTATACGCTCGACTGGTTGGGCTTTCGCTTTCCGTCGTTTCAGCGATGGCTGACGCCGCCTCCCCTCGAGCTAGTGAAGGACGGGCGCATTTTGAGACGGAACATGAGGCGTGAGCTGATTACGGAGGGAGAACTGATGTCTCAGCTCCGTGAACAAGGCGTGGAGGACATAACGGCCGTGAAAAGCGCGCACATGGAAAGTGATGGCCGGATCAGCGTCATACGATTCGATGAGGCGCCGCACCACACGCCGGAGCCGAGAGAGTTCTAGCGGCTGTCATGAAAGTTCGCAAAATCGCCGTTCTTCGAGCCAATGCCGTCGGCGACTTCATCTTCGCGCTCCCTGCTCTTGAAGCGGTGCGCGCGGCGTATCCTTCTGCGGAGATTGTTCTGCTCGGTTTACGCTGGCATCGCGTGTTTCTGGAAGGGCGGCCATCGCCGATCGACCGTGTAATCGAAGTGCCCGCGAGCCGGGGCATCAATGAAGTTACGGGCAAGGCGGAGGATCCGAACGACCTGAACGACTTTTTCCAACGCATGGCCGCGGAGCGATTCGACATTGCTCTCCAGCTTCACGGCGGGGGCCGCTTCTCGAATCCCTTTGTTTTGCGGCTCAAAGCGGGCTTGACCGCTGGGCTGAGAGCTCCTGACGCCGTACCTCTCGACCGCTGGGTTCCCTACGTGTATTACCAGCCAGAGATCCTTCGGTATCTGGAAGTGGTGAGTCTGGTGGGCGCCACCGCGCAGTCGATCATGCCTAGAGTCGCAGTCATGGCGAAAGACTTTGACGAAGCGGCGGCCGTGGTGCCTGGAGATCTTCAGTCGGTTGTCGTGTTGAACCCCGGCGCCGGGGACGGACGGCGCCGCTGGCCCCCGTCGCACTTTGCGGAACTCGGAGACCGGCTTTCAAGTGAGGGTCTGACGATCGTCGTGCACGGATCCGAAAAGGATCGAAGCCAGGTGGAGGGCGTGGCAGAGGCGATGACGAAGACGCCGGTGGTGGCTTGCGGCAATCTGTCTCTTGGAGGACTGACCGGGCTCTTATCCCGAGCGCGGCTGCTCGTTTCGAATGACACCGGTCCGTTGCACCTTGCCGCGGCTGTCGGCACTCCAACGCTCGGCATCTATTGGTGCGGCAACCTGATCAACGCCGGCCCGGTCGCGCGATCCTTACACCGGCCTGTCATCTCCTGGCGTCTGAACTGCCCGGAATGCGGCCGCGATTGCGCCACAAATGGCTGCGACCATCACTGCTCGTTCGTAGCGGATATTCCCGTAGAAGAGGTGTTCGCTGCGGCGAAAGAGCTTCTTGCGTTCAACCGTCCACAGCCGTGGATCTAAGCTGCCTCGTTGCCAGCGCCCTGCTTTGCCGCTGCCGCTCGCGCATACAACAGATCTTCGCGCGTCCCGGTGCCGGCAAGATGCAGTTCGTACAGGGTCTGATAGGTCTCGCTGGTGCGGAGCAGCTCGCCGTGAGTTCCGGTTGCTTCAATCTCTCCGTTGTTGAAGACCACGATCATATCGGCGTGGAGGACCGTCGAGAGGCGATGGGCGATCAGGAAGGAAGTGCGTCCTCGGATGACTGCTTCCGTGGCTTGCTGAATCAGTTGCTCGCTCTCGGTATCCAGGTGGCTGGTCGCTTCGTCGAAGACCAGAATCTCAGGGTCGCGCAGGAGAGCCCGGGCAATACCGATGCGCTGGCGCTCGCCTCCTGACAGCCGCACGCCGCGCTCGCCGACAATCGTATCGTAGCCGTCGCGGGTGCGCATGATGAAGTCGTGCGCCTTGGCCACCTTCGCAGCATTCTCAATTTCCTCCCGGGAAGCGCCAGGCTTGCCGTAGGCAATGTTCTGAGCAATGCTTCGGGAAAAGAGATCCACCTCCTGCGGCACGACGGCAATCTGACGGCGAAGGCTCTCTTGAGTGACATCGCGGATGTCCACGCCGTCGATCAGGACGGCGCCACGCTGCGGATCAAAGGTGCGCAACAGCAGATTGATGAATGTCGTCTTGCCGCTCCCGCTGCGGCCGACGAGGGCCACGGTAGACCCTGCAGGCACGACCAGATTTACGTTTTTCAGAGTCCATTGCTCCGAGTCGCCGTAGCGAAACCAGACATCGCGGAACTCAATGCATCGGGACACCTTCGGCAGATCCGGAGCCCCTGGCTTATCGACAATGCGTGGAGGCTCGTCAATCACCGCAAATAGGCGCTCAGCACGCGACATATTGCGCCGGAGACGCGGGAAAATGATGGAGATCTGCGAGATGGGCTGGTAGGCCATCTCCTGAAGGGCAACGAAGAGAACGAACTCTCCGATTGTGCTGCTCCCGCGCAGCACGAGCAAGCCGCCGAGACCGATCACCGTCACACGCCCCGCCGCGGAGAAAAACGTCTGCGCATTCTCGATGAGCGCCCATAGCCGTTCCGCGCCGTATTGCGTCGATCTCGCACGGCGGAGAAGCGTGCGCTGGCGTTCCACTTCGTCTTCCTCCCGCGAGAACTTTTTCACGGTCATGACGTTGCTTGCAATGTCATAAGACTCCTTGGCGACTTCCTCAAAGTCCTCGCTGACCTTCTGCTCGACCTCGTATATCCTGGCCGTCAATCGCCGGATTGCGAGCAGGTAGAGCGGTACCGGCAAGAGGACGGCGATTGCCATCCAGATGTTCTTAAATGCGAGAGCAATGAGAACGCCAGTGAAGATGATCGCCGGTGGAATCAACGTCTGGCCGAAGATGTCGTAGAGGATCGTATAGACCGCGGTCCCGCCCCGGTCGATGCGCCCGATCAGTTGTCCGCTGTTTGCCTGGTGGTGGTACAGGGCGTGCAGCCGGAGATAGTTTTCAAGGGCACGACATTTGACTTCGTCCTCAGCGCGGGTTGTCGTTTTGAATAGCTCGTAGTTGTAGTAAGAACGCAGCGCTTTTGTCGCTGCCGTTGCCAGCAGAATGCCTCCCGCCGAGAACAGCACCGTAGACATCGGGTTTACGTTCCGGCTCGGGTCCCGGAAGTAGCCAACGAGGCTATCGACGAGTCCCTTAGTGACGAACGGGACCGTGATCTCCAAGGCGGCGGCTGCTACAACCAGTGCCAGTAAGGTGAAAGCCTTGCGGCGCTGCTCAAAGAAGAGCGCCAGGGTTCGTATCGCAGGATCATTTCGCGCTGACATTCACTCGAGCGTCCTTGTGATGGTACCGCTTCAAGACACCACGGGTTCGTCAGGCTCTACAACGGGAATCGGGGAACGAACAGGTGAACCTCGGGAAGGTAATCTTTACTGATACTCGGTAAACTCTACAGCCTCAGTTTAGGTCGTGATCGGAGGCGAGTCAAGGCTATAGGCGGTTAACACGTTTAACGAATTCTGTTGATCCCGCACTGCCGCAGGCTGCAGCAGAGATGACTTCTCGAAAGAAAGCTGTCAGACGGGCCGTGTGGTAATCGAAGGTGAAGTTCGTCCTGCGAAGCCAGACGTTGCGGCGCAGTTCGGTTAACCGGCGGGAGTCCCGAAGTTGAGAAGCCAGATGCTCCATGCTGGTGGCAAAGATCCCGATATCCATCTCTTTGGCGAGAGATTGTATGGCTACGCGGGATCCGGAATTGTCGCGTTGTATCAGCGGCAAACCAGCGGCGGCAAGCGTGCTCAATCTAGCCGGGTAGTTGAGGTCATCCCAATTCGCCCGCATGAGGTCGCCGCAATTTTCACTTTGAAAGTAGTGGAGCCAGCCGGCATCGTATTGAGACAGTTCTTCGAGCCAACGATCGGAATCAACGTGCTTGTGCAAATGGAGGTGCTTCGGAGCGAGCGCCAGCGTCTTTTCGATCCAGGACTTCCACTGCCCTTGGGTGAAGTCGCCGTAGAAGTGAAGGTGAACTCCGTAGCTTGCCAGTTCCGCTACATCTTTGGGATGAAGCCCAATTGGACGGCCCGGAACCACCGTATGGATCTCGCCATCGATCTCAGAAAGACGGCGTGACGGAGTACCCGCAAACCAGTCCCGCTTGGGAAGATCGCCATCCAGCAGGATCGACAGCTTCGATTGAGCACTTTGAGGAAGGACAAGGTTGAACCAATCCCGCGTCTCCTGGTTGCAAAAGATGTAGCCGTCGGCTCTTAAGTACAAATCGATGAGCTGTCCCCACGTTCCTCGTTCTATACAAATGTAAGGGCTTTCTTTGAAGTGCCAGATGAAGGGAATTCCGGAGACCTGGCTGACGATTTCATGGACGAACGGAACGGCCTGCCAGTTCAGCATTCCGTAGATCACGTCAGGACGGATTCGTTCTACTTCCTGCCGCCAGCCGTTCAACGGAATGTCTTCAATTCTGCCAAAGGGCAAAGGACCGACCCAGTTGTACCACCACGGCTCCGGCATCCAAAGACCGTATAGCCTGTGTCCTCTCTCTTCGAGCGCGAGGATGCGGTCCGGATTGTAGGCCAATTCTCCTACCAGCAGAATCGTGAGTCCTTCTTTATCGAAGACGGGATGAGACTCGTTTCGAAAGCGTTCGTAGAGCGTCTTCTCGTTTGTATGATTGCCGGTCGTGCTATGGAAATTGATCGGCTCCTTGACGCCGTACCGGACGCGATAGGGATTGATTCCGCCTTCCGATTCGCGCAGAACTTTGTGCCGCTGCTGAGAGTGATCCACCCATTCGCAGGTGATGGAGCCCGTCCCAATGAACTCGCCGTATTCTCTCAGGCGTCCCCAAAACATCCTCTCCAGATCGTCGGTTACTAGTTCCTCACGGGTGAGCCACCTAGCTTGAGTTCTGCGGTGCATCACCTGAACCGGCTGCAAGGGCTCGTTCTGAGGATTCGACAGGGAGTAGCGATTGTAATGGTGGCGGATGCCGGAGAAGGCAAGCACCGCGTTCGAGAAGTCTTCGAGGCATTGGATGAGGGAGGCTAAGTGTGCGCGGTAGTAAACGTCATCGGAGGGCAGATAAGCGATGAAGGGAGCAGTCGATGCGTCGAGTCCTGCATTGATCGCCGCCCCCATCCCGACGTTCCTCTCCATCCGCATAGAGTGAATGCGGGGATCCCGCAGGTACCGGTTGATGATTGAGGGCGTCTCATCCGCTGATCCGTCGTCTATCACGAACAATTCCCAGTCTTCCAACGTTTGCGCAAGGAGACTCTCGAGGGCGCGCCGCAGGAAGGCGGCCTGCTGGAACGTAGGCATGATGACGGATACGCGGGCCTGCATTGCGGACTCCTGTCTGCACGTTTGATACCGGGCTGCAGCGCCAGGCTGACGATGGACAGGAGCCAAACGGAACACGACTTGCATAAGCCGAGAGCAGGAGGAGGCCATCCGCTCTACGACGCTCCATTCCGGGACCGAGAAGCCGCGGTTGCTGGCTGGCGAGTTGCTCCGAGCCTGTCTTGCGGGAGAAGCCTGGCCACGACATGCGTTGAACGACCTCATCGAGGCGGCACTCTCTCCTGACGAATCGGTGGCTCTCGATGCAAGCAGCGCCTTGTTCGCGGAGCTTGTAGAACCGCTCTGCGACAGCTTCGAGCCGCGGCTGGTGAATCTTTACGTTGAGATCTTCAGTCGCGTGTGTGAGCGCGTGCTTGGCCTGGACGCCTCCCGGATCGTGGATCGTTACGAGCGGATCAGGCAGGTACGAAGGTTTCAAGCGGCCGAGGATCCTGACGCGGTGTTCGTCCTCTCGCGAATCACCCTCGGTGCGGACGTCGCCGTAACCAGTGTTCTACTCGACGCGCTTCTAAAGCGTTTCCCCAAATCCGATATAGTCTTTGTTGGTCCCCGGAAGAACTACGAGTTGTTTGCCGGTGACGACCGCATCCGGCATCTCCCTCTCTCCTACGGCAGGCGTTCATCCTTGCGCGAGCGCCTTGCCCATTGGAAGGCGCTCGGGCCCCTCCTTGGGCAGCCCCGGAGTATCGTCGTCGATCCCGATTCGCGGCTGACCCAGCTCGGGCTCCTTCCAATCTGTCCGGACGAACTCTATTACTTCTTTGAAAGCCGGTGCTACAGCGCAGCGAGTTCAGATCCACTGTCTACGCTGGCGGCGCGCTGGGCGGCCGACGTCTTTGGCGAAGACGCACGTCCGTTTCTTTGCCCGCATCAGCCCGAGGCGGTGGATCCACCGGGAACGATCGCTGTCAGTTTGGGTGTGGGCGAGAACATGGCGAAGCGAGCGCCCGAGCCGTTTGAACGGGAACTGATGGAGATGCTCGCAGCGACCGGAGCTCCTATCCTGATTGACAAAGGGGCGGGCGGGGAAGAGCGCGAGCGCGTGGAACAGGTGATTGCGTCCTTGCCTCGGAATTCCCGCGTCACCGCGGTTGAGGGATCTTTCGCACCTTTTGCAGCCCGAATCGCGCGTAGCCGGCTTTACGTCGGCTACGACTCCGCAGGTCAGCACGTGGCCGCGGCCGCCGGGGTTCCTCTTGTGACTGTCTTTTCCGGTTTCACATCAGACCGCATGTGTGACCGCTGGCGTCCTGCGGGCGCTGGCGGACCTGTAGAAGTCGTTCGTGTGACTCAGGGGATGACAGCCGGTCAAGTCTTGCATTACACGTTCAAGGCTCTCTGTAAACTGGGTCTCTGCTCGTAACGGTCCTGGCTGGTACGAGTCCTACTAGCCGGTGAGAAATGTGGGTGGATCGTTAAGCAACCTTTGGAGCGACAGCCTCCGGATTCTCGCCGTGCGCCTCGATAATATCGGCGACCTGGTGATGCTGACACCGGCGCTGCGCACTTTGCGCGAAAACCTGCCGTGCGCCAATATCACCCTGTTGACGACTGCTGCCGGTCAACGCGTCGTGCCGATGATTCCCTGGGTCGACAACATCATCGTCCACAGACCCATATGGCAGGAGATTCGGAAGGGCGTCGCCTGTAACCCGGACGAGGAACGGCGCTTCATCGATCAGCTCCGTCAGCGGTCCTTCGAAGTTTCCGTCATTTTCACAAGCTTCTCGCAATCGCCTTATCCGCCAGCTTATGCCTGCGCCGTTGCCGAAATCCCGAGGCGGCTGGGCCAGTCGAAAGAGAATGACAGCCGTCTGCTGACCGACCGCGTACCCGCTGTGCCCGACGATGTGCATCAGACAGACCGAAGTCTGCACTTGCTGGAGGCGGCCGGGCTCGACGTCACGAACCGCCGTCTGGAGCTTGTGATTTCCGAAGAGGACTGGAAGGCGGTTGACGGAGTCCTGAAGGACGCGAGTGTGGATCCTGCGCGTCCCTACTGCGTAGTGGCTCCAGGAGCGAGCTGTGACGCGCGGCGCTACGATCCCCAACGGTTTGCAACGGTCGTGCGAGGCATTCAAGAGCGGGCTGGAATTCCGGTTGTATTAATCGGCTCGGAGCGGGAAGCCGAGCTCATGCAGTCGATCGTGGAGACAGCGGGAGGCAAGCTCGAACGAGTATTAAGCAAGACGTCTGTGCCTCAGATGTCGGCCATCATTGCCAAGTCCTCGCTGCTTGTGGCAAACCATTCGGGACCGATGCACATAGCTGAAGCTGTCGGCACGCCAATGGTAATTCTCTTTTCCGGCACCGACCAAACGCATCAATGGGCGCCTCGATTTACCCCTTCGCGCATTCTGCAGAACAAGGTTCCTTGCATGCCCTGCGGCGCCTTTGAATGTCCCTATCACAAAGAATGCCTCGATATTCCGCCGGAGCTCGTCGTCGAGAGCGCGATGGAGCTGCTGCGCGAGCGCCGGAACGGGAACGGCAACGATCGAAACGGACTGCCTTGACCGGCATTCCATCCTGTGCCGCTTCGGCCGGGTTTTTCGCCAGGCGGGAGTAGTGAGATGCAGCCAGCCATTACGGTTCTGATGCCCACCTACCGGCAGGCAGCGTTCCTGCCACGAGCGCTTTACAGCCTGCTCCGGCAGCGTCACAAGTCGTGGGAATGCATGATCCTGGACGATGGATCTCCCGATCAGACGGAGGAGATGGTCAAGCCATTCTTAGCGGATGAACGAATTCGCTATTGGCGGTTCGCGGAGAATCGCGGGATGGCTGCGGTGCTGAATATCGGCCTGGATTCGGCTCGCGGGCGTATGATCGCTTACTTGCCTTCGGACGATGTCTGGTATCAGGACCACCTCGAGTCGCTATACCAAATCCTTGAGTCTCATCCTCGTGCCGTTCTCGCTTATTCCGGTATCCGTTACCAGTACGATCGTGTTTCGCCGGGGCAGATTGAGGGATATCCTCTGCAGCTCGTCCAGGTGCTTCACCGCAGGACCAATCTTCGATGGATCGAGCGCGACCAGCTTGTAACGGATGATCTGGATCGTCTGTTCTGGAATCCGTTGCGCCGGGAAGGGCCGAGCGTGGCGTTGGATCGCGTCACCTGCGAATGGGTGGACTCACCCACGCAGCGTCATAAGCTGATTCGGGAACCGCTCGGCGGCGTAAATCCGTATCGACGCTACCACGGAGTGTCCGCGCCGCTTCGCTTCCACTCTTCCGTCGGAAATTTGATCGACGAGAGAGAGCTTTACCGCAGCTTCAGGGAGAGACCCGACACCCCTCCTTCCCCGGACGCCCTCAAGATCGTGCTCGTCGGGGAACTCGCTTATAATCCTGAACGCGTTCTGGCCCTCGAAGAGCGGGGACACAAGCTGTATGGCCTATGGCTGCCGGAACCGCATTCCTACAACACCGTCGGGCCGCTGCCTTTCGGTCACGTCGAGGAGATACCTGTCTCGTCCTGGCGCGAGGAAGTGCGGCGGATCAAGCCGGATCTGTTTTACGGGCTGCTGAACTGGCAAGCGGTTCCCTGGGCGCACTTTGTGATGAACGCCATGCCGGACATCCCTTTCGTCTGGCACTTCAAGGAAGGGCCGTTCATCTGCCTGAATCGTGGGACCTGGCCGCAGTTAATTGATCTTTATCTCCACTCTGCCGGACAAATCTATTGCAGTCCGGAGATGCGGGACTGGTTCCGGACCGTCGCTCCCGAGTGCTTTGATGAAGGACGGCCCCACCTGATCCTCGACGGCGATTTGCCGAAGCGAGATTGGTTTACGATAAACCGATCACCGCGTCTTTCCGACCGGGACGGGTCGATCCACACTGTCGTTGCCGGACGTCCGATTGGGTTGCATCCTCCGCTCGTGGCCGAGCTTGCTGCGAATGGCGTTCATCTCCATTTCTACGGTGAGTCGACACACGCGCTTTGGCGTGAGTGGATCCAGGAGTGCCTGCGGCTTGCTCCGCGGCATCTGCACCTGCATCCCAATATTGACCAGCGAAAGTGGGTGACGGAGTTTTCGCAGTACGACGCGGGCTGGCTGCACTTCTTCGAGAGCCTGAACCAGGGTGAGATTGCCCGTTCGACATGGGACGACCTGAACTATCCTGCTCGCCTGGGGCCAATCGTAGCCGCCGGACTACCGCTTCTTCAGCGCGATAACACAGGAAGCAGCGTGGCGACGCAATCCCTCGTGCGTGAGCATGACATCGGCATCTTCTTCACGTCGATGGAGGAACTGGCAGCTCTGCTTCGCGATCGCACTCGCACAGATGCCATCAGATCCAACGTCTGGAGCAAGCGGGATATGTTCACTTTCGATGCTCACGCAGATCGTCTGATCGACTTTTTTCGGCAGGTTGCGGATTCCCGCACCGCGCCTCGCCGCTCTTCACTTAACAGCGAGCTGCGCTACGCAATTCGCGAGCCCGACGCGCACTGGATTCAATAGCGCCGGACCGGTGGTCTCCTCACCTCGTGCTGCTCAAACGGCACGCAGCAGACGCGCGGGCAGGGTTATGACTGCCCATAGGAGTTCGAGGACCCCGGCGACGGCAATCCCGACGATGCGGAAGGGCAGGAGGAGCAGCCAGACGACCGGGTAGAGAACCAGGGCCAGCAGCGCCAGCGGCCAGCAGAGCACCAGAAGGATGCACCAGAGAAGAAATTTGATCATGATGGTTACTTTTAAGATACGCGCAATCTCCGCAAAAGTTCCCGATCGTCGCTCTGGCTGGAACTCGTTCTACTGACTACGGATTATCGGTTCCGTTCACACTGCTTCTGCCGCGTGATAGGAGCTGCGCACTAGCGGGCCGGATTCCACGTAGCTGAAGCCCATCTCGCGCCCAATCTCACGGTATTCTGCAAACTCTTCAAGCGACACGTAGCGGATGATCGGCAAGTGCTTCTTGGAAGGCCTCAAATATTGGCCGATGGTGACGATATCGACGCGATGAGCTTTCAGAGCGCGCATCACGTCAATCACTTCGTCCTTTGTTTCACCCAGCCCGACCATCAGTCCGGATTTCGTCGGAATCTGCGGCGCAATCTCCTTCGCGTAGGCCAGCATTTCCAGGGAGCGCTCAAAGCGGGCGCCGAACCGTACCTGCTTATATAACCGGGGTACGGTTTCGACGTTGTGATTAAGGACATCCGGAGCGGCGTCCATCACCATTTTCATGGCCTCGCGCGAGCCCTGAAAGTCCGGCACGAGGACTTCCACCCGGCACCCAGGAACGCGCTCGCGAATGGCTCGGATCGTCAAGGCAAAGAGCTGGGCCCCGCCGTCCTTCCGGTCATCCCGGTTCACGCTGGTGACGACGGCGTAGCGAAGGCCAAGCGCCGCCACTGCTTCGGCAACGCGGCGAGGTTCGTCATAATCCACCTCGAGCGGAGCGCCTTTCTGCACGTTGCAAAAACCGCAACGCCGCGTGCAGATGTTGCCGAGGATCATGAAGGTGGCCGTGCGCTGATTCCAGCACTCGCCGACGTTCGGGCACGCCGCGCTTTCACACACGGTGTGCAGGTTCAGACGGTCGACGAGCGCCTTCAGTTCGCGGTAGTTCTCACCGACGGGTGCAGGCGCGCGCAGCCACTTCGGACGTTCAACTTTCGGCGTGATTGTGACGAGCACTACCCCTATCTTATCGCGGCGAGCCGCGCTTCCACGGACCGGCGGAAATCGTCCTCAGGCAGAGATTGGAGATTGATCGATACGTTTGCCAGTGCTCCCTTCAGCGCCGCATCGGTGAGTGCCTGTGCCGTTTCGATGTCCGATGCCATTCTCGAAGGCGCTGCTGCCGCCAGATCGCTCAACTGCCGCCGAAGCTTCACGACACACTCAGCCACTTCCAGCGGAACTGTCGTCGCTCCCCGCATCGCCTCTTCGACAAACGGACCGCGTTCCTCTTTGGGACGTTTGTATGCTGCCACTACGGCGCCGTACGCCTGTGCGTCGCGCTCCACTGCCTCGGTCAGGAAGGCGCGGAACGGGCTGAAGTCGAACTGGGGCAGTTTCGCCAACCCTGCCACCATCGACCCGAGAGCAGCGGCCATGGCTCCGGCTGCGGCTGCGGCGCTCCCGCCTCCCGGTGTCGCAGTGGGAGCAGCGAGCGCGTCAAGAAATGCCGGCAAACCCTCTTGCCTTTCGATCTCCTCGGCAATGCGGTTCTCGAGAACGAGCCCGGAGTGGAAATTCTCGCAGCACAGGAAGAAGTCCGCTGCCATTTCGAGCGCCTTCTTCGGTATCAACCCGATGATCTCGCTGCCAGCAACGGAAACTCCGTACCGGGCCGCTTCGCTGCGGACGGTTTCAAAGACACGGTGCACGGGCGTTTGCTCGAAGTCCGTGAGATTCATCGACACCTGGGCGAGGTTGCGCGACTGCAGCATGACTCCCATCGCCTTTACATACCGGTAGCCGCCCGACGAAAAACGGACGGCCTTAGCAATGCGCTTCGCAATCTCAACGTCCGGCGTATTGAGGTTGATGTTGTAGGCAATCAGGAATTTTCTCGCGCCGACGACCACCGCGCCCGCGGTTGGATGCAGAGCCGCCTCTCCGATGTCCGGCTTGCGATCAGGATTGGTGCGTACCTCTTCCCGAAGGCCCTCGAACTGGCCTCTGCGGATGTTCTCGAGGTTCACGCGGTCCGGCCGCTTCGCCGCGGCTTCGTAGAAGTAGACCGGCACTTTGAGCCTCTTCCAGATCTCGGCCCCGACGTGCTCGGCAATTTGCACACATTCTTCAAGCGAAACGCCCTCTACAGGCACGAACGGAACGACGTCGGCTGCGCCGATCCTGGGATGAACGCCCGTGTGTTTTGTCAGATCGATCAGTGCTACTGCCTTCTCCACCGCCCGTAGGGCTGCCTCCGCCACCGCGTCCGGGTTGCCGGCAAAGGTGAGAACGCAGCGGTTGTGATCGGCGTCCATTTCCCGGTCGAGTAGGACAACTCCGGACACGGAGCGGATCGCCCGGACGAGCTCATCCACTCGTCCCGAATCCCGCCCTTCGGAGAAGTTGGCAACACATTCAATGAGTTTGCGCGGCATGGTCCTTCCGATAGAGAATTTGCCCGCGCTTCATCGTCATCACCACGAGGTTTCCTCCAAAGTAGTAGGGCAGTTCGCGGTAATCGGACGCGTCGAGCATCAGTAAATCCGCCTGCTTGCCGTATTCCAATGATCCAACCCGGCTCGCCATGCCCAGGGCGTGAGCGCCATTGATCGTTGCGGCTGAGATCGCCTCCGCCGGCGTCATCCGCATCTGGGTACATGCAAGCGAAAGCACCATCGGCATGCTGTAAGTAGGGCTGGTGCCGGGATTGAAGTCCGTGGCAAGAGCCACTGCCGCTCCGGCTTCGATCAGCATCCTTGCCGGAGCATATCGCTTGAGTCCCAGGTGAAAGACAGACCCCGGAAGAAGCGTCGCGATCGTGTGCGACTGAGCCAGCATTTCCGCATCTGCCTGTCCGATCTGCTCCAGATGATCGGCGCTGATCGCATGAAGCTTCACCGCCAGAGCCGTCCCGCCTGAGGCTTCGAACTGATCTGCATGGACTTTGGGTATAAGCCCGTGCTCCCTGGCCGCCGTAAGATAACGGAGGGCCTGGTCGGCAGTGAATCCGCCGGGTTCGCAGTAAACGTCGGCGAACCGGGCCAGCTTTCGGCGCTGGATGAGCGGCATCATCTCCGAGCACATCCACGTAATGTAATCGTCCGGACGCCCTTCGAATTCCGGCGGTACCGCGTGCGCCCCGAGGTAAGTCGGGACAACGTCGAGCGGATCCTTATCCAATGCGGCCAGCACCCGCAGCGTCTTCAGTTCGCCGCTTTCGTCGAGTCCGTATCCTGTCTTTGCTTCGACGGTAGTTGTGCCGTTGCGAATCATGCGGGCGATCATCTCTCGCGCCTGTTTCTCTAGGACGCGACGCGAGGTGGATCGGACGGCGCGGACGCTTGAGAGAATGCCGCCCCCTGCTTCGGCGATCTCTTTGTAGGTGCGTCCGGCGATGCTCATCTCGTAATCGGTCAAGCGGGGCGGCCCGCATACCAGATGGGTGTGGCTGTCCACGAATCCGGGCATTACCACTCGTCCGTGAGCGTCGATGTGCTCCGCGCCGCGCGCTTCGGCCAGATTCTCAATTCGCCGCGAGGGGCCGACCTGCGAGATGATCTCCCCGTCAATCAGTATGGCGCCGTCGGAGATGATGCCGAGTTCCTGAAGAGCGGCGCCGCGCCGCGGACCCGTAGATCCGCGCAGCGTCAGTAGCTGGCGAGCCCCGGAAATCAGAATCTTTCGCTTCATGCGTTCGGCGCGACCGGCTGGCGCAGCCCGTGGGAGCTTGCAAAGGAGATTGCCTCCTCATAACCGGCGTCAACGTGGCGCATGACGCCGATACCCGGGTCGCACTTCATCACCCTTTCAAGACACCGTTCCGCGCTGGCGCTGCCATCGGCGACTGTCACCTGTCCCGCGTGCAGCGAATATCCGATGCCTACACCCCCGCCGTTATGAACACTCACCCAGCTTGCGCCCGCGGCCGTGTTCAGTAAGGCGTTCAGAATAGGCCAATCGGCGATGGCGTCGCTGCCATCCCGCATTCCTTCGGTTTCGCGATAGGGAGACGCTACGGACCCGCAATCCAGGTGATCGCGCCCGATCACAATGGGCGCCTTCAGTTCTCCTGACGCCACCATGCGGTTCATCTCAAGGGCGAAGCGGTCCCGCTCGCCGTAGCCCAACCAGCAGATCCGCGCCGGAAGACCTTGAAACCGCACTCGCTCTCCGGCCATGGTAATCCAGCGGTGCAGGTGCTCGTTTTCCGGGAACAGCTTGCATACCACTTCATCGGTAGCCTTGATATCGGAAGCCTCTCCCGAAAGGGCCACCCACCGGAACGGTCCCTGTCCCCGGCAAAACATTGGGCGGATGTATTCCCTCACGAAGCCCGGGATCTCGAAGGCGTCTTTGACGCCATTGTCTGCGGCCATGCGGCGGATATTATTGCCGTAGTCGAACGTGATGCTCCCCATCTTCTTTAAGTCCAGCATGGCGCGAACATGCACGGCGATGGAATGCATTGCGCGCCGGATGTACTCATCGGGGTTGCTGCGGCGCAGCTCCTCTGCCGCTTCCACTGAGTATCCGGCGGGGATATATCCGCCCAGGGGATCGTGCGCGCTTGTCTGGTCCGTCAGCACATCCGGCACAATGCCACGGTGCACCAGCTCCGGCAGTACTTCGGCGCAATTGCCCACCAGCCCCACCGAAAGAGGCCGTTTCTCATCGATGGCGTTCCGCAACAGACGTACCGCCTCATCGAGGCTCGTCACCATCATGTCGCAGTATTCCGAGCGTACGCGTCTTTGGATTCGTTCCGGGTCGACGTCGATTCCTAAGAAGGCCGCTCCGTTGAGCGTCGCGGCCAGAGGCTGCGCGCCGCCCATGCCGCCCATTCCACCGGATACTAGGAGGCGGCCTTCCAGGGTTCCTCCAAAGTGCTTGCGCGCCACCGCGCCGAACGTTTCGTAAGTGCCTTGCAGGATGCCCTGCGTGCCGATGTAGATCCAGCTTCCCGCGGTCATCTGACCGTACATGATGAGGCCCAGCCGCTCCAGCTCGTGGAACTGCTCCCAGTTGGACCAGTGGCCAACCAGATTGGAGTTGGCAATCAGGACACGCGGGGCATCTTCGTGCGTCCGGAACACGCCAACCGGTTTTCCAGACTGCACCAGCAGCGTCTCATCGTTGCCCAGCGTTTCGAGCTCGCGAACGATTGCGTGAAAGCATTGCCAGTTCCGAGCGACTTTTCCCGTGCCTCCGTAAACGATCAGGTCTTCGGGGCGTTCTGCGACGTCGGGGTCGAGGTTGTTCATCAGCATCCGCAGGGCTGCTTCCTGCTTCCAGCCTTGGCAGCGGAGCTGCCGCCCTCGTGGAGCGCGAATGACCGGTGTCATCGCATTCACTGTAGCACCCGGCGGGAACGACAGCTTGCTGGTCTTTCGGCGTCCGTGTGCGTTCCTGGAAGTCGTTGCAAGGGGGGAGCAAATTGGGTACGTTGGAAAGTGGAGGAATGGGTGAGTGGTTGAAACCGGCGGTCTTGAAAACCGCAGTACCCGAAAGGGTACCGGGGGTTCGAATCCCTCTTCCTCCGCCACCTCTAAGCCACAGCTAACCGTTAAGGACCTTCCGCTCTAACCGCTATCAGCTTCTTTCAAGACGGTCGAACAAGCGATCGACGACTACCTGAAGGAGAAGGCAGGTACGCTCGGGGGATTGTGTACCTGAAGGACATCGGGGGGAACGGATTGAGGATCGCGAGGCGAGGGAAGAACGAGGAACAGATCCGGAGTTACTGACCGACCGCTGCCACTTGAGTGAAGCAGGGCCGCCGTGATGACGGCCCTGCTTGATGGCCTCAGAACTCGAGACGCAGTCCGAGACGTGTTGTCCTCGGGCCGGCGCCTTCGAGGTTATGCGTCGAGAGGATCACCGCCGCCGAGCTGCTGCTGATATTCGAGTCAGGCACGGCGAAGTTGGGGTGGTTGAACACATTCGTGAACGTAGCTTCGGCTCTCATGGAGACCCGCTCTGTAAGCGAGATCCTCTTGAAGAGACCGAGGTTCACGAACTCGGTTCCCGGGCCGCGCAGAATGTTTACGCCCGAGTTGCCGAAGCGGCCGGAATTGGCTGGCGGCACCAGAAACGCCGAGGTATCGAACCACTGCCAGAGCGTGGGGTTGTCGACCTTGCCGCTTGCGATTCGGTCCGGACGGCCGCTGCTCGAACCGATATTCGCAGGATCGGCGCCACTGTAGGTGGGAGTGAAGTATTGCCCTGTCTGAACGATACCGAAAGCGGAAAGGGACCAGCCGCCCGCCACATGCTTCAGCCAGCCGTTGCTGGCATATCGCCGCCCCGCGCCGAAGGGTAGCTCCCAGATCGCGTTGAACATGAACCGATGCCGCCGGGTGTACGCATAGTCACCCCATTCCGCGAGCCGGTCGTAGGAGTTCTGGGGAGTGCCGCCGTTTTCACCTTCGCTGTGGGTGTCTGTCAGGTTCTTCGCCCACGTGTGGCTTACCTGGAACTGGAAGCCGTTCTTGTAACGGCGCTCCACGCTCAGAATCAGCCCGTTGTAGATGGCGCTGCCGCCGTTCTCCCGGTAGTTCACGCTGCTCAGCTGCGGGAACGGACGACGGGAAACGCTGAACGGAATCGTGCTCGGCTGGAGCTGGTTCAGGTTACGGGTGTACACCAGTTGGTGAGTCTTGGTGCCCGTGTAGGAGGCGCGGAAACCGAGTCCCAGCCACTCACGTTCGATGGACAGGTTGAACTGCTGGATGATCGGGTTCCGAATGTGGGGATCGATTGCGGTCAGACTCGCGGTCCCGCTCTGGTTCAATGACGACGGGAACATGGCGGGCAAGGTCCACAGGAAGCTTCCGTTCGTCAACGTATTCGGCGGAGTGCTTTCGGTTCCCGCATAGGGGCCGCCGATCAGGCTGCGCCACAGTTGGCCCGTGAACGAGTCATAAAACACGCCGTAACCGCCGCGCACAACTGTGCGGTTGTCCTGAGTCAGCTTGTACGCGAATCCGAAGCGCGGCGCCACGTTGTTCGTATCCGTGTAGCCCAGAGTGCGCGTGGGCAGGCCCGCCTCCTTCGCCGTCACGATCGGGACCAGGTTGCTGGCGACGAACGCGGGGAACAACCGCTGCCGCGAAGCGTCGTTCGGTACAACGAGGACCCCCCGGAACGGGTCGAAGTTCGCGATCAGGTTGTTGTCTTCGGTGTACGGCCGATTGACTTCGTACCGGATTCCCAAGTTGAGGGTAAGCCGCGACGTAGCTCTGAAATCATCCTGAAAGAAGATCGACGTGTCCCAGTTGCGGCTGGTCACCATTTCGAATCCCGCCGACGAGCGGGAAGCGGAGAACGGAATTCCCAGCAGCAGGTCGGCATAGCCATGTCCTGTGAAGGCGCCGGTGAAGTTCAGGCTGCCCAGCGCACGCGACGGCGAAACAGCGAAGTCCTGTCCGTAGTTGTGCCATACCTCACCGCCGAACTTAAAGGTATGCCGGCCCTTGATCCACGACAGGTTGTCCTGCCACTGGAAGATCATCTCGGCGCCGCGACGGTAGTCCAACTGGCTCAACCCGTGCATACCGGAAATCGAGATAATGGGCAGGCCTTCCACATCCGGCACTTCTCCCGGAAGGCCGGTCAGTCCGAGTTCCTGAATCACATCGCGCGCTTTGACGGGACCGCTATAGGGGTTATAACCGCGTACGAGCCCGAAGCGAAACTCGTTGATCAGGTTCGACCTGAACACATGAGTGTCCGACACCACAAAGTTGCGGGTTTGACGCCGCTGAATGCGGAAGCCGATTGTGGGCAGTGAGCCCTCGAGCGCATTGTTGGGGGCGCGCATCGCGTCGAAGCGGGCGAACAGGCTGTTCTTCTCGTTGAAGTTGTGATCGATTCGAATATCCACCTGTTCTTTGCGCTGTCCCTGCTTGATGTTTTCGCGATAGTTCCCCGCCAGAAGTTCAAGGTCGCCGTAGTTCGCAGCCGGAAAGAAGCGCTCCTGCAGCCGCAAGGCAGTCTCATTCAGCCGGTCATTCGGGATGACGTTTCCGGGAAACGGCGCGTTTGTCAACGGATCACGAATGATGATTGGCCGTCCGCTCGCGTCTCGTACCCGCGAAAAATCACCCGCTCGCATGCCAGGTGAGGGCAGGTTCAGGACCGGCTGAGCGGCAGTTCGCTGGTTAAATCCCTCGAGTCCGCCCGAGAAGAAGGTCTTGTTCCGGAACACCGGGCCGGAGACGGAGAAGCCGTAGTTATTGAGAACAGCGAAGCCCACGCTGTTCTGAAAGAAGTTCCGGGCGTTCAGGCCGGCGGTGTTGTAGTACCAGTAAGCTGAGCCGTGTAGATCGTTGCTGCCACCTTTGGTAACAACGCTGACGTGGCCCGGCGAGCTGAATTCAGCCGAATTGCCGGAGAGATCCACCTTGACTTCCTGGATGAAATCCATGGAAGGGTTCGCCGGCCCAATCATGTTGCCGTACAGCGTTGAGTTCGTCGTGATGCCGTCCACGGTGAAGTTGTTCATCGTGTACCGGCTGCCTGCAAAGGAGATCGAGTAGCTGTTCAAAGACGGCTGCACTCCGGGGACCAGCGACATGAAGTTGAAGAGGAAACTATCCCAGTTGCCTCGGACGTTCATGGCTGCGTCCAGATATTGCTGCTGCGTCTTCACATCCGAGATCACTGCCGATTCGGTAGTGATCACCGGCGCACTTCCTTCCACCGTGACCGACGACGTCACATCGCCGATCTCCAGGTTCACATCCACCAGCACGGTGGCGTTCGCGCTCACCGCGATCCCGGTTGCAACGAACTTCTTGAAACCCGGCTGAGTCGCCGATACGGTGTAAGTGCCAGGCTGGAGATAACCGACTTCATACGCGCCGGTCTCTCCGGTATTTGCCGTTCTTGAGATGTTTGTACTTTCGTTTGTAACTGTGACCGGCACATTGGCGATGCCCGCGCCGCTCGTGTCGAGCACTCTTCCGCGGATCACACCGAAGGTCGTTTGTGCCTGAGCCACTGAACAGAACAAGACCGCGGTAACGGTCAGAGACAGACACCTTCCACGTATATTGAACATCAGTTTGAGCACCTGTGGTCAACGAATGCAATGTTCCCTTTAAGGGGCCATTGCCGCTGTATTGATTTGTATTGTTGTTTGCCCGGTCGAGGGGTTCGAACCTGCCGCGGGGGATGCGCAAACAATGCGTGCTGTGTCGGCCGACAGTGCCTGTACACGCATCCTTACTTTTATGCGCAGGGCAGACATAGGCCCACGCTTGACGAGGCAGTGACCGGAATCGTTAGGGCGACAACAACAATAGACACTATCACGCTAGGAATCTCATAGCAAGATCCCACGTTCTTTCTGACATTCCAGTTCAGACAGCTTATAGGCCGAGGTTACTCCCAAATACGCTCTCCTCGGAATTGCGCCGCCGGTGGCTCCAGTGTAGCCGGCATCGACTCCAGCTACGCCGTGCGATCGACGCCCGCGCCGAGCGACATCCAAGCCGGTTTGGTGCGACGGGTGAGATCAGAACCGGATACGGCCCGCGAGCTGTACGATGCGGTTGGTCGCAGTGGTCGGCGATACCACGCGCCCGGAAGTTCGACGAGTAAGGACTCGGGTTTGCCGAGTTGAACTGCGACCGGTTCATGGTGTTGAGGGTGCCGAACCGCAACTGGAAGGCGATTCGTTCGGCGAAGTTGAACTGGCGCATCAGATTCGCGTTCCATTGGTTTGTCACGTCCTACCGCTCGCCGCCATGCCGCACCCTTCGGAAGACATCGGCGACACCGACGGGCCACAAATTGAAATTTGGAAGTTGCTAAAGCGGAAAGTAATTGAGAAGCTTCGGCGGCTTAACCGGCTGGTGCGGGAAGGTGAGTGTGTTGGTCAAGAAGTTGAGCTACCGCCAGGAATTGAAGGCGGTCGCAGGGCCTGCGACATGCAATTCTATCACACATGCAGGCCCACGCAGGATGACTGGGGACTAGGGCTTGCCGAAATAGGACTCGTTGATGACAATAGGAGCTGATTTTTGGATGTGGTCGACGGCTTTCCGGGTCATTTCCGGCTTCAGCCGCTTTTCCAGTTCCGGCTTGACCTCCTCAAAGGACTTCGTCTTGTGCTCGTCTACAAGGATCAGGTGATAGCCGAAGTTAGTCTTTACCGGATCGCTCACCTTTCCGACTTCGAGCGCGAATGCCGCCTGCTCAAACTCGGGCACCATCTGGCCCCGCGAAAACGTCCCCAGAACTCCGCCGTTCGCTCCTGAAGCCGTATCGTCGGATTCCGCCTTCGCCAACTCCGAGAAATCGGCTCCAGCCTGGATTTTCTGCTGAATTTCCTTTGCCTTGGCCTGTGCTTCCGCATCCGTGAGGTCCTTCTGCTCTTTGTCCCTCAGGGGCACGGGCGAGCCTTGCATCCGGACAAGGATGTGGCGGGCGGTTACGGTTTCAAACTCGGGCTTCTTCTCTTCGTACGCCTTTCGAAGATCGGCCTCGCTTGGAGTGCTGTTTGCCAGGAGCTCCTGCACGAGCAGGGAGGCGAGCACGTTCTGGCGCTGAAACGCGAGCTGCTGCTGAACTTTCTCCGTCTCGTGGAGCTTGCGCTTCTCCGCTTCCTGGGCGAGCGCCTTTATTTCGGCAATCTGCTCGGCGATTTTCCGCTTGTTTGGTCCCTTGGCTTCCGCTTGCGCCCGTTCCGGCAGCGATGCGATGAAGCGCTCATATTCAGCTTTTGTAATCTTCTCGTTGCCAACTGTGAGGACAACAGCGGTATCGGGAACCTCGGCAGCAGACGGGGCCGATCCTTCCGCGGCCCCTGCGGCTGGCTGTTGCGCCGTTGGGGCGGGTTTCCCTGCGGCTGGCTTCGAGGCTGCAGGTCTTGACGGGTTAGCCGTGGGCGCAGGCGTCTGGCCCATGAGTGCCGCAAGCGGCAGCAGACAGAACAAAAATCTTTTCTTCATGAATTGGATTCCTTGGGTGAATTCGGGCGGGCGATAGAGCCATGCGAGGCCTGCGGACAAAATTTCCACCTTCCCCATTGTACCCCGCCGAGGTGATCCGCCCGCCAAACAGACTGTCGACTGCATTCTCCAGTCCGGGTTGGTGCGTATTCACAGTAGGATGACCGAAGTGGCGCGGACTGAGCCAGCCGAAGCGAGCCTAGCGCGGGCGATCCACGGGGATACCTCTGCGTTCGCGGAAATTCTCCGGGAGCACCAGGCGATGGTTTTCAGTTTGGCCTGGCATTGCCTGGGGGACCGGGCGCTGGCCGAGGAGGTAGCCCAGGATGTCTTTTTACAGTTGCATCGCAATCTCGCCGGGATCGAGTCGGCGGCGCACCTAAAGTTCTGGCTGCGCCGTGTGACGGCGAATCGGGCGATCGATATAACGCGACGGCGGCGCTGGTGGCCAAAGTTTGGGCTGGACGACGTGCCTGAGCCCGTTCTTGTGCCCCGCGAAGCCGACCATCTGCTCAACCGCGAGCTTCGCCGGCTCATTGCCGCTCTGCCGGAAAGACAGCGCATCATCGTGGTCTTGCGCTATCAGGAGGACATGGATCCATCCGAGATTGCCGCCGTGCTGGATATGCCGGTGGCGACAGTGAAGAGTTACTTACACCGGGCGCTCTCTGTGCTGAGAAAAGAGCTCGGAGGGAAGACGGAATGAAGGAATCGTTGGAAAACGAACTGCGTCTGGCGCTGCAGCGCCACGATCCGCCGGAAGGGTTTGCCGAGCGTGTCCTGGACAAGATTTCCAGGCCGAAGCGCGCTCCTCGCACCTTTCCCGGACGTTGGATGATTGCCGCCGCGGCCGCTGCTCTATGCATCGTCGTGGCGTTGGGAGCATACAAGGCGCATCACGACCGCGTGCGCGGCGAGGCCGCCAGGGACCAGTTGATGCTGGCAATGCAGATCACCGGCGCCAAGCTGCGTGTGGTTCAGGAGAAGGTGAGGCACTGGAATGAATAAACGGCGTACTTGCACTTTGATGCTTCTCTGCGCTTTCTGTCTACCGGCGCAGCGGCTCGATCTGAGTCATCTTGACCGCCTGGACGAGAAAGCCAGGGAGCGCGTCAACGTCAATTTGAATCGTGATTTGCTACAGGTGGCGGGCAAGCTTCTTTCTCCGTCCGATCCGGACCAGGCACGCGTGAAAGCACTGGTTGGGAAGCTGGAGTCCGTTCACGTCCGGGCTTTTGAGTTTGATCAGGCCGGCGCCTATACCCAAAACGATGTCGAGGTGATCCGGCGTAAGCTGCGCGCACCTGGCTGGCATCGCATTGTCGATGTCCGCAGCAAGGAGGACGGCGAGAACGTCGACATCTACCTGCATCTGGCCGGCGCAAACGTCGATGGCGTAGCCATCCTTGCGGCGTCGCCTCGCGAGCTGACAGTTGTCAACATTGTGGGGCCGATTAACCTCGAGGATCTCGCGGCTCTCGGCGGGCAATTCGGGATTCCGAAGCTCCCACAGGGGCAGAAGGCAGAACCGACGAGCGACCGGAAGAAGGACGAAGACTGAGGAAGCGTCCCCTTCCGCTTCCCCTCCGCTTTCAGCTACCACTCGGAGTAGCGAGTTCCGTCCAGACTGACTTGATCCGACCCGCTCCGCACGTCGTAGATGCCCGGCTCCATCTGATTTACGCTCGACAGCGCGTCCTCCATGATGATTTGCCAGGTTTCGGAGCTTCCGGTCATCGGATCGACTGGAACCTGGCGCAGGTAGCCCTCGGTTACCAGGTCCTGGAGCGTCTGCGGAGCCTTCTGCTTGTCGACAGTGTACTGATCGATTACCGAGCGCAGGGTAAAAAGATTGCTCTTCAGGACGCTCTCCTTGGCTCGAATAACCGATCGCTGGTAGAGGGGTACCGCCATTGAGATGAGGATCGTCACGATCGCCATGACGATCATCAGCTCAATGAGCGTGAATCCCGACCTACCATTCCGAATACGGAGTCCCATCGGCCGCCCTTTCCGTAGTCTTCGTGTATACGTCGAAGACGTGATCTCCGCTGAAGGTCATCGACTTGGGATCGTCCTTCATGCTTCGCTTGCCCCAATCGGTCGAGTTTGTGAAGGGGTCCTTGGGGATACGCCGGAGGAAACGGATTTTCTTGTCCTCCGCCGTCGGCAGCTTTACGCCCTCGACGAGGATTTCGAGGCTTTCAGGGTACCCTTCCGTCCCGAGCTTTATCGGCCCGAGGGTACCCTTATCCGCTTCATCCTTGTACCTGTCGATCGCCGTGCGGATTTCGCGCAGCGCCCAGCGAAGTTCGCGCTCTTTGTCGCGGCGCACTTTGTACCTCGCTAGAGGAACTGCCATTGCGGTCAGCATGGCCATGATGGTGAAGGCAACGATCAGTTCCACCAGTGTCAGACCTTTTTGCCTGGATCGTCTCACGTTCACCTCTCACTTGATCGTAACCGTCATAGATGGCGCAGCCGCGGTAATCGGCTGCAGCTGTGCATTCCGAAGGGTCAGTTCCGTTACTGTAATCTGAGTCGTACCGGCAGCCTGCGGCTGAAGAGTGAAGGTGACCAGGGTGCCCGACCCGCTGATTCCTCCCGAGCCGGGATACCGGTTCAATCCGATGGCTGCCTCACCGGTATCGTTCAATGTGCTCTCTGAGAACGTCACTCGCTGGCCGTCGCCCGAAAGGAATGGCCCTACCCGCATGTCGGTGATCTTTAGCATCTTAGGATCAAACCTTAGACGCGTCTGGGCGCTGAAGATGTCAGTGACGTTTTCAATCTGAAGGGACACCTGCAGCGGCGTTCCCAGGCGGACCTCGGCTGCGGGTGGATTAAAGCGGACGCTCGTGCCACCTGCCGGCTTGGGCTCAGCTGACGGGGTTGGGGCCGGCGGGACTGGTTTCGCTGGCCGAGCCGGCTTCGGTTCAGTCGCAGGTTTCTTCTCGGGCTGCTGCTCTCTGGGGCCGTATGTCAATTTCAACTGTTGCTCGCTGCCCGCTGCGACACCGCGGATGTTGAGAGAAGTGATTTCCGGAGAACGGACGATGTGCGGGACAAGAGCGATCAACAGTTCTCCCTGGTTGCGCTCGACGCCCTCGCTGCTGAACAGCCGCCGGAGCACAGGGATGTTTCCGAGTCCCGGGACACCGGCTATCGTCTTTGTATCCTGGTTCTGCGTGAGGCCGCCGAGCAGGGAAGCTTCGCCATCCTTGAGGCGGACGTCGAGTGTCAGCTTGCGTTGTCCGATCACAGGCTGCGACAGGCCGCCAACGTCGATCGTGTCCCGCACGGACGAAATCTCGAGCTCGACGTGCAGGGTTAATTCGTTGTCGCCGTGAACCCGGGGGGTGAGATCTACGTTGACGCCAACCTCGGCAAACTGAAACTGCGTGCTGACGAGCGGGCTGACGGTGCCGACGGCGGCGGGCTGAAAGCTGCCGGTGGCATAGGGGTACCTGTCGCCGATACGGAGCACGGCCTTCTCGCCGTCCACCGCGCGCACCTGAGGGCTTTGGAGAATTCGCGTCTGGCGGTCTGACATCAGCGCTTGCAGGAAGGCGCCTGGCAGAGTTGTCACCCAGTCATTCCCATTTAAGTTGACAATGTTGCCCAGTCGTACAGCGTTCGTCGCGCCGCTGCCACCGTCGTCGCCGCTTCCGCTGCTGCCCGTGGTAACGGAATTTCGCGGCGAGAAGACGATTGGTATCGAAACGCCTGCTGTGTTGCCATTGGCAAGGGTCGCGGCCAGATCACGAGTTTTAACTCTGTTGGCTTCCATGACGATGACATCCACCACCACTTCGGATCGCGGCTTGTCAATATCGTTGATTAGCTTTTCAGCGAGCAGCACCTGATCCGCCGTACCGCGAACCAGGATGGCGTTGAGCGAATTGACCGGGAAGATGCGGCGAATATCAGTCAGCGTGCGGACCGCCGTCAGGATTTCCTGCATGTCCTGCGGCTTGACTACGTTGTTCAGGTAAAAGACCTTCACGACGTAGTCTTCGTAATCCCGGCGCTTGGTTGGATTGTCCTGGGTAACAAAGATGGTGTTTGACGAAAGCGGTTTCCAGAAGGACTTGGTGAGAACGGCGATGTGGTCCAGGGCTTCTTCGAGGGTGACATTGACCAGATCGATGCTGAAGTTGCGGCTGGGTGCCTGATATTCGGGATCGAACATGACGTTGATCCCGGCGAGCTTGCCAACCGTCTCGAAAAGGATGCGTACAGGCTGGTTGTTCATCTTCAGCGCCGTGATCTGGGGGGAGAGGGGCTTGAGCTGGGGCAGCGGCATGACATTCGACAGCCGCCGTTCCATCTCCTTGCGAGCCTGCTCGGCCGGAGTCATGGGTTTGGAATCCGGCGAGTCGTCCGACTTCTGTTCCAGCATCTGCCGTGTCCGGCGGATTTCCTGCTCGGCGATGGCGGAGGAAGGATCGATCGCGTACGCCTTCATGAACTCTGCCAGGGCGTCTTGAATCCGGCCTGCTTCCCGCAGCTTTCGCCCCCGGTTCACGTGCATCTGACCCGCCTGGAAGCGGACGCGCCGGACAGCGATTTGATAAGCGGCGTCGCTCGGATCAGTCAGAAGCGCCTGCTCGTACAGTTCGAGCGCCTTGTCCCACTCCTCGCGGGCCTCGGCTTGCTGCCCCTCCTTGAGAAGCTTGTCCCCCTTCCGGGTCTTCGCCGGAAGGTCGCCGGCCAAAATCAACAGGAGTGTCACAAATGCTGCGAACGCTCGTAAACAATTGCATGCACGCATCTTATCTGTTCTATGTGTGGTAAAATACCGGTGACGGTCAAGCTCGCACTCAGGCTGAAATTCAGGCTACAAGTAGTTGACGAGTTTCACCTTGCGTGCGTTGAGGGCAAAGTTGAAGTCGAAGGACCAAGGAATCAAGATTGTGAGCGATAACCGCTCCGCCGCCCACAATTACCACCTCGGAGAACGGTTCGAGGCCGGTATTGTTTTGACGGGAACGGAGGTGAAGGCCGCCCGGACGGGGAAGGTGCAGCTAAAAGATAGCTACGCGGAGATTATCGGCAACGAGGCGTGGCTTATGAACGCTCACATCAGCCCCTACTCGCACGGCAACATAGCGAATCACGAGCCGGTACACCGCCGTAAACTCTTGCTTCACCGCCGCGAGATCGACAAGCTGCTCGGACAGACCCGGGAGAAAGGCTTCACCCTAATCCCAACCAAAATGTACTTGAAGAACGGCCTCCTCAAATGCGAGCTGGCGCTGGCGAAAGGTAAGAAAATACACGACAAACGTGAGGCTGAGCGGGCCCGCCAGATGGAATCCGAAGCGCGTGCCGCGATGAGTTCGCGCAACGCGCGGAACCGCGTCGATTAATTCGAAAATGCAAACACGACTGCTCACACGCAACATTGATGAAGTCGACGCAGAGAGCCTCGTGGTTCTCTGCTTCGAAAAAGCGGATGCTCAAGCTCCTCTGATGCCGGAACTCGTTCGAACCGCTAACGAGCGTACGAACGGTTGGATCGCGGAAATCTATCAAACGGGAGAGTTTGCGGGGAAGCCCTTTGAGATGGCTCTCCTCCACCGTCCCGCCGGGTTGCCCGCAAAACGTCTGTTGGCGATTGGCTGCGGCAGCCAGGAGAAATTTACAGCCGCCGATTTGCGGAAGATTACCGGCGCGGCCCTCCGCTCCCTCAAGGCCAGGGCCTCGCGAGACATCTGCATCGCCCTGGATTCAGCCTTTGCCAATCCTGAATTTGTCTCAGCGGCGGTGGAAGGCGCGATTTTGGGAGACTTCGAACCCGACCAGCGGAAGACCGACCCCAGGAAGACGGCGAAGGCGGTGGACACCTTCTCGCTGGTGATTCCGAACGCGAACGGATCCGTCACGGAGTCCGCCTTCAATCGCGGCGTTCTCCTTGCGGAATCTCAGAACTTTGCCCGAGCGCTTGTGAATGAGCCGGCGAATGTGTTGACACCGTCGCAACTGGCCGAGAGTGCCCGGGCGATGGCGGCGGAACAGGGCCTCGAATGTGAGATTCTGGATCGCGCCCGGATGGCCGAGCTCGGCATGGGAGCTCTCCTGGCAGTGGCGCAGGGAAGCACACAGCCCCCTGCCCTCATCATCCTACGCTACCGGCCCTCACGGGACACGTCCGGTGTCCATCTCGGGCTGGTCGGTAAAGGCGTCACCTTCGATTCTGGCGGCATCTCCATCAAGCCCTCCGAGGGCATGGAGAAAATGAAGTACGACATGGCTGGGGCGGCTGCTGTCCTTGGCGCTATGCGCGCAATCGCTCAGCTCAAGCCATCGATCCAGGTCACGGCGCTCGTTCCCACGGTCGAGAATATGGTTAGCGGGAGCTCGCAGCGCCCGGGTGATATCATTACGTCGCTTTCCGGCAAGACCATTGAGGTCCTGAACACGGACGCCGAAGGCAGGTTGATCCTTGCGGACGCCATCACCTATGCGTCGAGGCTCGGGTGCACGCACCTTGTGGACGCGGCGACGCTTACCGGAGCCATCGTGGTAGCGCTGGGACACATTCACGTCGGCGCGTTTACCAACGACGAAACGTTCCTGGAGCGTGTGCTGGGGGCAGCGCGAATGGAAGGCGAAAAGATGTGGCCCATGCCGCTCGACGACGACTATAAGGACTACTTGAAAAGCGCGTTTGCGGATATCCCGAACGTCGGCGGCCGCTGGGGCGGTGCGATCACTGCAGCCATGTTCTTGAAAGAATTCGTCGAGGATAAGCCGTGGGTTCACCTGGACATCGCGGGCACCGCATGGCTTGATGACGCCAAGCCGTTTATGTCCAAGGGGCCGAGCGGCGTCGGCGTTCGCACGCTCGCTCAGCTCGCTGCGAGCTGGTAGATTCTTTCATTAGAGCGGGCGTCCGGCCTTACGCGGCTGCGGCGCCCTTCTTCATCTTTGCAAGCTCCGGCCGTACGAGTACTACGTACGAGATGATACCGGTGACCAGGATGAACCAGATGGCCTGCATCGGCGCCGTGTAGCCGCCGGTCTGGTCCTTCAACCATCCCGTAATGAGCGGGGCGGCGACACCCGCCAGATTGGAGGCGCAGTTCTGAATTCCCGCAATGCGCCCAATCGCGGCGCCGGGCATGAGGGTTTGGGTTAGCGCCCAGTAATTTGCCGTCGTCAGGCCGAGCCCTGAAAGCGAGATGACGGCGAAAAACAGGGCAACCTCGCTCGAATTGCTCATCGCACCGAATACCTCTGTGGACGCCACCAAGAAACCCGCAATCGTAAAGCGCTTGCGAATCCTGATGGGATCGGCGCCCCTGGCGATGATCCGGTCTGCCCACCATCCGCCGAAAGTCGCCACAGTCGCCATTCCGCCAAAGCTCAAAGCGGAGTACCAGCTCATGGACGAAAGGGACAAGCCGTGATGCTCGACTAGGTACGAGGGCAGCCACGTCATGCAGTAGTAGTTGAAGTAGTTGTAGCAGAAGGTTCCGATTACGATGCCCCAGATCGCGGGCGTCGCCATGAGTGCGGCAAAGGAAACGGGTTCTGCGCCGGATTTCGAGAGACTGGAGGCCTCGAGTTCCCGGTCATCGTTACGGACCAGCGTCATCCAGGGCAGCAGCCAGAACATGCAGCCCAGCCCCAGCACAAGAAACATCGTCCGCCATCCATAAGCCACCAAAAGGGGGCCGGCCAGCAGGGTTCCGATGGCAGGGCCGATCTTCGCTCCCGCGAACAGAAGCCCGACGGCGAGACCTCGCTGCTTCTCTTCCACGTTGAAGCGGATCCAACGGAGGCTGGCTGGGGTTACTACGGCTTCACCGACACCAAGCAGCAGCCTCAGCACCAGCACCTGCCGGAATGATCCAGCGAAGGCCGTAAGAGCCGATACCAGACTCCAGCCCAGGAAGCCGATGGCGTAAGGGCTTTTGACTCCGAAGCGGTCGACCAGAAACCCGGCCGGGATCTGCAGCACCGCGTAGCTCCAAAAGAAGGCGGAGTTGAGCGTTCCACGATCGATGTCGTCGAGCCCGAAATGCTCCAGGAAGCCTTTGTCGGCTAAAGCCACCGAGAGGTTCGCTCGGTCGATGTAGGCGATAATCATGCCCACACAAAGCAGGGCGATTACGGTCCATCGCCGGGCGGAAGAAGGATTCGTGTGAAGCGGATCGGGCATCGGTGACAAAGTATCACAGCAGGGGGTGAGGGCGCGTCGCTCTGGCGAAAAAACAGGATTTGTTTGCGATGTTTGAAACGCTTTGACTTCGCAGGAGCGAGTGTTGGGGGTTACAATGGGTGCCGTTAAGGAAGCCGAGACAACCGGAGCCCCTGAAGCATGCAACTACGTGTTCTTGCGTTTGTGCTAGCCGGCGGTAAAGGAACCCGCCTTTACCCACTGACGAAGGAGCGCGCCAAACCTGCGGTACCGTTCGGCGGCCGTTATCGTATTGTGGATTTCGTACTCAGTAACCTGGTTAACTCTGGGATTTACTCCACCTACGTTCTTATTCAGTTCAAGAGCCAGTCGCTGCTGCAACATTTGAGGGATGGCTGGGAATTTAGCGGTATACTCAAAAACCAGTTCATCATTCCGGTTCCTGCGCAGATGCGCTCTCCAGGAGAAACCTGGTACCGCGGAACCGCCGACGCTATCTACCAGAACGTCAACCTGATCGAACAGGCCGACCCTCACCTGGTAGTCATCTTTGGCGCGGACCACATCTATCGAATGAACATTCGGGAGATGATCGAGTTCCACGAACAAAAGCGGGCTCAGGTAACCGTCGCCGCCATCCCCGTGGATAGGAAGTACGCTCGGGAGTTCGGTGTGATTGAAACGGCTCCCGACGGGCGAATTCTCGGATTCCATGAGAAGCGCAGTGACGCGCCGGCAATGCCGGGCGATCCGAGCAAGGTTTATGCCTCAATGGGCAACTATATCTTCTCAACCGGCACGTTACTGAAAGAGATATACGAGGACGCCGCTGACGAAGAAAGCTCCCACGATTTTGGCCGTGATATCCTGCCAAAGCTCGTCGGTCGCGTCGCCATGTACGCCTACGACTTCCAAACCAACCGCATTCCCGGCGATCCCCCGGACCAGCCGGTCTACTGGCGGGATGTTGGCACAATCGATGCCTACTACGACGCCAATATGGATCTGCGGTCGGTTTCTCCCGTGCTGAACCTCTATAACCGGCAATGGCCGCTGCGGACGGCAGGCTATCAAGACCCTCCCGCGAAGTTCACGTTTGACGAAGAAGGCCGCCGGGGAGTCGCGATTGATTCGATCGTTTCTGGCGGAACCATCCTTTCGGGTGGCATGGTGCGCAATTCCGTGATCGGGCGAGGAGTACGCGTCCACACCGGCGCACTGGTAGAAGACTCGATTATTTTCGACAACTGCGACATCGGACGCTACGCCAAAGTTCGGCGCGCCATCCTCGATAAGAACGTTCGCGTTCCGGAGGGCGCGACCATCGGCTACGACCTCGAGCGCGATCGGCGGTACCATCACGTAACCGAAAGCGGCATCGTTGTCGTCGAAGGGCACCGCTCCGCCGTCGAGGTTTCGACTCTGCTTGTTTAGCGCGTTGGGGGAAGGATGAGGGCTTGCGAGAGCCTGCTATGTTAGGAGGTCGACATGAGAAAGCAGCCTCTATCACGCCGGGATTTTCTGCGAAGGACTGGCGGGGCCGCACTGGCATTGGGAGCGGGTTCCCTCTACGCTCAGTCCGGCAAGCGGCCCAACATTCTGTTTGTCATCGCTGATGACTGGGGACACAACCACGCGGGCGCCTTTGGCTGCCAGTGGGTGAAGACGCCGAATTTTGACCGAATCGCCCGCGAAGGCGTCCTCTTCACCAACTGCTTCACATCGAATCCTAAGTGCAGTCCCTCCCGGGCTACCATGTTGACCGGCCGGAATACGTGGCAGCTCAAGGAAGCCGTCAATCACTACAGTGTTTTCCCGAACGAGTTTCCTGTTTACCCGGCGCTGCTGGAGCAAGCCGGCTATTTTGTCGGCCTGACCGGCAAGGGCTGGGGGCCCGGCGACTACAAGTCGACAGGGTTTGAGCACAATCCTGCCGGGCGTGAGTTCCAAAGCCGCACCCTCACTCCTCCGCTGACCGGTATCTCAAACCGCGACTACGCGGGCAATTTTGAGGCATTTCTCGAACAGCGTCCTAAAGACAAGCCATTTTGCTTCTGGCTCGGCACGCATGAGCCTCATCGCATGTACGAGGAAGGAGCGGGACGGCGTGCGGGCAAGAAGCCGGCGGATGTCGTTCTCCCCGCCTATTATCCGGATAGCCCTGTGATTCGGAATGATCTGCTCGACTATGCAATGGAGGTCGAGTGGTTCGACCGGCATCTCGGGCTTGCGATTCAGGCGCTGGAGCGCATCGGGGAACTGGATAACACACTCATTGTTGTGACGTCGGACCACGGCATGCCTTTCCCCCGAGTGAAAGGCCAAATCTACGAAGATGGCTTCCACATCCCGCTCGCGGTCCGCTGGGGAAAGAACATCCCAAGCGGGAGGGTCGTTGAGGATTTCATCAATGCCCGGGATTTTGCGCCAACCTTTCTGGAAGTCGCCGGTGTCCCTCGTCCTGCGACAATGACCGGGCGCAGCTTCCTGGACATTTTGAAATCGAACAAGTCCGGCATTGTGGACGCCTCCAGAAGCGTGATGCTGATTGGAAAGGAGCGCCACGATCTGGGGCGGCCGAACGATCAGGGATATCCGGTCCGCGCGATCCGGACGAGGGAATATCTGTACGTCCGGAATTATGAAGTCGATCGCTGGCCTGTCGGCAATCCGGAGACTGGATACCGCAACTGTGACGACGGCCCCACCAAGCACTTCCTGCTGTCGAGCTTTGATCAGTACTACCGTATGTCGTTCGGCAAGCGCCCGGCGGAAGAACTCTACGACATCAAGAGCGATCCGGAGTGTGTGAAGAATCTTGCGTTACTGCCGGAGTACGCACGGGTCAAGCGAGAACTCCGCGACAGGATGGAGCACATGCTGCGGGAGGAGGGTGATCCCCGCGTGATGGGGAACGCTGCCTTTTTCGACACGATCGATTACACCGGGCCTAAGAAGCATTCCTATGACGCCTGGTTGAAGAACAACCGCCCCTGACGGCTGTCCCTAGGCTTTGCGCCGCTCGAGCTTCGACAGTAGGACACCGGTGATGATCACCACGACCGACCCGAGCACGTTGTACCAGAGGAACGAGATCCCGGTAAATAGATGGGCTGCGAAGATCGCCGCTTCACCAGCGAGCACTCCGTAAAACGCGCCTCGTCCCGTCACGCGAGGGAAGAAGAAAGCCAATGCAAAGACGCCGAGCAGGCCGCCGTAGAACAGGGATCCGAGCATGTTCACAGCTTCGATCAGAGAGCCAAGATTCTTGCCGTACTGTGCTGTGACGACGGCATAAAGGCTCCAGAAGGCGGTTGCGGTCTGAGAGACTCGGAGGTAATGGCGATCGGTTGAGTCTGGGCGGAAGTGACGCTTGTAGATATCAATCACTGTTACGGTTGCAAGTGAGTTGATCTCGGCCGAGGCTGTCGACATTGCCGCTGCGAATACGGCTGCCAAAATGAGTCCTACAACTCCTGCCGGGAGGTAGCGCGTCACAAAGGTAAGGAAGATGTAGTTGGTGTCGTTCAGGACGCCGGAGCCCGCAAGCCGGGCTGCTTCCGAGCGGGCAGCGTCCAGATCGGCCTGGGCTGCTCGGTATTCACTCGTCTTTGCCGCGATCGCTGCTTCATCGCCTGCCCGCGACGCCTCCGCCAGGCTTCGCGCTGCTGTCTTTCGCCGCTCAAAGGCTTCGTTGTAGCGCTGTTCGACAGTGGAGTAGCCCTGTGCCGAGCGAGCCTGTTCCAACTGGATCTGCTGAAACAGCAGCGGCGGGCGCTCGAACGTATAGAACACGAAGACCATCGCCCCGACGAAGAGGATGAGGAACTGCATCGGAATCTTGGCGACGGCGTTAAACAGGAGCCCAAGCTTGCTTTGTGCGATCGACTTCCCGGTAAGGTATCGCTGGACCTGGCTTTGGTCGCATCCGAAATATGCCAGCGCCAGGAACATTCCTCCGATCAGACCGCTCCAGACGTTGTACCTGTCGTTGAGGTCGAAGTTCCAGACCACTGGATTCAAACGCCCGGCCGCTCCTGCAATGTGCAAGGCATCCGTAAGAGTGACGTCGGCAGGCAGCAGGGTAAGGGCGGCAACCAGCGCGCCAACGAGCCCGATCATCATAATGCCCATCTGCTGCACGTCGGTCCAGGTAACGGCTTTGATACCGCCCAGGACCGTATAGATGCTCACCAGAACTCCCATCACCAGGGAAGTCCACTGGTCGGGCCAGCCGAGAATCACTGTCAGCACGACGGCGGGCGCGTAGAGAGCCACTCCCACCGCGAGGCCGCGCTGGAGCAGAAAGATCGCGCTCACTAGAGCTCTAGTCTTTGCGTCGAAGCGATATTCCAGATACTCGTAAGCCGTATAGACATTCGCCCGGTGGAAGATGGGAACTGCAAAGGCGGAGATGAGAATCATCGCCAGTGGCAGCCCGAAGTAGAACTGCACGAACCGCATGCCGTCGACGTAGGACTGCCCTGTCGTCGAGATGAACGTGATAGCGCTGGCCTGCGTCGCCATGATCGACAGCGCCATGGCGTACCAGGGCATTGTCTTACCGGCCAGTAAGTAGCTCTTCGTCGTGTCGCTGCCGCGGCCTTTCCAGAGGCCGTAGATGACGATCGCGACGAGCGAGCCGCAGAGAATTAACCAGTCGAGAAGTCTCATCGGTTAAAGGCCGCCGTGAACAAATGGAAGAGCAGGATGATGCCGGCTAGATAGATGAGGATGGCCGCGTAGACGCGCCGCCACGAACCGAGGAAAGGAGGCGGTTCGTCTCGTACAGGGTCAGTGCGTGTGGGAGGAAGATGCATTGGATATTGTCTTTCCGGCGCTTATCAAGTTTGCGAAGATCCGGTAGGCTCCGGGAACGCCCTCCGGCAACTGACGAAACCAGGCGTAGGCAGTGAAGACGTAAGCGCCTTTGCCATACCGGGTGAACAGAGCGCCGCCGCCTTGAGGCGGCTCGCCCGGATCATGAGACGTGAAGAGCACTTCGTAGCGAGGATCCCAGCGCGTTGCGAAATAAAGCCCCCGCTCCTGAACCCAGCCATCGAAATCCGCCGCGACGATCCGGTTCGGCTTTTGCAGCACCGGATGTGACGGATTCGGGAAGGCGACTGGAGCCTCTTCTACGGAAACACGTGCCGTGCCGATCGTGATCGGATAAGGAGCGATTGTGTCCTCCGGGCCGAAATTCTGCTCCAGGCGGTTGTACTGCACGACCAACGTTCCGCCTTTCGAAACATAGTCCAGCAGCCGCTGCCGGTTGGCGCGAACATCCGGCCGCACACTTTGCGCGCGCACGCCCATCACGATGGCGTCGAACCGGCTCAGGTCGCCTCTAGCCATCATCTCCGAATCGATCAACGTTACCGCGCAGCCCATCTGGCGCAGGGCTTCCAGCACGCCGTCTCCGGCGCCCATGATATAGCCGACGGAGCGGGCTGAGGTTTGCACGTCAACGCGCACGACGGGCACTCGCGCTGCCGGAAACAGCATTTGCGGCGGAATGTGAGGGTATTCGATGGTTTGCATCCCGGATGCGACTTCCCGTCCGTTCACGGTGGCGACGGCCTTCACTTCCTCTCTGGTCCTGGCTGCCGGGGGTGAAACCTGGAATTCGACCGCAGCCTGCTCCCCTGCGGAAGCAAAGTGAAATGGCTGTCGGGCTGGCTCGGATTTCCATCCACTCGGTAAGTCCAGCCGCAATTCGCCGGACGCTGGGGCGTTGCCTCGCACTCGCACTGTGATCCTACGGGGCTTGGCTTCCGGAAAGAGCATTGCGCCGGAAGGCAGCTCCAGCGCCACGGGTGGAACCACTTCGAGCGGGCGTGTCAGCTCGCCGCGCGCCAGATTGATGTATCGATGCTGGACGGGGCGCTCGAACTCCAGTTGCTGCCCGTGAATCTCGAGTGCAAAGCGCGCGCGCAGTGCAGGGGGAGATTCCGGCAGCCCGATTAGCTTCTGGTCCGTCACCCGGTACATTGCACCTGCGGGACGCAGCCGCAGCCAGTAAGGCTGCGTGACGGGCTCATCCGGATCGAGTTTCACCGTAATGCGCTTCGTTACGGGCTGGTTGTATTCGAGCAACGTGGGGCCGCTCCCGTCCGCTTCCCCGTTGACACGGACGGACGTCAGCCGGGCGGGGAGCCGGGATCGGTTGACGACGTTCAGGTTTATCTGCACCTGACCGCCATGGACGACGGTTGCGCGGTCGGCGGAGGCATCCAGCCAGAGCCCCATGCAGAGAGCAATCGCCTCGTCGATTTCGGCGAGCTTCCGCTTCGCGATCGGATCGTTGATCGCCGCGGCCTTCTGGCGTGCCTGAAGCAGCAGCGGCACAACGTTCTCGGGCGTTTCCGGCTCTAAACGGCGCTGGGCTTCAGCGAGGATGGAGCCAACTGCTTCGCCTCCGGGGACTCGCTTCCATGTCAGATCGATATCGTCGAAGAGATTTTGCCGCGCCGCATCTCCGGCAACCGGCACAACTATGCTTCGCCGCGTGCCTTTGGGTTGGGGAACGCCCATCGCCTGGCTGCTGTGAGCGCTGCGGCTCATCCCCGCGATCTCGGAGTAGGAGTAGCCGAGAATCGGATCGTACTTGCCCGTATCGATCACGATGCGCTGCGGCATCTTCTCACTCTCCTCCTGCTGCTGTCTGGTAAAGGCAAAGGTATTCCAGACGACGCGCTTGGCTCTCCAGGGAGAGACATACTTCAGTTGCTCCGGAAAGCGTTTCGGATCGGCTGCCGCCTCGAAGGCTTCCCGTCCGAGGATGGCGGAAGCCTGATGCTGCCCGTGCCCGTCGCGCGGCGTGCCGGAGAATCGCAGGACGATCACGTCCGGGCGGAACTTGCGAATCACCCAGACGACGTCGGAAAGAACTTTCTCGTGGCCCCATTTCGCTAAAGCCTCGTCGGCGCTCTTCGAGTAGCCGAAGTCGATTGCGCGCGTAAAGTACTGCTCGGCTCCGTCGATTCGCCTGGCTTGCAGCAGTTCCTGCGTCCGGATGACACCCAGCACTTCCCCTTGCTCGGGACCGATCAGATTTTGACCGCCTTCTCCCCGGGTCAGGGAAAGATAAGCGGTGCGCAGATGAAGGCCGCGAGCGAAATAGGCAAGCAGCTCTGTATTCTCATCGTCGGGGTGCGCGGCGATCATCAGAACGCTGCCGGTGACATTCAGCCGGGCGAGTGCCGACTGAATCCGCGCGAAACCGGAGAGTTCCCGCTGCGCCCGTAGCCCGGCGGGAAGGAAGAGCAGCAATAGCAGAAAGAACGGAGCAGGGCGCAGACGCCGCATCACTCTCAGTGTAGAACGATCTCCTCTCTCAACCTTCTGGTATCGCGTATTCTAGCAGCTTGAGCGCGTGGCCAAATGGGCGTGGTCAAATGGAGGTCTGCGGCGTTCTTGAATGAGAATTGGTCTTGACGGCACGCCCTTGATTGTCCCGACCGGGGGCATCGTCCGGTATGTCCGGGAACTGAGCGAAGCGCTTGCACGCCACTGCCCCGGGGACGAAGTCTACCTGCTATCGGACCAGCCTTTGCCCGCTGCTCCCCGCGGAGTGCGGGCAACGGAGCCGGCAAAAGGGATTGTAGAACGGCGCTGGTGGAGCGTCGGCGTGCAGTGGCGGATGCGTCAGCACCGCCTCCAGGTCTTCCATGGTACGGATTTTGCTGTCCCGTACCTGCCTCTGCGGCCCAGTGTGGTCACGATCCATGACCTGTCTCCCTGGATGAACCGGGAGTGGCATCACGATGCAGCGCGTGTTCGGCGCCGCACTCCCTTTGTGCTCGGTCTGCGCCTGCCCACGATGGTCATCACGCCAAGCGAAGTCATCCGGCGTCAGGTTCTCGATGCTTTTCGGATTCACCCTTCCCGCGTTGTAGCTATCCCTCACGCGGCTTCCCCGTGCTTTCGCCCGGTTCAAGGTCCTCCGGCGCCGCGGCCCTACTTCCTCTATGTAGGGACCGTCGAGCCGCGGAAGAATTTGCCTGTGCTGATTGAAGCATGGCGGGAAGTCCGGCGCTGCTACGCCGTTGATCTCGTCATTGCCGGGCGTTTGCGGCGCGATGCCCCTCCGATCCAGAAAATCGAGGGCCTGCGGCTGCTTGGGCCGGTGCCCGACGAGGAATTGCCCGCGCTTTATTCGGGTTCGCTCGCATGCGTGTATCCTTCCTTATATGAGGGCTTTGGATTGCCTGTGCTCGAAGCGATGCAGTGTGGGGCCGCGGTGATCGCATCGCGTGACCCGGCGATCGGGGAGGTGGCGGCAGGCGCTGTATTGCAGGTTGATGCGCACGACGTGCGCCAGTGGAAGGAAGTGTTGTTAGCCGCCGCTTCGAACCCGGAATCCATGCAGCCATGGCGCGATTCCGCCCTCCGCCGTTCCGCATTTTTCTCTTGGCAGCGCAGCGCGGCGCTTACCCGGCAGGTCTATGAAGAGGCCGTACAGCGCTTCGGACGCTAAGCCCTCCGCACTCTTTCTGGCTCCAGAGGCGCCCTACCCGGTGATCGGGGGCGGCCCGTTGCGTTCGGCATCCCTACTCGAATACCTCGCCCAGAGCTATACCGTCGACGTCATCGTGTTCCGCGAGCCTGGGGCGCCAGATCCCGTCCCGGCGTTTCCCGGCGGCATCGCGCGCCGGATCTCGGTGGTCCCGCTCCGCTATCACAGCCGCAGCCAGGTTTCGCGCGCGCTGCGCAATTTCCGCCGGTTCCTTCGTGGAGCGCCTCCTTTGAACGACCGTTTCTCCGGCTATGACCGTGCGATCCGTTCCGCGCTTGGTCAAAATCGGTACGCACTTGGCGTGGTGGAACACTTCTGGTGCGCCTGCTACGCCGATGCTCTGCGAGAGGCATGCTCGCGGGTCATTCTCGATCTGCATAACATCGAGTCCGCGCTGCTCAAAAGCTCCGCCAATTCATCCTCACTTCCGGAGCGGCTGCTGTTTCAGCGGTTCGCCTCTGCAGCCGAGAGCCTAGAGCGCCGGTGGATCCCCCGTTTCGATCAAGTGCTCACCGCCTCGGCCGATGACGCAAATCGTGTTCGGGCCTTCGCGCCGAAGACTCCGCCGATTGTTTATCCCAACGCGATTCCGCTCCTCGACCGGCCCGTTGTTCCGCAGGATCGTTCCATCGTCTTTTCAGGCAATCTGTCCTATCACCCTAACGTCGAGGCAGTACGCTATTTCTACGAGCAGATCTGGCCGGCCATACGGCATGAGTGTCCAGACCTGCGGTGGCGGCTTATTGGGAAGAATCCCGAGGGTGTACGGGGCATACTCCGCAACGATCCCCGGATTGAGGTGGTTGGCCCTGTCGCCGAGGCGCTTCCTGAGCTGGCGCGCTCGCTCGTTGCCGTCGTTCCGTTGCGATCTGGGAGCGGTACAAGAGTCAAGATCCTTGAGGCATGGGCTGCGGGCGTGCCAGTGGTTTCGACGCCGATTGGCGCTGAAGGGCTGGAAGCATGCGATGGCGCTCACCTCTGTCTGGCGTCGAAACCGGACGCGTTCGCTCGCAACGTGATCGAGCTAGTGAGGTCGGAGGCCCTGCGGGCCGAGCTTTCCGAGGCTGGACGAGCGCTTTACGAGGCTCGGTACAACTGGCCGGCTGCGTGGCAGGGACTTAGAGAAGCGGGGCTCTAGCCGCTCCGTTGAAACGTAGTAATTAGCCAACGACTGTTACGATGACTTCCCGGTGTCGAGGTCCGTCATCCAGATCACAAAGGACAATCTGCTGCCACGTGCCCAATGCCAGATGTCCGGATCGGACTGGAAAGCTCTTCGTCGTACCGAGGAGCGCGCTTCGGAGGTGAGAGTACCCGTTGTGATCCCCCCACCTGCGGTTATGCGCATAATCGTTCGTCGGAGGCGCAATGCGGTCGAGCGCAGCGCGCAAATCTGCCACGCAACCAGGCTCATACTCCAGGGTAGTAATTGCCAGGGTGGAGCCCACCCCGGCCACACTGGCAATCCCGGTTTCCACGCCGCTCTCAACTACGATCAACTGAACTTGAGCTGTGATGTCAATGACATCGCAGTGCCCCTGCGTCTTCAAGTGAATGCTTTTCTGGAATGCGGACATGAACTCCGATAATACAGCTTTTGGTACTGTTTGATACAGTCTCCCCTCAATGTGCTCTACAGCCTTGTCTCTGATCGACTTAGAGGCTATCGAACCATGATGCGCCGGGGATTCCGGTACAGCTTTGGCGCCTTTCAATCGACAACGCTGTGCCAGCCTCGCTTCGACAGATCCCAATAGAGCATTGCGCCTGCCAATGCCGCGATTCCCAGCATCACGAGGCCGGCTGTCGTCTCTTGCAGAATCAGCTTTCCAACTCCAAACAGGGCTCCGTAAATGAGCACACACCCGCAAAGCCAATCGAGCAGATTATTCAGTCCGCCGCCACTCACCTTGACATCGGGGACCAGCTTTGCAATCGGACCCCAGCCAAAGCTCGACGGCCGGGTGCGCTTGTAAAAAGCCGTGAGCGTTTCGACGGGTTCAGGCTTGGTCAGGAACGTCACGGCCAGCCACGCGGCTGTCGTGATGCTGACAGTGAGAATCATGATCCAGGCGAAATCGACGGGCTGATCACTGTCCAATTTCATTGCGGTCTGAAGAAATACAGACACGATGAAGGCCACAGTCATCGCGGCGATCTCGCTATAGGCATTGATGCGCCACCAGTACCATCGAAGCAGGAGGACGCCTCCCGTCCCGGCCCCCGTCACAATCAGAAGCTTCCAGGCGCCGGCAACCGAGTCCATGTAGAAGGTCACGATTACGGACAAGATTGTGAGCACTACTGTCGTCCATTGCGAGACGAGAACATAGTGCCTGTCTGACTCATTGGGCTTTAGAAAGCGCTTGTAGAAATCGTTGACCAGATAACTGGCGCCCCAATTGAGCTGCGTCGAGATCGTTGACATATAAGCCGCTGCAAAGGCGGCGATCATAAGACCCCGGAGCGACGGAGGCAAATGATCGATCATCACACGGATGTAGCCGGTTTCGGGATCCGCGAGGCCCGGATAGAGAATCATGGAGACGAGCGCCACCAGGATCCATGGCCACGGCCGGATCGCATAGTGCGCAATATTGAACCACAGGGTGGCGAGCATGGAATGCCGCTCGTCCTTGGCGCAGAACATCCGTTGCGCAACGTAGCCGCCCCCTCCAGGTTCCGATCCGGGATACCAGGTGGCCCACCAGTTGAGGGAGATATAGACGAAGAAGGTGATGAGCGGCATCCAGGGAGAATTGAGGTCCGGAATAAAGCTCAGCACGGAACCTTCACTTCCTGTCGCGACGCCTCGCATCTGGTCAATTGCGACAAGTTTCTCCCTCATGGCGCCGATGCCACCCACGGCCTGGACGGCCACCACCGCCAGCGCGATCACCATCCCCATTTTGATGATGAACTGAAAGGCGTCTGTCACAAGGACACCCCACAAGCCCGCCATAGCTGAGATTAGCGAGGTAAGAGCGATCAGGCCGATGATGAGCGCCAGCGCCGTCACCTTATCTACGCCGAGCACGAGCATCAGAATCTTTGCCATCGCGAGATTGACCCAACCGAGGACGATGCAGTTGATGGGCACCCCGAGGTAAAGGGCACGGAAGCCGCGCAGGATGGCAGCAGGCTTCCCCGAGTAGCGGATCTCTGAGAACTCGATGTCAGTCATGACGCCGGAGCGGCGCCAGAGGCGAGCGTAGAAGAATACAGTCAGCATGCCGCTCGCTACAAAGTTCCACCACAACCAGTTACCGGCAATACCATACCGCGCTACCATTCCGGTGACAGCAAGAGGCGTATCCGCTGCAAATGTCGTCGCCACCATGGAGGTGCCCGCAAGCCACCAGGGAACGTCGCGCCCGGAGAGGAAGAATTCAGTGATGCTTTTGCCGGCTCGCGTTCGATAGTAAAAGCCGATCGCGAGGTTAAACAGGAAGTAGAGGGCTACAAAGAGCCAGTCCAGGGTTGTCAGTTGCACAGAAATACTAGTGTAACGGGTATTTTAGCCGCAAAGGCGCGATTCTCCGGATTACTCTGCGCTGGAACTTGCCGTTGGGCAGTTGCGGGTCCTTGTGATACTGTAAAGGTTCATTTTGGGACCGCTCCAGGAGAGTGTATGAAAGCCGTCGGCATCGCGCAGGTGAAGGACTGGCGGGCGCGTCGGAGCTGCTGATGCTATGGTCCATCAACGTTGGTCCTGAGATGATACGGACTTTAACGGCCGGCGAACTGGCCAGTCTAGATGTCTTTGCACTAGTCCCACGCCCATGAAGCAAAATCTTGATTCCCTGAGGGATGAGATCCAACGGTACCTCGAAACGGAAGGTTTCGTTGTGTTTCACGGCTTTAGCCGGTCGCTGGAAAGCAGCTCCTTTATTCGATGGAACACACGCCTTCGGCCCGACTATCACGGTTTCCTGGAAGTTGCCCAGAAAGTCGGAGCGCCTATCATCGTTTTCTATGCTGCCGAATTCGATACCTCGCTGGTGGACGAGGCGCTGGAGGATCTCGAAGGGGCTGACCTCCCGCGCGAGGAGAAGCGCGAGTACGAACGGCGCCTGCGCGAGATGCGCCTCTATGAGGGCTTTACGTACGAGATCGAGCTCTCGTTCGACCACCAAGGCCGGACATACGTGTACAAGCTGGCAACCGACTGGTACAACGAGCTGAACGACATCATGGACGAAATCGACTCGGCCGTCCCCGAAGAGGAAGAAGACAATCCGCTGGGCGGCTACTACTTCAACAACTGACGGGCATGGAGCAGCGCGCCCGTTGGAAGATACCGTCGGTTGATGACCAGCCTGCCGGTGAGCTAGCCGCGGCCCTGGGCATCCAGGCGCCCGCAGCTCGCGTGCTGTGGCAGCGAGGGTACCGCGATCCCGATTCAGCCCGCCGCTTCCTCCATCCGTCTCTTGCCGACCTGCATGATCCCTTCCTGTTGAAGGACATGGAGGCTGCTGCGGAACGGATCCGCCGCGCTGTTGCTGGCGGCGAGAAGATTCTCTTGTATGGCGACTACGACGTAGACGGTACTTCCTCAATCGTCATCCTGAAGAAGGTCCTCGATTTAGCCGGCGCTACGGCCACCTTTCACGTGCCTCATCGCCTGCGGGACGGATACGGCATGCGTCCGGAAGTTGTCGAGCAGGCGGCCGCGGAGGGCGTGACGCTCATCATTAGCGTCGACACGGGAATCCGGGCAGCCGAGGTTGTACGCCACGCCGCTGCGCACGGCATAGACTGCATCATTACGGACCATCATCTACCCGAGGACGAACTTCCTCCTGCTCTTGCCGTCATTAACCCAAACCGTCCGGATTGCTCGTACCCGGAGAAGAACCTTTGCGGCGCGGGAGTCACCTTCAAACTCATCCAGGCTTTCCTTCGCCGGTTGCAGTGGCCCGACTCACGAATCGAGCGGGTGTCGGAATCGCTTCTTAAACTGGTTGCGATTGCGACCGTTGCCGATGTGGTGCCGCTGACCGGTGAGAACAGAATTATTGTGAAGCGGGGCCTTGCGGGCTTGAACGTTGTCCGAAATCACGGCCTTCGGGCGTTACTCCGGGTGTCGGGTTTCAACGAAGGGGAGAGTCCGTCTGCGGGACAGGTGGCGCTTCGTGTGGCCCCGCGGATCAACGCCGCCGGCCGCATGGCGAGCGCGTCGGACGTGATTGAGATGTTCCTGACGGACGACCCGGGCCGCGCCCAGGCACTCGCCGAGCAGCTCCACCTGCTCAACCAAAACCGGCAGCAGACCGAGGCTGAGATGGTCCGGTGCATCCTCGAAGAGTGCGAAAGGGTCCCCGTGACGGACAGTCAGGCAGCGCTCGTTTTTTCAGCTCCCGGCTGGCACCGGGGCGTTCTCGGCATTGTCGCCAGCCGAATCGTCGACCGCTTCCACCGTCCTGTTTTTGTGCTGAGCGAGGATCCGGAGACTGGACTTGCGCAAGGCTCAGGCCGCAGTATCCCTGACTTCCATCTGCTGGACGCGCTCGAGGCGATGGAAGAACTCTTTATTAAGTTCGGCGGCCATCGCCAGGCGGCTGGAGTCACACTCTCTATTGAGAGAGTGGGCGAATTCCGCGAGCGATTCCAGCGCTATGCAGCGCAACGCCTCTCACCGGAGGATTTCATTCCCCAGATCGAAGTGGACTCCACGCTCGATTTCCACGAGATCAATGATCAATTGGCGGCGGAGGTCCTGTCGCTTGCGCCCTTCGGCTACGGCAATCCGGCGCCTCTGTTTGTCGTTCGGAATGCCGAAGTCGCTTCGGAGCCCGTGGTGTGGAAGGAGCGGCATCTCCGCCTCTCCCTCAGGCAGAACGGCCGCTGCATTCATTTGAAAGGCTGGGGTCTCGCCGACCGCGTCTCCGATTTTGCGCTTCAGTCCCGGGTTGACGCCGTTGTCTGCTTCGAAGAGGATTCTTACTCTTTATCTCGCGGTTACCCGGGCTGGAGCATCGTCCTGAAGGACGCCCGAAGCAGCGTGCAGACTTTCTCTGCAGGTTCTCTGCCGCATTAGCATCGAGGGCTCCTCCTGAATGGACCTGTTCTTCCGTCTTGATTCAGTATCGGAAGATTGCGGCCACCGGCGCGTCGGCTGGAATCTCCTGGGGCGGGACCGCCAGGACTTTTCCGTTGTGCCGCAGCGTCTGGAGGGCCGCGAGGTCGAGCATGTCTTCGTCTCCCGGCTCAGGCTGCTCATGCAGGTCCACCGTGTACGTATTTGGATCGAACCGGCCCCAATGCTGTACTCCGGTAGCCACGAAGAGCGTGTCGACGCGGCCCTGATGCGCTGCCGCCACTACTTCCGGGATGAGACGGGAGGCCCTTCCTGAAGGCTCCAGATAGCGAAAGCGATCGGCCTCCGCTTCCATTTCCTTGCGGAAGAGAGGGGCGACTACCTTCCAGCCGAGCCTGTGCAGCTCCTGGTCGTGCCGTTCGTCCGGGCTGCCGGGCACGCCCTCGGTGATCAAATTCTTATAGGTGTTTGCCTTGGCGTAGATGGGGAACAAGTATTCAACCCCCGCTAAGACGAGCGGTGCGTTCTCATCCCTCAAGACTTCACGGACCAAGGCGCGATCCACCAGCTGGAAGTACTCAAGCAGGCGCTCATGGGCGTCCGGGTCGCTTGGACCGCTTCGGAAGTTCGCAATCGTGTGTCCTCGTTCGTCCGGCAGCCGGTACTCTGTATCGAGATACAGCAGCGCTTGATCGATCGCAGTCGGGACCGACTCAGGCAACTGTCGCCTCACATACCCGAAGCGCGAACACTCCAGGAGACGGATTTCTGCCGCGCTCAACGCCAGCACGTAGAACTTGCCGTTGTCGGCCATTGCCTGAAGCAGCGGCTTGAGGTGAAAGCGATTCGAGACGACGGATAGTTCCTCTACTTTGACCGGGAGCCGGAATTCGCGGAAGAATCCAGGCGCGCAGAACAGGGCGAGCCCAAGGCCCTGATACCGCCAGTAGCCGTAGTCGTCAATCAGATTCTGCGCCGGCTCGAGTATCTCCCGGGCTTCGGTCGTGCGCGCCCCGTGCTCTACCAGTTCATCGAAGGTGCGTTTAATCAGGTTCTTCAGGTGGATCGGGTCTTCCACCATCTTTTCCGCGCCTTTGTTGTGTGTGGGCAGGTACATGGATGCACAGTGCTCCCAGGTCGCGCTCGCCAGTTCCTCGATCTGCTCTCTCCGCACGATGTCCATAAGTCCAAGCACTCCTCAACGTGGAATGGACGAAGTTCAAACATCCGTACATAGACGGAGCATTCGTGCTGCCACGCTTCGGGAATCGGGAGGAGGATTAAAGCTGATTGTAATTATGGATGCCGGCTCGATACGCGTCGTAAACGGTTTCGAAGATTCGATCCCAGGAACGAGATTCCATCTGTTTTCGCGCCGCTGCGCCCATCCGGCGCCGGAGTTCCCCATCCCTGGCCAATTGGACGGCGTAGCGGCAGAACTCTTCGTCATTCTGCGCGACGAAGCCCGTCAAGCCGTGATTGACAATGAACTTCGGCCCTCCGCAATTCGTGACAACGGCGGGAACGCCGGTGGCGAGCGCCTCCTGTACGACATTTCCGAACGTGTCGGTGCGCGAAGGGAAGACAAAAACGTCCAGGTTTGCGTAGATTGGAGCTACGGCATTTGGGTCGACAATGCCGGTAAACTCGGCGCTTGAAAGATTCTCCTCCAGCCAGGCCCGCTCGGTGCCGCCGCCGGCAATGACGAAACGAAAGTTGTTATGGCCGGCCTTGCGTAATTCCTTCTCAACCATGGCCAGGAGCCTGACGTTCTTTTCGGGCATTAGCCGGCCGACGTAGCCCAGTACGGTCGTCTCGTCCGTCCGGTTGCGCAGCGAGGGGTGGAAGGTATTGGTGTCGACGCCGCGCTCCATCAGAAAGACCGGCTTGCCCGTACGGGTTTGCAGAAGATCGACAAGTTCCCGGTTAGGAGCGAGGATCGCACCGCCGCGCCCGAAAAACCAAAGCAGGCGGTCGAGCACGAAACGCTCGACCGTCGACGCGCTTCCTTCCCGAACATTCCGGGGAAGCCAGTGGAAGGTCTTGAGCACCCGGCGGGAGGCGAATTCGTGCAGATTCGTGTGCCAGGAAAGCACCAGCGGGATCCTGAGCCGGTGCCCAAGGAAAGCGCCTAAGATCCCAAGGTCGCCGGGACTCGTGATATGGATCACGTCCGGCTGGAACTTTCTGAGCTTTTCCTCGATCAGCTTTGAGACGGAAAGAAACACGGGATCGAAGCGAAGGTCCGTGTCAACAGGGATGGCGAACCGGCTGCGGGACAGTTCGAGCACCCAGTTCTCCTGGTCGCATTCGAATCTGGGGCAGGGACCGTAGCGAATGCTGAAGAAGGGATACTCCCGTCTCCTCGCGAACGCCTCCAGCTCGCGGCAGGTACGAGCAGCTCCGTTCACTTCGTGAAATGAGTCAGCAAGAAAGGCGACTCGCGGGATTTCCTTCAGAACCTTACCTCCGGGAACGATCGAGCGTCAGGTCGACTTACCGGCTCATCCCGAAATCGTATCACTCCTGCTGTCGAAAAAGTTAACAAAAGAAATTCGGATTATATAGTCTCATAGAATCGTAGTACAAAACTGCATTGTTTACGTTTGATTCCTTGGTGATTAAGCTTCGTCCTGTGCTACAATCACCTCCATGTGCAATCGCTTTTGACCCCGTTTTCTAAGCGCACCCCCTTGCGGCAGTAGCTGCTTCGTGTCAGTATTCTATGCCGCCAGGATAAGAAATTCGTAGTGGAGGAGTTAGATAGCGTGATAAAACTGGCGTCGAAAGGCTTGGTGTTGATTGCCGGATTACTGGTGTTACCCTGGTCGGGTGATCCGGATCAGCAACTTGCGGGTCTCTCCTATGGAACCAGCCGTACTGAGGATCCTAGACTTAAGCGCCTTCAGCAGTTTTTTGAGGATCGGGGCGCCCCAGCGTCGGAGTTCGCACTCGACTTTCTCATTGCCGCCGATGAGAATGAACTGGACTGGCGGCTTCTCCCGAGCATCTCTCTGTTAGAATCCGG
>CALGAR010000144.1 GCA_937959285.1 uncultured Bryobacterales bacterium
TCGGCGCCGACGGTCCCGTCCAGATTGTAGCCCTCTACCGCGCCGCCCTGATTTTCGATGATCACCTGCTTCAGGCTGCGGGGGACTTTCACTTCGAGTTCAGGCGAGGGGTGGTTGGAGTCCGGGGCGACGACGATTAGGTAAGCCCACTCCCCAACGCTTTTTGTCTTGATTGTGTAGCGCTCGAAGGCCAGGCGCGCTTCTTCTTCCGTGCGGGTTTTGGCGCGCTTCGTCAGAACGAAGGCTACGTTTTCCCGATCCTCTCCGCGAACCACTGCCTGTCCGCGGGTGGCCAGTTTCAGGCGGCCGGACTTAGGAAGGCTCAGATTTCCGGACAGCGTCTGGACCCAGTAGTGTCCCTCCCGGTTCAGCCCGCCTGCTGTCTGCCCGAACGCGACAGCCACGGCCAGCGGAAGGATCCATCCGCTGCGATACATCTCAGAACGTCTCCACGGAAGCGTTCATTTCCCGGAGAGCCCGCTGCATCCGCAGCCGAATATAGTTGTTGCTCTCCGTGCGCATGGATTCCTGCAACACTCCGATTGTGTCGATGCCCTTGTGCTGAACCAGCAAATCGATCGCCCGAGTCCGCACACCCGGATTCTCATCCGTCAGCAGCACGTCGGCCAGAACCTTCCGCGTCGCAGAATCTCCCGCAAATGCCGCCAATCCTTCGATCGCCTTCAGCCGGACGCCGGCATTCGTGTCGTTCCGCAGAGCATGGAGCAGCGCCTGTCGCACATCCTCGGCATCGGCGCTCTTTCTGAGGATCTCCATGGTTTCGACGCGCAGGCCAGGATTGGCAGGATCGGTGGCGGCACTGAGCAGGAGCTGGCGGATCCGGTTATTGTCGATGTCTCCCCTCAGCACACGCTGGCGGGTCTCATCGAGCACAATACGAACGCCCCCAGCAGGATCGGGAGTAACCTGGCGGACGCGGGAAACGACGCCTTCCGCGCGGCTCTGGCCAAGCGGGGCCATCATCCCGTCACTGTAGAACTCGGTGAAGCGGGCGCCGAAGAATCCCAGAGCGACGAGCGCTACTGCGCCCAGCGGTTTCAGGGCGGGGCCGAGAGCCGCCGGCAGCTGCCAGATGCGTCTCCAGATGGATATCTGGCCCACGGGTGTGGCGGCGCGGATCGTGCTGCGAAGATCGTTCCGGCATTGCACCAGCAGGCCGGCGGGAACCTCTGCTTCCATGTCGTCGAACAGGCGATGCATCGCGCGCTCGCGCTCCATGGCGGAACGGCAGGCGGCGCAATCCTCCAGATGCTGTTGCAGGAGCTCTTCCGCCTCGAGCGACAGTTCGTCGTAGAGGAAGAGGATCAGATCGCGCTGCGCCTTTTCGCAGTTCATATGAAATCTCCCAAGGCGGCCCGCATCTTCTGAGTTGCCCGGAACAGGCAGTTCTTCGCTGCCTCCTCAGTCGTTCCCAGAACTTCACCGATCGCTTTGAGCCGCATTCCCTGATAGTGCCGCATCTCGAAGACCATGCGTTCGCGCGGCGTCAGGGCGCCGAGCACTGCCTCAATCCTGCCACGGAGCTGGCGGCTCAGCAGCCGGCGCTGGGGGTCTCCGTCGACGCGGTCTTCCTGCATGCTTTCGATGCGGTCCACCGGGCCATCGGCGGTCTCTACGACGGTTGGCTCCTCGCGGCGCACTTTGCGCTTTCGCAGATGATCGAGGCAGAGGTTCGTTACGATCCGGTAAAGCCAGGTATGGAAGCTGCAGTCGAAGCGAAAGTTGTCGAGGTTGCGGTAGACCCTGAGGAACGCCTCCTGGTAGACGTCATAGGCGTCCTCGGGCGAGCGCAAGAGGTTCATTGCGAGCCGCAGCACACTTTGGTCATAGGAGCGGACCAGGCGCTCGAACGCGTTCTGGTCTCCGCGCTGCGCGGCCTGGATCAGTGAGATCTCGTCCATCGGCTGGGCCAGTTGTGCGCTGACGGCCCGTGCAGCTCCATTCGTCACCTTTCGATCATCCAGAAATGGTAGACGTACGAAAGAGGAAAAGGTACCGCAACCAATAGCCGAAGCGCTGCCGGAACACCCGCCGGAAGCGCTTAAGGACGGCTAGTCGATCATTTCGAGGTCAATACGCTTCTGAGCCGGATCGAGAGCGGCGATACGGAAGCTTCGAATCTGTCCGGGGCGCGGCCCCTCCGGTACGCTTTTCCGCGTCTGCACGTCCTTGCCCTGCTTCCACTTGGCTTCCAGCATGGCGGTGAGGGAATTCAGATCCGCCTTCGGGCGCTCGACGGGAGGCTCCGGCTCGTTCGCTGCGGCCTGCAGCTTGCACCAACCGGAAACCCCTTCACTCAGTTCCACTTTGACGCGATTGCCGCTTACGTCGATCACACGGCCGGTGACGGTCTCGCCCACCTGGTGCTCGGCGATATATTTATCGGCGCTGGTCGGCTCCAGTTGCTTCATTCCCAGCCGGATTCTGCGGCGTTCACGGTCGATCTCAAGCACCTGTGCCCGGACTGCTTGTCCCACCGACAGGACTTCCTTCGGGTGATTCAGTCTCTTCTCGCGGCTGATGTCCCCGATATGAATCATCCCTTCGATGCCCTCACTGAGGTCGACAAACGCGCCGAAGGAGGCCAGGCTCGAAACTGTGCCTTCCACCACCGAGCCTACCGGGAACTTCGTCTCGACCTCATCCCATGGATCGCCCAACGCCTGTTTCAGGCCTAGCGAGATCCGCTTTTCCGCAGCATTGATGCCCAGGACCACCACGTCGACCAGGTCACCGACTTTGACGACGTCAGAAGGTTTGCGGACCTTCTTGGACCAGGAGAGTTCAGAAACGTGGATCAGGCCATCCACGCCGGGGGCCAGCTCCACGAATGCGCCGAAGTCCTGCAGACGCACTACCTTACCGTGGACACGGTCGCCCACCTTGAAGCGTTCAAGCGCCAGTGTCCATGGATCCGGCTGGAGCTGTTTCAGGCCAAGCGAGATTTTTCGGGTGTCCCTGTTGATCTTGAGAATCTTCACTTCCAGGGAGTCGCCGACTTTCACGATGTCGCCCGGGCTGCTGACCCGAGTCCACGACATGTCTGTCACGTGCAGCAGGCCGTCGATGCCGCCGAGGTCGACAAAAGCGCCGAAGTCAGTGACGCTCCGGACTGTGCCACGCACCACAAGGCCTTCTGAAAGATTGCCAAAAGCCTTCTCGCGCGCCTGCGCGGCTTCTTCCTCGAGAACGACGCGGCGGTCGACAACCACGTCTTCTTTCTCTACATCCAGCTTCGTGACCTTGCAGCGAATCTCCTGGCCGACCAGCTTCTCCATTTCTGCAAGATCGCGAGCGCCGCTGCGGGAGGCTGGCATGAAGGCTCGAACGCCGATGTCAACGCGAAGTCCTCCCTTGACAACCGCTTGGACGGTTCCTGAGATGACGCGTCCTTCCGCATGCGCAAGCTGCAGGGAGCTCCAATCCTTCGGCTGCTCGACATGAACCGTGGAGAGGACGTAGTATCCCTCCTCGTTCAAACCAGTGACGTTGACGAGGATGGTGTCACCGGCTTTCAGCGCTGGTTCGCCGTCGCGTCTCTTCAGCTTGTCGGCAGACAGAATGCCTTCCATCTTGCGGCCGATGTCAACCACTACGCCGTCGGCGTTGACGGATACGACAGTACCTTGGACCGCTGCCTCAGGCGCGCCCTCGGGAAGCGCGGCAGAGCTCTGCTCCTGTTCGAAACGCGATAGGACGTCTGCAAACGACGGCTCGTCGGTCAATACTGCCTGATCCTCCGGCGTCGGGTTAAGGGGATTGGAGTAGTTCATGGAATACCGGGCTAGACCTCCATTGTGGCACAATCACTGCAGGGACAGCATCTTCCAGTGATGTTGATGCTGCCCGAAGCATAAGCGTCCCGTGGAGAAATCAACAGGTAAATGGCCTGCCCTAGTCCGGCCTCAAGATCTGGTTTGGCTACTGCTGTTCTCCGCCATGGCGCTTGTGAGCCCTCGCCGGAATCCCGCCGAAATTGAAATGCTTTCCGCCCTGGCGTTGCTCCAGGTGCTCGAACCGAAGATTGCCTTCTTGAATACGGAACGCGGCAATTTGCTATCGATCCTGCTCAAGCTCGTCCTCGGATACCTTCTGATCGGTGTAACGGGCGGCATCGATAGCAGCTACTATGCGGTCCTGCTGGTGCCCGTTGTTTCGGCCGCCACGACGCTTGGTCTCGCGGGCACCGCCGCGGTCACTGCTCTGGCTTGCATTGGATATCTGTCGTTTCTCCTCTTCGTGGTTTGGTGGGGGTACGAACTTCCGCCCGGCGAGGTCGGGGAGATTAGCTTGCGGGTCATCTTCCTTCCGGTGGTCGGGTTCCTCACCTTCCGGCTGGCCGAGGCGAACCGGACCGAGGCTCGCCGCTCTCAGGCGGTGGCCGAGCAGCTTGCCAAAGCGAATCGCGATCTGCGGGCGGCCGAAGAGGCGGTTCGCAGATCCGACCGCCTTGCCGCGTTGGGTCAATTAACCGCCGGGCTCGCACACGAACTGCGCAACCCGATGGGCACCATTCGTGCTTCTGCCGAGATGCTCGCCAGGCGGCTTCCGCCCGACGACGAGGTTGCGCGGGAACTGGCCGGATTCATCTCGTCCGAAGTCGATCGTACTAACAGTCTCATTACCCGCTTCCTTCAATTCGCTCGTCCCGTAGCTTTGCAACTGAAACCGACGGACATCAGCGAGGTGATCGACCGCGCGGTGGCGCAGATCGAACGCCAGCAGCCCGCTCCTTCCATCGCAATCTACCGCAATTACTCTCCCGACGTCCGCCCGATTCCCCTGGACGGCGAGCTGATGGAAAGCGTCATTTATAATCTGCTGCTCAACGCCTGCCAGGCTTCCCAGCCAGGAAGCGCCGTTACGGTAAAGACCCGGACCATCGACGGGGCGGTCGAGGTTGCGGTGATCGACCGTGGCACCGGGATCGATCCGAAACACCGCGAGAACATCTTCAATCCTTTCTTTACAACAAAGTCGGATGGCGTCGGCCTCGGCTTGGCGATCGTCGCAAAGATTGTCGATGAACACGGCGGCAGACTCGTTGTGGATAGCGAGCCGGGGCGCGGAAGTGTTTTCCGGGTTATACTTCCGTCCGGCCAGCGGAATGAAAATCACACTTAAAAGCTGAAAAAGTTGCAAACAAAACGAGAGATCGTACGTCTCTTAGGTCAATCGGGGTCACTTCGCCGTTTCTTTGGGTGAACGGGGCTGAAATCAAAGGAAGGGAATAGGAGTAATGACCTCAATGGCAACGTCTGCGGCTATGGCGCCGTCCGCTCCCGAAGGCTCCAGCCGCTTCGAGAGCTTACGGCTGACCAAGAAGGAGCGTGAATTACTGTCAGTCCTGATGCAGAATCAGGGGCGCTGCATCTCCAGGGAGTTGCTTCTGAAAACCGTGTGGAAGTACTGCGAAGGGGCCAAGACCAGGACAGTGGATGTACACATCCAGCGGCTGCGCCAGAAACTCGGTTCTCAGGGAGCAGCTTGCCTCAAGACGATCGTTCGAGCCGGGTACTGCTGGCTGCCGGACCCCGAAGCAGCTGTTGAGCACTCATGACGTCGCTTTTCCCCGACGTCCTTCTTCGTGAGATCATCAGAAGTGGGCCATCGGGTACTGATTGTTGAAGACGAGGACAAGCTCCGGCGCGTCCTCGAGTTACAACTCCAATCGGCGGGCTTTGAGGTCGAAAAGGCCAGCTCCGCCGAGGAGGCTTTTAGGAAGGTCGATCGCGCGGACCTTATCCTTACGGATCTCCGCCTCCCTGGCATGAACGGGCTGGAGTTGCTGGAGTCAATCCGGCGCCAGAACTCCCATGTGCCTGTCATTGTGATGACCGCCTTTGGAACGATCGAGGCGGCCGTCGAGGCGATGAAAGCCGGGGCGGCGGATTTTCTTTTGAAGCCCTTCTCACTGGACCACCTTATGACGGTGGTGAATAAGGCGCTGGAGGTCCGGGCGCTGCGCGACGAGAACCGGAAGCTCCGGGAAGAGCTTGGAGTCCGGTACGACTGGACGAACATCATCGGCCGGAGTCCCGCCATGCAGGAGATCTTTGGGACGATCTCCCGCGTTGCCCCCACCCGCGCTACCGTCCTGCTCTGCGGCGAGAGCGGCGTTGGAAAGGATCTGATTGCTCGCGCAATTCACTACCATTCCCCCCGTTCCGGTCGCCCCTTCGTTAAGATCAACTGCACTGCGATTCCAGAAAACCTGATGGAGAGCGAGCTGTTCGGCTACGAGAAGGGAGCGTTTACCGGAGCCACCAGCAGCAAGCCGGGAAAGTTCGAGCAGGCGGACGGAGGAACGGTCTTCCTCGACGAGATTGGAGACGTTCCGCCCTCCATCCAGGTGAAGCTCCTCCGTATCTTACAGGAGCGCGAGTTCGAGCGGCTGGGCAGTAATAAGACCCGCCAAATCGATGTTCGTGTCCTCGCTGCCACGAATGCGGATCTGCGAGCGGCGCTCGAGGAGGGGAGGTTTCGCGAAGACCTGTATTACCGCCTGAACGTCATGCCAATCAACATTCCTCCGTTGAGGGAGCGTAAGGAAGACATTCCGTTCCTTGCCGAGCACTTCGTAACAAAATTCAGCAAGGAACTCGGCAGTCCCGTCACTTCCATCTCCTCCGGGGCGATGCAGAAGCTTCTCGAGTACCACTGGCCCGGCAATGTTCGTGAGCTGGAGAATGTCATCGAGAGAAGTCTGGTGCTGTGTTCCGGACAGACTCTCGAAGCCGCGGATATCCGGCTCGACATGGTGCCTCGCACCCGGGCAGCCAGCGCCGACAATTTCCTGCCGGACGGAGTCACTCTCGAAGAGCACGAGCAGAATATCATCCGCGAAGCTCTCCGGCGAACCAACGGCAATAAGAGCCAGGCGGCGCGGCTCCTCGGCCTGACTCGGAACGCACTGCGGTACCGGCTTTCCCAGATGGGCCTCGACACTTAAGAAAATGAAAATTATGTAAATCCTCTATTAAATTCTAGAGAACCGCCTCGTGTACGGCCAGTTACAGTTATGCGTGAGCTCGAGAAACGCAGGTTACAGAAACTATAATTGGCTGCGGCATTCTCCCTGGTCAGGACCGCCTCTTCACCACTGTGTTTTCTGTTAACAAGGGCAACCGTTTCTTTGGCTTACAGTGTCTGACGCGAATCGTGTGAAGTCCTCGCAGGTTCTATGCTTTGCATGTCCGCCCCGAATGAGCTTCGGCGCATCCTCTGATACGGCTCTCCAAGAAACGGAAGAGACTGATATGTATATTAGTATTAACGGTTTAGCGTAATTCCGTTCTTGATTTCAACAGCCCCCTCCGCTTATCATCTACTCGATAAACCTCGTTTCTAGCAATTGTTCGCACGTGGGGGACCAAAAGGTCTTAAGTTAGTTGTCAGTACTCAGGGGTGCGTCAAAGCTCTGTCGGCCGGGGCGCGTCCCGTTCGTAAGGAGGACTATGTTTAGTCGCTTTTCTTTTCAGGTAATCGCACTGTTCGCGGTTGCCTTGCTCCTTTCTTTCGCACCGCCTCTTTACTCCCAAACCGATACCGCATCCATTTCCGGTTACGTGCGGGATGCGTCATCCGCGGTAGTTCCGAACGCCACTGTGATTGTTCGGAACCAGGCGACAGGCACCGAGCGCAGGACTACTACAAACAGCAACGGTTATTACGTTGTTCCCAACCTGCCTCCGGCTACTTATTCCGTCATCGCTACTGCAGAAGGTTTCAAGCGGTCCGAAAAGACCGGGATCGTCCTTACAGCGGCGATTTCGGTGAGCGCTGACATCGACCTGCAGGTCGGCCAGACCTCAGAGGTCGTAGAGGTTGTGGCCAACATCGCGAGCGTGCAGACCGAGACGGCAACGGTCGGAAAAACGGTAACCAGCAAGCAGATTACGGAGTTGCAGCTGAACGGACGCAACCCGATCTTCCTTGCTCTGCTCAAGCCCGGTGTGGCTGGCGGATCTCTGGCTGGCTTCAACCGCGGCCTTACGTCGGGCAGTTTTAACATCAATGGCTCGCGGTCGCAGGACAACCTGATTACCTTCGACGGCGCGGTCGCAATCCGCACCCGTTCGAACGGAACGAGCATTGGCGTTGCCGACCTGGACTCCACCCAGGAGGTGCAGATCCTGACTGCGAATTACAACGCCGAGTACGGGCGCGCGGCAGGCGGCCAGATCCGTATCATCACCAAGAGCGGCGGCAGCCAGTTCCACGGCGCTGCCTATGAGTACCTTCGCAACGACATCCTCGATGCGAACTCTTGGACCCGCAACCGCAGCGGCCTTGACCGTGCACCCTTCCGGTACAACCAGTTCGGCTTCAACTTCAGCGGACCGGTCATTCTGCCTGGGTTCAATAAGGACCGGAACAAGCTGTTCTTCCTGTTCGGACAGGAGTACATCCGGTACCGTGAGCTGCGCACCAATGAACGGCAGGTTCCCACGCTGAACGCCCGTGGTCTGGATGCGAACGGCAACCAGGTGCCGATCGACTTGACGGCTACCGAGTTTGCAGGCCGTACGATCATCGATCCGCTGACCAGGCAGCCGTTTGCCGGCAACGTAATTCCGGTAAGCCGCTTCAGCCGGAATGGCGTAGCGCTGATGCGCGCGTTCCCGCTGCCGACTCCCGGATACCAGCGCGGCAACAACAACCATCTCGCGCAGGGCTCTTACCTCGAAGATCACCGTAAGGATACGGTGTCGATCGACTTTCTGCCCGCTGAGCGGCATTCCTTCAAGTACCGCTTGCAGAACTATAGCTACAACGACCTCGATCCTTTCTTCGGGAACTACGGTGTCGTGAAGCGTGTCTTCGACCGTCCGAACTTCACGCACTCCCTGAATTACACCTTAACGATCAGTCCGACGACAATCAACGAAACGCTGGCGACTGTCAGCGTGGATCGCGTGAGGATCGGCTACGACACTTCGGATGGCCGCTACGATCGCAGCCAGTACGGTATCGACTATCCGTATCTGTTTCCAGACTTCAAGGAAATTCCGTCAAAGATTCCGACTGTGGTCCTTGGAAACGGCATCAGCGATCTTGATGGCGGACCCTATCCAGCTTCCTCGGCTGGCCCGATCTATGTGATCTCCAACAACACAACGAAGATCATGGGCTCGCACACCTTGAAGTTTGGCGCCCTGCTCGAGCGGGCTGGTCAGAACGACTTCGACCAGATCAACGTTTCGGGTGTTCCCGGAGGCACCAACAACCAGAACGGCCGCTTCGCTTTCAGCAATACGCGGATTGGCGGATCCGGGTTCGCATTGTCGGATGCGGCTCTCGGCCTGTTCGATACCTACGCTGAAATCGGCCGCCGCTCCTATACGCCATATCGCGGTCACATGTTCGAGTGGTTCGTTCAGGACTCCTGGCGCGCCACGGATAAACTGCGTGTCGAGCTGGGAGTTCGTCATAGCATCATTCAGCCCTACTACAGTCTCTGGGGCAACATCGTCGTCTTCGATCCGAGCGCCTACGACCCGGCGAAGGCCGTGCAAGTGGATAGCAATGGCAACCCCGTGCCGGGTACGGGCGATCCTTACAATGGCCTCGTTGTGCCGGGTTCTAAGTTTCCGGAAGCCGGCAAAGGCCGTGTGAACGCGGAAGACTTCCTCCGGACTCGCCTCACCGGTGGATCCAAGTACTTCAGCAACATCCACTACAACAACTTCCAGCCGCGCATCGGAATTGCGTATGCGCTTGATTCGAAGACTGCGATCCGCGCCGGCGTCGGCCGGTTTATCACCCGTCTCGGCGTCAGCGACTCGGTCTTCCTCGGCGGAAACCCGCCCCTGCAGCCGACCGCATCGGTTGCCCAGGGCAATGTTGACAACCCTGGCGGTACGCAGGGAAGCCTCTTCCCACTCTTCCCGACCACGCAGGACCGGATCTTCAAGAATCCTGAGGCGTGGAACTGGAACGTCACGGTGGAGCGCGAGGTCGGCTTCGATACGACCGTCAGCATCGCCTATGTGGGACGGCGGGGACTCCATGGCCAGCGTGAGCGCAACATTAACCAGCTGACAACTGGCGCTCTGATGCCGGAGAACAACCCGAACAACCTGAACGTGAACCAGCTGCGCCCCTACAAGGGGTACGGGCCGATTCGCATTACGAACAATGATGCGAACTCCACCTACAACGGCCTGCAGGTTGAGGTCAACAAGCGATTCTCGAAGGGCTTGCTGTTCGGCGTTGCCTACACCTATTCGAAGACCATGGATGACGGGTCGGCCCAGCGTGACATCATTCCGAACGCTTATGATGCCCACAATCTGTGGGGCCGCTCCGACTTCGACCGCCGTCATGTGCTCGTAACGAACGTGATCTATCAGCTGCCTTTCTTCCGCAACAGCGACAGCAAGCTGGTGCGAACGCTGCTGGGCGGCTGGCAAATTACGGCTGTGAGCCAGTGGCAGAGCGGACAGCCCTTCACGGTGGCCAGTGATGACGACTTCGCCCGAGTGGGCTCGGGTAGCGGCAGCCAGATCTGGAACGTGACCGGACCAGTGACCTATCCGAAGAAGTTCTCGGAGTCGCCTTCGGATCAGAACTATTACTTTGATCCCAAGGTCTTTCAGCAGCCGACACTTGGCACCTTCGTGACCGGCCGATTCCGGAACTACGTGGACCGTCCGGGCTTCCAAAACCATAACCTCGGATTGATGAAGGACTTCCGCATCGGAGAAACCCACACTTTGACCCTCCGTGCGGAAAGCTTCAACTGGGTGAACCACCCCAACTGGGATGGTCCTGTGACCGATCCGAGAAACTCCCAGTTTGGCAAGGTGCAGGGCAAGAACAGCGAGCGAGATATGCAGTTGAGCTTGCGCTATACCTTCTAACAAACGCCGGCACAAAGAAGAAGGGCCGGAGTTCCTTTCGGGGCTCCGGCCCTTTTCGTTTTTGGGTTTCTGCTATTTCGGGATTACAGATAGAACTCGCCTGTCGCGACGATCTCGGCTGGTCCTACGAGGAAGGCTTCCTCGTTCCACCGAAGAGCGAGCGGTCCCGCTGGTGTCATTACCGTCAGCGGACTGCGTGCAAGCCCTCTCGATACGGCTGCCGCCATTGCGCCCGTCGATCCCGTTCCAGAACTCATGGTTTCTCCAGCGCCGCGCTCCCAAAACCGGACGTCGATCCTGTCGGACGCGGAGGGAACGATGAAAGAAACATTCGTGCGATGGGGAAAGCGGGGGTGGTGCTCGATCCGCTGCCCCATGCTGCGCCAGTCAAAGTCAAAATCCTTCACGAAAACCGCACACTGCGGATTACCGACGTCGACGAGCGTGGCATCGTAACCCTCGATCTCCGTTTGCTGCTCGACAATGCGCGGGCGCCCCATGTTCATTTCAAACTCAAAACACAAGCCGTCTCGCCGTAACAATCGGAGGTGCTTCAGACCGGCCCCTGTCATGATCTTAATCTCGCTGCCTGGAAAGCCTGACTCAATCAAAAATGCCGCAGCGCAGCGAGTGCCGTTGCCGGACATCTCCACTTCGCCTCCGTCCGGGTTAAAGAGCCGGATGACGGCGTCAGCGTCACCTTTGTTCCGCGAGACCAGCAGCCAGCCGTCCGCTCCAACACCGGTGTGACGATCGCAGATCGCCTGCGCCGCCCGGGTTAGTCCGTCCGCGGGAGCCTCTTCCGCCCACGTCAGTAGAAAATCATTCTTCGCCCCGTGAGCTTTTGTAAAGGGGATCTTCGTCCTCATTGTTTCTGTCTCTTCGGTAGATCTCAATTTCCGGGCCGTCCTTAGACCGGATTGTCTTTACCCGCACGTAACGCGAGCCAAAGCGCCCTGCCCTGAGCATGGCTGTCGATACCTTATCCCCGGCCATAGCTACCACCCATTCTTCAAAGAGAAAGAGTTCCGGAAGCGTCGCGGCAGCGAGCCAGGCCGGTCCGTTTCCTTCATGCAGCGTCTCGCGCAATGGAATGCCGGCCTGCCCAAAGATTCCTGTCATATCGCCAAAGGACGTGAAGACACCGGAGTGCTGCCGGTAGTGCGCCTTGAGATAATCGGCCGCTTCCCGGGTCCAGGCGCGCCGCGTGTTGGAATTCACCTCCGATTCCTTCCAGCAGATCCAGTTCTCAGGGTCGGGATGAGCGAGCCACGGAGTGATCGCGATCGCTATGACGGCCGGTACGGCCAGGGAACGGAACCGGTTCGGAACTACGGCTACGATCGCGCCAGCAGCGAAAGCCAGCAAGGGCAAGGCTGCCAATCCATAGCGCGTGTTGTAGTAACTGTTCGGCCACAAGTGCGGAACAAAGATCGGTGTCCCTGAAGAGTGCATGCTCCAGACGTAGAAGAAAGGTCCGAGCGAAAGCAGCAGCAGGGGAATGAATGCCCGCTTCCACAGGGCAGGAATGAGGCCGGCGAGCCCAAGCCAGACGAGGGCCGAACCGGCACATAGCTTGGCCGCTTCCCGGAAATAAAGCCATGCTTTGTCCCACTCGTGATCGCCCGGATATCGCGCCATGCCCTGATCGAGCGCCCGCTGATAGATGGCTTTTGCAGAGTAGGGACCGCGATAGAATTCCAGCGGGTCGCCGTAGTTGTACCAGTTGTATCCGAGCCACCACAGCGGGCCGAGCGATGCCAGAACAGCGAATACCGCCGCTGCCCGAATCCGTCCGCTTTGGCCCGACAGGAATATAGCGAGCCCGGCAAACGGAATCAGGAACCAACCTTCATATCTCGTCATCGACGCTACGTTCGATAAGAGAGCTGCCCCGACCGCGGCCCACAAAGACCCGGTTTGGCTGAAGAGAACGACAAAATAGAGCAGTCCTGCCAGACCCGCGAAGAAGAAGGGCTCCGTCATCGCTGTGGACTGCAAGTAGAGTAGATTCGGATTGAGGGCGAAGACTGCTGCTACGGCGAAGCCTGCTGCTCCCGAGCCGAGCGCTCGGCGTGCCGCTGCAAACAAAAAGGCGCCTGCGATGACGAACGCGCACGAGGCCGGTATTCCGCCCGCCAGTCCCGACCGCCACCACGCATCATTCGATACAAAGGGCAGCATCGCCAGATGCGGAACCGGCAGCCACACGGTGCCAAGCTGTACGAATCCTGGTGTCCGCGAATCGACGATCCGACGGGCTATATTGAGATGCGCCTGTGCGTCGCCGAAGTAGAGTAGATAACCCTGCTGGTGGAACCACCAGAGGGCCGAACCGCCAAGAATAGCCAGGAAAAGCAGAGCGGCGGAAAGCTGCGCCAATGCTCGCGATCCTGTGATTGTTCCGGCTGTCGTCCTCTTAGAAATCCGTCGCGGCTTTGAACTCTTGGAAACGGCCATCAATTTCACTGCGTGTCAGCGTACGGAACCGCTCGACGCCGAACTTCTCGCAGCAGAAGCTGCCCATTACGGAGCCGTAGATTACCGCGCGACCCAATTCCCGGAAGTCGAGGTTGGGATCCCTGAGATCCAGTTGACGTTCCGCCATATAGCCCACAAAGCCTCCGGCAAAGGAATCACCGGCGCCTGTAGGGTCGTACACTTCCTCCAGCAAATAGCCGGGCACCATGAACATCGCGTCCCTGCGGAAGAGAATCGCCCCGTACTCTCCGCGCTTAATAACGACCGTGTTGGGACCCATATCCAGGATTGCCCGCGCAGCCCGCTTTAAGTTCACTTCCCCGGAAAGCATCCTTGCTTCGGAGTCGTTGATCAGCAGGAAATCCCACCCCTTGAGCGTTTCCAAAAGATCCTGGCGGAAGTCGCGGATCCAGTAGTTCATGGTATCGCCGCCGACGAAGCGGAGACAGTTCATCTGATTGCGGACACTGCTCTGTAGGGTTGGCTGGATGTTTCCAAGCAGCAGGTATGGCTCGTTACGGTAATGCTCCGGCAGCTTGGGGTTGAATTCGGCGAAGACGTTGAGGTCGGTCCGCAGCGTCGTGCGGTCATTCATGTCATTCGTATAGATGCCTTGCCAGTAGAAGGTCTTTCCGGGAAGGGTTTCGAGACCGGATAGGTCGATACCGCGCTCACACAGCAGGTCGCGATCCGCCTGGTCAAAATCCTCGCCGACTACCGCGACGATGCGCGTCTTCGTAAAGTAGCTGGCTGAGAGGGCGATATATGTGCAGGAACCTCCCAGCATTCGATCAACCCGGCCATACGGGGTTTCCACGCCATCATAAGCAACGGACCCAACGACAATTAGCGACATTCTTTTCGATTGTAGCCGCCGTGAAGTCCGCTTTGCAGGTGTCCGCAGGCATCGCCGTTTCTTGTAGGGAGCGGCCGGTCGCAATCTATGGGAAAATCAGGCAGGCGCGGAGCAAATACGTAGGGGAGGAGGGATGCAATGGCAGTGAAAATCAACCAGCAACGGGAAGCACGGCCCGTGACACCGGGCTTTATGAAAGCGAATGTATTTCGTGGGCCGGGCAAGTTTGGCTTGGAAGAAAAGCCAATCCCTCGGGCCGGACCCACGGATGCAGTCGTAAAGGTTCGGCTGACAACGATTTGCGGAACTGATTTGCATATTGTCCGCGGAGAGTACGAGGTCCGGCAAGGGTTGACGATCGGCCATGAAGCGGTCGGCGTCATTCACGAGCTCGGTTCGGCGGTGACCGGGTATGAAGTCGGACAACGAGTCCTGATCGGAGCCATCACGCCTTGCGGGCAATGCGAACCGTGCTTAAGCGGCAACACTTCCCAGTGCCAGGGACCACTGGGCGGATGGAGACTGGGCAACACGATCGACGGCGTCCAGGCTGAGTATGTGCTCATTCCGTACGCCCAGGCGAATCTGGCCGTGATTCCTGACGGTATTACGGACGAACAAGTCCTCCTGCTGGCCGATATCGCCTCTACTGGATTTGCAGCGGTTGAAAGCGGCGGTGTGCGGCTTGGCGACGCGGTGGCGGTCTTTGCGCAGGGACCGATCGGATTATGCGCAACGCTCGGGGCAAAACTCCGCGGCGCGTCACAGATTATCGTGGTGGACGAAGATCCGCATCGCCTGAACGTTGCGCGCAGCCTCGGAGCGACGAGCGTCTTACTGTCGGAAGCCGACGTGGTTCGCGAGATGCGCGAACTTACGGGCGGCCGCGGCGTCGACGTTGCGATCGAAGCCTTAGGAATACAGGCTACGTTTGAGAACGCGCTGCGCGTGCTTCGTCCGGGCGGAACGCTGTCGAGCGTAGGAGTCTATTCCGGCCACCTGCAGGTTCCGATTGACGCATTCGGCGCAGGGCTCGGCGACATCAAGATCGTCACGACCCTATGCCCCGGAGGAAAAGAGCGCATGCGGCGGCTGATGCGCCTGGTCGAGACGAATCGGATTGATCTGACTCCGCTGTTCTCGCACCGGTTTACGCTTGACGAAATCGATCAGGCGTATGAGCTGTTCGGGTCGCGGCGCGATGACGTTATCAAAGTTGCGATCCGCGTCTCCGAGTAAGTCCCGGATGGCTGGGGATCGCCCTGCGATCCCCAGTGAGACCGCGTCCGCCCGCTTCTAGGTCGCCAGCCTTGGCTGCATTTGCCTGTGCACGCCACGCAGCCGGTACGCCAGGATGAGCAGGAGGACGCCGACAACGAGCGCATACGCGGCAAGAAACCAGATCAGAGCAAGAATGCCCGCAGCTGGCGACATCATCAGCACCACTCCCAGGGCGACCGCCAGCACGCCGGTCAGGACCAGCAGCCATTCGTTTGCCAGTTCCTTGCGGAGTCGAATTGCCGCGACGATCTCGGTGATTCCGCGGACGATCGCCCAGATAGCGATCACGAACAGCAAGGCAACCGCCGTGATGCCCGGCCAAAACAGCGCGAACAATCCGGCAGCAATTGCGACAATGCCGAACAGGAGGAGCGACCACCACCGGACCGCTCCTCCGGCGATGACTGCGAGGATGCCGTCGACCAGAGCGAACGCTCCCCAGAGCATGACCAGAACCGCCAGCGTCAGACCGGGCCAGAGGAATGCACAGAGACCAAAAAGAATAGCGATCACGCCGCGAACAGCCAGCATCCACCAGTTTTTCGAAACAACTCCAAGAATCGCGAGGTAAGGCACAAACTATCCCCCTCGTAGGACGTAATCTCTATTACAGTTGTTTCGGAGCTTCGCCGCCGTGTTCCCGGGGAGTTGTTGAAGGGGAAGGAGTTACTGGTGGGCCCTGTAGGATTCGAACCTACGACCAACGGATTATGAGTCCGCTGCTCTAACCGCTGAGCTAAGGGCCCGGTTGGAGAAGAGCTTCCTTACTACCAGTCTAGAACCCGGTGTTTGCGGAGGCAATCGGAACGTCGCTTCGGCGGGTTCTTCGCTTAGCAGACTCTTCGTTGGACGCTACTTCTCGCAATCCATAAAGTAATAGGCCATCATGTGGCACACGATCATGTGGGCGTCCTCGATCCGGCCCATGTGAGGGACAGGGACTTGGATGTTCAGAGAGGCCATCGGACCAAGCTTCCCGCCGTCACGGCCCGTCAATGCGATTGTGCGGCAGCCGACTTCATTGGCGTATTCCACCGCCCGGAGGACGTTTGGAGAATTTCCAGAGCCGCTGATTGCCATCACGACGTCTCCTGGTTTGGCAAAATTCCGTAGCGGTTCGACGAAGACGCACTCGTAGGTGACGTCGTTGGAATAGGCGGTGATGGTCGGCATCGCGTCGGTCAGCGCCATGATGCGGAAGCGCGACGGACGCTTGTAGCTGGCGCCCTTTACCATGTCGCAGACGAAGTGGGAAGCTGTCGCCGCGCTCCCGCCATTTCCGCAAACATAGATCGCCTGTCCCTTGTCGCGTGCGTCGGCCAGGATCTGGATCGCGCGGTTCACCTGTTCGAGGTCGATCGCCTCAATCGCCTTCAGCAATTCCGACTTATAAAGTTCTGCAAAGTTCATCATTTCTTCTCCATGGCAAGCGCCAGAGCTCCGTAGAGCACGCTGTCATCGCCTAACGCTGCCGGTACGACGTCGATGCGAGCCCTGGACCAGTTGGTGATTTGCCGCCGCAGTTCTTTTCGAAGCGGTTCAAACAGGGCGTCGCCCGCCTTGGCAATCCCTCCGCCGATGACGATGCGCACGGGATTCAGCAGCATAATGCAGGCCTTCAACCCCAAGGCCAGGTCGACGACGTAGCGCGCGACGAATTCCGGATCCGTCAGCAGCTCTTGAGCGGGTTTGCCGTGGTCCCGCTCGAGCCAGAGCCCGCAGCACATGCGCTCGAAGCAGCCCTTCGCGCCGCAGAGGCAATCCGGGCCATCCGGCCGAATCGTAAGGTGACCGATCTCCCCGGCGTAAGAGTCTGCGCCCCGGTAGACGCCTGTTTCGGTCACGATGCCTCCGCCGATGCCGGTTGAGAGCGTCATGTAAAACATCGGACGGCAATCGACCGCCGCGCCGTAGCAGGCCTCGCCCAACGCTCCGGCATTGGCGTCGTTGTCCATGAGGACAGGCACGCCGAGCGCGCCTCGGATTTCTCCAACGAGATCAAAATTTTCCCAGCCGCCGACGTGTGTGGACAGGGTCACGCGCTGCGCGCAGTAATCAACCGGACCTCCGAAGCCGATCCCGCAGCGGTCGATCGAAGCCGTTGTCCGCCAAGCCGAAATGAGGCTGAGCAACTGCTCCATCATCCAAACCCGGCCGCCTTCGCGGTTGGTTGCACGGGACTCCCTGCGCACCATCCGTTCGCCCTCAAAGAGAGCAACCGTGAACTTGGTCCCTCCGATATCGATGGCGAGCGTATTCATTCGTCGACCGTAGCGGCAAGCACTTCCGCGGGCGAGGCCGTTCCCGTACCCTTCTTCATGATAGTGATGGAAGCGACGGTATTTCCGAAGGCGGCTGCGCGAACAGGGTCGCCGCAAACCGCAAGGGCCAGAGCGGCGCCGGCGGAGAAGCTATCTCCTGCGCCGCAGATGTCCACCGGATTCTCGACCGGCCGCGTTCGCACCCAGACCGGTTCGCATGAGTCCCTCACCAGTAGCACGCCATCGGGACCGTGGGTCACAAGGAGCAGCTTCGACTGCAACCGCTCGCGCAGCCGGACGAAATCGACCTTGCCGAAGGCTCGGAGACATGCTTCCTCGGCCTCGCGCTGATTCGGCTTGACGATGACGTGACGAAAATGCTCGGCCCGGAGGCGCGAGTCGACCCAGATAACCTTATCCGGCCGGGCTGCGCCGAGGTCGTTAATGACCGAACGCATGCCGGGCGAGATCACGCCGCCCGTTTCCGTCTCTGCCTGATCCGACACCAGGATGACGTCGAAAGCCTCCCACGATGCCTTCAGGTTCTCGATCAACTGCTTCTCTGTTTCGGCGGGGACGGGTTCGGTGCAGATGAAGTCGACGCGCGGCTGATCTTCTTCCCCCGTGGAAGCGTTGAGCAGCTTGGTGTAGGTGAAGGTTTGACGTCCGGCTGTATTGACAAGGAGATCCGATTCGATGCCGCGCGCCTTCAACGCCTGCCTGAGTTCGTAGCCGAAGCCGTCGTCGCCAACGATGCCGAGTACGGACACTCTGCCGCACCCTAGAGCTGCGAGGTTGTTGGCTACGGTGCCTCCGGCGCCAGGCGTCACTTCCGTGGAGACGACGCCGATGCGCGGAATTCCGGTCTCCCTGGACGGGTCCGCTTGCGCCGGGTCGTAGACGCACCAGCGGTCCAGACAGATGTCGCCCACGACAAGCGCCGACATCCTGGGGAAAGCGGCGAGGATTTCAGCGGTCGTCATTCGTGCTCCAGAAGGGCGCGGCGGAGGGCAGGGAAGGTGGCGCGGTGCTCACCGCAGAAATAGAAACTCTCCCCGCCATCAGCGACAGTCCGCACCAGCATCGTCTTATGCGGGCGGAAATAGTAGCCCGGATCGGTCTTCGGCAGTTCGCGATGGATGTCGCCGTGAATCGGCACAAGGTCGAATACCGAGACGGTGAACCTCCGGATGGAGCGGGCCTGCTGATGGGCGACGTTGCGGGCCATCGCCAGTGCTTTGAGAAACACCTCCGGGGCCATAATGGCTGAGCCGAAGCTCAGCAGGACCCCTCCTTCCAGACGTTCCACCGCGTCAGCGAAGATCAGAAAATCGCGGTAGCTGGCGGCGCCCAAGGCAGCGCCGTCACAGTTTGGATGCTCGTGTAAGATATCGTAGCCAATTCCGACATGAACGGTCACGGGAACGGACAGCTCGTAGGCGGCGGCCAGCACGCTCAGTTCCCGGTGCGGGTACGAGGATTCCGCAAGACGGCGGCCGATGTTCTCGCCGAGTCCCAGGCAAAGCCGCGCTGCCTCTGCGATCCAATCGTTCAGTTCCCCTGTTTCCTGCCACAACCCGAATTCGCCGGAGCGGATGTAGCGAGCGACGCTCTCGGTGGTCGCACCGATGCGCGACAACTCGTAGTCGTGGATCATGCCGGCGCCATTCATGGCGATGTGGCTGATCAACCCGCGCCGCATCAAGTCGATAATGTGGCGATTCACGCCGGCGCGCAGCAAATGCGCTCCCATCATCAGAATGCGCGAAGCGCCGGCGGTGCGGGCTGCGACCACACGCTGCGCTACTTCGGGAAGCTGGGGATGAGAGAAGGGCGGTGTCTCGTCTTCCAGAGAAAGCCACCGGCTGAGCTCGAGGTCATGGGTGCGTTCCGCCAGCGGCCGGATCCGCAGACGCGAACGGTCAAAAGTTCGGTACTTCGATGTCATTCGTGTTGTAGCGGCAAGACTCGATTCTACTGCGGAAAGAGAGTCGAGAGCAGTTGCGGCAGCATTCCGTAATGGGGAACGATGAAATCGGCGCCCACGCCTACCAGACGCGTCCGCTTCCACTCGTCAATTCGGGCGCAATCCGGTTCTTCCGTGGCGACACCTACCGCGACTCCTCCTACCTGTTTCACATTCTCGATTTCCACGTAGCCGTCGCCAAAACCGAGGAATTCCTCTCCGCGATAGCCCGCACAGGAGATGATTCGCTGGATCAGCAGGGCCTTCGAAAAGCTCTTATAGTCGTCCTGGGCGCCATAGATCCCGCCGTCGAAGTACCGGTCGATATCGAGCAGGCGCGCCTCGTCGAGGACGTAGGCTTCATCGGTGCCGCTGGCAAGGTACAGCTTCAGCCCGCGCTCGCGGAGGCTCTCGAGCAGGGCTCGCGATCCGGGCACCAGATACTTCTCCGGCGAAGCATGCCCGTTCCGCAGCTCCTTCAAGCGGTACTCGATCCGGTTCATCAAGCGCTGATGGTACATGCGCTTGTATTCGAGCGGATCCAGAGGCTTGCCGCCTCGCTTCTCCACCTGGCTTGCCAGCTCAATCATCTGGTAGATGGTCTGCTTGCCAGTCAGGCGGCCAACCCATTCCCGAACCACGGATTCGAGTTCGCCCTCGCTTTCGCCGGTCTTGAGCTCGCTCAGGATCTCGACCATCATGGGGACCATCACATCCATCCAGCCTGCACGGATCAGTGACAGAGTCCCGTCAAAGTCGAAGAGCACAACCCTTGCCTTTGCGGCGGTAACGCCCTTCACGATTTGTTCGACCATTCTTTCTTCTTTCCGAGCTTTCCCGTCCGCGCTCCCTTCCGCCACGGCTACAGCCAGTACTCCCATCGTCCCGTGGCCAGCACGAAGGCGCAGAGACAGGCATTGGTAACCGCGTGGGTGAGGATCAGATCGCCTAAGGATCGCGTCCGGATCATCCACCAGTTATAAATGACCCCGGTTAGCAGTCCAACTTCCCAGTATGGCCCATGTTCGGAAGCAAACAAAAGGGCCGTCACCCAAAACGAAAACGCCGAGTATGTTCCAAGCGGGACTTTCCGGAAATTACTGGAAATGATCCATCGCATGAGCCACGCGCGCCAAAACAGCTCCTCGATAATCGGCACGAGCACGACGGCCCGGAGCGACCGGATGGACAGAATCCACGGATTTGAGCGGGCTTCGTCCGAGAGGGAGCTTTTCAGGGTTCCTGTGAGCGGGTTCTGGAACAGCCAGTGTTCCCGGTAACCGGAAATCAAAAGATCCGGCCCAACCCAAAGGATGAACACGGCGACACCCAGCAGAATGCTCGAAATCGCGCGGGTCGTTCGGAAGGAGATTACCTGGCGTGAGAACACCCACAGCACGGCCGAGAGAATCGCGAACCGCAGCGGGTGCTCGATCTGCTCGGCAATGGGCAAATGGGGACCGATGCCCAGAAACAGCAGAAAAACAAGAAACGGGACGACGTAAGGCGCGGAAGGATACTGTTGAAGATTCATGGGTGCAGCTTTCGACAGCAGTTCGGGAGAGGAGCGAGGAAGCCGCCTTGGCTAACCGATTCGCGACATCAGTTGACGGATTTTCTCCTCCACGGACTTATTCGGCTTTGCGCGAAGCGCTACCTCGAGTTCCTTCTTTGCTTGCCCTTTGTCCCCCTTCTGGAGGAGGGCCATGGCAAGGTGGTAGCGGAATTCGGCATTGTCCGGATTCTTTGCTGTCAGATCGCGGAATATCTGAATAGCGTTATCGCTGAGGTTTTTCTTGACGTAGATCCACCCCAGCGTGTCTGCCACATTGGTGTTGTTCGGCAGCTTCTGCTTTGCTCTTTGAGCATAGGTGAGCGCCAGGTCGAGGTCCTTGCCCTCGTCGGCGAGGATATAGGCGAGGTTATTCAGGACGATTGGGTTATCCGGCTGGATCTGGAGGACGCGCTCGTAGAGCGGCCGGGCATCGTTGCGCCGCCCCTGGGCTTCATACAGCATTCCGAGCTCAATCAACGCAGCCGGATTGCCCTGGCTGAGAGCAGCAGCTTTCTTCAACGTCTCTTCGGCTTCGCCATACTGCTTGTTGCGCGCCAGCGCGATTCCAAGCCTGACCATCATGTCGGGAGCCTCCGGCTTTTTCGCCAGAAGTGTCCGGTAGTGCGAGATGGCGCCCGCGTAATCCTGCGAGCGGAACATGATATTTGCGAGCGCCAGCCGGACGTCGTCACGGTCCGGGGCAGCGGCAAGCTCGTTCTGCAGAATTTGTTTGGCCTCGTCGTGCCTGCCCTGGGCCATATAGGTCTCGATCAGACCCAGAACACCCCGCGGATCCTGCGGATTCGCAGCCTGGATGCTGCGGAACAGGGTTTCGGATTCCTTGAGCTTACGCTCGCTGAGATTCAGCATGGCCAGCTGGAACTTTGCGTCGCTGGCTCCCGGATGCATCTGCAGCGTATCCGAAAGTTCCTTACGCGCCTGGCTCAGCTCTCCGCTGCCCATGAGCGCCGCTGAGCGGATCAGCCGCGCGTGGAGGTTCCTCTCATCGATATCCAGCGCTTCGCCGGCAAACTGGAGCGCTTTCGCATACTCCTTCTTTGAGAGATGAACCTGCGCCAGCAGAATTTTTGAAGGCAGATAGTCCGGCCTGCTCTTCAATGCTTCCTGGAACTGGATGCGAGCCGCTTCCAGCTCCTCCTTCGCCATATAGGCGCGGCCGAGATTGTGCCGGATGACAAAGTTGTGCGGCGATTTCTGCGCGGCTGTCACCAGATCGTCGATCGCTCTCTGCAGCTGGTCCCGATCGCCGGTTTGCAACACGAGACTTGCGCGGGCTGCGCGAAGGTCGGCGTCGTCCTTGTGCTCGGTGAGCAGCTTGTCCACAAGGTCCATCGCCGTAGCAGGCTTTCCTTGGGCCGCGAGCACTTCGACGATCATCTTCTGGTAAGCAAGCTTATCCTCAGGGTGAGTCTGAATCGCCTGCTCCAGTAACTTTTTGGCGCGGTCAAATTGGCGGATTCTCACAAAGAACTCGCCAATTCGCTTATGCGCATCCGGGAAATCGCTGGAGTTATCCAAGGCCTCCTGCAGGACATTGTCCATTTCGGACGCGCGCTGGGTCCCGGCGTACAAACCGGCCAATTGCAGGCGGTAGGAAAGCTGTTTCGGGTTGTTCCTGATCTTCAGCTTTAGTACTTCTTCCGCGTCGGCTATCCGTCCCTGGCGGAGGAGATCGGCCGTCAGCAGGTCATACATCGGAGAATAATTCTTGTTCTTCTCGATGTTCCGGCGGATCAGCTCCTCAGCTTCTTTGTTTTGCGAAATGGCGATCATTGATTGGGCCAAAGCCACGACAACATCGGGCTGGCCCGGTTTAACGCGGTCCGCAGCCTGCAGCTTCTCTATCGCGAGGCGGTAGTTCTTGTCGACAATGGCGACGTAGCCCTCGAGCCGCAGTGCCTCGTAAGACATCGGGTCCCGCTTCTTCAGGATCTCCTGGAGGGAGGTGAGCTCGGCCCTCAGATAGGTGCGATTCGGCCTTGCCAGAAACGCGGCTAAGTACAGATTCGCGAGCTTTGCAGCAACTTCCGTGTTGTTTGGTAGCAGCTCTACAGCTCTCTGGTATGCTCGGACCGCTTCCACGGTCCGGCCCAAACGCATTTCCGCTTCCGCCAGCCGCGCGTATGCTTCGCCATAGCGCGCATCTTTGCCGAGCGCTTTTCGGTAAAGGATGGAAGCCTCTTTATATTTGCCGTTGTTGAAATACTTATTGCCGTTCTCGACGTACTTCTTCTTGAGAACTTCAGGATCGCGGGAGCAGCCAAGCCCGGCAACCAACACGAAGATCAGGAAAGTGCTTGTCAACGGCCTCATACGTGCTCTAGCCCCGGTTGTACTGAACCAGTTGACCATAGAATGACACGGGTCGCAACGAGTACAAAACCCGGATATGACTAGCACTTCCGTTCTAACTTACTCTTCAAATCACCGGCCAGCCAGGCCTGGCCGCGTCTGCCACCCGGAATGTTCTTAGTGGCGGAAGTGCCGGATTCCGGTGAAAACCATAGCGACGCCGAGGCGGTTCGCCGCAGCGATCACTTCTTCATCTCTGACGGATCCGCCGGGCTGGATCACGGCCGTAATCCCATGGCGCACTGCCTCTTCGAGCCCGTCCGGAAACGGGAAGAAGGCGTCTGAAGCCAAAACCGTGCCGGGGAGCGGCAGTACTGCCTTCATCGCGCCCACCTTGACTGAATCGACACGGCTCATTTGGCCGGCGCCAGCGCTAACCAGCTGTCCCGGCCGCGCATAGACGATCGCATTCGACTTGACGTGCTTTACGACTTTCCAGCCAAACTCCAGGCCCCGCCATTCCTCCTCGGTAGGCGTGCGCTGGGTGACCACCTTGCAGGCTGCCCGTTCCAGCCGGTGCGTGTCGGCTGTCTGCGCGAGATAGCCGCCGCTGATCGATTTGACGACGAGCTCGTTTCCGGGAGGAGTCGCCCGGACAAGGCGCAGATTCTTCTTGCTCGCGAGAATTTCGAGAGCTTCCGGGCTATAACCGGGCGCCGCGATCGCCTCGATAAAGGTCTTCACGATCTCCTGAGCCGTTTCTGCGTCCAGTTCCCGATTGAAGGCGAGAACGCCGCCGAATGCGGAGACTGGATCCGCCTCGAACGCCTTGCGGTAGCTCGCTGCGAGTGTGTCCTGCTCTGCGCAGCCGCAGGGATTCGTGTGCTTGATGATGGCGCTCGCGGGGTGGTCAAACTCCAAAACAAGCTGCCAGGCGGCGTCGAGATCAACCAGGTTGTTATAGGACAGTTCTTTCCCCTGAAGTTGTTCCGCGCCCGCTATCCCGCTCTTGCCGCTGGCGTAGAGCGCTGCCTTCTGGTGCGGGTTCTCGCCGTAGCGCAGGCTGAGAGTTTGGGGAACCCGGATGTCGAGCGTCGCGGCGAGATCGGGGCGTTCATCGCGGATGGAGCCGTCCTCGACGCGGATACGCGCCAGGCGGCTGCTGATTGCCCGATCATAATTGGCAGTGAGGGTGAAAGCTTTTTTCGCCAGCTCCCATAGGGTGCTTCGGGACAGGACTCCGTTGTTTTTCCGTAGTTCTTCGAGGATTTGGGGATAGTCCGAGGGCTGGACGACAACGGCGACGTCCTGCCAGTTCTTTGCCGCCGCCCGGATCATCGTCGGGCCCCCAATGTCGATGTTCTCGATCAGCTCATCGAGAGTGGCGTCCTCTTTTTCGGCGTATTTTTCGAACGCATACAGGTTCACGACAACCATGTCGATCGTGGGAATCTGATGGTTCTCCAGGGCTTCCATGTGCTCCGGTTTGGATCTGATAGCGAGGATCCCGCCCGCGATCCGCGGATGAATTGTCTTCACGCGGCCATCCAGCATCTCCGGAAATCCGGTAATTTCCGCGACGTCGCGCACCTTCAGGCCCGCCTCGCGTAGAGCCTGGGCGGTCCCTCCGGTTGAGACCAGTTCCAGCCCTAACTCGGCCAATCCACGCGCAAAGTCTACAATGCCTGTCTTATCAGTAACACTCAGCAGAACTCGTTGCATTCTCGACATGAACTTGTATTGTCCCACTATAATGAGGCCGTGGCCCATAAAGTAACCCTGATCCCTGGAGACGGCATCGGTCCTGAGGTTGCCGACGCCACTGTGAGAGTGCTTGAAGAGACTGGGGTTTCGATCGAGTGGGAGCGTGTCGAGCTGACTGCGGACATCATTCTTGAGGCCGGGAAGGTGCTGCCGCAAAAGGTGGTGGATTCGCTCGAACGGACTCGCGTCGGACTCAAGGGACCTGTGACGACTCCGGTTGGGGGCGGCTTCCAGAGCGTGAACGTCGCGCTAAGAAAGCGGCTCGACCTGTTCGCGAACGTCCGGCCGGTGCGAACGCTCCCGGGTCTTCGAACGAGGTTCGAAGACGTGCATATCGACATGGTGATTTTCCGGGAGAACACCGAGGATCTGTATTCGGGGCTCGAGCATGAAGTGGTGCCGGATGTGGTGGAGAGCCTGAAGATCATCACCAGGGCGGCTTCCCTGCGTATTGCCAACTACGCCTTCGCCTATGCCCGGCGAAACGGCCGCTGGAAGGTGACGGCTGTCCACAAGGCCAACATCATGAAGCTCAGCGACGGCCTTTTCCTGCGGTGCTGCCGCGAGGTGGCCGAGCGGTATCCGGAGATCAAGTACGAAGAGCTGATTGTGGATAACGCGTCCATGCAGCTCGTGATGCGCCCAGAGACATTCGACATCTTGCTGCTTCCGAATCTTTACGGCGATATTGTTTCGGACCTTGCCGCGGGTCTCGTAGGTGGTCTGGGAATCGTTCCGGGAGCCAATATGGGTGAAAAGTACGCTGTTTTCGAAGCCGTCCACGGAAGCGCTCCCGACATTGCCGGCAAGGGGCTGGCAAACCCGACCGCGCTGATGTCATCCGCGGTGATGATGCTCATTCATCTTGGCGAAACGGACGCGGCGCGCCGCCTCCAAACCGCAATCGAGCGTGTCTACCAGGAAGGCACGCGGCTCACGCGCGACGTAGGCGGCAGCTGCTCGACATCCCAGTTCACTCGCGCAGTCATCGAGAAGCTCGCGGAGCTGCGATAACGCGGCGATCCCGGGCCCTATCCGTGTTATCATGAGGGAGTTATGGCAATCCCGAACGTGAAAAGGTATCGCATCACGGGTCCGGAAGGACAGGTGGCTACTCTCATGGCCGTCCTGCCGAAGGAAGCGGATGTTGACGCCTATCTCGCGGAAGCGGCCAAGCGTTTCGACTGGAAGGCCTGGGCGGAAGCTCAGCAGAAGCAGTTCAAAGTCCGCGTCGGTCAGCAGAAGCAGAAGAAGGCGAAGTAATATCTCTGATGCAGGAAAAGGGTGCCCTTGGGCGCCCTTTTCTTGTTTCTGGACGCGCTCTTCAGAGACGCGCCTTGAGAGTCTTAACGGCCCTCAACCCTTCCTGAGCTACTTCCCGATCCTCATCCGAGGATAACTTTTCCAAATAGGGCACGGTTTCGGAGTCTCCCGTCCGGGCGAGGATCTGCGCAAGACCGATCTTCTCCTCGCGTGTCCCGTTCTGTAGGGCCGGATACAGGGCCTTTCGTACCTCCGGCTTTCTGGAAAGCTCAGTGAGGTAAGGCTGTGCGACTCCCCGCCATGCTCTGGAGTTGAGATTGTTGATCAGATACTGAAGTGCGCTAAATTCGGAGACTTCCGTCTTACCCACGCCCACGATAGCAAAGGCCAGGGCCAGGCGCGGGCCCGTTTTCCGCTCGTCGTTGAAGGCGCGCTCCAACTGCTCCAGATCATTAGGATTTCCGAGCCGCGCGAAGCCCTCCGCAGCGGCCGTACGGATTTCCGCATCACTGTCGTTGAAGAACTTCACGAACAGGTCGCGATTTTCCTCCTTGGGAATCATCGCGATGGCAGTGAGCGCAGCTCGCTGGATCTTCTTGCTCCTCGCCCGTTGGAATGCGTCCCGCAACGCGGGCAACGCCTCCTCGTTCCGCAGAATTCCCGTCGTCTCGATGGCTGCGATCTGAATTTTCTCGCTCAGGTCGCGGAGTAAGAACGTGATCTGGGGCGCCGCCTGAGGATCGCGAATTTTCTGAAGGGCGATCAGGCTCTCGTAAATCACCTGGTCGTTCTTCGACCGCATCGCTTCGACCAGATCGGGTATCGCAGCCTTTCCGCGAAGAATGCCGACGGCCCTCGCCGCGTTCGCGCGAGACTCCATGCTGATTCCGCCGCGAGCCAGCTTCCCGAGCGCCTCAATCACGTCGGGCCGCGGAGTGATATATGGGTCGATCACCTGGTCGTTCGTGTCGGTGAACATTCCCGAGATGCGATCACCGGCTCGGCGAATGCGTGCCGTGAGCCCGGTTTTCACGTAACCAGGCAGGTAGAAGTTCACGAGGCCGTCCGTGGCGCGAATCTGGATCTCCGGATCGTTATCTCGCGTGGCTTGAATCAGCGGATCGAGGCTGTGCTGCGTGCCGATTTCGACGATCGCCTTAACCGCCTCAATCCGGACGTTCAAGCTGGCGTCGGAGAGGTAAGCCTGGAGTTTCGGGATTGCTTCCGATCCCTGTTTGCCCAGATCCCGTACTGCCCGTACCCGCTCCTTCTCGTCGCTCTGCGCCAGCAACGGAAGACACACTGCCAAGACGACGGTAAGTCCGGAGAGTCGCATACCCCTATTGTACTGTGAGGGATTCGAGATACGACTAGCGCACGAACTCCACTTCGACCTTGTGGGGGATGAGTCCGGCTTCGTGCCCCATATCGAGCAGCTTTTGAGCCGCCTTCGGAACAAGATCGCCGCAATCGAGGGTGTAGTGGTTCACGTACATGCCGACGAACTTTTCCGCCAGAGGCTGCTCCATATCGCGCGCGAACTGCATCGCGTAGTTCAGAGCCTCCTCGCTGTGATCGAGGGCATACTGAATGCTCTCTTTCATAAGCCGGCAGCACTCGCTCCGGATTTCCGGGCCAAGATCGCGGCGCAGCGCGTTTGCTCCGAGCGGTAGCGGGAGGTCGAACTGCTTTTTCCACCACCGTCCCAGTTCGATTACGTTGTGGAATCCGCTCTTTCCGTAGGTCAGCTGGGCTTCATGAATGACAAGGCCGGCATCCACGGTCTTTTCGCGAATCGCGTCGAGAACACAGTCGAAGGGAGTCGGAACGGGCTCAAAATCCGGCTGGAAGAGCTTCAGCACGAGAAACGCGGTCGTCATCTTTCCTGGTATAGCGATGCGTTTCCCCTTTAATTCCTCAGGTGCCATTGGCGACAGGGCCACCACCATCGGACCATAGCCGTCGCCGACGCTGGAGCCGCTCGTCATCAGGACATACTTGTCGGCAACGTACGGATAGGCGTGATAGGAAACGGCCGTCAGCTCATAAATCCCTTCTGTTGCCTTTCGATTCAGTGATTCTATGTCCTCGAGGACGTGCCGGAAGGAGACCAGGCGCGAGCGAATTTTCTTCGTCGCCAGTCCGTAGAACATGTAGGCGTCGTCCGAATCCGGGCTGTGAGCGCAGACAATCTCTGCTGCTTCTGATGGTGTCATACGAGGAAACTAATATAGCAGACGGCGGAGGTCCTTCCGCTATCTTGCCGCAGATGCAGCCCTTTTGCCTTCATTGATCAGGTCGAGCAGAGCAGGCCGGAGCTCCTCCAGCGCGGCTTCGAGCAGTTGAAGGAGCTCCGATGCTCCTTCCGTAGTACCCGACCGCCCGAGCTCTTCCAGCCGGCGCGCGGCGTTGACCACTCCGGCAGCCCCGAAGTTGGCGGCTGAGCCCTTCAAGCTATGCGCCACGCGCTCCACTGCCTTGCAGTCGCCCCGTTCGATAGCGGTTCGCAGGCTACGCATGAGTGCGGGAGTCTCATCCAGGAACAGCTTCACAACTTCCCGCAGGAGTTCAAGGTCGCCGTCAACGCGCTCAAGCGCAATCGCGCGGTCAAGGAGGGCATCGGGCGTGCCGCCTTTCGTCGTTCTTAGATCGCAACTGGGCGATGGAACCGATTCGTGCATGTGTCAGAAGCCTTTGGATCGGAATTGGCCTAGTAAGCAGCAAGTATCCGAGACGCGCTTACCTCCCACGACCGGCAGCTCATGCGCGGTCATGATCAGAACTTGCCGGTTCATTTCCGCTTCCCACGACCTGGATTCGCAGTCTCTCTTAGAGGCGGTCCCTCTCCGGCATCAAATATCCATCAGGATAACCTTACTTGCCCGCTTTGTCGTGCCGTTTGGAGGGTCTTACCGGAAGCATATTTTTTGGTGTACAATTAAGAACTTGGAGGTGGATCTTCCCGAGCTTCAGCCTCGCAAAAGTCCTGCCCTTCGCCGTTCCTTCATTCTTCAAGCAATCCCTCGCGTCCACACTGAATCTGATATTGCCGGATGACTGCCGGATTTGCGGTCTTCCCCTCCGGGAGTTTTCGCGGATTCCCGTCTGCCGCAGCTGCCTCAGCCAGCCTAAACCGCTGGAGGCGGATCATTGGTGCGTCACCTGCGGAAGCCCGTTTCTCAACGCCTTTCCGCTGGACGCAGATGGCCGTTGCGGCCTGTGCCGCCGGGGCTTGGCAGGATTTGACGCCGCCTACGCTTTCGGCAGCTATGAAGGAACCCTCCGAAGTCTCATTCATCTCCTCAAGTACAAGAAAATCTGCTCGCTCTCGAAACCGCTTGGACAACTGTTAGCTGGAGCGCTCCCCCGGCATCAGCGTTTTGATGTCGTCACCGCCGTCCCAATGCACTGGCGGCGGCGCTGGATGCGGGGATTCAACCAGGCGGAATTGCTAGCCGCCGAGATCGGGCGCCATTTCCACATCCCGGTGAAGCCATTGCTGAAGCGCTGCCGTCCGACGCCCTCGCAGGCCGGCCTGACCAGAGCGGCCCGGCGGGCTAACGTGGCGGGCGCGTTTCGGGTCCGGAACGGTGTGAGCGCCGAGGGGCTTCGAGTGCTGCTGGTGGATGACGTGATGACCACCGGCGCAACCGTTTCAGCCTGTGCTTCCGCCTTGAAACGCGGCGGAGCCAAGCACGTGACTGTAATCACTCTGGCGAGGGCGGATCGACGTTTGTTTCTCCAAACGGTCAATCAGCCCGACCGTACTCCTTCCACCCGGAGTCTGAAAGATGCCTAGTCTGGATGGATTGCAGAAGCCGGTTCTTGTACTGAATGCGAGTTACGAACCCATCAACGTCTGCGCCGCGCGCCGTGCGCTCGTGCTGGTGCTAAAGGGTGTGGCGGCGGCGGAAGAACACGCCAACACTCTCGTTCATTCCAGCCGCACTGCCATTCGCCTGCCGTCAGTGATCCGGCTGCTTGAATACCGCCGGATTCCCCATCAGACTCGCGCCCTGTCGCGCAAGAATATCCTCATGCGCGACCGCTACACCTGCCAGTACTGCCTGAAGGTGTTGCCATCGTCGGAACTGACCCTCGACCATGTGATTCCGAGGTCCAGGGCGGGGGAGACGACTTGGGAAAACCTGGTTGCCTGCTGCCATCCATGCAACAACAAGAAGGGTAACCGTACGCCGGACGAGGCCGGCATGAAGCTGGCGCGCCAGCCGAGACCGTTCAGCCTCCATACGAGCCGCCACCTGATGCGTCTGCTCGGCAAGAGTGACGATCAGTGGCGCAAATACCTGTTCTACTGACAGGATCTGCGCCGGAAGACGCTTCCCAACGGCTCCTATTGAGCCCGCGGCTGCTCTTTCGGCTGGCTTTCTTTTGCCTTGTCCTTGGAAGTTGGCTTTGCCGGACTGATAATGAGATGAAAATTCCGGCCTTCGAGCCGCGGTTGTCCTTCCACGGTTCCTATCCCGCTCAAATCTTCCGCAAACCGAAGCAGCAGCTTCCGGCCAAGATCAACGTGGGCGATCTCGCGTCCACGAAACTGCACTACTGCCTTGACGCGGTTGCCTTCCCTTAAGAAGCGCTCAGCGTTCTTCTTCTTGAACTCGTAGTCATGATCATCGGTGTTGGGACGGAATTTGATCTCCTTCACCTGGATGATGTGCTGCTTCTTTTTCGCTTCGTGTTGCTTCTTCTTGTTTTCGTATTGCCACTGGCCATAATCCATGGCCTTGGCAACTGGCGGCTCCGCCGTCGGAGCAACCAAAATCAGGTCCAATCCCATGTCCTGGGCTTTGCGGATCGCGGCCTGCGTCGGCATGATCTCAACAGTGCCGTCGGGAAAGACTGCGCGAACCTCACGAACGCGAATGGCCTCATTCACGTTTTCCCGGATCCTGGGACGGCGGGGGGGTAGGTTTCTCGGTGGATACATTACTCTATTCGATCGATTGGGTATGCGGTCCTGAGTCGAGCCTCCTTTCCCTCACGACCGGACCGTTGCAGTGCTGAATTTCTGCAGATAGGCGAGAAGGGATGCAAGACGATCGCCCAGCATCCCTTCGGTGAAAAATCGACTTTAGGCAAGCTTCTCAGTCTAGCCCCAGTTTAGATGGATTACGCGCGCGTGTCCATCATTTCTCGGAAACAAATACACTTTTCCCGCTCGGATCATTGTACTACGTTCCATCGCCCTCGGCGAGAGGGACTCCCGACTGCAGTTCCAGGACTTGCAGAGGATTCCTGACTCCTTCCGTCATGTATGACTCGCGCCGATGGGCATGGTTTCCCTGCGCGGGCGTGGTGCTGGAAATGAGAAGGGGCGCCGGAAGCGCCCCTTCGCCGCGTCGATCAAATTTGACCCTGGAATTGTGACTTCTTGGTCCCCTTCGAATCGGGGCTTTTTCGATTATACCGGACTAGTCCACTTTTTCCGCAATCGCCTTCGCTTGCACAAACTGGAGCAGGTAATCCGGTCCGCCCGCCTTCGAGTCGGTACCCGACATGTTGAATCCCCCGAAAGGATGAGCGCCGACCATCGCACCGGTACATTTCCGGTTGATGTAGAGATTCCCAACATGGAAGCACTCTGTAGCTTGCCGGATCTTCTCCGGATTCCTGGAGTAAACGGCGCCGGTCAGTCCGTACTCCGAATTGTTGGCAAGCTCAAGCGCGTGCTCGAAGTCGCGGGCTTTCGTTACGGCGAGGACAGGGCCGAAGATCTCCTCCCGGAAAATCCGCCGATCCGGCTCGATGTCAGCAATGATCGTTGGGCGGATGAAGAAACCCTCTCCGTCCGCTGGCCCCCCTCCTGTGATCAATCGCCCTTCCTGCTTACCGATCTCGATGTAATCCAGGATCGACTGGCAGGCGCGGCTGTTGATCACCGGTCCCATGTAATTCTCAGGGTCGTCGGCCGGACCGACCTTCAGAGTGGAGGCCTTCTCCTTGAGCTTCTCCAGGAACTCGTCGTAGACCTTTTCATGAACGATGGCCCGCGAGCAGGCGGAGCACTTCTGCCCCTGGTATCCGAAGGCGGAGACCAGCACCCCCTGGACCGCCTTCTCGAGGTCGGTCTCCTCGTCCACGATGATGGCGTCCTTGCCGCCCATCTCTGCGATGACGCGCTTGATCCAGATCTGCCCCTTCTGGGGCTTGGCGGCCAGTTCATTAATATGGAGGCCCACGTCGCGTGAACCGGTGAAAGCAACGAAGCGGGTCTTCGGATGCCGGACCAACTCGTCGCCAATCGCTGCGCCGCTTCCTGTGACCAGCGAGAAACTCCGGGGCGGGAAGCCGGCTTCCAGCAGGACTTCGGCGAACTTTGCGGCGATCGTCGGGGTATCGCTGGAAGGCTTGAGGACCACGGTGTTGCCGGTTACGAGCGCCGCAGTCGTCATCCCGGCCATGATCGCCAGGGGAAAGTTCCAGGGCGGGATCACGACGCCCACTCCCAGAGGCAAGTAAACCATGCGGTCCTTTTCGCCGGGCAACTGGAGGAGCGGCTCCGGGTGGGCAAGCCGCAGCATCTGGCGGGCGTAGTACTCGCAGAAATCGATGGCCTCGGAGACGTCGGCCTCTGCTTCCGGCCAGGTTTTTCCGGCTTCATAGACCAGCCAGGCATCGAACTCGAGCTTGCGCTGCCGAATAATTTCGGCCGCCCGCAGCAGCATCTCCACCCGCGATTCGGGCGAAGTGCGAGACCACTCTCCGAAGTAGTCGTATGCCGATTCAATTGCCCGGGCCGCTAACTCGGGGGTCGCTTTGTGATGCAGGCCGACAATTTCGCTCGGCCGGGAGGGGTTGATAGAAGGAAGCAAGTCCCCGGTTCGGACCCGCTCCCCGGCGATTAGCAGCTCGTACTCGCGGCCGAATTGCGAGCGCACCTCTCTGAGCGCCCGTTCCATTGCCTGACGGTTCGCCGGAACCGAAAAGTCCAGATATGGTTCATTCCGGAACGCCGGCAACGTCTCCAGGGAAAGGGGCGTAGTGCTCATGAGCACCCCCAACTGTTGAATGTTTCGTTACCCTTCGACCATCCTGCGGCCCTGCTCGAAGAGCTCGGCCGCTTCCTCGGCAATCTGCTTGCCCTTCTCATACAAATCCTTGCCGCGCTCCAATACGTCGCGGCCACTTCCGGCAAGCTTCTCACGGCTCTCCGAGGCCTTCCTGCCAATCGCCCGCCGCGTCTCGGTCCCGGAAGCTGGTGCATATAAGAGCGCGATCGTGGCACCCAAAGCTGCTCCCGCAATAAACCACAAGATGTTTCCGCTGTTTTCGTCCGCCATGGCGTGGGTATCCTTCCTACTAAAATTATCCACCGTTCGGGAGTCCCGGAGGCCGGGAAAGCCGGGTAAATGTTGACGTCCTGTCGGAATGCGGATTTAGGGGGTATCCTCGAACTATGGAACGCTCGCCTGGGCTTGCAGTTGTCTTTCGGATTGACGACGCTGACGCGCGAGAAGACGCGGTAGAGGTTCGCAACCAACTCGTCAACGCCGGGCTCGATGCCCGGCTTAGGCAAACCGCTGACAACCAAGGCTGGGAGGTTGTTGTCCCGGACGATCAGCTAGCCGCAGCGGGAGAAGTGCTGGCCGTCACTCAGCCTGACGCTGCGTCCCCGGGCGAGGAGGTGGATCCGTCCTCTGACCTCGACCAGGTGACGGTCTTTGAGTCGCCTCCTGGGACCACCGTCACTGAGGTAGAAGCGCTCTCCGTAAAGAGCCTTCTGAATGCAGCCGGGATTCCGGCTTTCATCGTCGGCGCTCCCGCTCTTCCAAACCTGATGTTCGACGTCAGAGTACCCAGGGAGCGGGTAGACGAGGCCCGGCGAATCCTCACGGAGGCCCGTATCGTCGGCCGGAACGCGGTGGAGGAGGAGCAGCGCGCCGAGAATGAAAGAATCTCGGAGCAGGAGGACCGCCGATGAGAAAGCTCGCCTTGGTGTACGGGCTGCGCCTGCTGCCCGAGGACGAGGTTGAGTCGGTTGACCCGGCTGAAATCACGCTGAAGAACGGACGCAAGACATTCGTCACCATGCATCTGATCGAAGGCAACAACGAAGAGGAACTGCGCAGGCAGTTGAATCACTCTCTCGACGCGTACTTCGAGTTTTACCCGGAGGTCTAATCGGCTACGCCCCGCTGGCGCCTCCAACGCATTGTGTCGACGTCGACGGACTCTCCATCCGTTCGCATGGTGATCAGGCCATCCTCATCCGTGCGGAAGACCATCACGCCGCGTTCGCGCAGCGCTTCCAGGACGGCACGATGGGGCACGCCGTAGCTATTGGCATAGCCTGCCGACACAAGCCCGAAAATCGGCCGCGCCGCTTCTAGAAACTGCGGCTTTGTGGATGTCTTACTGCCGTGGTGAGCGACCTTCAGGACATCGAGCGGACCAATGAGTCCGCTTTCCACTAACTGATCCTCCATGCTGCCCTCGATGTCCCCGGTCAGCAGAAAGCGCCGCCGGCCATAGGTTAACCGTAGAACGAGGGAGTCGTTATTGTGGGCGCGTGCGTGCGGCTCGTAGTCCCGGGGTGGTGACAGGACGTCGATCCGGGCGTCGCCAATCAGGAAACTGTCTCCCTGCCTCAGCGTGACGATCCTGGCGCCGGACTGGCGGGCCGCCTTCTCTACGGCGAGCCATGCCTCGGTTTTGGGGCGCGTCGAGGTCCAGACCTCTTGAGGACGGAAGTTTGTTATCAGAGCGGGAAGGCCGCCAATATGATCCTCATGGGCGTGGGACGCGGCAATGACATCAACCTTTCGAATTGAACGGCTCCACAAGTACGGGGAAACCACATCCTCGCCCGGGTCAAGCCTCGGTTTCCGCCGTCCTCCAAAGGACGGTATGCCCCCTCCATCCATGAGAAGGAGCTTCCCGTTCGGGAACACTGCCAGCAGGCTCTCTCCTTGCCCTACGTCGATCGCCGCGAGTTCAAGAATGCCGGGCTGCAGGCGGGGATGGAACGGGTGCAGCAGGAGAAGGGCAAGGAAGACGGCGAAGACGGCGGCCGACACAAGACGGCCCCGCTTCACGCGAATGGAGAGGAAGCCCAGGATCAGGGAAGCCGCAAAGCACACGGCGAGCCACAGCGGCGGGTCGGGAACGGGCGCCGCTCCCTCCCAGGAGGCGTGAAGATCCACGACACGCTGCGCGAACACCAACAGCAGGCGCGTCAGCTCTCCCAGCACGTGCGAGCCCGTGAAGATCGCGGCGAACCCGACAGGCACGGCGATCGACAACGCAGGGGATACGAGCAGATTTGCCGATATGCCCGTATAGGAAATTCGATGGAAGTAGACGATCATCGGCAGCGCCAGGCCAATCTGCACAACCGCTGAGATGGCGGCTGTCTCAAACAGGAAGAAGACTCCCCGCAGCAGAACCCCAATGGTTTCGAGGATCCAGCGGTGTGGAAGGCGGCTCCACAGCGAGATCGTCTCCGCGATCAGCCGCAATTCCACACGAAATTGGGCGACGCGCGGCTCGAGGTGCAAATCCCGATCCACTTCGGCAAGGCCTCGAAGGCCCCGGGCGTACGGGACGGAGGTCGCCTCAAGGAGGGGGACCCCGAACGCGCCGATCAGGGCGACGCAGGCGAACGAAAGCTGGAAACTGGCTTCGAAGAGCTGCTCGGGATCAGCCAGCAGAAAACCAATGGCCACCACGGCCAGGAGATTCAGCAGGCGAGTGCGGCGGTAGAAGAATCGTGCGATCAGGTACACGGTGAATCCGCCTGCGGCTCGCATCACAGGCGCCTGACCGCCAGCCACGAATGCGTACAGCCAGGCCAGCAGGGCGGTAATCAGCAGAGCGCTCAGTTCGCCGATTGGCAGAAATCGCAGGAAGAACAGCAGCACTCCGGCCAGAACCGTGACATGCAGCCCCGAGATGACCAGGGCGTGGTAGGTGCCCGTGCGCCGAAAGTTTTCAGTCCAGAGCTTGTCGATTGCTGAAGAATCGCCAAGCAGAGTCGCCTTCAGCATGCCGCTTGCGTAGGTGTCAGCGCCGTAGAGGGCTTCCACGCGCTCGAGCGCTGCCGCTCTGAGCTTGAAGATCGCTCTTCGGATCTCTGAGCCGCACGGGCCGGGAAGAATCCGCACGGAGGAAGCCGGGGCGCTGACGGTCCAATAGGTGTTCTGCCTGGCGAGGTAACGGACAAAGTCGAACGATCCCGGATTGTCGAAGTTGCGAGGCGGGCGGATGCGTCCGGTGATTTCGACGCGCTGCCCGTAGGATAGCCCCGGCGGGCTCTCTGCCTCCCTCCAATAGAGATTGACACGCGCTCTCGCCCCGGGTTCGAGTTCCAGGAGGAACTGCTCCCGCCCATCGGAGAACGCTGAAGGTTCGACAACGCAGCCCTCAATCAGCATCACCTCGCGCGGACTGGCGTCAATGACCGGCGCAGGTCCTGGACGGCGCCATTCGTAGGATGCGCATCCTGATGCGACGGCGGCGAGAATCCCGCAGATCCTTGCGAGCCACCGGGCCTTTCGTTTCCGGGCGATGACCGCAAATACCAGAAAGCAGACGGTCGCGCCGAGAACCTCGTGCAGGGAGAAATTGACAGACCGGGCCAGGTAAATCCCTGCTGCCATCGCCGCCATCGGTAACAGGAGTGGCTCTCGCATCCCATTGGCTTTAGTCCCTGAGGATGCGCGTCCCTCTCATCTGCTGCCGCCGGGACTGGCCCTTCGCAGCCTATTCCTTCCGGGATTTCCCCGGTTCGATGGACGGCAGAACGGGACAGTACCGGCGCGTTCGCGCGCGCCTGTCTCCGGACTACTTGCCTGTGGTGGCATTTTTCCCGTGGCACGGCCGCTGGGCGCGGCCTTTCCGTCAGCTTGACGCGGTAGGAACCGCGTCCCTACAATGAAGGTGTTAGCTTTACGAAGGAGGCCGCATGAGGTCCATAGGCTTGTCTGAGCTGTTGATCATTCTCGGTATCGCAGTTCTGCTGTTTGGCGGACGGAAGATACCCGAGGTGGCCAAGGGTCTGGGAGAGGGCATTCGTAACTTCAAGACTGCCTTGAAGAGCGAAGAGAAGGCCGACGAGAACAAGGCAAAGGTTTAATCGGAAGCTGCCCGCAATTTGGGCGGACTTCATCCCGGCTCCGAAGAAACACGAAACCCCGCGCAACCGCGGGGTTTTTCGTTTTGGAGGAACTGCCTACTTCTTCTTTGGCGGAACGATCGAATCCCTTACCGCTTTTGCGACGCGGAACTTGACGACCTTCTTGGCGGGAATTTTGATTGCTTCGCCAGTCGCGGGGTTCCGGCCAACGCGAGCCTTCCGCTCCTGCCGCACCAGTCTTCCGATGCCCGGAATGATGAACACCCCGTTCTTCTTTGTCTCCTTGATGGCGAGCTCCGCCAGGGTGGTGAGAAATTGCTTGGCAACCTTATTGCTCACTCCTGTCGATTCCGCAATGTGCCTCACCACTTGCGTTTGAGTCATCTTTGTCGCTTTAGTCGCTTCGGCCATAAGCCTCCTTTCCTGATTCTCCCTTTGAACCTGAACACGCTTCGCAGGGCTCATGTCCTCGGATTGGTCACTAAAACAAAAACCCTCGAAATTGTTCGAATGGTCCTTTTGCAACCTTATGATACGGGAACGCGGGAGCTGCTGTAAAGGGGAGAAAGTGCAAAAAATGCCCGAAAAATGGGCTTTTGAGAAGTCCTGGATGCTGCCGAACCGCATAAACCGGGGGGATAAGAGACCTCGAAGAAGCGGGACAGGCATCTTCGACGTCATTTTGAGGCTATTGCTGCAAGCGGATGCTGCGTGAGCGGCACGCCGTTCGGCATGTACCCGAACGTTCCAGGCGGGGGTAAATCGAGAGCTTTGCGCGCTTCCGTCTCCAGACTCAGACGAAGCTCCGGATGTTCCTTCAGAAAGATTCGTGCTGCGTCGCGGCCTTGACCAAGGCGCTCGCCGGAATAGCTGAACCACGAGCCGCTCTTCTCTACGAGACCTAGCGAAACCGCGGTGTCGAGAAGGTCCGCCTCCCTGGACAGTCCCTCTCCATGAATCAGATCGATCTCCGCTTCGCGGAAAGGCGCAGCGACTTTGTTCTTCACCACCTTCACCTTCGTGCGGCTGCCAATTACTTTGTCGCCGTCTTTGATTGCCGCAGTGCGCCGAACCTCTGCTCGAACCGAGGTGTAGAATTTCAACGCACGGCCTCCGGTTGTGGTTTCGGGATTGCCGAAGGTCACGCCGATCTTTTCCCGGATCTGATTAATAAAGATCAGGCATGTATTGGTTCGCGCGACAATTCCCGTCAGCTTGCGAAGCGCTTGCGACATCAGGCGCGCATGCAGGCCGACGTGGCTGTCGCCCATCTCGCCTTCCAGTTCGGCTTTCGGCACGAGTGCAGCTACGGAGTCCACGACCACGATGTCGAGCGCGTGGGAGTTGATGAGCGCCGCGGTAATTTCCAATGCCTGCTCGCCGTTGTCAGGCTGCGACACCAGGAGGTTTTCGATGTCGACGCCAAGCTGGCGGGCATAAACAGCGTCCAGAGCGTGCTCGGCGTCGATGAAGGCCGCAACGCCTCCTGTCTTTTGCGCTTCGGCTACCGCCTGCAACGCAATCGTGGTTTTCCCTGAGGACTCCGGTCCGAAAATCTCAATGACGCGCCCGCGAGGGAAGCCGCCGACACCGAGTGCCGCGTCAAGCGAAATGGATCCGGTCGGGATCACCGTCACGGCTACCACATCCCGCGACCCCAAACGAATGACGGCGTTCCGGCCAAACTGCTTGGCAACGGCGCCCAGAGCCGCCTCGATCGCCTTCTCCTGCGCTGCCCGTTGGCGTACCTCCACCCCGCGCCTCCCGATTCACTACGTGGACGGAGGGCCGGAAAAGTCTCAGGCTATTGAGCTGGTACAGCGATTTCGACGGTGGGGGAAGGGGCGCTTTCGTTTCCCTTCACGTCAACCGAGGCGACCGCGTATCGATAGGTTACGCCGGTTTTGATTGTGCTGTCGCTAAAGCTGGGAGCCTCGACGCGGTCGGCGATGCGGGTCAGCGCGCCGTTCGCCTCTGCCCGGTAGAGCACGTAGCCAGCGATGTCTTTGGCGTCGACTGCATTCCAGACGAGTTCGATGGTGCGGGTGCCCCCAAGTGCGGAGAGACCCGTCGGAACCGGAGGCGGGAATCGGTCCTCGGGAGTAATGCCTGCCACTTCGGAAAGCTCGCTCTCTGCCTCGCCCGCCCCTGCGGGCGCCACACCCTGGACGAGGTATTCGTACTTTTGCCCGTACTCGAAGGCCGTATCGACGAACTCCGGCTTGTCGACGCGCCCTATCTGCGCGAACTCCTTCTCCGTGGCGGCTCGCCGGAAAACTCGGAAGCCTCCCCGCCCCTGCCACGTGAGACGAACCCCGTCAGCCGTGTCTTCAGCGGCAAGATTCACGGGAGCAGGCACCGGGTCGACCACCTGCAGGGCGACGATGTTGGACCAGTTCCCCCGCCGCTTCTTGGGACCGGCAGCACGTACGGCAAGAAAGACTTCTTTCCCGACCCACTCCTTCGCCGGGATTGTCGTGCTGATCGGCCCGACATTGAGTGGGACCGAGGGGACCAGCGCCGCGGTGGCAGCCCACTGATTCACGTCGAACGGCGGATCGCCTCCGGGTCCGATGCGAAGCTCGATATCGGTCACTTTGGTAAGCGGAAGCTTCTCCGTTGTGATGGAAGGGACGGTGAAATCGACCACGATGCGATCGGCGCGCTGGACGGCTCGAAGGTCGGTGATCGCTTCGGGAATATCCAAGGCCGGAGGCAGCGGATCACCGACGTAGCCGCATCCGGTTGACATCAGGAAACAGGCAAGAGCCGGCCATAGCGGCCGATTGGAGACCGCCATAACAGCTACAGGATGTACCGGCTCAGATCCTGGTCCTTCACAATATCGCTGAGCTGCTGCCGGACGTAGTTCGCGTCGATGCGGAAATTCTTCTTCTTCAGGTCGGGACCATCAAAGGAGATCTCCTCCAGGATCTTCTCCATGATGGTGTGGAGCCTCCTGGCGCCAATATTCTCGTTCGTCGCGTTGACTTGAGCGGCGAACCGCGCCACCTCTTCGAGGGCGTCGTCCGTGAAGGTCAGCTTGATGCCTTCTGTTTCAAGCAGCGCCATATACTGCTTGATCAGCGCATTCTTGGGTTCTTTCAGGATTCGGATGAAATCCTCCTCCGTCAGCGACTTCAGCTCCACGCGGATCGGGAAGCGGCCTTGAAGCTCCGGAATCAGATCACTGGGCTTTGAGACGTGGAAAGCGCCGGCGGCGATAAACAGAATGTGGTCGGTTCGGACAAAGCCGTGGCGCGTGTTGACCGTCGTGCCTTCCACGATTGGCAGGATGTCGCGTTGAACGCCCTCCCGGCTGACGTCCGGGCCGTGGCCGGACTCCCTCCCGGCGATCTTGTCAATCTCGTCCAGGAAGATGATCCCGTTCCGCTCCACCCGCTCGAGAGCAACCCGCGTCACTTGGTCCATGTCGATGAGCTTCTGCTCCTCTTCCTGCACCAGGTATTCCATTGCCTCGCTGACCCGCATCTTGCGGCGGCGGGTGCGGTTTCCGAAGAGATTGGGGAGGACATCTTTCAGGTTAATGTCCATCTCTTCGATTCCGGCGTTGGTAGTGACCTCAAACGTTGGTCCGCGCTCCTTGACATCCACTTCCACCAGCCGGTCATCGAGCTTTCCGGCGCGCAGCTTCTCGCGTAGCTTTTCCCGGGTGCGCTCGGCGCTTTCCGAGGATTCGGGTTGAGGCGGCATGAGCAGGTCGAGAATCCGCTCCTCGGCGTTTCTCTCCGCACGGTCGGCAACCTCCTCCAGCCGCTCCTCGCGAACCATGTCGATCGCAATATCGACGAGGTCCCGGATCATGGACTCTACGTCGCGCCCCACGTAGCCCACTTCGGTAAATTTGCTTGCCTCCACCTTCAAGAACGGTGAGTTCGCAAGCTTTGCGAGCCGGCGAGCGAGTTCGGTCTTTCCGACCCCGGTAGGGCCGATCATGAGGATGTTTTTAGGCATCACCTCCTCAGCCATCTCCGGGTCCAACTTCTGACGCCGGATGCGGTTACGGAGGGCGATTGCGACAGCTCGTTTTGCCTCGGCTTGCCCGATGACGTACTTATCGAGCTCCCTGACAATCTCGCGCGGAGTCAGCTCATCCAGCAGGGGAGCTTCGTCCGTGGATTGACTCGGAAGGTAGATGACCATGTTCTAGCCCAATTCCTCGAAGACCGTTTTATCGTTGGTATAGATGCAGATGTCGGCGGCGATCGCCATTGCCTTCTCTGCGATCTCCCGCGCTCCGAGTTGGGTGTTCTCCAGCAGAGCGCGCGCTGCCGCTTTTGCAAAAGGTCCGCCGGAGCCGATCGCCGCTACTTCCTCATCCGGTTCAATAACATCTCCTGCCCCGCTGAGAAGGTACGTATTGTTGATATCGGCGACGATCAGCATCGCTTCGAGATGACGGAGCACTTTGTCAGTACGCCAGTCTTTGGCCAGTTCCACGACGCTTCTTGGCAGATTTCCGTTGTGCTGCTCCAGTTTTGCTTCAAAGCGGGCGAAAAGAGAAAAAGCGTCGGCAGTGGAGCCGGCAAAACCGGCGATGACTCTGTCGTTGTGGAACTTCCGCAGCTTGCGGGCGTTTGCCTTGAGAATCTCGTTCCCTAGGGTCACCTGGCCATCTCCCGCCAGGACCACCTTGTTGTTTCGACGAACCGCGAGAATGGTCGTCGAACGTATGCGATTTCTCATGAATTACTTACCTTCAGTGTATCGCGCGATGGGCGCCGGCGGTTAACCTGCTTGCACTCTGGGCCGGACGTGCGCCCGCCAGATTTCAGCGAACAATCGAAAGGCAACAGGCTGCCGCAATCCCAACAAGTAGAGGGCAGCGCCGAGGGCGAACCATACGAGGTAAACGATCGTCACCCACCAGTGAATATGTCCGGCCAGCACGCCCCAGAATCCAGGTCCCGGATGAACGGGCGAGAGGAGAAACTGAACAAACCACAATGCAAACAGCGCCGCGGCCTCCCACCAGATCAACCGCATATTGATCAGGAAGAGCATCCCGACCAGAGACTGCCCGAGCGTCATTAGAATTTCGAGCCGCTGCGTCTCGTCAAACGGAATCTCTGACGGAGCGCCCCGGCTGATCGAGAAGACGATCGGAAGCATAGCCGCAAGCAGTGTCCACTGGTTAATGTTGCTCGAAACCATGTTCATCAGGGCCATCGGTGCTCGCTCTACGGTTCGGGCCCAGTAAAATGCGGACACCTTCTCGGGAAACTCGGAGACGAAGGGAGCAACCCACTGAACAAACACGAAACTGGGAACCCCAAGCATCGCAGATACCGCGAGAAGACTGCCAAGGAAGGGCTCTGCGACGAAGTAGATGATGCCTCCGCCGAGCACAAAGAGTGTGAAGATGATGGTATTCCGCACCCTGCGCGGAGACTTGACGATCGCTCGCGGAATACGTTCCAGGTCTTCGATCGTCTCCGCCTCCTGCGGGGGGATTCGGGTCAGTACGAATAGGTAGGCGATGTAGATAAGGATCAGCACTGCTGCGTCAATCAGATTTAGCGACGACTTATACCAGATCCAGGCGACATAGAGGAGCGGGGTCAGCAGGCCGACGACCTCGACGCAGTGTTCGTCAGCAAGCGGAATTTGCCGGAGCGGCCTTCCGGTTCGGATTCGATGGAATAGGGCGGCCGTAAAGTAGATCATCGGCCAGCCCAAGCCGGTCAGCAGGCGTAAGGCACCGGTGAGATTGGCTAACAGCAGCGGAACCTGCTGTTTCCAGGCCAGCACGGCCTCGACGGCAAATTCAGGAAGCGTCTGTAGCCACGCAAGAATCGCCAGCGCGAATCCCTGAGCAACAAAAAATTGGGCAGACTCAGCGGCCCACGCGATTAGCATCGCAGCGAGCAGGATGGCGGGAGTGGTCCAAAGTGCTGATCCTGGCGAAACCTCTTCAATCGGGATCGCGGCGAGAGCCAGTAGGGCGAATAGCGGGGCGGAGATCCGTCCTGTGCGCTGCGCTCGTTCGGTGCCTCCCGTCCCCACTCTATGAAACCTACCAAAAAGTGAGGTCATTGTCCTTGGAAACTACAGAATGCTTCCGAAACTCTTCTCTGGGTACCGGGAAATCGACGCGGAAATGGGCTCCCCGGCTCTCCTCGCGTTTGAGAGCGCTCCGCGCGATCAGCGCTGCTACCTGCTGCATGTTGCGCAACTCGAAGATTCTGCGCGTAAAGGCACCCGAGCGCGTCTGAGGAACGTTATCCAGGCGCTTGACAGCTTCCTCCAGCCCCTCGCGCGATCGCACAATGCCGCAGTGCTCCCAGGTGATCCGGCGCAAGTCTGCCTCTTCAATCTCGGGGAAACACATGGGAGGCGGCTCCGTGACCGGAAGACTTCCTGCCCCCGCCCATTCCCGCATCGCCACTCCGGCGCGCCGCCCGAAAACCACGCCCTCCAAAAGCGAGTTGCTTGCAAGGCGGTTGGCTCCATGCACTCCGGTACAGGCCGCTTCTCCCGCAGCGAACAGCCGGGGAACATTGGTGCGTCCGTGGAGATCCGTGCGAATTCCGCCCATCGCGTAGTGGGCAGCGGGGGCCACGGGCGCTGGCGACTTCGCAAGATCGACGCCGTAGAGCAGACACGTTTCGTAGATGCGCGGGAAACGATGGCGGACAAAGCTGGGCTCGCGGTGAGTGAGATCCAGCAGAACATGGGGAGCGCCGGTACGCTGCATCTCGCTGACGATCGAACGCGAAACAACGTCACGGGGCGCGAGCTCTTCCATCGGGTGATAGTTCTGCATGAAGAGCTCGCCATGGATGTTGCGCAGCAAGGCTCCTTCGCCTCGTAAGGCTTCCGAGAGCAAGAACCGGGGAGCGCCTTCGACGTGCAAAGCGGTGGGATGAAACTGCACGAATTCGAGGTCGCTAATCTCTGCGCCGGCCCGGTAGGCCATTGCGATGCCATCGCCGGTGGCGACGTCCGGGTTTGTCGTATTGAGATAGACCCGGCCCAAGCCGCCGGTTGCGAGGAGCACTGCCTTTGCCTGAATTGCCGTCAGATGCCCGGATTCCTGGTCAAATGCAATCGCTCCCGCCACCTCTCCCTCGAAAAGGACAAGGTCCGTTACGGCAGCGAAGCTCTGGAACTGGACGTTCGGCAGCGCGGCTGCCTTGCGGTAAAGCGTGCGGGCGATCTCGTGGCCGGTGGAATCGCCATGGGCGTGCAGAACACGGCTGCGGCTGTGAGCCCCTTCACGCGTGAACAACAGGCGCGATCCCTCGCGGTCAAACTCGGTGCCCCAGTCGATTAGCTCCTGGATTGCGGCCGGTCCCTCTTCAACCAGCGTTCGGACCGCGTCCCGGTTGCACAAACCGTCGCCGGCGTTCAAGGTGTCCTGTTCATGGAGCTCCACCTCGTCATCGTCGCTGAGCGCTACGGCGATGCCTCCCTGCGCATACTCGGACGATGATTCCCGCAGCGTGTCCTTGGCAACAACGAGGACACGTCCGGCGCTCGCCAGTTCAATAGCGGCTCGCAGCCCCGCCACTCCGGCGCCTACTACTAAAAAGTCTGTCTCTATATGTTCCGTGATCGGGTCGATTCTCCCATGCTACAACGAATGTATGGCTACCTTCCCGGTGCAGACTGCCTCGAAGGCGTACTGCGTCCACGTTGAGCGCAACCTTCTTTCCCGGCTCGGGTCCTTCCTGCCTTCATCCGCAGGCAAGGTCTTTGTCGTGACCACCGAAGATGTCTGGCGGCTGCACGGCGAAACGGTGAAGCAAGCCTTGCGCGATCGCGCCCACGCGGTCCTCTTCTTTCCCGGCGGAGAGGAACGGAAGCGGCTATCCTCGGTGGAAACGCTGGCCGAACAGATGGTGGCCGAAGGTGGCGACCGGTCAAGCATCGTGGTGGCCTTTGGAGGCGGCATCGTCGGCGACGTCGGAGGCTTCCTTGCTGCGATTTTCATGCGCGGCGTGCCCGTGTTGCAAGTGCCGACGACTCTGCTCGCCCAGGTGGACGCAGCCATCGGCGGGAAAACCGGTGTCAACCTCGAATCCGGAAAGAATCTGATCGGCAGCTTCCACCAGCCTGAGGCCGTTCTAGTGGATCCCGAAGTGCTGAAGACGCTGCCCGAACGCGAATACCGGGCAGGGCTGTTTGAAGTCATCAAGGCGGGGATCATCCGTGATCCTGATCTTCACCGGCTGATGTCCGAACGCGCCGGCGCGGTTTTAAGCCAGGATCCCGGCACGGTCGACAGAATGATCGAGGCTAGCGTCCGCATCAAGGCCGAGGTTGTCTCGGCTGACGAACGCGAGGGAGACCTCCGCCGCATCCTCAATTTCGGCCACACTCTGGGACACGCCCTTGAGGCTGAAACCGAGTATCGGCGATTTCTGCACGGCGAGGCGGTCGCTTTCGGAATGAGGGCTGCCGTCCATCTTTCCCGGTTGACGGGTCGCCTTTCCGCTGAAACGGCTGCCGATATTTTGAAGACCATAAACAAATACGGCCCCATCCCTTCTCTCGAGGGTATTTCGCCGGAGGCGGTAGCCCGCCACATTTACAAGGACAAGAAGACTGTCCGCGGAAAGGTGCACTTTGTCCTGGTTCCCGCTATTGGCCAGACAGTGATCGTTTCCGGCCTCGAGGAGAAGACGGTGCTCGAAGCGGCGCGGCTAGGGCTTGCAGGAGAAGCTTGAAGACACTCGGAACAACGCCACCCGGGACGGCGACAGAGGAACAGGCGGCGCGATGGGTGCGCAGCATGTTCGGTCGCGTCGCGCATCGCTATGACCTGCTAAATCACCTGTTGTCGTTTCAGATTGACCGGTACTGGCGCTTCCGCACTGTTCGGGAAGTCCGGCATGTCCTGAGGCGCCCAGGTATTCGTGTGATGGACTTGTGCTGCGGGACCGGTGACCTGCTGCTTGCGCTATCGGAGCACAAGAAGTCTGAGATATTCGGCGCCGATTTCTGCCACCCAATGCTGATCGCAGCGGCTGAGAAGGCGCGGAAGCGCCGTTCTTCTGCAGTTCTTTTCGAGGCCGATGCGCTCTGTCTTCCAGTGTCCGACCGGTCGCTCGACCTCGTCACGGTCGCCTTTGGCTTTCGCAACTTCGCCAACTATCGCAAGGGGCTTGAGGAGTTGAAACGCGTTCTGCGGCCAGGCGGAATGGTGGCCATCCTGGAGTTCTCGAGGCCGCAAAACTCGCTGATAGCAAGCGCCTATAACTTCTATTCGCGATGGATTCTGCCCCGCCTCGGAGGCGCTATCTCCGGGTCTCCGGACGCCTATGCGTACCTGCCGGAATCTGTGCGGAAGTTCCCGGGCGCGGAAGATCTGGCGGCGGAGATGCGGCAGGCTGGCTATGTCCGGGTCCGGTTTAAGCGGATGACTTTCGGTGTCGTCGCCCTGCACTTGGCGGAGGTGGATTAAGATTTCGGCCATGGTGAAGCGGGTGAAATTGATCACGGCAGGCGCCGGAACGGCTGGGGAATAGCTGGTACGGAGGTCCTTCCGCGGCAGTAGAGAATATCGCCGTGTCGTTACGGGCGGCAGCGCGCCTGACAGTGCGTCCAGGGAGGATTCGACAGGGAATCAGCGCTTGCTACTCGTTGCCGTTCTCGTCGTCGTCTTCTTCTTTCGGCTGCATGCGGGCGCGGACTTCCTCCATGACCTCCTCGCCCAGAATCTGCCGGCCGACCTCCTGCATGACGCGAGCTGCTGCGTTCATCTTGCCCATCAGCTTCAGCGCTGTCAGGTGGCCCATCCGGTATTCGGTAAGCGTCAAGCGGCGGCACGCCTTCATGCGGATCGGCTTCATGGTCTTGTCCGGGCAAGGCATGAGGATATAGGTCTCGTCCAATCCCGGATCGGAACCATCGTCCGGAACTTCCACATAAATCTGGGCAGTCAGGCCGACTTGCCCGAAATTGGCCCGCTTTCCTTCCGTTTCCGGGAACAAAGCCCAAAGTTCCCGTTCCGTCTCGATATAGTCTTCGAAATCGAAGCTGTCCGGCAGTGCAAAGGAAGCACCCGGATCCACAAAGACATATTGACTCACAAGAATCCTCCCTTTGGAATAGGTGACGACTGGATTGGTAGGTGCGTTCCCAGTATAGCAGGCATTTTTGACATAGTTGGAATGAAAGTTCGGTATTTTTTACTTTGGCGTGAAAAAGGAGAGGATGATTACAAGTGTTTTACATTTCGCTTTTTCTTGGATAACAAGAATAACGAGAGCGTGTTCACTTTGCGGAGGTGGTACTGGGTGAGAATCTGGTAACAGTGCGGCGGAAGGGCAAGTCCAACAGGGCAAGGAGAACCAACATGACGACGTCTCAACCGAGCGGAACGGGTTACCTCGAGTCAGCCAGGGATCGTCTGGACCAGGAGACAATGAGGCGGAGAGGTCGCAATCTCTTCCATTGGCTTGCTCTTGGCTCAGTCGGGGCCTCGGTGGCTCTGTTTCTTGCCGGCAAGAAGAATGCGGCTATCTTCGTCGGTCTCTGGCCCCCTACTTTTGAAGCGATGCGGCGATAGTCGCAGGTGCAGCGGCCACCTGAACTGACCTCTGCGCGACTTCGTGGCCGCTAACCTCTTTCCTCGACTTTCCTCGACTTCCATAGCCCTAATCTTATCCACGGTGTCTTTTCTTCTTTTGTAAGTGAACACCCGCTTTGTAAGTGAACGCTCTCTTTCTTTGCAACTAGACGCGTACTATTTGTATGAAATCCGTAGCAGGCATGGAAGAGAATTCGCAGCAAATTGGCTTACACACCTCTTTAGATATTCGAAATTATAACCTTCAATCAGTAGATCCACGTATTCGTGCCTGGGAGTGGGTGATGGCAACCTATCCTCGGCGTCTGGGGGTACTGGTACTTCCTTCCGGGCGCGCGGCAGCCTGCACCAGGAGCCACCGGCAATCTTTCGCATGAAATCGAATCGCTACTAATCCGCTTCTCCTCGCCGAACGTTATACGAGAAGAAGATTGCGGATCGTTAACTTCTATTTAACGGTTCTGCTCAGAATTTATGTGTATTCTGTGTAACGATGAGTAATCTGCGTTCGTCGACCGGCTAACGTTTTCTACCTGTGCGACCGATATGGGGGAATGGAATGATCGAGCCGACGCACGATGGAGAGCTGCTTGTCCGGTTCAATCGCCTTATCCGCGAACTGCTGCGGGGTACGATAACCCGCAACACGTTTCGGCCCTGGGAAATCCAGCTCTTGCTGGATATAGAGTCGTGTGGTTTGAGAAAATCGACTCGCCGCGACATCCTTTTGCGGTACCAGAAGGCCGTACAACGGCAGATGGAGAACGGCGCCCGGTTTCCCATGAAACTGTCCGAGTACCTGGAAACTACCCGAGGGCGTCGCCGGGCCAGCGGACGGTCTCCCAGTGGCCTCCGCTCACCGGTCTCAAGTTAGAAACCCGCTGCGCTATCCTGGAATTAGCCCTTGGTCATTCGTCGGAAGGCCACTTGGGCAAGGAGGAGACTGTACCGAACATGGAAAGTGGGCAAGAGCCGAAGGCTCCGAACGTACGCCGCGTCATGTGCGTGAAATTCGGGCGTGAGATGGAGGGACTGTCGGAAGTTCCGTTTGAGGGCCACCCTCTAGGGCAGCGTATTTACGAAAACGTCTCCAAAGAAGCGTGGAGAATGTGGGTGGAGCATATGAAGATGCTCATGAACGAGTACCGCCTCAACCTGGGAACTCCGGAAGCTCAGGAATTCCTCCTCAAGCAGATGGAAGAGTACTTCTTCGGCGAAGGGGCAAGACTGCCGGAAGGCTACGTCCCGCCCTCTAGAGGGTAGGGAAGGATCACGCGAGTGGTCCTGATACCCTGGAAGCGAGTCCTCACAGCATCCCCAAAGCGCTCCACTCCACCTCATCCGTCCTCTTCAGTCGCAGCAGGAAGGGTGAAGTAGAAAGTGGAGCCCTTTCCTGGTTTCGACTCAACCCAGATCCGTCCTCCGTGCCTCTCCACGATGCGCCGGCAGATGGCAAGGCCTAGTCCTGTTCCTTCATACTCGGTCCTGGGATGGAGACGTTTGAATAGCTGGAAAATCTGCTCCGCGTAAGCCATGTCGATGCCGATGCCGTTGTCCCGCACGGAAAACAGCCAGTTTCCGTTCTGGCGGTTGGCCGAAACGTGAATCCGGGGCGGCTGATCACTGCGGTACTTAATAGCGTTTGCGAGGAGGTTCTGAAGGAGTTGCGTAAGGTTCCGGTCGTCGGCCAGCACGGATGGCAAGGGGTCGTGCGTAACGACAGCGGAGGATTCCTGGATCGCTGTGTGAAGCGTGAACATCACGGTGGCTAGCACGCCCTCGAGCGACACAGGCCGCGTCTGGAGCGGCATTCCGCTGACACGGGAGTACTCGAGTAGATCGTTGATCAGGGATTTCATCCGCGTTGCGGCGCCTTGAATGAAAGTGAGGCAATCACGCGTTTCGGGCGTAATGTGACTTTGAAGCAGGCGTTCCAGCAGTTGGCTATAGGTGAGGATCATGCGGAGCGGTTCCTGGAGGTCGTGGGAAACGGCAAAGGCGAACCGCTGGAGTTCTTCGTTTGACCGTTCGATCTCTTGCGTCCGTTGGTGACTTTCCTCCTCTGCCTCGACCCGGTCGCTGACGTCGATGACGATTCCAAGCACACGCTGAGGATCGCCGTTCTTGTCGTAGAACACTTTGGCTGGCGCGTGAAGCCAGCGCACGCGGCCATCCGGGCGAATCGCGCGATAGTCGAACGTAAGGTTTTCGGCCCGTTCCTTGAAGCCGGCTTTGATCTGGCACTCTACATCCTCGACATCCTCCGGGTGGATGCGCCTCCGCCATGAGGCGAAATTTCCCTCGAAGGTTCCGTCCTCCAGCCCGAAAATGAGCTCCAGTTGCCTGGTCCACATGAGTCGGTCATTCGGAATGTTCCAGTCGAACGTACCGATACCTCCCGCAGACTGTGCCAGCGCCAGGCGCTCCTCGCTCTCAGCGAGTGCAAGCTCCATTTGCTTCCGGCTGGTAATGTCCTGCACGATTCCAATGAGGCGCGTCGGGGTGTTGTGCTCGTCGAGCACAGTCGTTGCGTGATTCTGGACCCAACGGCACTCACCGTCGGGTAGGAGAATTCGAAATTCCCTCCCTGTGATGGTTTCGGCCTGGGTCAGGAAACGCCCCGCCAGGTCTGCGTCCTCCGGATGAATCCGATCTTCGAGAGACATGGGATTGGTCTTTCCCTCCCCGGGCGGGAGGCCAAAGATAACCTCCAGTTCGTCGGAGATATGCGTTGTACCCGATGCCAGATCGCGCTCCCAAAGACCCATCCGGTTCACCTGCAAGGCAAGGTTCAGCCGGCGCTCGCTGATTCTAAGCCGCTCCTCTATCTCCCATGCGTGGACCAGGTTCTCAATGGTTTCTGGCAGCAGTGAGGAATACTCGGTGGCAAGAAACCAATCGGCCCCGGCCTCAAGGATACTCTTCTGCACTTCGATTCCATCTCGGAGAGGGGCCAGACAGAGCACTTGCGTGGCCGCCGTCACGCTGTCGGATTTGATCTTCCTGCATAACTCTACGGTGGCCGCATGGTTTGCGGATCTTTCCACAATCGCAACCGGGGGTGAGTGTTTTTTGATAAGGTCTATCGCTTCGTTATCCGACCCTGCCTCCAAGACGTGGAATCCTGCTTGCCGTAGAACCCTGGATCTCTCCCGTTGCAGATCCACGTTCTCGGTCAGGTTCAAAATCGAATACATGGCAATCTCCTAAGATTCGAACCCAGGCGATTGCACTCGCCCCTGACCTGACGGTGCGATCGCGTTCTCCCGCGGGAGCCAACAGCTAGCGGCGGGGGTTCCGCTCAACAGTACCATGGCTCAAGAAGGTAGGGAACGGCGGTTCGCGGGCAAGACGTGGAATCTTCTCGGAGTCAGGGATCAGGAGTCCAGGCGAAGGCGGCGGACGGCCGCATGACGCATTCCGCCCTCAGATCTCGCCCGCCGCGCGACGTGCCAGGACTTCCCGTTCTGCCTGGTACCAGTCCTCCTCCGGCGATCCTTGACCGGTAGAAGCCCTCTCCAGATAGAACTGGTAGGCCAGCCGGGAAATTTCCTCGATCAATGTCGGGTCGTAGTTGAGAGCCATCTCGCTCTGAACCGGATTCTCCTGATCTACGGTGTTTTCCAAGCCCTCGGAAAAGTCGGTCTTCCGTTCGTGCCGGCGGTTGGTCATCGATGTATCTCCTTCCAAACGATCACAGTCAAGGACTACAGGGAGGGCCGAATGTTTCAAAGCTCTGTTGGTCTGCGATTGCCGATGAGCGCCGTCGACTCGCAGCGCTTCACCCATTTGCACGTGGTGCACAAAAGATTTATCCTCCAGGTAGACGCCGGAGGCGGGTTGCACCATGCGTCTTGTGCCGCCCTACATCGAGAGCCTGCGCCCTTACCAGGCCGGACGAAGCATCGACGAAGTCAAGAAGGAATACGGGCTTGAGAGGGTAGTGAAGCTCGCGTCGAACGAGAACCCGCTTGGCTCATCGCCTCGCGCGATCGAAGCAATGCACGCCTCCCTGGTTGACCTCAATCGTTACCCGACCGGGGGCCTGGAGTTACGGCGGGTCCTTGCAGAGCAGTTCGATCTCAAAGTAGAGAACGTCATCGTTGGCAGCGGATCCGAAGGCATCATGTCCAACATCATCCGCACCTTTCTCTGCGACGAGGATGAAGTTCTCACAACGGAAAGCGCATTCATCGGCTTTCAGGTGCTGGCGCAATCACGAGGGGTCACGTACCGGACCGTGCCCTACCGCGACTGGCATTACGATCTTCAAGCGCTGTCTGCGGCGATCAATGAGCGCACCAAGATCATCTATCTCGCGAATCCCAACAACCCGACCGGCACGATGTTTACGAAGCAGGAGTTCGACGCCTTCTACAAACACGTTCCGCAGCGGGTGCTGATCATTCTTGACGAAGCCTACTTCGAGTACGCCATGGATGATCCCCGCTACCCGGACTCCATGCACTACCGCTACGACAACGTCATCACACTGCGGACGTTTTCAAAAGTCTACGGGCTCGCTGGCATTCGCATTGGATATGGCTTCGCACACGAAGATTTGATTGCGAATCTGCTGAAGGTGAAGCTGCCGTTCGAGCCCAGCAAGGTGGCCGAAGCTGCGGGCGTGGCCGCGCTTCGTGACCGCGAGTTCCTGCACCGGTCGCTTGCACTGAATGCTCGCGGGCTCCGCTTCCTGACCTCCTGTCTGCGGGATCTTGGTCTCAATCCGGTGCCATCCTTCGCAAACTTTGTGATGGTGCCGCTTGCGTCAGCCGGAATGGCCTCTGCGCTGACCGAGCATCTGTTGAGACAGGGAGTCATCATTCGTCCCCTCGGCGCTTTCGGCCTGCCGCACTGTGTTCGCATCACGGTAGGTACGGACGAAGAGAACCAGATTTTTGCGGAGGCTTTGCGTAAGGCCGCCGCGGAACTACGGCCGGCCTTGTCTGTAAAGGAGGGCTAAAGGGTATGCAGCTGGCGGAACAGAAGCCAGACCACGCCGTCGATTTCCTTCCGCTCAACGGCACGGACCATTTGGAATTCTATGTGGGCAACGCCCGTCAGAGTGCCTACTATTATCGGGCAGCTTTCGGAATGAAGCTTCTCGCATATGCTGGGCCTGAGACGGGCCTTCGCGACCGTGCGTCGTACGTGCTTCAGCAAAACAAGATCTGCTTCGTATTGACGACTCCCCTGCGTCCCGACGACGCCATCGCTCAGCACATCCTTCGGCACGGCGACGGGGTACGCAGCATCGCGCTTGGAGTGGATGATGCGGAAGCCGCCTGGCGCGAAACCACCAAACGAGGCGCCGTCAGCGTCCAGGAGCCTCAGGTTCTGCGAGACGAGTACGGCGAAGTCCGCGTCTCGGCGATCGCCGCATACGGCGACACGATTCACACATTCGTCGAGCGCTCGAACTATCGCGGCCCATTTCTTCCCGGATTTGTTCCAACGGCTTCGGAGGATCCCGTCGCTCGTCCAGTCGGTCTGCTTCACATCGATCACATCGTTGGCAATGTCGCCAAGGGTGAGATGAACACCTGGGTGAAGTTCTACCAGGATGTGATGGGATTCCGGCTCTATCAGACGTTCGATGACAAAGACATCAGCACGGAATACTCAGCACTGATGTCGAAGGTGATGTCAAACGGCGACGGGAGGATTAAGTTCCCGATCAATGAGCCGGCCGAAGGGAAGCGAAAGAGCCAGATAGAGGAATATCTGGACTTCTATCAGGGACCGGGTGTCCAGCACATCGCCATGGCTACGGACGACATCGTCGACACGGTGACCCGTTTGCGGAATCAGGGAGTGGAGTTTCTGCGGGTGCCAAGCACCTACTACGACCTGCTGGAGCAGCGAGTTGGCAAGCTTGACGAGCCGCTGGACCGCCTGGCAGACCTCGGCATTCTGGTGGATCGGGATGACGAAGGTTACATGCTCCAGATCTTCACGAAGCCCGTGGAAGACCGGCCGACGCTCTTTTATGAGATTATCCAGCGGAAAGGCAGCCGCAGCTTCGGCAAGGGGAACTTTAAAGCGCTGTTTGAGGCAATTGAGCGCGAGCAGGCGTTGCGCGGCAACCTTTAGGCGTTCCGGATCCAATGCGACTTTGCACCTTTGAGGTTCGAACCCATCTCGGAAGGCATCAACGATTGGGCGCAATTGTGCCCGCCGGCATCGTTGACCTGAACTTTGCCTACGCCCTGCACCGCGCCCAAAACGGTGAGCCCAGGCCTCAGGCCATGGCGGATGCGCTTCTCCCCTCCAATATGCTTGCGTTTCTTCAAGGCGGACCGTTCGCAATGGATCGCGCCCGCCACGTGTTGGAGAGGCTCGGGAATCAATTGACGCGTGACGTGCGCGGTATCAACGACGAGACGCTGCTTTACGACTTCAGCGAAGTCCGCCTGAAAGCGCCTGTTCCGAATCCGCCGTCTCTGCGCGACTTCTACGCCTTCGAAGATCACGTGAGGCGGGGCTTCGAGAAGCGGGGAGAGCCGATCCCGCAGGAGTGGTATGAGATGCCCGTGTACTACAAGGGCGGGCATCACAACATCCTTGGCACGGATGAAGATGTCCTATGGCCTTCTTTTACCGAAAAGTTTGACTACGAACTGGAGATGGCAGCCGTCATTGGACGCCGCGGAACGAATCTGAAAGCGTCGGAGGCGAGGAATTTCATTGCGGGCTACATGGTAATGAACGATTTTAGCGCCCGCGATATTCAGCGCAAGGAAATGAAGGTTCGTTTGGGTCCGGCGAAGGGTAAGGACTGGGCCACGGCGCTTGGGCCGGTGCTGGTGACAGCAGACGAAGTGCCGGATCCCTACAACCTCCAGATGACCGCAAGGGTCAATGGCGAGCTGTGGAGTGAGGGATCGAGCGCCTCGCTCTACTGGACGTTCGAGCAGATGCTCGAGTTCCTCACCCGCGATGACACGGTACTGCCAGGCGATGTGATTGGCTCCGGCACCGTTGGCACGGGCTGCGGCCTGGAACTCGACCGCTGGGTGAAGCCCGGCGATGTGATGGAACTCGAGATCGAGGGGCTCGGAGTTTTACGAAACCGCGTTGTGCGCCCTGCTAGCGTGGGCTGATCTCCGGCCAGCTTAGCTCAAACCCTTGAGCAATCAGTCTCTTTTGAAATTCCTCGAGCAGCGGCTTCCTGTTCCGGATTTCGGTTGGAAGACGCCCGGTCCGGATTGCCTCGGCTGCGACCGCACCCGCCGCTTCCCCGATATTCCACTCCACCGGATGCAGGCGGTAGCAGCCGTTCGTGATGTGGGTCACTCCGAGATTTTTTGCCCCGGCAATCAGATTCTTCATCCGTTTGGGCAGCAGCGCGCCGAGCGGGATCTGAAAGGGCAGGGAACTGACGTCAATATAGTTATTCCCGCCGCTGCTCGGGTGAAGGTCGATGCGGTAACTTCCAACTCCCACCGAGTCAAAATACCGCTCCGCGCGCACCTCTTCCCGCTTCTTGCCGGTAAGCTTCATGCGGACCTCGGTGCTCACATGCTGCTCCACGACCGTGAACTCCGCTTGAATCCGGCGCGACTCGCGAATGTAGGGATACTTTGCCAGTCCGTCCTCCGTGCCCGTTACATCACTCCGAAGGCGCAGTCCTTTCCAACCCGGCCCGCCCTTCTCGCGCGGCGCTTCCGTCTGCATCCAGTACAGAAGGGACAAACTGAGCTGTTTCGCCGCACGAAGATGTTTCGCTGCTTCTGCTTCGCTGACTTCGTACAGGTTTCCAAGCCAGTAATCATTCTGCGGCCAGTTGACGAGCGTGATGTCGGACGGATAGGAGCCTTCCGTGAAGTTGGCGTGATTGGCGATCCGGCGATAGTGCCAGAGATTGAGGATGCCAGCAGGCGTGGTTCCATGAGGGATGAAATCCACGGGCCGGACCTTCAGGGTGACCGGATGAGACATCTTCCAGGAGAGCAGCGGACCCGGCCACTCCGGCTGAAGCTTCGGCACGTAGCTGCGCCAGAAGTCGTAGTCTGCGGGCTTGTCGATCGTGTGGTCCTCGCCTTCGATATAGTCGACGGCGAAACAGACGGTGAAGGCCTGCATGTTCTGCGGCTGGGGCTCCGCGGGCGCGCTCGGCTCACCCGTCTGCTTCTGTGACTCGAAGCCGGTTACGTACTCCGTCTTTGTGAGCGGTAGAAGGTCGCCGAGCTCGGTCGCGTCGATGAAATACTTCCCGTGGAGCGTCCGCTGGATGCCCGATTCCAGACTCTTGACGGAAACGGACTTCACCCTATCACCGGCCGTATCGGCCGCCACCGGCTTGTGTCGAAGCAGGACAGTGAGCTTTCCGCCGCTGACGTATGGCATCAGCATCTGCTCCAGGACGTGCTTGGAGACGCGCGGTTCGTGTGTCAGGCGGGAGACGCCTCCGTCGCCGGGGTTCAGATGGACCCGGCTTCGAGCCTCGCTGGTGAGCGGGTAGTGCTTGCGGTAGAACTCGCGCACTCCCTGGCGGTACGCGGCGTAGGATTGGGTGCGTCCGAACATCTCAATCCAGGGATGCTCGTCCGGCGGTACGGCTTGCGATGTCAATTGTCCGCCGATCCAATCCGTTTCCTCCGTGAGGACCACTCGCATGCCGTTGCGGAGGGCGGCAAGCGCCGCGGCACAACCTCCCGTACCGCCTCCGATGATCACTACGTCGAAGGTTAGATCCCGCGCGCCGCGTAAAGCGGCAGGAAGCGCCAGCGCGGACGCCGTCTGAAGGAAGAGTCTACGATTCATTACGCTGAAAACCTACTTCGATACTCAACCGTCTGCACCGACCCGCCGGACCGCCTCCTTCAGGCCAAGATTCCGGATCATTCGATGCAGCGAGTTCGGATGAACCCGGAGTAATCGGGCGGCCTCCGTGATGTTGCCGCCCGATTCTTCAATCGCCTCCAAAATCATCTGTTCCTTGCTGCGCCGCAAACCGGAAAGATACGCCCGCGGGGCCTCCTTCTCCGGTTCTGCGGACTCGACAACCGCTTCCGGCAGATCCTCCGGCAGGATCACGTCGGTACAACCCATCACTATGGCACGCTCGACGGCATTTTCCAACTCACGGACATTTCCCGGCCAACGATATTGCTCGAGGCAAATGCGCGCAGACTCGGAGAAACCCGTGACCCGTCGTCCGATTCTCCGGGCGTGCTTCTGGAGGAAATGGGTGGCGAGCAGCGGGATGTCCGTCGGCCGCTCGCGCAAAGGCGGCATCGATACGGAAACGACATTCAGCCGGTAGTAGAGGTCCTGCCGGAATTGCCCCTCTGCAATTGCCTTGCGGAGGTCGCGATTGGTTGCGGCGATGACGCGAACGTCGGCGCGGATCGGCCGCGTGCCTCCCACTCGGTCGAACTCACGTTCCTGGAGCGCGCGCAGCAATTTCGCTTGCAGAAGAAGCGGCAGCTCCCCGATCTCGTCGAGAAAAAGGCAGCCGCCTGCAGCAATCTCAAACTTGCCTTTCTTCTGTGTCAAAGCACCGGTGAACGCACCTTTCTCATGGCCGAACAGCTCGCTTTCGAGGAGCGTTTCCGTGACGGCGGCGCAGTTGATCGCGACAAAGGGGCCATTCGATCTGGGACTGTTTCGATGGATGGCTCTCGCTACTAGCTCCTTGCCTGTACCGCTCTCTCCATAGATCAGAACCGTCGAGTCAGAAGGCGCAACTTTCGCAATGAACCGGTAGATCTCCTGCATCGCTTCGCTTTCCCCGACAAGGTCGTGCGAGATGCCCAGTTCGCTTTCGAGGCGCTGCCGTTCCGCGTTCAGCGCATCGAGCCGGCGCGTGCTCTCAATCGCACCAGCGAGGATGACGCTCAATGCAGCGAGAAGCTGCAGGTGCTCTTCTTCGAAGCCGATTCGGGGGTCTGTAGATTCCAGGTAGATTGCTCCCGGCGTTCCAGTGTGTCCGGCAAGGGGTGCGACCAGGATCGAGGTCGGGCCGGATGTGCTGAGAGCGACGACGCCCTCACGTATGGCGTGCTCCACCAGGTCGTCCCGAATTGCGAAGGAACCGCCGTCCGCACTGCGGCTGTGTTTATAGGCCACGGTCGCCGAGTCACTGCCCGTGAGAAGGATGGCTGCCCGGTTGGCGGGAAAAAGCTCGTTGAGCAGAATCTCCAGAAGATTAGCGGCGAGGCTTGCGGTGTCGCGAGCGGAGTGCAGCGCGGAGCCAATTCGCGTCAGTGCCTGAAAAGCACGAAACAGTCTGCTCGACTTCGCAGCCTGTCCTAGCAACTCTGCCGGTTTCAGATACACCGAATCTTCCAGACGGAGGCTCACGACCGTCTGCGATTGGTGTGTGGCAGAGGACAAGGCTTTTAAAGCCCCTGCCTCCTGGCAGACGAAGAGGAAGATGCAACAGCCGACCTTGATTTCGTCGCCGTGCTGGAGTACCCGCTCCTGGGCAGGAATTCCGTTGACGAGCGTGCCGTTGCGGCTGCCGCTGTCGGAAAGGATGAAACCGCCTCCAGCAGACTGGCGGATGACACAGTGGCTGCGGGAGACGGACGGTTCGTTGATTCGGATAACGTTCGATTGGTCCCGGCCAATGGTCGTCTCGCTGGCCGAAAGCGGAATGCTTTCGCCCTTCAACGGCCCGTCAATCGCCACTAGGAGCGGTTGGCTCATTGTTCAGCGTATCTTCTCACACCCCGAAGATCCGCGCCCACAGCTAACCGTTCGGTTTCTGCTCTAACCGGACGGTTAGGCTGCAGCATGCTTCCCGGAGGTTTGTCCCCCTGGTTCGATCCGGATAACTATCTGTTTTCCCGATGCTTTAGGGATGGTGCTGTCAAAGGCCGCGGTTTGGCCGCTAGCCTGCATTGATCTGATGCGAGCGCGACAACCAGCGCGGTTCACACCAGCACTCAAAGGAGAATCGGACGAACATGAGAACTTTAGCAATGGCTATTCTGGCTGCGGCGTTCGCCACTTTAGGCGCGCCTGCCATGTCTTGGGCGCAATCCATCCGGGTTTCCGTTCCGTTTCCATTTACGGCCGGACGGTCTGAGATGCCGGCCGGGCAGTACTTGGTCGACTACGATTCTGGTTCGCAGAGGGCCGTGCTCAGGCAGAGCGAGGGCGGAAAAGCTGCGGCTTACGTAAACACGATCGGCGAGGATGTTGTTTCCGGAAAGGCTCCTGCAAAGCTTGTCTTCCGGGCTTACTCCGACAACACGTACGTGCTTTCGGAGATCTGGAACGGACGGGACAACATGGGGCGGAAAGTACTGAGCGAGGCCGCCGGGAAGGTTCTGATGAGTCGCCACGGGCAGTGGCGCGAAATCCACTTGGTAGCCGTCGGTGAGTAACACAAAAAGGATAAGAAACCTTCGCTCGGGGCGGTGCGCTCGTGGCTTGCAGGAAGCCGCCGCGAGCGGAGGGTCTTTTCTAGTTAACGCGCGTGCCTCGCGAAGGCTGGCTGCGACCGTAAATGCTCGGCGGAGAATTCCTCCGAAAGAATACGGAGCTCCGCAACCACCTCCTGAAGCAGCGGTACGACCTTGGCCAAAGGTTCGTCTCTAAGCAACGCTAGAGCACGCGTCAGGGTTTCCAGGACAAGCGAACTCGAGTAGCGCCAGCCACGGGACGTGGCAATCCTTTCTTCGGTGGCTTCCGGTAGTTGAAGGGATGGATGTAGAGGTTGCAGGTCCACATCAATACTCGTCACGTGATCCCGCACCATAATCTCCAGTAGTCGCCAGCTTTCAGGAGGCATATTTTCTGTCGTGCTGGCAGGGAAGCGACGCGCCAGACGAGCCAGTGCCCAAGCGTGCCGCAGCGCTTTTGTCGTGTCAAAGCCTGCGTCTGAACCTTCGTTGAGGTCGGACATTGGAGGAGGCGCATCGCGCAGCTCCGCAAATGCACTCAAGACTGCGCGGATCCCGGCAGTCGAGGTGAAGCTCTCTCGCCAGGGACCCTGGCCTAGGCTTTGGACCCGGACTCCGTCCCGCTGTTCTTCAATCTTCACGGGTTCTCCCAAGCACGCTCCTGCCTGGTGAAGCACATAGTGGGCTTCGAGGGCGTCGAAGGCACCGTCTGACGAGAGACCCGCAGGGGTCTTAGGCAGATCCACTGAACCGGCTGACTCTTTGGGGGCAGGAGGGAGGATGGGGACGGCGGGGTCGAGAAAGAGGCGCTTCTCTGGCGAGAACAGATTGGCCTTCAGCTCGGTCGACGAAATCAGCCTCATCTGCTTTGCCGCAAGGCGGAACTCGATCGCATGTTCCGGCGTTTCAAACCGGAGAGTCTGCAGGCGCGGACGGTAGCTCGCCGAATCGAAGTCGATGCGAAGTACTGCCGTTAACCGCCTCGTCGTCCGCTGGGCTGTCACGCGGATTTCAGGCGGACCATTCTCTTGCCGGATTCGTTCGGCCTTGAGTATCGTGCCGTCCTGGTGCGACCAAACAGCGAGGTCGGATGTGAAGGAAATCGCCCGGCCGGCTCCGCTCTCCAGCCAGCGCAGGAACGCCCTCTCTACCTGGGCTGGATCCAGACCATACTCTGCAAGAGAACCGAGCGGCAGCGGTTGGTCTGATGGCGACGTCCACGGAACGGGTACTTTTGAAACTGCCGGGCTGTAGAGGAAATCGGAAGTGCCGGGCCCGGGCTTCCAGATGGCGTGTTTGAGCACGCCATTCTCCACTATCCACCTAGAGGCGAAGCGGCCTTTCGAATGGTCGGTCCATACCTCCAGCCGTCCGCTCCGAACCTTGCGAGCGGGCCGAAGTTCCTCAATCTCGACCTCGAAAATTTGCTGCAATGGTTTCGTGTACAGATCCTTTTCCACGGCAACTGCACGAGTAATTGCAGCGGAAGCAGTCACCGAGGTTTTCTTGGTTCGGCTCACGGGCCAAACCGCGATGATCACGCCTGCTATCGTCGCTGCCGCTGCTGCCGGCCAGAGCCACTGGGCTGCCCTCCGTTGCTTGGGGCGAATCGTCTGCGCTGATGCGGTTCTGGCTTCAAATTCTCGAATGCGGGAGTTCAGGCGCCGCTTCCCTTCGACGATCCACGCCGGCCCCGGGAATGACCAATCCTCAATCTCTTTCGTCAGTTGCTGAATCTGCTGCTCGATTGCCGCGAGCTGCGTCCGGCACTGCCAGCAAGACTGGAGATGCCGCTCAGTTCTTCTCCTCCTTAGCCTGGGAAGTTCGCCATCGAGATACGCTACAAGATCCTCGTCACTGCAGTGCATTCCGAACCTCCCTCTCCAGAAGTCCTCGCAGCTCGTCTCCGCTGCTTCTCGACTGGGTTAACGCTTGAAGCTTCCTGATGGCGCGAGCGAGCAAAGTGCAGACAGACTTGCTACTGATCCCCAGTTGCTGGCCGATCTCCCTGTATTTCATTGACTGCAGCCTGAGCAGGATCACTTCCTCCTCGCGTGGCGTAAGAACCCGCAGCCACTCCGGGCCGAAGTCCAAGGATTCTGCTTCGTCGATCATCCCTGTCTGGGCGGGCATGAGATCGAACGCTTCTGGAGACAAAAGATCTTCTCCATGAAGCCGGATGGCCCGTGAGAACTTGCGCACCTGATTCCGCACAGCGCCGATCGTCCACGCTCGGGGATTATCGATGTGTTTCCCGTTTCGAAGGTCGCGGTACAAGGCCATAAACGCCTCCTGAACCAGATCTTCGGCGGTTTGCGCGGATTTAGTCCTTCGAGTCGCATACCGCATGAGAAATGGCGACAGCGTCTCGAAGAGTTCGTTCACAAGCCTTGCTGCATCGTCCCGATCCATCTAAGCGACCCGCAGAGCGGTGCGGACACACCACTCCCTAACCGGTATGTACCTTGGGCTGTCAAATTTCTGACATGCCAAAAAAACTTTTTTGCAACTTGTAGGGAAACTGCCAGCCCCCGAGTACTGAACAATTGAAACACAAGTCGGGGCAGGCGCCCAAGGACCGGCGTCGCCCAGGGGTATTTGGCATGTCTTTCCCAAGATTGAAATGTCTGATCGGCTGCCTGCTGCAGCTGGCAGCTGTATGTCTCGGCGTGACCCAGGTAGCGTTCGGCCAAACCGACCGGGGAACCATCGAGGGGATCGTTACGGATAACACCGGAGCCTCGATCGCGGAAGCCAAGGTAGAAATCGTACGGACAGAGACGAATGATGTCATTATTCTTCGGACGAATGAATTCGGCCGCTTCTACGCTCCAAATCTGCCGCTGGGCACCTATCAGGTGACCGTCGAGAAAGAGGGTTTTCGTTCCGGGCGCATGGCGAACATCATCCTCCAGTCGCAAACCAGCGCTCGCGCCGACTTTCAACTGTCGCTGGGTGCAGTCACTGAAACTGTGGAAGTGAGCGCACAAGCTCCGATCATCGACGCTTCGACGGCCACCATCACACAGCAGTTAACCACCAAACAGATCCAGGACCTGCCGATGATCCAGGTCGGCCGCAAGAGGGATATCACGGCCTATCTGCAATATCTTCCCGGTGTTGACAAAGCGTCTACCTGGGGTGCACGTGTCAACGGATCCGTTCCCGGCAACTCGGAAGTCTTCCTCGATGGCGCTCCTGCCAGTCAAGGAAACGTTCGCGGCGGCATCCAGGAGAACGGACCGGCCGTTGAACAGATTGGCGAATTCAGTGTCGTCACCAATGCTTTCAACGCGGAGTACGGCCGAACCGGGAGCTGGTTTACGAACATCGTCATTCGCTCCGGCACGAACGAGCTTCACGGCAGCGCATATGACTACTTCGCAAACGACGCACTGAACGCACGTTCGTTCTTTCAGGCGCGGCGGAACTACGTGAGGCAGCATGAAGGCGGCTTTACGCTCGGCGGACCGGTTTATCTTCCTAAGATCTACGACGGCCGCAACAAGACGTTCTTCTTCTTTGGACAGCAGCTCGTCTTCAACCGCCAGGCGGGCAGTGGATCCCTTTTCACTACGCCGCGAGAAGACTTCCGTAACGGTGACTTTAGCCAGTTTCTTGATGGTTCCGGAGCCGTTATCCCTATTTACGACCCATTAACGACAAGACCCGACGGAGCCGGCGGCTTCGTTCGTGATCAGTTTCCCGGCAATCGTATCCCTGCGAGCCGCATCAGTCCGGTTTCACAGCGCATCGTCGATCTGATTCCGCTGCCTGATATTCCCGGCGCGCAGCAGAACAATTTCCGGAACAGGACCGGCGGGGGCAGCTACGACAACTACGTCTCGACCATGAAGTTTGACCACAACTTCAACGAGAAACACAAATTGTCGGTCACGTATAGCTATCAATACAATCCGCGTGTCATCGCCGGGCAAGGATGGGGGGCGGACAGCCCGCTGGAAGGATCGCAATCGCCCAAGTTCATCCGCAACCACACCGGGCGCATCAATCACGATTGGATCATCAGCTCGAATCTGCTCAACCACTTCACCATCGGAATCGACCGCTACTACAACTCGACGCAGCAGGTATCGCAGTTCCAGGGCTGGAACGATCGGCTCGGAATTCGCGGCGTCACCTGGGATCAGGGCGCCTTTCCGGTTGTGAATTTCAGCGGAGGCACTGCCAGCCCGCAGGGCCTGGGCGGAGGCGACTTCTCCACCAACGCGAACGGGCGCTATACGTTCACGGAGAACCTTACCTGGATTAAGGGCCGCCACAGCATGAAATTTGGCGGCGCCTACTGGCCGGAATATGCAAATGCGCGTGAGGGCTTTCAGAGCAGTGGCGCCTTTACGTTCAGCAATCTGACAACAAGCCTGCCGAATTCGCCTCGCTACACTGCTCTCGGCAGCTCGTTCGCCAGTTTCCTGCTAGGCGATCTTTCCTCCGCATTTGTGCGGGAGCCCTATTCGCGCGGGGCACGCTACCGGTCTGGTGCGCTCTTTGCGCAGGATGAATGGCGCGCTACCCCGAAGCTCACCTTGTCGTATGGACTCCGATGGGAATGGAACGCGGCCCCCTTCGAGCCGAATGGCACCGCCAGCGGTTTCGACCCAACAATACCGAACCCAGGAGCATCAGGGCGGCTTGGCGCACTGGTGTTTGCGGGCAAAGGACCGGGCCGTACGGGGTCGAGAGCCCTCTCCGACGGCTGGTACAAGGGATTTGCACCCCGTCTCGGCATCGCTTACCAGTTGACGCCTAAGACGGTGGTCCGGGCGTCGGGCGGAGTCTATTATGCGCCGGCCTTCCGCACGCGGTTGATTGCGTACGGCTTCAACAACTCATCCAACATCAACTCCCCCACGGGCTACTCTCCTGTTTACAACTGGACGGTGAGCGAGTTCCCGCAGGACTTCCCCCGGGCGCCGTTCATCGACCCAGCGTTCCAGAATGACCAAAGCGTGAGCTCGATCCTCCCGGGTACGTCGCGCATGCCTCAGATCGTGAGCTGGACTTTCAGCGTGCAGCGCGAGCTGACCAGTACTCTGGCGGTCGAAGCGAGCTACATCGGCAGCAAGTCGACGCATCTGGTTCTGTCGGGCTCTCAGTCCAACATGAATGTGCTGGATATCAGCTATCTCTCGTTGGGGAATCTGCTGTTCCAGGACATCAATTCTGCGGCAGCTCGCGATGCAGGTATCCTGCCCCCGTATCCGGAGTTCGCGAGCCAAAGGAACAGGACAGTGGGACAGGCGCTCCGGCCTTATCCGCAGTACTTGAACGTGACAGAAGAATGGGGTCCGCATGGCGTCGCACGCTATCACTCCCTGCAGCTCAAGATGAACAAGCGCTACGCCTCCGGTTTGACCGTGCTTGCGTTCTACACGTGGTCCAAGAACTTGACTAACGTTGAGGGCGGGCCTATTGACCTCGGCCCCGGTGACGGTGCCATTCAGTACCCCAGGAATCGCGCAGGCGAGGTTTCGGTCAGCACGGATACCTCACCGCATGTCTTTGTGACCAGCGCGACTTACGAGCTTCCGTTCGGCCCAGGCAAGCGATTCTTGAGCCGAGGCGGTGCACTCGGCCGGATCGTGGGCGACTGGCAGCTGACTGGCTATGTTCGTTACGCCAGCGGAGCGCCCCTTGCCATCACCGCTACCAACGCGCTCGGGTCGCTCGGCTACCCGTCCATGCGCGCGAACTATGTCGGCGGAGATCCGTTCCTCGTCACCAATCCGCGTGACTTCGACCCGGCTCGGGACCGCTACCTGAACCGTGCTGCCTTTGCTGCACCCTCTACGTTCGAGCTTGGCAACACGGCGAGGGCTCTGGACTGGGTCCGCGGGTTCACGCAGAAGAGCGAGGCGATTTCAGTTGCAAAACGCATCCCAATCACCGAGAGGGTTCGTGCCGTTCTCCGTATGGACGCGCAGAATCCTTTCAACTTCGTGCGCTGGAATAACCCGAATACCGACATCACCAGCGCGAACTTCGGCCGCGTCACGGGTGCTGCCGCCGGCCGAGCCTTGCAGCTAAACGCCACTGTGCAGTTCTAGTTCTACCTTTGAACGCCACGGGGTTTGCTGGCACGCGGTGCGGCAAGCCCCGGGGTACTTTCGGTGACAGAAAATCTCTGAACATTCCTCCGTAGCAAAATTCCTGGAAGGTAGAAATGAACCGACGAGAGTTCACGAAGCGGCTTGGTCTTGGTTCCCTGGTTCTTAGCAGTGGGATTGCCGAAGCACAGAGCGACACCCCAACTCTTTACTACGTTGACGGGTACCACGGAGGCGTAAAGGGCCACATGCCGGCCGGATCGTGGCGCGACATTCTGAACGCGCTCCGCGAGTTCCCGCAATGGAAGCTCTGCCTCGACATCGAGCCCGCGTCTTGGGGCGTCCTGAAGCGGGAAGATCCGCAAGCCTATTTCGAACTCAAGGCGTACCTGGACGAGCAGCCGGTGGACGCCCGCATCGAGATGGTGAACGGGACGTTCGCACAACCTTACGGATGGGCAAATGGAGGCGAGAGCAACATCCGTCAGATTGTGCGGGGTCTGGAGATCATCCGCGCCCATTTTCCCGCTGCGGTTGTAGAAACCTATGCGGTTCAGGAGCCCTGCTGGGCAAGCTGTCTTCCACAGATCCTGCTATCTCTCGGCTTTCGTGGAGCTGTCCTGAAGAATCCAAGCACCGCCTGGGGAGGTTACACCGCCGGGTTCGATGCGGAGGTCGTCAATTGGGTAGGACCTGACGGCAGTAGTATTCCGGCAGTTCCGCGTTACGCGGTGGAAGAACTGCTCAAGACTTGGGAGACCGAATCCGTTACAGGATCGCCTGAGTTCAGCCGCAAATGCGTGGCCGCCGGTATCCAGCGCCCTGCAGGTATGTGCTTCCAGGATCTGGGATGGGCGGCGAAGCCGCGCGTCAAGGGAGACCACATCCGGTTCGTCACGTGGCGGGAGTACATGCAGCGAGTGGCCGGGAAGCCAGTGAAGGACTGGCGATTCACCGCCGAGGACATCCTCGTGACTTTACCGTGGGGAGAGATGACGCTGCAGACTGCGGCCCAGCAGGTGCGGTCTGCAGAGGTTCGGCTCCTGGCTGCAGAAAAGCTGTGCGCCATGGCATGGATGGAGCGCAGCCGTCCCTGGCCAGCCGCCGACCTGGAGCGCGCCTGGGACGATCTGCTGTGGGCTCAGCATCACGACTCCTGGATCACCGTCACCACCCGGTCGGGCCGGCGTGCCTGGGCTTTCCAGGTCGGCGCCGGAACCATGAACGCCGAAGAAACGGCAAACCGCCTCATCGCGGAATCGGCTGAGGCGCTGTGCACCGGCTCTGCCAGCGGGCCTCAAGTTCCTTTAGGGCCGCAATGGGTTCGAGCCTTCAACACACTGGGATGGGAGCGGACGGATCTTGCCGAACTGACGCTCCCCGTGGATCGTGGCACACAACATATTCGCGTGAAAGACACAGATGGTGTTGAATTGCCGTCGCAGGTGATCAGCACGCGGACCTATATGCCTCGCGAGGGCCAACAGGCGGGCAAAAGCATCAACACGGCGGTTGTACTGTTCCGTCCGCGCGTGCCTTCGCTGGGATACGCCACGTACAAGGTCGAACCCGTCTATAACCGGACCGATTCTGCGCCGGCCAGAAGCACACGGGCACAGACGGAGAGAGACGGCACGGTTACTCTCGAGAACGATTTCTACAGGATCAAGATCGACCCCGCCCGCGGCGGCGTGATTTCGAGCCTTTATGCAAAGGCGATGAATCGAGAGTTCTGCGATCCGTCCGCCAGGCACGCGTTCAATGAGTACCGTGGATACTTCATCGAACAGAAGGCGTGGCGAAGCAGTTCTGAGCAGCCTGCGCACGTTACGGTCGTAGAAAACGGACCGTTGCGTGCTCGTGTGCGTATCGCAGGAACCATTGGTGGATGTCCATGGCAGACGATGGTGACGCTCGTGGAGGGGCAGCGGCGGATTGACTTCCAGGTGCGCTTCGTATATCAGCAGGACACCTGGATTGGCGATCCTTGGGATATCAAGCCGGAGGATCGGCGCACGGAACGCCGCCGGTCACACCATGATGGGCGCTGGAAACTTCAGGCCCTGTTCCCGACAAACTTGAAGAATCAGGCGATCTACAAGGATGCCGCCTACGACGTTTGCAAGAGCCGCAACCGCGATACGTTCTTCCAGAGGTGGAACGAGATCAAGCACAACATCATCCACCAATGGGTCGACGTCCTGGATGAACAGGCGAACGTTGGTCTTGCCCTGTTTTCCGATCACACCACCGCCTACACGCACGGACCAGACCATCCGCTGTCGCTTGTGCTCGGCTGGGGTTGGGAAGGAGGCTTCTGGTGGGGAAAACGGCCGCTTCGAGGCGTTCAGCAGATCGAGTACTCGCTGCTGCCGCACTCCGGCCGGTGGGATCAGGCACAGCTCTGGCAGGAAAGCTGCCGGCGCAACGAGCCGATTGCGGTGCAGATCTTGCCCGGGCAGCCGGAGAAGGCATCGGAAGCTCGGTCGCTGATTGCGGTGAGTGGCAGCGGCATCGAGGTCCCTACGGTCCTCGTGAAGGATAACAATCTGTTCGTCCGGCTGTTCAATGCGGAAGGCGATGAGGCGGAGCGCAACGTTTCATTCCATCTCAAGCCCGCGCGCGTCGAGCTTGTCGAACTGGACGGCCGAGTCATTCGGGAATTGAGCGTGACTCCCGCTGGCAACGGCCGGCACGAGGTCAGGCTGGCACTGCCGCGCTTTGCAATTCGGACCCTGCGCGTGCAGTTGGAAACTTCGAAGGCATAGGCTCGACGCCTCGTCGGTGGGAGCGTGGGCGCCACAAGGCGGTGTTCACGCTGACCTGTGCGAATCGTTCTCGAACGTTAAGAACAAACGCCGGTCAACTTCGCCTGTCGTTGCAACATCAGGTAATAGTTGAACATCTCGTAGAAGTACTGGCGGTAGAACTTCAGGTAGCGGCACAAGAGCACTGCGCTCATGAGAAAGGCGGCCAGACCGTACCACACCAGCTCCGGCGATGGCGCGTAGCAATCTCTGGCGAGCATCATCGCTCCTATAACGAACAGCGTGAACAACAGGTTGCGATGCAGTCCAGACTGGTTTCGAAAGCCGTCGAGCCTCGTGAGGACGTTCTCGTCGCAATTGATTTCCAGGGAGAAGCGTATGTATCAATACAGTTCCTCGCCGGCCGCTTGAGAGCTCTTATCCCCGAGCTCACTCCGAACCGGAGGCAGGACTGGATTGTAGTATCCGGGGAACAACCTTCGCAGCGTCCGATTCGGCTTACAAAAGAGATTCGCGATCGGGCTCTTGAGAGCCCGATCTACAAGGCCAGCTTCAAGGACAAACTTCGCCAGGTGTGCGAGGACGTGTCCGATGACATAAATGGCGAGCACCAGGAACAGACCGTCGATGACGGTGATCTGCTGGCCGAGCACCTTCGGGAAACCGAAGGCTGCCTGGCAGGCAGCGGCAAACAAGAAGCCGGGCGCAAGGTACATAAAGATCGTAGGGTGAAAAGCGCAGGTTATCCATCGCTTCGTCTTCTTACCTTCGGCTATTGAAGATAAGGTCTCAACTGCTCGAATCGATCAAGTGAAGTCTCGCGATAACCGACAGATCAAGGTGGATTCCATGAACGGCAACCCTGAAGAGATGATTGAGGTCATGACACGTTCCGCAACGCCGACACTCCGTTCGTGAAGTATCGCTACCGTTATAAGGGGCAGTGAATGAGGTCGCTAGCGTAATGGAACTCACGAGTGAAATCGTGGACGAATGCGCTGCTGAAAAGAGCAAGCCGATCATTGGGCTGACGTTGTCGTGACTACTGACAGGTGTGCCACCATTTCTCTGAGACAGGTGGCGAGGCTGAAGGAGAAGATAACTGTCTCGAATGTAAATTGCCGCGGTGATTCCGCCTTCGGAGGAAGCTTCCTGTGTTCTTCGGCGCCCGCTGATTGGGTGCGGCAGAAATGCCAGTGACCGATCACGACCTGCCGCAACCAATACCCTGCCTTGATAGAGATATCAAAACCCGCAGACGGGCGTTCTTGCCGGCGTCCCCGAACCCCTCGCAGACCGTGAGAATACAGCTACTAACAGAAACTGCTCGCGCAGCCTCTCGGTGGTATCTGTGACGCGATAGCTATTGAGTAGGTCTGTGGAGAGGTGGAAGACAGTGGCTTTACTCGTTGGAAGACCCGCGACTGATGGTGTGATGCGCCCGGCCTGTATTACCAAGACTATCGAAGTGGTTGTGACGATTGCGCGAATTGCAGGTAACGGGAGCGTTGTGCTAATCAAGAGCATCGGAACCAAATGTGCGGTAGTGTGCTAAGCCGAGTGTTACGCGAGCTGTCTTAGTACTTCTATTCCTATGTGTTCGGGGCTCTGGCCGTACGCCCTAGTTAAGGCGTGGGATAATCTGCTTGATCTATGCAACATTTGGGTAAGAAGGTGTACTTAGCCGTAGCGCAACAGCCTTTTGAGTATGTCGGGGACGCCGGTATTGCAAATACGTTTGCGACGCTGGTGCCGTTGGTAGCTGCGGATGGAGAGGTGCTGCACCCATCCGATTTTGGAGAATTTGGAATGGTCTTTTGGATGGTCCGACAGCATGCCTTGAAGTTTGCAAATCCCGGTAGGCTTATCGCAGGTACGCTCGAGGGCGCCGTGAGCCCCGGGCGCTTAGAATACCAACTGGCACCGTACTCCGCCGATGTCGTCTCGCCATCAGATTTAGTTGAAGTTCTTCAGGTCGAACACGAGGATGTTAGGGAACTACGAGACCTCTTCAATGTAGACTCCGTGATCCTTCTTGACCATCCGCCGACCTCGCTCGTACTGGTGCACTGGCGAGACCACGTCTATGGGCCATTCCGTGCTGAAAGCCGTCCCGCCCAAGCTGGGCGTACACCGTGGTCAGTCACTTTACGTGCGTACAAACCGGATGTAACGGTTTATAACATTCCCGCTTCGGACCTATGTGCACCCGATAAGTTTGGACCATATTACCGTTCCCACATCTCAGCGCGAATTACGTATGAATCGAGGTACGAGTATTGGGAACGCACGTCGAGTACGCCAACCCATATTTGTCATTACTCGCTTCTGCTCGGCGCGGGCTTCAAGAAGTTGCCCAGTATGGGCTATCCAACCGTAAGCGTTGAAACGGACCGAGAACTCGTAATCAGGTATGCTAAGGCCTTTTTAAGCCGCAAGCAAGTTCAGCAGCTAAGAGAACTGCTGCCTGTCGTCGATCCTGTCCTCGACGCACGTTGGGATACCGCAGGTAACGCGGGGAAACAGGTGGTTGAAGCTATACGCTGTCGCGCAGACCAACTCGACGATGAGCTGACGGCCCTGGCTCGCTCTCTAGTCGTCTCTGGTCTGATTGATGACTACGTGGCAGGTGCCGTTGAGCAGAAGGTGCAGGAGCATATCAACCAGCAAGCAGCCACGATATTGGCCGAAATCGCGGCAAAGGTGTCTTCACTGAGGAACGAACTCGACACCTTGGAACGCAAAAAAGAGGCGCTTGAAAGTGAGCTCGAATTCAGGCATCGTCAGAGCCAACGCGAAATCGAGCAGATGCGTGAAGAGTTTGAAAAGTACAAGCGTGCTGAGGAAGCCAGCCTTCAGAATGCCCGGCGGGATCTCGATCAACAGCGGGCAACGCTTAGCAGGCATTTTGAGGCGGTAATCGAGAGATATAAAACTGCCGGGACGAAACAATCAACCACTTTGTGCTCCTTGCACCGTTTTTTCAGCGGGCAGGTCTATCGATAGGTGGAGATTCAACGGCGGCAGAATCCGGCTCGGTAAGCACGAATGAAGGAGTGTTGGCTTTTCCTGCATTTGTGACGGGAGAAGCAGAAGACGGAGAGCAAGTACCGGTAACAGAAATCGAGTTCTTCGAGCGCTTTGAGCAGCATGTCAAGAACTGTGGCTACAGCTACCGACGGCTCGATCTTGCGAGCTTTCATATAAGTGTCAAATGCTCTGACATCACGATTCTCGGTGGGTTGTCTGGAACGGGCAAATCGACTTTGCCACGACTTTACGCTGAAGCACTGGCAGGCGAGTCGTCGCCGCCCGGTCGTTATCTTCATGTGGGGGTTAGCCCAGCGTGGTTGGACATGCGCGATCTGCTCGGCCATGTGAACAGTCTCGACCGGAGGTTCGAGCCCTCGGAGTCCGGGCTGTTTCGGCATTTAATCTACGCACACGAGGAATGGCATCGGAAGCAGCAAGAATGCGGGATATACCTAGTGACACTGGATGAAATGAACCTGTCGCACGTTGAACACTACTTCAGTGGGTTTCTGCAGGCGCTGGAGCACAAGCGTGAAATAAGCCCTTTGATCCTGACAGCGTAAGTGCCGGAAGTACTTTCGCGAACTATTCAAAACTGATCGTTCCACGGTCTGTGCGCTTTGTTGGGACCGTAAACTTCGATGAAACGACGAAGCAACTCAGTCTTCGGCTACTAGACCGTGCGAATTTAATTAGACTTCGGCCAATGGAGCAGACAGCGATCCTTCCAGCCGTAACGGACCAGCGCCCTGCGGTGGCAGGTGCACCGATCTGCCTGCGTCACTTTCGAGAATGGCGTCGCAACGCTCCACTTGACCGGGAAATCGCTGCGCTGTGGGATCGAATTCAGAGGTGTCTGGCGGATTTGGGTGCTCCGATTACGCCCCGCCGCGGCCGGGCGATTCAGGAGTTCATTGCGAGTGCTCCGCCGGAGATTCTCACGCCGATTCAGGCGTTTGATCTTCAGATTGCACAGCGACTGTTAACGCAGGTCCGCGGCCTGTACAGATCGTGAGCGCAAGATGCACTTGATGAGCTAGAACGGACCCTTACTCAGCACAACTATGGTTTTCCGGAAGCCCTATTAGCTATACGGGAGTTGCGGCAAGCGGAGCAGGTCGATCTGCCTATCGCTGAGGTTCCGGGCTTCTGATGAGGGACGGTAAGTCCAAGGCTAGATTTAGCCTTCAGGTGCGGAGGACACCGGTGCTTTCCATTGCGTTGGACGCTCCGGCTATTCCGTCGACGATCCCGACGGTTTCGGAGGTAGACGTATGTGGATTTTCCCTTTCTTGTCCTGAATGTGATACCGAATATCAAGTCCGGATTGGCGATGAGGTGCCGGATGATGCTACAGGACGGGATTTCGGCCTGATAGTGCTCTGGAGCGAAGGGGTCTACTTTGAGAGCGCACGAGGCCGTGTGCCGGTACAGTTGCGGAGTAGGGAGCAAGGGAGCGCTCGGGAATGGCGAGTAAGAGCTCAATTCTTTGTAAATGTCCTTCCATCAAAGCTCGGGGAAGAGCGTTACCAAGCTATGTTCGAGGATCTAAGGGCGGTGTCAACAGGCCTCGTCTTCGACCTTTTGTCGAAGAGCCGCCTCAACCTCGGCCTCTCCAAAAAAGGTTCGCTCTCGTCCCGACCTGCTAATGCGGAGCTCTCCGTCCTCGAACGCCTTTGGGCTTCTGTGTCGTATGCACTCCAGCAGATCGCTACTCAACCAATGGCAGGTTGCGCCAGGTTCGTGAGCGCCGCCTTTCCTGGGGTAGCGAGCGACTCAGCGCGGCCGGACTTCGTCAGTTAGCTGCCACCGGAGTCGATCCTCGAAAACCGGACGCGCCACGTCCGTTTTATGCCATTCGCGACCGTCTATGCGAGACGTTTGACATCCCTGAGCATCGGACAATCCTCGGTTTTCTCAAGCTCCTGCGACATAGGGTAACGGACTGTGCGAGAAGAGCTGAAGAGCACGTCCGCGTCATCGAACGTGAAAGGCAATTTAGGGATATTGATCAGGCCGACGGTTCGAATCTGTTCCGAGATTTCGACGTTCCGCGGATGCAATTCCTGCAGCTCGCTAGTGACCGGGCGAAAGATTTAGCTGAGCGTATTCGGGAGGCGGCGCAGCTCAATTTTCTCCGTGGGTTAACGAGCGAACTTCGGATGCCCTACAGCCCAATTTTCTCCAATGTGCTGCCGTACCGCCGTCCACGTGACGAGATGTTGCGGTATCTCAGTGCTTCGTTGGTGATAGTTGACGAGGGAGTCGACGAGCGAGCGAAATCGACGGGGCGGATATACGAGCAGTGGATCTTTCTCCAAGTGGTTGCGGCGCTACGGTTATGTGGTCTAGCACCCGTGAGCCAGGAGGGCTTTTTGAGGAAATCAGAGCGACACCGTTTCACGATCGACATAGAACGCGACACACGTGTCTGTTTCCGGTGTCCAGACGGGCGCAGCGTAAGGGTCCGCTACGAGCCTTGGATTCATCCCGCCGCCTTGGCGCGGCGGAGGCGAGATACTGTGTACCGCGGAAAAAGTGGAGAAAACTCCTGGTGTCCTGACATCTTGATCGAGGTGCTAACAGACTCGGGTGACTCATCGAAACCGGCACACCTCGACTATGCGATCGTGATCGATGCCAAGTACACGTCCCGGATTAGGGAGCGGCATCGGGACAGCGTGCGGAAATACAACGAGATCAGGAGCACCGAGGATGATCGTCCCGCAGTCATGCAGGTGTGGCTAGCGCACCCAAGCGAAGATGGCATCACCCTGTGGGATGAGGCTGTTGAGTGGACGATCCTGGGGCCGAGTCGGCCACGCGACGAAATCGTTAACGGGACACTAGGGGTGATGCCACCGGCTGGACCTCGCGAAGGTGAGGGTGAGTCTCACGTTAATGAAGTTCTACTTGACTTCGCAAAAGGGACGTTGGCTTATCTCAATATCATAAGGGCAGACGAGGTGGCTCGGTACCCTTGTTAGTAGGAAGGACACGGGCTCCAGTGGGCTGAATTGTATCTTGGCTTTTGAGACGTGCTCAGAATCAAATACGTTAACTCGGTCAGGTCGTTCTCGAAGTCGATAATCCATGACTAAACTCTTTCTGGAAGCACGACCACCGCATACTGGTCTGTGAACTTAAAGTCTTCACGGGGCAGCTTCGCCTTGCCCAGAGGGCAGGTCATCACTTCTCCGGTGTTGCAGGCGATTACAGATTCAAACAGCGGCTCTGTGATCTGCTGCTCTACAGGTCTCGGACCAAGAGGCAATGCCGGAGGCTGCTGCCACGGTTGCTTCGTTGTGTCGAGGAGTTGCTGGATGCCAGGCTCGCACAGTTGGTGCAGCTAGGTGAGACGCCCAAGGCCTGGACGCAGGAGATCGCGGCAATGTGGCGGTTCACCCGCAACAACGCGATCACCGAGGGATTTCACAACAAGATGGAGATGATCAACCGACACGCCTTCGGGTTTCGGAATTTTGACAATTACAGACTCAGAGTCAAGGTGTTGTCTGGTTAAACTGGTTTGGAATTCCGGAACTGCCCCCCGTTTTTGGCGTAGAGTCGAACTGCCCCCGCTTTTGGCGTAGAGCCAGAGCCCGCCCGATTGATTGAGTGGTGCGCCCGGCGCGATTCGAACACGCGACCTTCTGGTTCGTAGCCAGACGCTCTATCCAGCTGAGCTACGGGCGCAACAGAGGTGCAAACACCACTCTAGCGAAACCGCGAGCAGTGTGTCAAACAGCGGCGGGAGGAGAGGGTCCTTCCACCTGCCTTCTCAAGCTGTCCAGCGACAGACCCAGGTAGTCGTACACGGCAGCTTCCCGGTCGGACGGCTCCATTGGAGCCCAGCACCGCTCTGCGAGACTCGGTTCAAAGCCGACCGACACCGTCACTTCCGACAATGCGTCGGTCGTGTCGCCCTGCCGTACGGCGAGCCAACCGCGGTGGTGATTCCCTACGTTCCACTCGATGCGATGACGCTCGCGGTCTACTCTTAGCTGAACCATCGTATCCAGAGAATACCCTGCGATTATCCCTTTCAAGCGGAAACGGTCAGCGGACTGCGGGTATACTTCCTGCGCCCCGGGAAGCCAGCCTGGAAGATTCTCGATGTTGGCGAGGTAGTCGAAAACATCGCCGGCGGGAGCGTTGATGTCGACCACTCGTTCGTATTCGTCCATGCACCGATTCCCGCTTGTTGGACCGAGGCTGGCACAAAGGCGTTTCCATTCAACCAAACGATCTCGAATGCCAGATGCGAGCGTGCTTAGAGCAACGAGACATCGCTGACACCCATCTATTCGATTTGGGACGCTCTATGGAAGCTCATTCCAATCCTATACGCCTTGTTTCGCGCCGTGCGATGATTCCAACTTCGGCCGCTTTGCTTGTCGTTCCCCGCCACGTGCTCGGAGGAAAGGGAGAAAAGGCGCCGAGCGATACGCTCAATCTGGCGGCCGTGGGGGTTGGGGGAGCAGGTGAGGCTTATCTCGCCGGATGCGCCAGCGAGAACATTGTCGCTCTCTGTGACGTCGACTTCACCTACGCCGCCAAGACCTTCGCGAAGTATCCGAAAGCAAAAATCTATCGCGACTTCCGGCGGATGTTGGACCAGGAGAAACACATCGACGGCGTCATCATCGCTACTCCCGACCATACCCATGCTGTCGTCGCAATGGCGGCAATCAGCCTCGGCAAGCATGTCTATTGCGCAAAGCCTCTCGCACGAACGATTCAAGAGGTGCGAGTGGTTGCACAGGCGGCGCGGGACAAGCGGATCGCCACTCAGATGAGCGTCCAGTCGAGCATGACGGACGGCGCGTGTTCGACCGTGGAATGGATTCAGGCGGGCGCAGTTGGAACAGTCCGGGAGGTGCATGCATGGTCGGATCGCCCCGTCTGGCCGCAAGGCGTCACCTGTCCGACCCTTGAAGAGAGAACGCCGGACGGGCTGGACTGGGACCTATGGCTAGGACCTGCCGCGGCGCGTCCCTACAATCCTGTCTACCACCCCTTCAACTGGCGGGGCTGGTATGACTTCGGAACGGGGGCGGTCGGCGATATGGCATGCCACACGCTCCACATCGTGTTTCGCGCGCTCAGACTTGGCCCGCCTATCGCTGTGAGCGCCGCCAATAGCTTCATTATGATTCCGGCGCTGAAGGGCGACGGCGATGAACCGTGGATGCGGGCTAAGAGGGTGAAGACGGCTGAAACATTTCCAAGCGCTTCGGTGGTCACCTTCGACTTCGCCCCTGATGCGAACGGCCGGACGGTAAGGCTGTATTGGTATGACGGCGGATTGAAGCCTCCGCGGCCCGCTGAGCTGCCCCCGGATAAGACGCTTCCTTCCGCGGGCCTCATGTTCGTCGGAGATCGGGGCATCCTGCTCAACGGCTTCAGCGACGGGCCGCAGCTGCTGATCGGACCGAAGGGATTCACGCCTCCTCCGAGAACGATACCTCGCACGGAAGGCCATTATGCTGAGTGGATCAATGCTGCGAAGGGTGGTCCTCCGGCGACCTGCGAATTCGACTTCGCCGCTCTCCTCACTGAGACCGCGCTGCTCGGGACACTCGCCCAGCGAACAGGACGGTATCTGCAGTGGGATTCCAAACAAGGCAAAATCACGAATGACCCCGAGGCGAATGCCCTGATCGCTCAGCCCTACCGGAAGGGGTGGTCGCTTTGACGAGCGGCTACTTGAAACGCTTCCGGAACTGAAAATCGATACCGAACAAGCCGTTCTCATCGCGGACCGCGATCACTGACCAGAACTGGCTCATGTTCCACTCGAGCCGCACAAGCTGCTGCTGGCTGCGCGTCAAGTTCGTCACGTAGGTGAGCGTAATATCCTTCGAGATCTGCTGCTCCAGGGTCAGGCGGGCTTGCGGAATATTGTCGATGCCGTTCAGCTGGGGATCGATTTTCAGGCGGCTGACGCCGAAGAAGCGTTCGAGTCTCCCGGAGATCGGAGCGGCGACGGCCTGGCCTAACAGACTATTTGCTCCCGTCTGGAAAAGACTCTGATTGCTGTTTTGCCTCGCAGTCGAAAGGTTGGGGTCGGTTGCCGTGGGGGTTCGTCCGACAGTGAGCAACGCCGTGATCTCGCTCGATTGCAGCGGCGGGTCAGAGCGGTAGGTGACGTTCAGCTTGTCGATGGGCCCTGAGAAGTTGATATTCACCGTCACAGCGCGAACGCGGGTCTCGAGGTCGATATCTAAAACCGGATCGATCTTGGCGGAGTTGAAAAACGAGATATCGCCGCGAGTAATCGTATAGCGGTTGCCGAAGAACTGGATTTCTCCCCGATTCACAGCGATATTGCCCAGGACCACTGGTTTCGACGGGCTGCCTCGGAGCCTGAGATTCGCCTCCATCTGAAGGTCGCGCGTCAGCGACGTTTGAAACTGCACGTTTGGCGCAGTTTCGATGCGGACATCAAACTGCATTCCCCGCAGGAAGGCGTTATTCGAGGCAGGGGGAGGCGCCCGCCGGGATGTCTGCGCCAGCAATCCGCCGAGGTCCGTGCGTGGGTTGAAGCCGGACCGGATTACCGTAACCGTGCCGCCCAGCAAACTACGGCTGGACGTGCCGGTGAGGCTCAAGGCAGCATCGATCGTTGTACTGACTCCCTCCGGATAACGCACGCGGACCTTGTCCAGTGCGGCGCGCAGCATATAGACGTACTCGTTTCCGCCGAATCCGACGAAACCGCTGAGATCCAGGCGGCCCCCACCGGTTTGCGCCGTCAACTTCTCGATGCTCGCCCGGTCCTGATTAAAGAGGACAACGCCGTTGGCCTTCTCGATGCCGTTCGGCACATCTCGAAGATAGAAGGAGGCGTTGGACAGCTCCATCCGCCCGCTTAGTCGTGGAGCATCGAGCGATCCCCGCACGGCTGCATCAATGGTTGAGCTGCCGTCAGCGAGCAGGTCTGAGCTGAAGCTTTTGAGGATTCCCAGGTTGACCTTCCCCTTCAGTTTCAGATCCCACGGATTCCTCGATTGAAACGACAGGCTGCCGGAAGCGACCAGATCTGTGTCGCGGGCGACAAACTCGGCGCTCTTGATGTTGACGCCTTTGGAATCGACGGCGAAAAGGAGAGGGCTGGCATTTCGCAGTACTAGGTCTGCGGCAGCCTGGCCTTCGGTCTTCGGATGCAATTCAAAGGAGTCCACCCGCACATCCGCGCGAAGGGATTCCGGCTGCGTCATGTTCCCTTCGAACGTAGCTTCACCGTCGATGAAGCCGTCGAATGGCAGCCCTTGATTCGTGCTCTTTCGTTGAAGCAAGGGTTCGATTTCCGCGAAGGCAAGGCGGGAAAAGGAAAGTTTCCCGCGCCCGGGATAGCCGTCTCTCAGCTCGATCTGGCCCTCGCCACGTATTTGAGATTTGCGCAGCGATCCGTCCCAGCTAAGCATGACCTGGCGATTGCGAGTCTCAGCAGAGACAGCCATGCCGCCGAGCGGATGCTTTTCGAGGGATATGTTGCGGACGACAAGACGGCCGTCGACGTTGTCAAGATGAAACTGTTTATTGGCGATTCTTCCCGCCAGCTCCGTTTTCACCTCCACCTCCCCGCTCAGACCGACTTTCAGCCGCTGCAGACTGTCGAGCGCTGCGAGGGTCATGCCGGCGGTGGAAAGACTAAGCCGGATGGAGCCGGAACTCCAGTCTTGAACGTCGCGCCTGTAGGCGCCTTTCGCTTCAATCAGGGCTCCATTACGATGCAGTCTGCCGCTTGTCAGGTTTACGACGTCCTCCTGGACGTCAACGGTGGCTTCCAGGCGATCAAACTGCTCGTTCCATGCTGACAGCTTGTCGATTCTCAAGCGGGCGCCGGCGTTCAGAGCCGAGAGAGTGCCCGCCAGATTGACTGTCGCCGAAAGGAGGCCTTTTACGGGAAGATTCGAGCCTGCGAGCGTCAGCAGCTCCGCTAGCTCCGCCCCTCTGATCGATGCTCTCCCGGTGATTGGGCTGGCATCCCCAAGCTTCCACTTGTCGAGCCCGAGGCTAGCTCGCCCTTCCAGATGAAGCGGGCCGTGCGTCAGGAGGACCTGGCTCAAGGTTAGCTTCTGCTCGGCGGCCTCGAGGTCCACTTCCAGCGTGTCGAAGTTCCTCCCCTGGTAGGTGACGTTTCGCAGCGTGATTTTTCCTGCAACCCGCGGCTGTTCGAGCGGCCCCAGCACGGAGCCGTTGAATCGAGCTTCACCCCGATTGAGAGCGACGGGGATCGAGGGAGTCGTGCCGGACAGGAGCCGCATTACCGGCAGAAAATCATCGAGGTCGGAGGACAGGACACCGACATCCAGTCTCTCGCCGAGCGCTCCCGCAAAATTCACTCTCGTCGCAGGCGTCTGGAGGAATGAGGAGTCAACCCGGATCTGCTTCGATTTCTGCTGCCAGCCGACGTTCAGCTCACCTGCTAAGGGAATTTCACCCGAGTCAGGCTGCAGACGCAAGTGCACACTTGCGATGCCATCCCGTAGTTGCTTGCCCTGAGCCCGCCCGGAGATTTGGACCGAACCGGACAGCATCGAGCTCCACGGAAATCCTTTCTGCTTGTTCCATTCCGCGAGGCGCGCAAGAGACAAGTCCTTGAGATTGCCGGATACGGAGAACCGGCTTGCACCTTCCACCATCGCGCCGCCTTCAAACACCCCGCCCATCGCGGCCACCCGCAGGCGGCTGAGATCGATGCGCTCTCGGCTTGCCGAGATGTCCGTCTCCATCCGGATATCCTGCACCAGGATATCGTTCAGCCGGTAGCCGAGCCCGCTTCCTGAGATCTTTCCCCGGGCGGCTACGTCTCGCCCCTGACCGGCCTCGAAGTCTCCTTCGAAGTGAACCGATCCCTGAGGTTCAACCGGCAGCTTGAGGCCGGCCAGATCTTTCATGGCCAGGTCTCCCTTGACGGTGAACGCGACCTGAATTTTCTTAAGATCGCGCAACTCGCCGACGGTCTCCACAACCGTGGTCCCCATGGCGATTTTGGACGAGAGAATGCGGATCCGGTTCGCCGCTAATTGGACGGCGGCGTCAACGCGATCGAGCGTTAACTCCCCGATCTGTTCGGTTGTCAGCCGGAGGCTTTTCGTTGTCAGATCGCCAACATAGCTTTCCGAGGCCCGCTCGTATCGCATGCTCAGCTTCAAATCATTGCTGCGGACATTGAGCGGAATGGCGCGGGAGTTGTAGACGAAGAGGCCGTCTCGGATCTCGACGCGCTCAATTGCGAGCCGGATGATCTGTTCAAGCGGATCTGACGCTGCTTCGAGCTTGATCTTCGGTTCAGGAACGTTGGTTTTGCCGTTGGCATCGACCAGCAGATTTACCTTGGGCTGATCGATCGTCAGGAATTTGATGTCAATGTCCCTGCGGAGGATCGATACCACCTTGAGCCCGATTTGCACGGATTCGGCGCGAAATAGCGGGGCTTCGCCCGGCGGCTCGGTGCCGTGCAAGACGAGCGGAGCCACTTCTGCTCGAAGCTGCTTCCAATCGAACCGGAACGCCCCGATCTCCGCGCGGCCCCCTGTTGCGCGCTCCACTTCGTACACGATGCGCTGCCGTACTTTCTCGTGCAGCCACGGAGATTGCAGTGAGATCGTGACGCCAACGGACAGCAGCAAGAGCAGGGTCACAACTGCGCCAGACAGGTACAAGATCTTGCGAGATCCGGTCACGGCAGAGCCTCCTCGTGAATCCGAATCCGGGTTTGTTTCTTGGCCTGCTCCAGCCATTGATCTAACGCCTCATCCTCGCGCTGCGCCGTCAAAATCCGGGCGATTCGATCTCGTACGTCGGGGAGTGGCGGAGGCGGCTCCTTCTTCGACTTGCTCCACTCGGGGAGAAACTGCTTGTCATAGTAGGACTGAATGTGCTCCTCGGAGACCTGGATGCCGGGGCGGAAGCGGTACTGGATGAAGCGCAGCAGCGTGATCTGCCAGGTTATCGCCTGGCGTAGTTGCTCGTCGTTGATTTGGCTCTTGGCAAGCGCTTCCAGGTAAGCCTCCTCGGACTTGAACCGGGCTTTTACGTTCTGGAGGAATTTTTCGATGGCTTCCGCATCGGGTGCGTTGTAGCGGGAAATCTCGATCTCATGGCGGATGAGGGCTTGTTCCACGAGTCTTTCCAACGCCTTCTTGCGTTCTTCGGGCGTCTGCCGGACCTCCTCCTGGTTGAGGAACGCCGCAATCTTGAGATGCTCAACAAGCTCGCTTTCCGTGATGACGATGTTTCCGACGGTGGCGACAATCCGGTCGACGATCTCGGCGCTTGCGTGGGAAATCAGAACGAGGATCGTCAGCAGAACACGCATCAAAAAGTCTGACCCAGCGAGAAGTGGAACTGGAACTGGTGGATGCGCTGCAGTACATTCGGGGTTCCACCGCCTCGCAGCAACTCCTCGCGTGTTCCTTCAAACCCCACGAAGCGGGGAGAGTTCGGGCTGAAACCGAAGTCCACCCGGATGGGGCCGATCGGCGTGCGGTAGCGCAGGCCGAAGCCGAAAGAGTGAACCATATAGTTGAAATCCGCCGTATTGCGCTGGCGGAAGCGGAGGTTGATGTCGTCCAAGTCAGAATAGACGTTGCCCGCATCGTGAAAGATTACGCCTCCAAGGTTTTCTCCGAGGAGTGGGAAGCGCAGCTCGATCGAATTTACAAGGAAGGCGTTGCCTCCAATTGGAAAGCCGGTCACCAGATCGCGGGGGCCTGCCTGGTTTTCAGGGAATCCGCGGTGGGCCGTCGCGCCGCCGGCAAAGAAGCGTTCCGGCAAAGGGATTTCCGTATCGCCGAAGTTCTTCAGCCAGCCAAAGTTGAAGGATCGGGCCAGCACGAGCTCACGTCCGATCTGGTGGTAGGTGGAGTTCCTCCAGACCATACGCGTGTATTGCGGCTGTGACGCGAAAATCCTGTGCGCGACGCCGATATCGAAGGTGTTGTACATACCCCGATGCGACTCGATGGGGTCATCCCGGCGATCGTGGATGAACGTGGTGGAGAACAGCCCGACGCGGGCGGGTTGAGCAAAGACGGGGATCAGGTCCGGGCGGATGACAAGAGTGTTTTCGTCCACCGTGACCCGCCGGAAGGTTGCCCGGTACTGAATCGTGTTGGATCGCGACAGGCGCTGTCCGATCTGGGCGGACCCCTCCCATCTTCTCGACGTGAACGTACGGATGTTCCGCGAGTCGTCCCAAAGCGTACTGAAGGAAAGATTCAGGTTCTCGTTGCCTTGGAACTGCGGCGCCAGGTAGTTCAAAACCACCCGGCGCTGAATGTTGGACACGCGCGACAGAAGCCCGAGTGTATGGCCGACGCCGAACATATTGCCGCGGCTCAAACCCAGCGACACGCGCGGACTGAAGCCGGCGCCGCCACCCGGGTCCGCGAGAGTCCCCTGGCCGCCGCCGATGCGGGCAATCTCAGCGCCAAAGCCCAGCGTGAGCGAATACCTCCTCGCTTCTTCAAACTGATAAAGCACGTACTTGTTGCGCTCCCGGCCTTCCGGGTTCTGGACCGCCATGTCGACCTTCGCGAAAATACCCAGGTCATACAGGCGTCTCTGTGACTCCACCATCTCGCTCTGCGACAACGGGGCTCCGGGAGTAATCGGTATGCGGCTGGTAACCAGGTTTCTGCTGGTTGCTTCGAGGCCGCTAATCAAGATCCCGCGGACAAAGTTCCGCGGACCCTCTTCGACGATGTACTGAAGACGCACCGTATTCGGCTGGGGGCCCGGACTTACAATGGACTCAAACCGCGCCTCCGGATAGCCGTTGTTGAAGTAGTAGTTCAGGATGTTGTCGCGGTCCGTTGCCACGTTGAAGTTGCTGTAGGGTTGACCGGCTGTGGACTGTAACATTGCCTCGACTTCCGGGAGCAGCTTCAGATCAACGCCGCTCAGAGATAGGTCACTGACGAACCATTGCGGCCCTTCGTTGATCTCGATAAACACACCGAGCTCGCGTTCGTTGCCTCGAAAGTTCGTCTCGACGCGCGAAGTGACCTCGACGTTTTGAAAGCCGTTTGAGCGGTACAAATCCGCAATCGCCTCCTTGTCGCGCTCCAGCATGTCCATGCTGAAGCGGCCGTGGCGATAGCGGAGACGGGTGGCCGGAGTGATATACATTCGTTCGCGGATCGTCTCGTCATCGAAATATTGGTTTCCCGAAACATCCAGATGCACCAGCTTCGACCGCTGGCCGCGGTTGATCCGGTAGAGGATTACCTCCCTGCCGTCCTGCCTCTTCGAAACATCAAAGGATACTTTCACATCGAAGTAGCCTTCGGCCTGAAACAGTTCTTCCAGGTTGTGCATGCCCTCGACCAGAAGATCCCGGTCGACCGACTGCTCCTGATAAATCGGTATCAGCTCCCGCAACTTCCCGCGGGAGACTCTCGCTCCGCGTGTCCGTACCGTAACTCGCGGGCCGGCATCGACCGTTAAGGTGGGTGTGACGGTCTTCGATTTCGGGTCATACTCCATCCCATCCAGGGTCACGCGGGCCATAAGGTGATCCTTGCTGAGGTACGAGCGCCGGATCCGTTCCAGCCCCTGCTGTACACGGTTCTCCGTGACGGTCTTCCAGCCGAGCAGGCCGTAGAAGCGCTTCCAGCCCGTGGCGCCGCTGATATCGTCCGCGTCACGCTCCGGCTGTCCTTTGATGATGGGCATGGCGAAACGGGCTCGCGGACCCGGCGATACTTCGAACCGGATCGAGATCTCTGTTGTGGCGGGATCCCGGCTCAGTACGGGATTGATCCGGGCCTCATAGAAACCGTTGTTCCGCAGCACAGCCTGCAAATTTTCAATGGCTGCCTGGAGGTCCTCGTCGGAGTACTCGCTGCCAAGGGCGAGCTTTGTAGAATTAACAAGTTGCCCACGGTTTGGCGGGGGAGGAACCCCGTCTACCGTGACTCGTCCAATGAACCAGTTGCCGGTGGTCTTGAAGGTGAGAACAACCCCTTCGCCCGAGCGCGTAGCGTCGACAGCAATGTCCTGGTAGCGGCCGCTCTCGTGGAGCCGCTGAATGGCCAGACGAATATCACTCAGCTTCAGCTTATCGCCCTGACGAAAGGGGAGCAGTTGAGTGATTTGATCAGCCTGCAGCGGTTGATTCGGAGGCTCGAACCGGATGGCTACGATCGGCTGGCCCTCATAGTCAACCGGCGCAGCCATTAGAACACCAGCGGCGACTCCGGCCAAAAGAGCGGGAAACAGCATGCTCCGTATGCCGTTGGTCACAAACCGCCATGATACCAGGATCGATTGGTACGATTCTTGTATATGACGGCTACGGAGCGGGATCGGTACTCCCGCCAGCTCTTGTTTGCGGGCATCGGTGAAACGGGGCAGGAAAAGCTGCTTCAGTCTCGTGTCGGTATTGTCGGCTGCGGCGCCCTCGGCAGCTTCCACGCCGGCGCTCTTGCCCGCGCTGGCATGGGAATGCTTCGCCTGATCGATCGGGACTACGTCGAATTGAGCAATCTGCAGCGCCAGTGGCTCTACGACGAAAGGGATGCCGAGGAAGGGATTCCGAAAGCCGTCGCCGCCGCGCGCCGTCTTGCCTCCATCAACTCCGGGATTTCCGTCGAACCGGTCGTAGCGGATCTGACCTCGGAGAATATCGACGAGCTTCTCGGGAACCTCCACCTGATCCTGGACGGTTCCGACAATTTTGAAGTCCGCTACCTCATCAACGATTACTGCGTGCGTGAGAAAATTCCGTGGATTTATGGCGCCGCTGTGGGCAGTTATGGACTGGTGATGCCGGTGCTCCCCGGCTACGGTCCCTGTCTTCGCTGTGTCTACCCTAATCCACCCACTGGAGCGCAGCCTACTTGCGAGACGGCCGGCGTCGTGAACTCCATCACCTCATTGATTGCTTCGCTGCAGGTTTCCGAGGCGCTGCGGATACTCGCTGGCGACTGCTCGCAGTTTCAGTGGTACCTCACGACTGTCGACGTATGGACGGGCGCCATCCGTCAAATCCCGCTCCCGGCCAGGGATCCCTCCTGTGCCTGCTGCGCCCAAGGCGATTTCGAGCACCTGAACGGTCGACGGCGCGCGCCGATCAGCCTCTGCGGGCGGAACGCGGTACAAATTCACGAACGGAAGCGGCCGTTAGATCTGCAGTCGCTGGCCAGCCGGCTGTCGAACGTCGGGGCTGTGAGGGCAAATGAATTCGCCCTGCGATTCTTTATTCCACCGTATGAGATGACGATTTTCCCGGATGGACGGGCCATTGTGAAAGGAACGACGGATCCTGGCGTCGCTCGCAGCCTCTACGCCCGGTATGTCGGCGGCTGACAGCTAGTACGGCGGGGTGAGTACGATAAACTCGAACTTCGCTGGGTCCGCACCGCGGGAGCGGAGCTGCTCCACGCATTCGATCACCGTGCTGCCGATTGCTTCGATTGTCCGCAGCGGCAGCGTCTGCGGCGAATAACGCTCCAGCGCTACCCACTTTCCGGCGAAGGCAAAACGCTCCGCAATGGAAAGCTCTTCCGGCGCCCTTCCGATTACCGCGGTGGCGTCAATCTGTGCGCGACCCATCGTATATGATTGTAGCCGCTGCTTCCGCTGCCCACGAAGCACCAGGCCCTGCGCTTGAATGCAGGCCACTACGCGGTGGCGCTACTTGTTCGTTAACTTCTGAAGCTCGCGCTCGGCGATCTGGGCTCGCGTCGTCAGTTTGTCGATTTGCTCATGGAGCGCCTCACGCTCCTTCGTCAGCTCCTCAACCTGTTCGCGCAATTCGGCGAGGGTAGGCTGGCCCAGTTCGAGGGCTTGCGCGCCCAGGTAGCGCACCGCCGCTTCTACTTTGCGGCCGCCCGCCTGCTCGACAATCAGCCGGATTTCGACGTCATGGCTGGCCTTCGTATAAACGAGCGCCCCGCCGAGCAGACCGTCCCGGGTCAGGGGCAGGACCCGCTGCGCTGGACCATCTACGATGCGTACCTGGCCGCCCGTCGCATTTTGGATGACAGGCGCAGACCGACTCCAGGAGACCTGCAAGACGTCGCCAACTACGTTGAGACCGAGCTCCAGCGAAGGCTCGTTTGCAGGTACAAAGAGGATGCGGGTCGCCATGCCGGAGAGCGCAGCCGCAATTACCGTCAACAGCGAGATCAGGGCGAAACCCCGCCAAGGGAGACGCCGCCATAACGGCCGACCGGCTGCCTCGCCGGCGCGCTCCGCGTTCGTCAGGAACCGGGGCAGGGGAACGGGCGCCTCGCTCGGGGCTGTGCTCGCCAGAGGGCGGACCGCTAGAGGCGCGAATCCGGATGCGCCCGTGGACTCTTTGGTGTGCGCCCGCTCAAAAATGGACGCCGCCGTCCTTGCAGTTTCAGGGAATCGCGAAACAGCCTTGGCCGGTTCGATCACGAACTCCGAGGTCGGGGTATTCGGGTTTAGCGAGCCTGAAGCGTCCCGCATAAAGATGCCAGCTCGCGTCGGGCCAAAGAACCTGGGCTTCAGGATCAGAACAAGCTGCCACGGGTGCGGAAAATACCGGTTGTGCAGCGATTCCTCCTCCGGTGAAAGGCGAATGAGAGGCTGCCTTCGCGACCGCAGCCAGCCGACCCGTAACAGCCCTTTCAGTCCGGCTTCCCGATCGAGGTCAGCAAGGAGCCGGGAAAGAGCAGATTCAGGGGCGTCACCGGTTCTAAGAAGATCCGAGGGAATCGCGCGCCAGGTTGAGATGTGAACCTTCCCGGCTTCGTAAACGCCAAACAGGATTGCGTCCAGCCCCTCGGCGTCGTTCGCCGCGCCCTGGATGCGCTGCGCCGCCGCCGAGCGTATATCTTCCAGAAATCCGTCGGCGTATGTAACTGTAAAGGGCTGCTGGCAGTCAGGCTTTAAGCTGCTCAAAGATACGGCTCCGCGACATCTTATTGTAGCCGCAGACGCTATTTCTCCAAGCCCTCAAGTAATTGAGCCGCCCGCTCTCTCCAGGCCGGATTGGCCGCAGCCCGGCGTAAGTACGGTACTGCTTCGTCACGCTCACCTACAGCTGCCAGAGCTGCACCTAAGCCAAACAAAGCCCGCGCCGATTCTGGTCTCCGCCGCAGAACCTCGCGATATTGCGCGATCGCTGCGCGCTCCTGCCGCATCCCAAGCAACAGGTCCGCCAGCGTTTCACGGGCGTCCGTGAACTCCGGATCCGCCTCGAGCGATCGCTCCAGCTCCCTCTTCGCCCCATCATAATTCCCGAGCCGCCCTAGCATCATCCCGTAGTTGTAGCGTGTCGCCGCATCGGCCGGGCGCAACCGGAGCGCCGTCTCGAACTCGGCCTGGGCATCCTTCGTCTTACCCTGGCTTGCGAGTAATTGGGCAAGATTTGCGTGCGCGTCGGCGTAGTCCGGACGAACACGAATCGCCTCGCGGAAATCGGCTTCCGAGAGCCGCAGAATTCCGAGATTGTTCCATGCCTGATACAATTGCGGGTCGATTTCGAGCGCCTTCCGCAGCGCGTTGATCGCGTCGCCCGTCTTCCCCTGCGCCCGGTAAACGAGTCCTAATTCATGCCACGTGAGCGCCCGTTGCGGCGACAACTCCGCCGCCTTCAGGAGGGTCTGCGCTGCTTCCTCGATCCGTCCGGTACGCCGCAGCGCCGTCCCGAGCTTCTGCAGCACGTAGCCGGATGCGGGACTCCGCTTAGCGGCTTCCCGGTAGTAAATCAGGGCTTGATCATAGCTCCGTTCGCGGTCGAGGGCTTCCCCCAGTTCGAGATACCACTCCCCGCGCTTCGGCGCATACCGGGCAATCGCATCTTTCAATTGACGGATTCCCGCCTTTAGATTGCTCGCGTCCTTTACCTGCGCTACCGCCAGGTAAAGCTCGCGCTCCGGTCCGGGCGGCAGCTTCGCCGGATAATAGAGCACGACTGGTCCGCGATACTCATCCCTTCGCTCCTGCAATTCTGCCAGCAGGTCGCCCTCCGGTTTCTTCCGCTGAATGTAATGATCCGTCGCCACCACATGAATCACATCCTCGGTCCGGCGTTTTGGCATGTGGCAGTCGACGCACTCGGTCAGGGCCTTCATGTGCTCGCCCTGCGAGTGGCAGGAGCGGCAGGTTTTGTTGTGCTCGCTCACCGACTGCACGCGGTGCGGATCATGGCATGTGGTGCACGTCATCTTTCCCGCGCTCTTCAGGAAACACGCGGATTTGCGCATCCGGTAGGCCGCATTCACGATCTCGAATTTGTCGCCCTGGTGAGTTTCCGGCGCATGATCGAAGTTCAACAGGAAATCCGCCAGCGGCTCGCCCGCCCGAAACGAAAACGGTCCGCGCTCATAACGCTGAATCGCATTCGGTAAGGGAGAGCTTGTCGTCTGCAGATGGCAGACCATGCAAAGCTCGAGCTGCCGCTCCGGGCTCAGCCGTCCGGGATTCACAATCGCGCTGCGTACGTCCTCGCGTTTCGCTCCTGCCCCCGCCAATTGCACGTGCCTTGTTCCGTCTCCATGGCACCGCTGGCAATCGATTCCCTCGGGCAACGCGCCTTCATAGATCGGCTCTGCGAAGGGTTGGTCATGTCCCGCGGGGATCTTCGGATACGCGTTGTGGCAGAACATGCAGGCGTAAGTGATGGGACGCCGGAAGCCATCGTGGTCCGGCCGGTCATAGCCAGGGTTCATCGCCCAGTAGCCGCCCTTCTCCGCGTACCAGCCTAGCGGCAACTGTATCAGCCGGCCGCTTTCCGTCCGGTGCAGATATGCCCGTGCGTGATTCCCGGACCCCATCACGTAATCCACCCGGAGTTCCATCACATTCACCGGGTTGCCTGCCGCATCGAGTTGGTGGCGCCGCTGATAGTAATGCCCATTACGCACCACCATAGTGAAGTAACTGTTCGATGGGGCGTGATAATACGAATTCTTCCGAACAAAATCCTCGACTAACCGCTCGGGTGTCAGGCGGTAAAAAGACCGCCCCATCCCGGTTTGCCGATACGTCTCCCAGATGTCACGATGGCAGCCCGCGCATACCCGCGAATCCGCCAGAGCGGGCATTGCGAGGAGAACGGCCAATATGAGTCGGGAATACAGTGACATTTGGCGTTCGGCAAGTTTAATAATAATTCCAAAATTACCCTTGCAATCGATGCCCCCCCTTGTGATAGTCTTTCCCTCCAATGAGCTGCTGTAGCAGGTAAGGCTCAGTGATATCCGTACGTTTGGGGAATCAGAATGGACACGACGAGTAATGTGTTAATCCGATTCCGGGTTGCCGGTCTGGCCGCGACTCTCCTCCTGTTACCACTGTCATTATTTGGTCAAAGCGGCGCCGCCACGATTCAAGGCACGGTGCAGGACTCTTCGGGAGCCGTTGTGCCTGCGGCGTCCATTCGCATCGTGAATCAGGCCACCAGCGTGGCAGTCGACACAAAGTCGAACGAGAGCGGCTTCTTCTCGGCTCCGGGCCTCAATGCGGGAAAATACACCGCGACGGTCAGCGCCCCCGGTCTGAAGACATACGAAGCCGTAGTGACCCTGGCCAACGGCCAGGTCCTGGTCCTCAATCCCGTCCTGAGTGTCGGCGACGCCAGCGAAAAGATCACGGTCACGGGTGAAACGATTCAGCTAGCCACCTACGACAGCGGGACTGTGAACACACAGCTCGATTTCGCACGAATCAACCAGCTCCCCATGAATGGCCGCAACGTCCTTAACCTGGCGCAAAACACCGTGCCCGGACTGGAGGGAGGTGGTACCCGGGCCAACGGTCTCATGCAGGAAGGCATGGAATACTCGCAGGACGGCGCGCCGATGACGAACCGGAACTTCGGCGGCGAAGCGAATTCCGCGCAGGCTACTCTGCCGGACCCGGACTCGGTCCAGGAAGCCCGGTTTGAGACGATGAATTCGAGCGCGCAGTTCGCCACGCCGGCAACCGTCATCCTCACGACGAAATCCGGAACCAACTCCCTGCATGGTTCTTTCTTTGAGACCGCCCGCAACAATTACTTCGGGATCGCCAAAGCCCGGCAAAATCCGGCCGATTTTGCCGCCCCGCACCTCGTCCGCAACGAATTCGGCGCCTCCATCGGCGGCCCCATTTTCTTCCCCAAACTCTACAATGGCAAAAACCGCTCCTTCTTCTTCTTCGCTTTTGAGCGCTTCTCCTTGCGGCAGGCTGCCAGTCAACTGGTAAGGGTGCCTACCGTCGCGATGAGAAACGGTGATTTCAGCGGCCTTGTCAACTCGTCGGGCATTCTGCAGCGGCTCTATGACCCGTCCACCACGCAAGGTCCGGACCAGAACTACGCGCGCCTTCCCTTCCCGAACAACCAGATTCCGATCTCGCGGATCAGTCCCCTGGCAAAAACTCTGTATGCGGCGACGCCGCTTCCGAACACTTCGGACAACCCTCTCGTCAATCCGAATTTCCACGACGTCAACAACATCACCCAAACCGTTCCTAACACCACGTTCCGGCTGGACCACGTTTTCAACGAGAATAATCGTGGCTACTTCCGCTTCACAGACATCGAGCAGGAGCAGCAGGCGCTCCGCAACTATCCCTCCGCTTCGCCGGCCAATATCGAAGGGGGCGGGCTCCCGGCTGGTGCGACGGGTTATCAGCGCATCCCGATCCAAACCGTCAGTGGCGCCGCCGGTTTCTCGCATGTCTTCTCGCCCACGTTCTTCTCGGAGACCATCTACAGCATGCAGTGGCAGCGCATGTACGTGGAGGGCAATGAAGCGTCGAAGGCCAACTACGAGCAGCAGCTCGGTTTGCCCAACAACCTGGGCAACCCGGGTTTCCCCGCCATTGGCGCAAACCTCATCATGCCCTACGGCGGCTCGCAGTGGAACTACGGCATGAGCCAGCGCCTCACGACGATCGATGAGAACCTCAACAAGATCTGGGGCAAGCACCAGTTCGCCTTTGGCGGCCGCTGGCGGCATGAGAAGTTCGGCTATCTCTCGGACCGCTCACCGGACCAGATCACCTTCACCAACCTCGCCACGGCGATCTACGACCCGGCCTCGGGCGCCAATTATGCGCCGCGCCCCAATACCGGCTTCCCTGACGCGGACTTCTTCCTGGGCGCCGCAGCCAGCTATTCGCAGAACCGCAATGCGCCGTTCAACGACGTCAGTCTGCAGGAGTTCGACTTCTATTTTCAGGACAACTTCCGCGTGACCCAGCGTCTCACTCTGAACCTGGGGGTCCGTTGGGAAATGCATCCCGCCCCTCGCGCCAGGCACGATTTCATGGTCACGTTCGATGTGAAGAACAAGGCCATCGCCACGCCGCGCCCGCTCGACTACTACCTCCAGCATGGCCTCACCACGGAAGCGATCATCACGAATCTGAGAAACCTCGGGGCCAAGTTCGAGACCTTCGAGGAAGGAGGCCTCCCCTCCCGCGGCTTCTACGCGAGCAACGACAACGTGCTTCCCCGCTTAGGCTTCGCTTATACGCCGTCCTTCGGCAGGGGAACTGTCATTCGCGGTGGTTACGGCGAGTACATCTACCCGGTTCCGGTGCGGAACTCCGTGCGCTATCTGACCGCCAGCTATCCCTTCGTCGCTTCCTATTCCCAGAGCTACACGTCGGCGGCTTTTTCTCCCGATGGCCTTCCGAACCTGCTCCTTCGCGGACCCATTCCCGTCATTGCAGGCCTCAACAGCAGGGATGTCGTGAACACAAACTCGACAACCGCCCTCTTACCCGGCATCAGCACGGGCACGACGCTCAACCCCGAGTATCCGCCCGCGCGCGTCCGGGAAGCGAATTTCACGATCGAGCAGCCCTTCAGAGACGGTTCGGTTTTCCGCGTGAGCTATGTCCACACACACGGATGGAACCTCGACCAGAACCTTCAATACAACAATGCCCCCTCGGCGTACGTTTGGATGATGAAGACCGGCACGAGTCTGCCAACCGGCACCTACGCCTCCACCGCGACGCGCCCCTATGATCAGACTCTATGGGGCGGCAACGTCCTTTCCACCAAGTATGGATGGTCAAATAACAATGCCTTGCAGTTCAACTACCAGCGGCCGTACCGCAACGGAGTCGGTTTCCAGATCTTTTATGTCTTCTCGCGAGCCTTCCGGGTGGGGGGAAATACCTTCCGCGACAATATTCTCTATCCGGCTGAGCTCTACGCGCCCGGAGTGCTTCCCGAAGGCATGCCAACCGGGACGCTGCTGAAGCCCAGCCGCGAACTGAACCATTTCCAGAACTATGAGCTTGACACGGCCATTCCTCTTCACCGGGTCGGCTTCAATGGCATCGTCGACATTCCCGTCGGCAAGGGCAAGCGTTTCCTTGGCAGCGCCAACCGGTGGCTGAACGCGCTCGTTGGCGGCTACCAGGTTGCTTTCGTCGGCACGATGGTTTCCCAGGCCTTTCAGGTGGCCGACTCAAACTGGGGCGCCACCAACCCGATCAAGCTCTATAAGGACTCCGTCAAAGTCACCGATTGCCGCAGCGGCGTCTGCCGCCCCGGCTATCTCTGGTTCAACGGTTATATCGCTCCGCACCTGATCAACCAGCCGAATGGAGTCATGGGCATACCCGAGGACTATAAGCCGTATCTGGCTCCGATCAACAACACTCCGGGAGCGCCCAACTTCGGCACGAACAACGTAACCGTCACACTGAAGAACGGGCAGAAGGTTACCACGGCTTATTCGCCGGGTCCGGCGGGCCTCAACCCCTACTCGCATACCATCCTCCAGGGCCCCAAGAACTTCCAGGCCGATATTTCGCTCTACAAAGTCTTCGACCTCTCGGAGCGCTGGAAACTCCGTGTGAATGTGGACGCCTTCAACGCTTTCAACATCCAGGGCCTGAACTCGCCGAACACCAGCGACGGCATCCTCAC
>CALGAR010000145.1 GCA_937959285.1 uncultured Bryobacterales bacterium
GTCGGCTTCTTCCAGACGTATAACTATTACAACTTCTCCGAGCGCGTCGACTACAACGTGAACGACAACTGGAGAGTCTACGGCCGCATTGGCCGGTACCACACGAAGGATCTGCAGAACGATCCTACGCCCAACAAGTCCCAACTGTTCGTACCGACGGGCACGCTCCGGGAAGCAACGCAGATTTCGGGAGACGCCGTCTGGACGGTAAACCCCACAACCGTAGTCAACTTCCACGGCGACTGGCACAAGGTTGTGGATGCCTACGTGTCGAAGCCGATGCCCAAGGGTGGATGGGCCAACATCTGGCCGGGCAACGACTGGTACCAGGCGTTCCACGATGCCTCCCCTGGAGTTCCTCTCTACTTTCCGAATCTCGACATCGGCGGCAGCGCATTCGGCGGCGGTGGTTTCTATTGGAACCAGGAACCGAAAGGCGAGGCGATCAACGCCAAGATTTCGCAGCAGCGCGGCTCGCACTACCTGAAAGCCGGCGTCGAGTACCGCCGAAGCTACGGACTCAGCTTCGTGTCCAATACGTCGCGGTTCAACTTCCCGGCGAGCTTGACTGCGAACACTCCCGTGAACCCCAATACCCTCGATACAGGAAGCGGGGTCGCGTCATTCCTGCTCGGTGCGATGGATCCCGGCGCCACGCAGATGATCGGCGGCCCGGCTCCCGATCCCCACATCAAGTACTGGGGCATGTTCTTCCAGGATGACTGGAAACTCAACCGCAACATCACGCTCAACCTCGGACTCCGGAATGAGTACGAAACGGCCTTTTACGATCCTGCCCGTAACTTCGCCCGAGGCGTAGACCTCTCCGCGCCGATCCCTGAAATGAACGCCGCTCCGCCTCAGATGCCTGCACAGGCGCTCGCCATTGTGGGCAGCAACTATTTCAAATGGAACGGCCTTTACCAGTGGACCGGCAACGGCAACCCGGGCGGCATGTGGGATCCGCAAAAATTCGCGCTTCAACCCCGTGCAGGCATCGCGATCCGGATCAGCGACAGAACGGCGTTCCGAGCCGGTTATGCACGCTACATCACGCCCATGGAGCTCGGTGTCATCACTCCGCCGATCAGCGGATTTGAGACCATCGGATTCCTGTCGCCGCCGTACTTCGGCGTCACTGGCTTCCAGAATCCGGCGCCGCTCATTGACGGCGTGCCGCAGGCGCGGTTCTCCGACCCGTTCCCCGCAAACAGCAACCCGCTGCTTCCGATCAACGGCAAGGCTGCGGGCACCAATGTCGGCCGCGGTCAGACCTCAGGTATGTTCTGGTATCCGACGGACCTGAAACGACAGCGGAACGACCGGATCAACTTCAACATCCAGCATCAATTTCCTGGTGAAATCGTCGCCTCCGTTACCTGGTTCATGAACTTCGGCAACCAGCACTACACGAAGGCGCTCAACGAGGTCGATCCGCGGCTTCGCGTCGAGTATCAGAATACGCTGAACCAGCCGGTCGACAATCCGTTTTACAACTACTTGACGCCGGAGCTGATGCCCGGGCAGTTGAGGAACCAAAGGCAGGTTTCGCTCGGCTCGCTGCTCAGGCCGTACCCGCACTATGGCCCGCTCTATCAGATCGGCACCCTTGGCGCGCGGGAGCGGTATCATTCGCTTGAACTGAAAGCGCAGAAGATGTACAGCAAGGGCTACAACTTCCTGTTTGCTTACGTGTACATCCGTGAGAAACTGCAGATCAACACATTCAACGACCTTGATTACTTCTCCGGCACGCTTCGCTGGCAGGACAGCAACCAGCCGCGGCATCGCATTACGGCGGCTGGCACCTGGGATTTGCCGTTTGGGAAGGGACGTCCGTTCCTGAACGACGCACCGCGCGCGCTCGATGCTGCGATCGGCGGCTGGAAGCTTGCGGGCGTCTGGACGTTCTCGACGGGCGCCTTCATCCGCTTCGGCAACCTGATCGTGAACGGAAATCCATGTCTTGATAACCCGACCCCGCAACGCTGGTTCAACACGGACGTGTTTTCGAGGCTGCCCGCGAACACGTACGTACTCCGCACGAACCCCTTGCAGTACGATTGCCTGACGGGTCCGAAGTTCTCACAGCTTGACGCGACCTTGACCAAGGATTTCGCCGTCACTGAGGGAGTCCGTGTGGAGCTCAAGATGGCGGCCTACAACGCGACGAACAGACTGAACCGTGCGGGTCCAAACACGGACATCAACAGCTCCCAGTTCGGTACCGCGCTGTTCCAGGGAACGCCGTCATCCAGCTTCGGCGCGCAGAACCAGGAGCTGGGCAACATCACCGGCAGGCAGGTGGAGCTAGGGCTCAAGATACGTTTTTGAGCCGGGCTGCCCTGTCGGCCATTACCCCTCAAACTGCTCCACGGCGGGATCCAGCCCGGATCCCGCCGCTTCCGTTTTATCCTCATCCTTATGGCTTCCTTCACACGGCGCGCGGTATTCGCCTTGCTCGGGTCTCCTCTGCTTGCACAGCAAATCATCTCGCAAGGCAGCGGAATGGCCTCGAGGAGCGTAAAGCCAGCACGCCGCGCAGCCCCGTCCGGACTTCCTTTTCACTCACGCTTCACGGACGTAGCCATCAAGGCCGGGTTGAAGCACCCTGTGATCGCCGGCCACTCCGATCGCTGCGACTACATCATCGAAGCGATGAGCTGCGGCGTAGCGTTTTTTGACTTCGATAACGACGGCTGGCTGGATATCCTTGTGCTCTCCGGATCGCGTTTCGGCGATCCGCCCGCCACGGCATCGAACCGCCTCTACAAAAACAATCGCGATGGCACGTTCACGGACGTAACGGAAAAGGCCGGGCTCTTCCGCACCGGCTACGCGTACGGCGTCACCATCGGCGACTACAACAACGACGGGTTCGAGGATCTGTTTATCACCTACTACGGCCAGAACGTCCTCTATCGCAACAACGGCGACGGCACCTTTACGGACGTCACAAAGGAAGCGAAGCTCTGGTCTGACACACCACGCTTTGGATCCGGCTGTACGTTCGTCGATTACGACCGCGACGGCAACCTCGATCTCTTCGTAGCCAACTACCTCGTGTTCGACTATGCCGCCGTTCCGCGCGCTGGCAGCAGCGGAAGCTGCAACTACAAGGGCATTCTGGTCAATTGCGGTCCCCGGGGCCTGCCCTATGGATGCCACTCGCTCTACCGCAACAATGGCGACGGCACCTTTACCGATGTGACGGAAGCTTCACGTATCGGCAAGGTGGAAGGCGGCTTCGGGCTGACAGCGGTCGCGGCGGATTTCGACAACGACGGCTGGCCCGACATCTATGTGGCCTGCGACTCTACGCCGAGCCTGCTGTTTCGCAACAACCACGACGGCACGTTTACAGAAGAGGCGCTCGAACGCGGCGCGGCGCTAAGCGAGGACGGAATGGAACAGGCGGGCATGGGGCTTGCAGTCGCCGATTTCCAGCTTGACGGCAGCCTTGGAATCCTCAAGACGCACTTCGAGGACGACACGGTCGCGCTCTACTTGAGCAATGGCAAGGGCAGTTTCCGCGAAATGGCCATGCGGTCGGGGCTCGGTGTCGAGACGCGTTACGTGAGCTGGGGCGTGGGAGCCGCCGACTTCGACAACGACGGCGCGCCTGACGTCTTTTGGGTCACGGGCCACATCTACCCGGAAGTGGATAAGAAGCTGCCTCGCTCGCTATATAAGGCGCCGCGAGTGCTCTTTCGCAACCTCGGCCAAGGTAAGTTTGAGCAGTTGATTGGGGTCGCCGGGCCCGATCTGGAAGTCCCGCATTGCAGCCGCGGCTGCGCTTTCGGGGACTTCGATAACGACGGAGACGTAGACATCGTCGTTGTCAATCAAAACGAGCCGCCCTCCCTTCTGCGAAACGACGTCACGAGCGGCCATCACTGGATTAAGGTAAAACTTACGGGTGTCAAATCGAACCGGAGCGCGATCGGTGCGCGTGTCACAGCGCGTTATGGAGACCGGATTCAGGCTCAGGAAGTGATGGCCCAGTCGTCCTATCTTTCCGTGAATGACCGTCGCTTGCACTTCGGTTTGGGTGCGTCGACTTCCGTCGATATCGAGGTGCGCTGGCCAGCTGGAACGGTTGAGAAGTTCACCAATGTCGGCGTGGACCGCCTGATTCATATCAAAGAAGGCGCGGGCATTATCGAACAGCAAACGTGGCGGAGGTCATGACCGCTTGAGAACGGCAGGGGCAAGCGCGCTGCTCGCAGCACTTCTGATGGGTCTTTTGTGCGCGCAAAAGCCCGCGGTGGAACAGGCATGGGACCTGCTGGCTCAGGATAAACGATCGGAAGCCGTTGCCTTACTCCGCGCCGAGATCGGCAAACATCCGGCCAATGCGGAGGCGCGTCTGCTGCTCGGGAGCATCCTGGCGGAAGCCGGAGAGACAGCGGAGGCGATCGCGCATCTGCGCGAGGGAGTGCGTTTGCAGCCAAAGGCCGCCATGGCGCACAACGCCCTTGGCGAGGCCCTCACCGATGCAGGCGATATCGCCGGAGCACGGGACTCATTCCGCAAAGCGGTCGAACTCGACCCGCAGTTTGCACAGGCACGGGAGAATCTGGGTCTGGCGCTGCTGCAGCTGGGAGATCTTGCCGGAGCCGCAGAGCAGCTCGATCGCGCCATTCGCCTGTTCGGTGATAAGGAAGATGCGGCCTACGCGCGGTACCTGCGAGCGAGAGTGCACACAGAGTCCGGCGAGCTAGAGAAAGCGGAGACACAACTGCGGCGCGCGGTGACGCTTCGGCCGGCTTTTCCGGAGGCGTGGTCGGACCTGGGACAGGTTCGGGAAAATCTGGGCGACGATAAAGGAGCGCTTGCCGCACTGCAGCGCGCCGTGCAGCTCAATCCGGATGGCGCAGTCGCACAAACGCGGCTCGGATCCCTGTACCTGCAGCTTGGCAAGCCTCAGGAGGCCGTGACGCATCTGGAGCGCGCGGTGCGGCTGAGTCCTGACAATCAGACGGCACTGAACAGTTTGCAGCTCGCTTTGCGCGAGATCGGCGAGACGGAAAAGGCGGATCGCGTGAAGGCTCAGCTCGCCGAAATCTTTCGCAAGCGCGACCGGGCCAGCCAGACGGCCTTGGCGGCCGTGCGGTTGAATAATGAAGGCGCGGAGCTGGAAAAGAAAGGTAACCTCGCCGCAGCGGTTGAAAAGTACCGCGCAGCCTTGGAACTGAATCCGGAGCACGCCGGAATCCGGGTCAATTACGCGGTCGCATTGCTCCGCCTCGGGCAATGGGAGCGCGGCTTGGAGGAGCTGCGAACTGCCGTCCGCCAGGAACCGTCAAACGAGACATTCCGCAAGGCTCTCGAAGACGCGCTTGCCCAAGCCCCGGCGTCAGTGCGAAGGCCAAACCTTCGGTAGCTGCCGGGCACAAGAGGTCGGATCTTGTCAGGCGGCCCAGTTAAGAAGCGCAGGCGATTCTTCTATCCGCGCGGCCAGTTTCCGCGATATTCCGGGTCAACGTACTGGTTCGCGGAAGCCACGCTCGTCACTTTCATCGCGTTGGTATCCCATTCCAGCCGCTGTCCGGGCATCCTTTGCGCAATGCAGCCGAGCAGAAATGCCTCTGTCGATGCAGCGAGTGCGGGAAAGCTTGCCGCCGGTTCCTTACCTCCCTTGCATGCTTCGAGCCATTGGGTGATGGCCCCGTCGGGACCGGCTTCCTGACGCCTCCTCGGCGGGGCAACGAACCGGTCTGATGCAGGCACCAGGCGCGGGCTGTCTCCGTTGAAGCCCGCGAGCAGCATGCCCTTGTCGCCGACATACAGAATGCCCTCGCCTCGGTGAGCAAAGAACCGCTGATCGTCCGCCGATAGCCCTTCCGGCCGGGGCGGCCGCAGCCCCCCGTCGTACCACGTAAGCTTCAGCGCCGGGCGGTCGCCCTTTGCAGGGAATGTCATGTGAACCATGGAAGCCTTTGGATAGGTCTCCGGGAAAGCCTCGCTTGTGCTCGACTCGACAACGGTTGGCGGCGTGAGATCGAGGATTCGGAACAGCCCTGCAAAGCTGTAGCAGCCCATGTCGCCGAAGGAGCCACAGCCGAAGTCGTACCAGCCTCGCCAGACAAACGGCAGATAGGTTTTATGGAAAGGACGGAACGGAGCCGGTCCGAGCCAGAGGTCCCAATCCAGTCCCTCAGGGACAGGCATCGAATCCTTCGGGCGCTCGACACCCTGCGGCCAGAAGGGCCGGCTTGACCAGTTGTGTACCTCGCGCACTTTGCCGATGGCGCCTCCCCGGAGCCATTCGATGATGCGCTTTGTGGCCTCGCTGGTCGGATTGTTCACCGTGACTGAAGTGGCAACCTTCATTTCCCGGGCCACCGCTGCCATCCGGCGCGCCTCGCCGACGGAATGCGCCATCGGTTTCTGCCCGAGCACATGCTTTCGCTTGCGCATGGCCGCAATCGCAATCGGAGCGTGCCAGTGATCGGGTGTCGCCACATACACGGCGTCCACACCCTTTTCCTTTTCGAGCAGCTCGCGAAAGTCTGCGTACGCCTGGCATCCCTTGTAGTTGCCGCTCCGGCGAGAACGGCCGTAGTAGGCATTGACCAGCCGCTGCGCCGGTTCGCGTCCTCCCATGCCGAGGCTGGTTTTGAATTCGTGCGTCAACCACACCTCGCCCGGCGACGCGAGATCCTCCGCCCAATTCTCATAGCCGCGCCCGAGCAGCCGGCGTGCCGCGGTCAGCATTGCATTGCGGCCGTACTCGGCGTAGTCCTTGCTGCCGCGATTCACATCGCATACCGCCACCACTTGAACGTCCGGCCGGGTGAGCAACTCCATCATTACCGCCATGCCCTGCCGCCCCATGCCGATGCACGCCAGGTTGATCTTGTCGCTCGGCGCCACCTGTCCGGCTCCGAGCACGTGTCTCGGGACGATAGTAAACGCCGCTGCAGCCCCGGTGAATTCTCTTCGCGTCATCTCGCCTCCTTTATGGCTTTCCGAAGACTACGCGCTCCACGATCGCCTTCACCTCGCGCACTGTCTGCACTTCGCGTTCGAGCAGCTCCTTGCCGCTCAGCGGCGGAGCATTCCGCTCGCGGCGTTGGGAGACTTCGATGCCCCACCAGCCCTTGTATCCGCCCTCGAGCGCCACTCGCAGCAGCTTCTCCATATCGAAGGCGGGATCGAGATTGCTACCCCAGGTGCCCTTCACCGAGAGGCCCCTGCCGTAAGGAAGAATCTTCTTCACGGCAGCATACCGATCATCGCCGCGATTCCAGTTGCCCAGATCGACAAGCAGCCCAAAATCAGGGTGATTGACCTTTTTGACGAGATCCACCAACACATCGGGGTCGGAGGAGGCCCGGCCGTGGTTCTCCACGAGGATCTGGATTCCGCTTCCCTTTGCGTACTCGAGCAGGTTGCGGAACGTTTCGGCTCCGCGCTTGGTGAGATCGCGGTCTTCCTTCCAGTTCTCCGCGCCGCCGTAAAGGTTGCAGCGGACATACCGGCACCCTAAGAAGCACGCGATGTCGATCCACTTCCGATGCGCCACCTCCGCCTGCTTCCGCTCTTTGGGATCGATGGCTGCGGTGGAGCCTTCATGGTCGACCATCAGGAGATACTGCTTGATGCCGTTGTCGGAGCACGCGCGCTTCAACTTCTGCAGGTAATTGAGTGTTGGATTCTCGAAGAACTGGTTGACGTGCTCCAACCCTTCGAGCCCCAAACGCTCGCGCATGATACCCGGTAAGTCGAGCAGCTTCCAGCCGCCCTGGAAGAAACTCGCGCTGAGGGACCATGCCGCGAGAGAAACGCCGATTTGCCCTTGGC
>CALGAR010000146.1 GCA_937959285.1 uncultured Bryobacterales bacterium
GCGGCTGACCGAATCGCTGGGAGGCGTGCGCGTGGTGAAGGGCTATCACGCCGAGGTGCGGGAGGAAGAAGTCTTCGCAGCAGGTGTACAGCGTCTGCTGGACAACGTCCTTCGCTCGCTGACGGGCGTTTCGCTGCTTAACGTCGCCGCGGCCCTTGTTACCGGAGGCGTTGGCGCTCTGGTGATGTTTGTAGGGGCGCAACAAATTCTCGATGGCAAGCTGACGCTCGGAGGGTTTGTCACTTTCACTCTGTTTCTCGGGTTTCTGGTGGCTCCAGTGTTCCAGATTGTGGGGATCGGGACACAGCTAACGGAAGCCGTGGCAGGGCTGGAACGAACGCGCGAAGTCCTTCGCGAACGGCCGGAAGACGACGATCCCAGACGTACTGTTGCCTTACCGGCAAGCGGGATCCAAGGATACGTGAGGTTTGAGAACGTTTCGTTCAGCTACGAAAAGGGGAAGACCATCCTTCACGAAATTTCGTTTGAAGCTCGTCCGGGAACGGTTACTGCCCTTGTCGGATCTTCCGGATCCGGTAAGTCCACGATCATTGGTCTCATCGCGGCCTTCTATACGCCGGATTCGGGCACGGTTTTTGTCGATGGCTACGACCTGTCGACGGTGAAGCTTTCCTCTTATCGCACACTGCTCGGCGTTGTGCTTCAGGAATCCTTCCTGTTCGACGGCACGATTCGGGAGAACGTCATGTTCTCTCGCCCCTCTGCCTCCGAGGAGCAGTTCCTTGAAGCATGCTGTATCGCCCGCGTTGACGAGTTCGCGCTGGGGTTCGAGAAGGGGTATGACACAATTGTCGGCGAGCGCGGAGTGAAGCTTTCCGGAGGGCAGCGGCAGAGAATTTCCATTGCCAGAGCGATCCTTGCCGATCCTCGTATCCTCATCCTGGACGAGGCAACCTCCAGCCTCGATTCCGAATCGGAAGCCCTCATTCAGCAGGGGCTGGCATTCCTGATGCAAGGACGTACGACTTTCGTCATCGCGCACCGCCTCTCGACGATCCGGCGAGCCGACCAGATTCTGGTGGTCGAGGGAGGGCGAATCATCGAGCGAGGCACGCATCAAGAGCTCTACACTGCCCGCGGGCGGTACTGGGAACTCTACACGAAGCAGCATGGCTTGGAGAGCAATCTGTTCCTTGCTCCCGGCGAAGGAGACGCCGTGGAAGAGCATGCCGCTGCTGCTGTAAAGAGAACGCCGGGAGACGGACCGCCGCTGAGCGATACGATCCGGATCCTATAAGCCGCCATTGCTGGCTGCGCGGGAATCCAGCCCATCGGATGATACGATAAAAGCTGTTCTTATTCTTATGCCGGAAACCCTTTCTGATATCGGTCTCGTTGGTCTTGCGGTAATGGGCCAGAATCTAGCGTTGAATATTGCCGACCACGGATTTCGCGTCACTGTTTATAACCGCACAACATCGGTAACGGACAAATTCATCGCCGAGCAGCACGAAACACCGGGCGGGCTCGTTGGCGTGCATTCCGTGGAGGACCTCGCAAAGTCTCTGAAGCGCCCTAGAAAGATCATCATTCTCGTCAAGGCCGGAACTGCAACGGACTCCGTCATCAATTCCTTGGTCCCTCATCTCGAGCCTGGCGACATTGTGATCGACGGCGGTAATGCGTTATGGACTGACACGAGCCGGCGCGAACGGGAACTGGCGGAGAAAGGAATCCGGTTCGTCGGATGCGGCGTTTCCGGAGGAGAGGAAGGCGCTCGATTCGGCCCGTCGCTGATGCCTGGAGGCGCCTACGAGGCCTATCGGGAACTGGAGCCGATCCTTACGGCAATCGCGGCAAAGGTCGATCCGGCGACCGGTAAGCCGATCCTGGGCGGCAAGCCTGGAAAACCGGTACAGGGCGGCGTTCCGTGCGCGACCTATATTGGTCCGGATGGAGCCGGGCATTACGTGAAGATGGTGCATAACGGCATCGAGTATGCCGACATGCAGATGATTTCGGAGGCCTACGCTCTGATGAAGCGGTTCCTGGGCCTTAGCGCGGAGGAGATGAGCTCCATCTTCAGCGCGTGGAATCAGGGTGTGCTCGATTCATTCCTGATCGAGATCACGGCTGACATTCTCAAGCAAAAGGATCCTGTCACAAATCAGCCGTTCGTCGATGTCGTGCTCGATGCCGCGGGCCAGAAGGGAACGGGTAAGTGGACGTCGGCAAACGCGCTCGATATGGGAGTGCCGGCCCCGACGATCGCCGAAGCCGTCTTTGCCCGCTACCTCAGCGCTGCGAAGGAGGAGCGAACGGCGGCGTCAAAGGTGCTGTCCGGGCCTGCGCCGGCGTTCAGCGGCGATAAGCAGGAGTTCATCAACGCCATCCACGACGCGCTCTACTGCTCCAAGATCTGCGCCTATGCGCAAGGATTTCAATTGATGCGCGCGGCTCAGGAAGAGTACGGCTGGAAGCTGAACTTTGGAGAGATTGCGAAGATCTGGCGCGGCGGCTGCATCATTCGAGCCCGCTTCCTTCAAAAGATTACGGAAGCCTACGAGCGGAACCCCGAGCTGACGAACCTGCTGCTCGATCCCTACTTCAAGGGCGAAATTGATCGCGCACAGAACAACTGGCGGCGGGTGATTGCAACAGCGGCCGAAGCGGGGATTCCAGCACCCAGCTTCTTCTCCGCGCTCGCATACTACGATTCGTATCGTTCCGAACGCCTGCCTGCGAATCTCATTCAGGCACAGCGCGATTACTTCGGAGCACACACGTATGAGCGCGTTGACCAGCCGCGCGGCAAGTTCTTTCACCTTGACTGGCCCGCGCCGGGACGGCCGCAACTCGAGGCCTGAGGCGCGCATCGAACAAAAGGAGGGCTTTTCGCGCCCGCTTCCGCTGATTCGCCGCCTCTCCGATAACTAGGCATGAAAATTGTCGTTACGAACGACGACGGCATCGACGCCCAAGGTCTTGCTACGCTCGCCGAAGTCTGCCGCGGCTTTGGCGAAACGGTGATCGTTGCGCCGGGTGAGCCTCACTCGGCGCTCGGGCATCGTGTCACAACGGGAGTTCCAATCCCTGTGGCGCAGCAGTCTCCGTCTGCCTACCGTGTCGATGGTACACCAGCGGATTGCTCGCGTCTTGCCCTGACTTGCCTGGCTCCTGATGCAGATTGGGTGATCTCGGGGATCAATCATGGCGGCAATCTCGGCGCAGACGTCTACATGTCGGGCACCGTAGCGGCCGCTCGCGAAGCTGCGCTCCTGGGACGCCGCGCGATCGCAATTTCGCATTACATTGCACGAGGCGGCGAAGTGGACTGGGCCGCTGCGGCAGTGAACGCGAGTCGCGTCCTACGGATGCTTCTGGAGCGCGAACTACCCTCCGGGTTCTATTGGAACGTCAACCTGCCCTATTGCGCGGAAGCAGAGGATATCAGCTTCTGCCCTCTGGATCCTTCACCGCTTCATGTGCGCTACCGCAAGGAAGGCAGCGTCTTCATCTATGAAGGGGACTACCATGGCCGGGAGCGGCGGTCCGGTTCGGACGTGGATCTCTGCTTTCAGGGGCGCATCACGGTAACCGCGATTCCCCTCGAGTTCGCCCATCCTTTCAGCACGCTACCATAGAAGCTGTAATGCCGTTTACATATGTCTGTTTCCTCGCTGCCTGGAGGGCTGGGTTCTGAGTGCTGAACGTTAGCCATACAGAGATTGCGCCAGGTGTCGTTGTGCTGAAACTTGCCGGCCGGTTAATGCTGGGGCAGGAAAGCGAACCGATTCCGCAGTTGATCGAACGCTGGGTGGCTGAGGGCAAGAGAACCATCATTGTGGACTTATCAGGCGTTACACATATCGACAGCACTGGGATCGGGCGGTTCATTGCGAGCTTCAACGCAATTCAGCGTTCCGGCGGAAAGCTGCTGATGGCCGGGGCCTCCGGCCAGGTTCGCGACGGCTTCCGAGTAACGCGTCTTGATACGGTATTCCCTTTCTTTGACAGCGTGGAGGAAGCCTCGCGCTCTCTTAACGGCTGACGACGACATCCACGCCGCCGACGTCGCCGCCCCTCACGGCAATAGCGCGGCCGAAAGGCGCGCACTCGGCCGCTGCCTCCGGGCTGAAGGGCTCGCAGGGAATTTCCGTGAGCCAGGCAAACACGATGTATTGCCCAGGGGCAACACCGCGAAACTCGTAGCTGCCCGCATCGCTCGCGACCGTTGCGGTAATCCCCTGCACGCGCCCAGTCATCGACTGCGGCAGAAGAACTACCGTTGCTCCCGCAACGGGACCGCCGTTGCTGAGGACGTTGCCGGAAACCGTCGCAGCTCTCGTAGCAAGCACCAGTTCAATCGGCGGAACCACTTCGGTTCTGCCCACCTGTAACCCGTTCGTGAGCAGATCCGTGCTTCCAGATTGGGCGGACTTGAGGTAGGAAGTGCTGGGATGGTTGTCGACAAAGATGTCGTAGGTTTCGTCCGGCATCACTCTTGCGGAGAACGAGCCGTCCTGCTGTATTTGCGCGGATGTGCGCGTGGCTGTTTCTGAACGCGGCTCGAGGAGCACCCGCATCGTGTTCATGCCGTAATCAATGTCCTCCTCGAAACGCACACGGCCGGTAATTTCGCGCTCGGGCGTGAGATTCACGACGAGATCCTCGATGGACGACCGTCCCACCGTGATCGGCTGCCGGACGGAAAGCCTTTGGTTGTTGCGGCTCCCCTCGGCTACAAGCCAGTACCTGCCCGGAGTGACGCCTGAGATTTCAAACCTGCCCTCTGAGATGCGGATACGCGCCGGGACCGGAACGGAACCCGCTTCGTACAGGTCGGGCCAGCGAAGCGAAATCGTAGGGGCCATCATCCGCTCATTTGTGGTTCCATCGAGTACTTCTCCGCGAATCGATACGGTTCGCTCCTGCTGGAGAGCAATGTCTGCTGTCGTCACTTGAGATTCAGCGGTAATCCGCAACGGTATGGCATTGGCGAGGTTCGTTCCGGAGGAGTAAAAGGTGCTGACCGTGTGAGGCAGATCCGGCATCTGTTCCTCTACGCCTTCCATCGGTTCGGGCGGCTGATGGAGCGCTGCCACGTAGTAGGTGCCAGGCCTGAGCGAGTGGATGCGGTATTCGCCGAGATCATTCGTAATGGCGGAACCTGCCGGGGTGTACGCTTTGCGGCCCCGCACGTAATATTCCCGAAACGCCTGAACTCCCACGCCAATCGCTGGTTCTCCGTCGGGGTGTCTCACCTTTCCCGCAATCACGCCTGCAGGGCGCAGTCGCGCCATCAGTCCGGAAATGCGCTGTCCGGGCTGCCATAGCAGCAACGACTGGCGCAATCGCCCGTCTTGGATGACGTGGTTCAGCTTCAGAAAACCTTCCCGCTCGGCCGAGAAGGAGTAGAAGCCGGCATCGAGCCCGCGAAACCGGAAATTGCCATCATTGTCAGTGATGGTCGCAACGGACCGCTTGTTGTCGAGACGCTGCAGCATCACGCGAGTCCGGCTCAGAGGCTGCCCGGTCAGGTCGTGGACCACCACGCCTTCAACGATCGAGGGATCGCGAGGAGGCCGAACGAATCCGGCTGGCGGCCCGGAGGAGGGAGGCGGATTTTGCGGCGCGAGCGCGGAAGCTAGCAGGAAAAGGGCACACCACAGTTTCGCCGAGTGCATGCGTCCTGCTTCCTAGACGCGGAAGCGCCCGCGGGTGTGCAAGGGAAACCGGGCTTGACTGGGGCGAAACGCAGGTGCTGATCCCTCTACCTGCTTTTCCCTGCAACACGTTTGCACGCTTAGCGTAGTTATTTCGTCAACTGTACTCTGTGTTCCCGTTCCTGTTGATCATTCTGACAGCTCTGCCCGTCTCAGCACAGAGCGCGAAGCAGCTCTTTGCCTATGGCCGGAAGGCTGAGAAGCAAGGCGATGCTGCGCGTGCATTTCTGCTTTACTCTCAAGCAGTTGCCAAAGATCCCGGGAATGAGAAGTACCGCGCGTTCAGCAACGCAATCCGCCCAAAGGCGCTTCCACACCTCCGCGTGCCCGCCCTGGAAGAGGCGCTCGAGGATGGGGCGCCCGCGCCTGTGGAGCGGATACCGCGCGAGGAAATTGAGCAGGCCCGCCAGCCTCAGCCGCCCAGGGAGCTGAAAGGGGCCCCGGAACTCAAATCCTTTGACCTCAGGGCTACTGCCCGTCAGTTGTTTGAGGAGGTCTTACGCGCCTACGGACTGGACGCGGTCTTCGACGGCGACTATCCGGCGGCAGGTCCTCTCATCCGCTTTCGGATGGAAAACGTCAACTACCGGGAGGCGTTGCACGCGCTCGAGGCGTCCACATCGTCGTTTCTCGTCCCCATCGGGGATCGCCTGGCGCTGGTCGTCAAAGATACACCGCAGAAGCGGCAGGAGGTGGAACCCACCGCAGCCGTTCTGATACCCATTCCCGGACCAGTCACGATTCAGGAGGCGCAGGAGCTGGCGCGCTCAGTCCAGCAATTGATGGAGATTCAGCGCCTCGTTGTGGACAGCGATCAGCGGCTGATTCTTGTGCGCGACCGGCTCTCCAAAGTCTATCCGGCCCAGCTTCTGATGGAACAGCTTCTGGGCTACAGCGGGCAGGTGAGCGTTGAAGTGGAGTTTCTGGCTGTCAATCGAAGCTCGGCGCTGGATTACGGCCTCCGGCTCCAGACGCTGTTTCCCATCGTCAACTTTGGCAACGAGGTCAAATCTATTCCCGCCGGATTCACTCGATTTGCGACATTCGGCGGCGGCCGGACGCTGTTTGGCGTAGGGCTTGCCAGCTCCGACCTGTTCGGGCTGATGACGCAGTCCTCCGCCGACACGATCATTCGCTCCGAGGTCCGCACCCTTGAAGGGAAGGCGGCCACACTGCACGTGGGCGACAAATACCCGATCGTGACAGCCGCTTATTCCGGAGCAGATCCGGGTGATCTTCGCGGCCTACCTCCCCCGACGATCTCCTTTGAGGATCTCGGCGTGGTCTTAAAGCTCACGCCCTTCCTACACGGCGATCGCGAGGTCACACTAGAAGTGGAGGCGGAGTATAAGGTCCTGACGGGTGCGATGCTCAACGGGATCCCCGTGATCTCGACCAGGAAGTTCAATTCCCGTATGCGGCTCAAGGAAGGGGAACTCGCCGTGATGGCTGGATTGCTGAGCGTCTCGAGCGCAAAGAGCTACAGCGGAATGGCGGGGCTTTCGACGCTGCCTGCCATTGGGCCTGTCTTTCGCTCGAACATATCGCGGAAAGATTACAGCCATGTGCTAGTGGTTTTGAAGCCGAGGATCCTCGGTCTGCCTCCTTCAGAGCTTGCCACCCACTCCATTTATGTCGGTTCCGAAGCAAGACCGCTAAGCCAACTGTAGACGATTGTGCGATGAATGATTTCATCAGGCGATTTGCGGCAAACCGGGCCCCTTTTTCGCAATCACAATCTTTGTGAGAAACATTTGGTCACGCGGTCGCGTCTTAGACAGCCAAGCCTAGCGTCGATCCAGCTACCGCAAATGTTTCTGCAACCCAATTGCCCTCGATGGCGGTGCGAACTTGACCTTGGCTCCTGTCGTGTCGAAGGCGCGAGGCGCGAAATGCCGAGTTTCGTATACTGCCCGCTCTCTGTTCGATGTGCGTCGGACCCAACACGAGGTGCACAGGTGTGAACATTCTTTACGGTACCCGTTGTAATCTTTACTGTCGGCCAGCAATCTGTGGCGAACCGACCCGCTCTTGCCATTTCAACTGCGTTGCAACGAAAGGGAGTTTCACTATGAAAGAAAGTGGCAAAGCGTTTGCTTTAAGGCGTGTGAGTCCTTAAGGGAGGACCCTTTATGACACGGGGAACCCGGAAGCCGCTGCCGGGAGACGCCCTAGCGCGGGTTACGGGCTTAGCAAACGAAACACCCGAAGGGGAACAATCCCCCGTTGCCGCGACGGGGGAAAGTAACGGTTCGGCCAGAAGTGGCGCAGCCCGTACACCGCCACATCTATTGCTTGTTGAAGACAATCCTGGAGATGCGTTTCTGTTGCAGCAGGCGTTGAAGGAGGCCGGCTTTCCCTACACGATGACCGTCGCCTCCGACGGAGACCAAGCGCTTCGCAGTTTGAGCGGAGCTACGGATCGAAAAATCCCGGACTTGGTTTTGCTGGATCTTAATCTGCCAGGGAAGAGCGGGCATGAGATTCTGAGGGAGATCAAACAGAACAGCAGTACTCGCCGGATTCCCGTTATCGTTCTGTCCTCGTCGGAAGCTGAGTCCGATCTGGCCCTAGCCTACGATCTGCACGCAAACTGCTACGTGCACAAACCAATTGGTTTGAACGAGATGTTCCGTGTGGCCGAGCAGATTGCGTTGTTCTGGTTTAACGCGGTCAGTTTGCCCCGCCAACGGGAAGCCTCGCTCGAAGGCTGGAGGTCCGGACAGCCGGCCGACGCTACCGAGCTCGCCACGAAGCAGGGGTAAACCGCAGGTGGCGCCTCAGCTTCTGCTCTTCGCCTTTTATTTGCTCTTGACGGCGCCACACCCAAATCCGGGGCCAGCGAATTTTTTTCAAATTTGTTCGGGCAGGCGTAACCTTCCGGCTATCGAATTTCGTATTTACAGTCAAATCCCCGTTACGTTGGCGGGCGCTCTCCCCTAATCACCCAAAAGCGCCCGCTTCTTTGTTTCGATCAGTCGTTAAACATGCCCTCGAAAAGCGCGGAAGTGAGGTAGCGTTCCGCTGCGTCGGGCAGAACTACGACCATCGTTTTGCCGCGCATCTCCGGTTCGCGGGCTAGGCGCAAAGCGACAGCTACGGCGGCGCCGCACGAAATCCCACAAAGCAGGCCCTCTTCTCGTGCAAGCCTGCGTGCAGTTTCGATGGCCTCCTCATTCGTCACCAGCTCAACCCGGTCTACCACGGACAGATCCAATGTGTCGGGGATGAAACCGGCCCCGATGCCTTGAATCTTATGCGGACCTGGCGTTGGAGTCTCACCCCGCAGCGTCTGTGTGATGACAGGGCTCGTCGCGGGTTCCACGCCTACCGATATGATTTTCTTCTTCTTCTCGTTCTTGATGTAGCGGGACACCCCGGTGATGGTGCCGCCCGTGCCGATGCCCGCCACGAGAACATCGATCGCCCCGTTCGTATCCTCCCAAATCTCAGGTCCGGTCGTCCGGAAGTGGATCTCGGGATTGGCCGGGTTCTTGAACTGCTGGAGCATCACGTACCGGTCGGGGTACTCGGCCACCATCTGCTCGGCTTTGGCAATGGAGCCTTTCATTCCTGCCGGCCCTTCCGTCAAAACGAGATTGGCGCCCAGAATCCTGAGCACCTTGCGGCGCTCCAGCGACATCGTCTCCGGCATTGTCAGAGTGATCGGGTAACCGCGGGCGGCGGCGACGAAGGCAAGCGCGATGCCTGTGTTGCCGCTGGTCGGTTCGATCAACTCCTTGCCCGGTCGCAGAACGCCGCGTTGCTCCGCGTCCCAGATCATCGAAGCGCCGATCCGGCACTTTACCGAAAAAGCCGGGTTGCGGCCCTCGACCTTGGCAAGCATCGTTACCGGTGCACCGTTCGTGATGCGGTTAAGCCTTACGAGAGGAGTGCGCCCAATACTGAGCGAATTATCTTCAAATATCACTGTCTATATCTCCCAATTCGGCACATAGCTGTGCTGGCGTTCACGCCACGTTCGCTTCAGCTCGGCAAAGTTGGTGCGATCAATCACCTCGCTCACAGCCTGGTCGACCCGGTTCCACATCTCGGCAAAGGGGCTATCCGGACGTCGTTTGGCCCCTCGCCCCGATCGTGTGCCCTCGACATAGCGCAATACCTCTCCGACGGTGATCGCTTCCGGAGGACGGGCAAGCAGATAACCTCCCTCCGCTCCTCGTCTGGATTCAACAAATCCACCGTGTTTCAGGCCTGCAAGGATCAGCTCCAGGAATTTTTGCGGGATCTTTTGGCGCTGGGCGATATCGGCGATCTTCACCGGCTGCCCCGCTTCCTGCAAGGCGAGATCAAAGACAGCCTGCAGTGCATACTCGCCCTTGACCGATATCTTCATCACGATGAAAGTCCCTTACCTAACTAGAGATTAGTAGATTGCTTTCAGGCCGTCAAGCCGTCAAACGATCTCACAATTGAGGCAACTCCCCGATCCTTCAAAAGGTTCCAGGCCTCCACGTGGTAATGAAGCCAGCGTCAATCGGACGGCCGGAAACACGGATCAGGAACGCAACAATGTCTTGTTGTTGTTCTTGTGCTCAATTGGCGCGACATTCTCCGGCGAGAGCGCCTCAGCAGATGAGGCTCTTCCGGTGCGCAAATACGTGGGTTCCGGGGCTTTCACATCTCTGCTTGCGAAGGTATGATGTTGAGCGAGAAATGCGGGGACGATTACAAATCCTGACTCTGTTGTCAATCGTTGTCGCGGGGCTCCACGGCAGTCCCGCGCAGCAGTCCGGACCACCTGCCCGCACCGGCACTGATTTCGCTCGTGAGATTGAACCGATCTTTCAGAAGCGCTGCACGGGGTGTCATGGCGCGGCGCAGCAGATGAATGGCTTGCGTCTCGATGACGGGGAAGCGGCTCTGAAGGGAAGCTACGCGGGTCCGGTGATTATTCCAGGCAAAAGTCAAGAGAGCAAACTGATTCAACGCGTCGTTAGCACCAAAGACGGTGTGAGGATGCCGCCGTCAGGTCCCCCGCTTAGCGCGTCGGAGATCGATCAATTGCGCGCGTGGATTGACAGCGGCGCAATTTGGCCAGCGTCTCGGAAAGCGAAAGAATCGAAACCGGTCAATCAGCACTGGGCTTTCAAGCCAATCGTTCAGCCGGCTCCTCCAGATGTTAAACAGAGTTCCTGGGTTCGGAATCCAATCGACCGCTTCATTCTTTCGAAACTTGAATCAGAGTCGATTGCCCCGTCGGCGGAAGCGGACCGGAGAACGCTGCTCCGGCGGCTTAGCCTTGACCTGACGGGTCTGCCGCCAACGCCAGAGGAGATGGCTGCCTGGCTTGCAGATAATCGTCCGGACGCGTGGGAGCGTCAGGTGGACCGCCTGCTCGCTTCGCCTCACTACGGCGAAAAATGGGCGCGCCACTGGCTGGATCTGGCCCATTATGCGGACAGCGACGGATACGAGAAGGATCAGTCTCGCCCGTGGGCCTGGCGCTGGCGTCACTGGGTGATCCAGGCGCTGAACAGCGACATGCCCTTTGACCAGTTCACCATCGCACAGCTTGCCGGCGATCTACTGCCCGGCGCCACTGTCGACGACCGCGTGGCTACCGGCTTCTACCGCAATACACTCACAAATCGCGAGGCGGGCACCGATCGCGCCGAGGCGCGGTTCGAGCAACTGGTGAATCGGACAAATACGATTGGCACGGTGTGGCTGGGGCTGACGGTCGGCTGCGCCCAGTGTCACAACCACAAGTACGATCCGATCAGCCAGAAGGAGTATTACGAGCTCCTCGCTTTTGTGAACAGCGCGGACGAGCAGTATATGGAAGCTCCGTTGCCGGGCGAGATCGGACCCTACTTGAGGGCCAGACCGGAATACGATCGGAAGCGCCAGGAGCTTCTGGAAAAGTACGAAGTGCCAGCTCTCCAGACTGAATGGGAGAAGCTCGTCCTCGCAGCGCTGGACAATCCGGGCAAGGATGTCGAGTGGGATTTCGCGGTCACGTCCATGAAGGCCATGCTGGATGACGCCGAGAAGCTCATTCGCATGGGTCCTGAGAAGCGGAATCGGTATCAGCGGCAGCTCGTCACCGATTACTTCATCTCCACCTACGGGCCGACCCGAAACCGCGACAAAGAGAAGCTGGAAAAGCTGAAGGAACTGCGAAAGGAGTTAGCGGCGCTCAATCGGACTTTTCCCCACCTGTCGCTTGCACCCGTCATGGTGGAAAATCCTTCGGCTCCGAAAGCCTACATTGCCATCAAGGGGGACTACCGGGAGAAAGGTCTGGAGGTAGAGCCTCGCACACCCGCTGTGCTGCCCCCGCTGAAGCATAACGGCAAGCCGGACCGCCTGGCTCTGGCTCGCTGGCTTGTCTCCCGCGAGAATCCTCTCACCGCGCGCGTCACGGTGAATCGCGCGTGGCAGGAGTTTTTCGGCAAGGGATTGGTACGAACCTCCGAGGATTTTGGCACGCAGGGGGAACGCCCCTCGCACCCCGAGCTGCTGGACTGGCTCGCAGCTGAGTTCATGGAGCGAGGATGGAGTCTTAAGCAGCTGCACCGGTTGATCGTTACTTCGGCAACGTACCGGCAGTCCTCTGCAATCCGAAAGGATCTGCTGGAACGAGACCCGGACAACACGCTTCTTGCCCGTCAATCGCGTCTGCGACTGCAGGCGGAACTGATCCGCGATTCCGCGCTTTTCGTGTCAGGGCTGCTGAATACGGAAATCGGTGGCCGCAGCGTCCGGCCTCCGCTTCCTCCCGGCGTGGCCGAGCTTGGCTACGCGAACAGCGTCAAGTGGGAAGAAAGCCAGGGCCCTGCGCGTTATCGGCGCGGGCTGTACATCCACTTCCAGCGCACGACTCCGTATCCGCAGCTCATCAGTTTCGACGCTCCGGATTCGAATGTTGCCTGCAGCCGGCGGTCGCGATCCAACACGGCTCTCCAATCGCTGAATCTGCTGAATGATCCCGTCTTCTTCGAGGCTGCTCAGGCCTTCGCATTGCGCATTCTCGATAGAGCCGGTGAAGGCTTCACAAACCGGATTCGCTATGCCTTTGAAACGGCTCTGGGACGCCCTCCCTCACCGACGGAGGCGGAGCGGCTGGGCAAGTACCTGGATCAGCAGCTTTCCATCCTGCGAGGAGACCCGAAGCAGGTGGTTGCGTTGATGCCTGTTCCGCCGGAGGGCATAGCCCCGGAGGAGGCGGCCGCATGGGTGGGGATCAGCCGGGTGTTGTTGAACACCGACGAGTTCATTACGAGGGAATAGGTCATGGATCTGAAGGAGTTTCAGCGTCTCCAAACGCGGAGGCATTTCTTCACGCATTGCGCCGGCGGCTTGGGGATCATTGCCCTCGCCCATCTCATGGGCATTGAAGGGCGCACGGCCGAGGTCTCCGGCGTTGCCAGCCCGCTGGCTCCGAAGAAACCTCACTTCCCCGGCAAGGCAAAGAACGTCATCTTCATGTTCATGGAGGGCGGTCCGAGCCAGATGGATCTTTTCGATCCGAAGCCCGGGCTGGAGAAGTGGAGCGGCAAACCTTTGCCCGAGTCGATGACCAAGGACCTGAAGCTGGCCTTCATCAAGAAGGACGCAAAGGTCCTTGCAAGCCCTCGAGTCTTCAAACCGCACGGGCAGTCCGGCATCGAGTTCTCCGACTACATCCCGCACATCGCTTCCTGCGCCGACGATATCTGTCTGGTGCGCTCCATGTACACCGAGGCCTTTAATCACCATCCGGGCCAGTTGCTCCTGATGACCGGAAGCACTCAGTTCGGCCGGCCGACAATCGGAGCGTGGGTAACCTATGGCTTAGGCAGTGAAAGCCAGAATTTGCCCGGATTTGTCGTGCTTGCGTCCGGCGTTGGAACGAGCGGCGGGGCCAGCAACTTCTCGAGCGGATTCCTGCCGTCCACCTACCAGGGGACACTATTCCGAAGCTCCGGCGATCCGATCCTTTATCTCTCCAACCCTGAAGGCGTCAGCATGGAAACTCAGCGAGCCGGGCTCGATGCGCTCCGGGATCTCAATCAGGAACACTTGACGCGGACCGGCGACCTCGAGATTGCGTCGCGCATCGCCAACTACGAACTTGCGTTCCGGATGCAGATGTCAGCTCCCGAACTGCTCGACTTCTCGAAGGAATCGCCGGAGACGCTCGAAATGTACGGCATCAACAACGAGGCGACAAAGCAGTTCGGCACGAACTGTCTGCTCGCCCGCCGGATGGTCGAGCGCGGCGTGCGATTTATCCTGATGATGCATGCCAGCTGGGACCAGCACACGAACCTCAACAAGAGCCTTAAGAAAAACTGTGATGCAACCGATCAGCCTACTGCCGCTCTGATCAAGGATCTGAAGAGGCGCGGCCTGCTCGATTCAACGCTGATCGTCTGGGGCGGGGAATTTGGCCGCACTCCGATGGTGGAGATCCGCGATACCAGCAGTGCTGAGAATGCAGGGCGTGACCATCATCCGCTCGCTTACACCATGTGGCTTGCCGGCGGCGGCATCAAGGGCGGACAGGTAATCGGCGCCACTGACGACCTCGGGTTTCACATTACGCAAGACAAGGTCCATGTGCACGATTTGCAAGCGACGATCCTGCACTGTCTGGGCTTCGATCATACAAAGCTCACCTATCGCCACATGGGGCGTGACTTCCGGTTGACGGATGTCGCCGGCAATGTAGTGAAAAAGATGCTCGCTTAGTGCGCGTAGCTGCTGGAGGATACTTTGAATCGACGCGAGTTTATTACGGGCGCCTCCGTTGCGGCTCCTCTTTTTGTGCCGCGCTCGGCTTGGGGAGCCAACGACCGCCTGGCGTTTGGCGCAATCGGCGTAGGAAATCGCGGCCGCTGGCTGAAGAACACGTTTCATAAGCTAGGCGCGCGATGCGTTGCGCTGTGTGATGTGTATCAGCCCAATCTGGAAACGGCCAAGAGCACGTCTCCCGATGCCCGGACCTACGACGACTATCGGGAAATGCTCGCAGCGAAGGGCATGGATTTTGTGATGATCGCGACGCCCGATCATCATCACTGTCCGATGCTGCAGGATGCGCTCAATCACGGTTTGGACGTGTACCTCGAAAAGCCGCTGTCGCTGACGCTCGAAGAGAGCGTACTGATGGTGGATGCGGGCCGGAAATCCAAGCAGATCGTTCAGGTCGGAATGCAGCGGCGCAGCATGAGCTTTATTCGCAATGCGCGTGAGTTCATTCGCGAGGGCGGCTTAGGGCGGATCAGCATGGTGGAGGCATTCTGGAACTGGCATTTCCAGCTCCCGCTCGATGACAGCCCGCTTCCCGGAAAGCTGAACTGGGATCTGTTCCTCGGCTCTGCTCCGAAACGTCCATTAGAGCCGAAGCGGTTCCGGTGGTGGCGCGGGTTCTGGGACTACTCCGGCGGCAATATGACGGACCAGGGGACGCACCTGATGGACGTCGTGCAGTGGATGACGGATAGCGGTCCGCCTCTGTCGGCGACATGCCAAGGGATGGTGGTGGAAGCCAACGGAGCAGAAGTTCCGAATGTCTTCTCCGCTGCGTTTGAGTACCCGAATTTCATCGCCACATGGACTCTCAACTACCGGTCCGCCTACGAGCATGACTGGTGGATCACCTTCCGCGGAGAGAAGGGGACCATGGTTATGAACCGGCGCGGTTACCGGCTGTACGAAAATCCGGGTGCGAGCCCCACTCCATGGTCGCAGAATGTCAAGGAAGCTCCTGTGCGGGAAGTTCCGGACAAGGACGGTCCGGAGCCGCACCTGCAAAACTTCCTCGATTGCGTGAAGTCGCGACAGACCCCGAATTGCACGCTGGCAATCGCCGCGCAGGCCGTCGCCGGACCTCATATGGCCAACCTCGCCTACCGCCAGGGACGCAAGGTGCGCGCACAGGATCTTGGGAGGATTTCCTGATTTTATAAAAAGGGGCTGCGAGATGCAGCCCCAAAAAATGATACACTAGCGGTGTAAGTTGCTCCGGCATCCCGTCTTGCCATAGAAACTTCCTGGCTGAATACAATTTCGTGAATATTCATCCATCCGTAATTTTTGAAAGGTAGGTTGGTAACAGGCATGAAGTGCGGCTACCTGATCGACATGGACGGTGTAATTTATCGCGGGTCGGAGCCTATTCCTGGCGCCGCGGAGTTTATTTCTTATTTGCAGGAGAGGGATATTCCTTACCTGTTTTTGACAAATAACTCCACATATACACCGCTGGACGTTGTCGTAAAGCTGAAAAAGTTCTCCATTGAGACATCCGTCGAGCACGTATATACATCGGCGATGGCCACCGCGGAATTTGTGCACAAGCAGAAGCCGAACGGGACAGCATTTGTCATTGGGGAAGGCGGTCTCCTGAATGCTCTCAACGAAGTGCGTTATGCAATTACCCGGGAGTCGCCCGACTACGTGATTGTTGGAGAGGGGCGGATTCTGAACTACGAACTCCTTGAACAGGCGCACCGTTTCATTGCGGCCGGCTCTGGTTTGATTTCAACAAATGCGGATACCTGGTGCCCCACGGATTCCGGACCTCGTCCTGGATGTGGCGCAATCGTCGCACTGTTAGAGGCGGCAAGCGGCAGGAAAGCCTACCACGTCGGCAAGCCGAATCCGTTCATGATGCGGGCAGCGCGCAAGCGCATCGGGCTGAGCACGGACGAAGTCATTATGATCGGCGACACGATGGAAACAGACATTCGCGGAGCCACGGATCTCGGCTTTCAAAGCATTCTGGTGCTGACGGGCTCTACGACTCTGGAGTCAATGAAAGAATATCCCTTCCGGCCCACACGCGTTGTGAAATCGATTGCGGAACTCGTTCCGGGGCGGGAGCGGAAATCCAGCGACGCGGCTGCTTAACACTGGATTTAACTGGTTGTGGAGGAGGTCCAGAATTCCCACAAGACCTTCTCTGGCGCCCTCAACACGAGTTGAGGGTCTCCCGGCGCTTCCAGGGAAATTGCGTATTCAGCAACCCCGTCCTCGAGGAAGAATTTGACGGAGTCGGTGTCGTGCAGCTTTAGCGTACCGCGTCCGAGTGAAGTACGCGTCATGCCCATGAGCGCGTCCACCATGCACAGTCTTGATGCCGGCGCCGCGATCCGCCAGCGCTCCGGCTCCCCCATGTCGTGGAACCGGACACGGTAATCCTCTACGATACGGACGCCGAGCGCCAGGTCCGCGCACTGCTCTCCGTGAAAGTTGCACGCCTGGATCCAGAGGGATTCCTGAAGAGCTTCGCGCGTTGCGGGAAGGCCGATCCGGCTGTTTCCTGCCGAGAAGATCGCGTCTCTCGTGACGAAGTAGGGCTTCAAGTCGAGGACAGGCGTTCCGTCAATGAAGTCGAGGCGCTCTACCTGAATGAGCCGGCCCTCCACGTTCCTGACGCGGCAAGCTGTCAGACCGATCGGGTTTGGCCGGGCTGGTGAGCGCACCGCAAACACTCCGTGCAATCCTTCCGGGCCTTGGTCGCTGACGCCGCGCGGGGTCACCTGAAGTATGTCGCGCTCAGCCTGATCCAGCCATGCGAGGACCCAGATGTGGCTGTGCTTTTCGAACCGGAGCAGACCAGCCTCAAAGCCGGGCAGCAGTTCGATGGCGGCGGGGGCGCCGAGCGTCGGCATCTCTTTCCGGGTCTTGATCGCCGAGCGCACCACGCCGATTTGCCTCAACTCCATGAAGCCAGTGTAGCGGCTCCGCCGCTATAATTTGAATTGGCGAGCCAGCTCAGGGGAAGAAAGCGGCACTGGTGTTTGAAGTTGTAGAACATACCGCGGACATTGGCTTCCGTGCCTCCGGCCAGACTGAGCTTCAGATGCTGGAGGAGGCGGCCAAAGCGCTCGTCTCCATTGCTGTCGAGCTCAACGACATTGAACCCAAACAGCATTACGAGCTCGAGGTTTCCGGGGAAGATGCCGAAACGCTCCTCGTGAACTGGCTTAGCGAAGTGTTGTACTACCTCGACGGAAAACGAGTCGCGCTGTGCCGGTTCGCAGTCCACGAAGCGGACGGAGGCCGGATCAAAGCAGAAGCCTGGGGCGAACCGAGGGATCCGAAAAAGCACCGCACCAAAATTGTTGTCAAGGGCGTGACGTGGCACCAGTTGCGGGTCTGGCGCGACGACAAGAACTGGAACTGTCAGGTCTTCCTGGATATCTAGAGTCTGTGGAGAGCATTCAACTGCACACGGAAAACGGTCTGCGCTATCGCATCGATCGCGATGAGCGCCGGGGCATGCGGGCCGACGTCGTCGTGTATGCGAATCAAAACCTCCTGGAGCAGATTCGCCGCGACCTCTCGCTACAGCAAGCCATGAACGTTGCAACGCTGCCTGGAATCGTCGGCCCCAGCCTCGCCATGCCGGACATTCATCAAGGGTATGGATTCCCGATCGGCGGTGTGGCGGCCACGGATTGGCAGGAGGGCGTCGTGTCGCCGGGCGGCGTGGGCTTCGATATTAACTGCGGCGTCCGGTTTGTGAGGACCACGCTCGAAGAGTCCGATGTCCGGCCCCGGCTGCGCGAGCTGGTAAACCAGGTATTTCGGGATGTGCCATGCGGCACCGGCGGGACCGGCCGTCTTGACATCAGCTTCGACGAGCTGGATGAAATTCTCGCGCAGGGCGCACACTGGATGGTCGCCCATGGCTACGGAGAGCCGGACGATGTCGAGTTCGCCGAAGAGACGGGGCGGCTTGACGAGGCGCTTCCCGGGAAAGTGTCGAGCCGGGCGAAAGAACGCGGCCGGCCGCAGCTTGGCACGCTCGGCAGCGGGAATCACTTCCTCGAAATCCAGTACGTCGAGAAGATTGAACACCCGCAAGCCGCAAAGGTCTTGAACCTTCAGGAGCGGCAGGTGGTTGTGCTGCTGCACTGCGGATCACGCGGTCTGGGCCATCAGGTTTGCACGGATTACCTGGCCCAGATGGGAGCCGCGATGAAGAAGTACAACATCCAGCTACCGGACCGCCAGCTTGCTTGTGTTCCGATTCAGTCGGAAGAGGGGCAGTCCTATTTGGGAGCCATGCGCGCCGCAGCCAACTTCGCCTGGGCCAACCGGCAGGCGATCGTTCACTTTCTCCGCGACTCCTTCCGCCGAATTTTCGGGAACGACGTCCAATTGAGCGTCCTTTATGACGTTTCCCACAACATTGCCAAGCGGGAGCGCCATGAACTGAACGGACGGCAGGTGGATGTTCTGGTGCACCGGAAGGGCGCCACCAGGGCCTTCCCTCCCGGCAATCCGGAAATCCCGGACGCTTACCGCGAGATTGGTCAGCCGGTGCTGATCCCAGGGAGTATGGGTACGGCATCCTGGATTCTCGTAGGCGCTCCGGGCGCAATGAAGGAAACCTTCGGCAGTGTCTGTCACGGAGCCGGACGTCTCTTGAGCAGGACGGCGGCGCGCAAAGGACACGACGCCAAAAAAGTGCAGCAGAAGCTGGAGTCGGAGGGCATTATCGTCCGCAGCGAGACACGGGACGGGATTCTGGAAGAGATTCCGGAAGCGTACAAGAATGTCGATGACGTCATCGAGGTCGTGCATCAGGCAGGTCTCGCGCGCAAAGTGGCGCGATTGCGACCGATGGGCGTCATCAAAGGCTAGTCGAACAAGCCAGCGGGAGGAGCGATGCGGGTTTCTATCATTGGGACCGGATACGTTGGACTGACAACCGGCGTCTGCCTGAGCTACCTCGGGTATTCCGTAACCTGTCTCGACCTGGACGAAGCGAAGATTGAGTGCCTGCGGCGCGGCCGGATCCCCATCTACGAGCCTCATCTCGATAGCTTGATGGAGCTATCGGGAGAGAATCTCAAATTCAGCACCTGCTATGAAGAGGCGATACCCGGCTCTGACGTCGTGTTCATCGCCGTCGGCACGCCGCCGCTTGAGAACGGAAACCCGGACTTGCGGTATCTTCGATCGGCCGCGCAGAGCGTCGGGCAGCACTTGAGTGGCGAGTTCACGGTGATTGTCAATAAATCCACGGTGCCGATCGGCAGCGGCAACTGGGTCGGCGCCCTGGTGCGTGAGTCTCTGGAAAGCAGAAACGGCGGGGCGTCGACTGGTTGCTTCGCCGTGGCGTCCAACCCGGAATTCCTGCGAGAAGGATCGGCGCTCCAGGACAGCCTTTATCCGGATCGCATCGTCATCGGAGCAGACGAGCCGCGCGCCCTGGAAGTGCTGTACACGCTCTACCGTCCGATCCTCGACCAAACCTTCGCGGCTCCGACGTTTCTTCCGCGTCCGGACGACCTCGGAGCGGTTCCCCTGGTCTCCACCGATCTCGCTTCGGCTGAGCTGATCAAGTACGCCGCAAACGCCTTTCTCGCTTTGAAGATCAGTTACATCAATGAGATTGGCCGTCTGGCGGAGAAAGTCGGCGCGGACATCCTGCAGGTCGCCCGCGGCATCGGTCTCGACGCCCGGATCGGTACTCGCTTTCTTCAGCCTGGTATTGGCTGGGGCGGGTCCTGCTTTGGCAAGGACACGGCGGCGCTGGTGGCGACGGCCGCCGAATACAACCTGACGATGCCGATCGTCGCTGCCGCCCGCGAGGTGAACTACCGGCAGCGGGAGAGGGTAGGAGAAAAGCTGCTGGGCGAGTTGAAGATTCTGAAAGGACGCACCATCGGACTCCTGGGGCTTGCCTTCAAGCCCCACACGGACGACCTGCGTGAGTCGCCCGCCACAGACATCGCGCGCCGTCTGATCGATCGGGGATGCCGCGTGCGAGCCCATGATCCGGTCGCCATGGACCGGGTCAGGCGGGAACATCCGGACCTCGAGCTGTCCTTGTGCGACTCGCCGGAAGCTGTGGCGCGGGACGCCGATGCCCTCGTGCTCGTAACCGAATGGCCGCAATACCGCGATCTCGACTGGGAGAGTATCGCGAAAACCATGCGGACCAGGCTCATCATCGACGGACGGAACGCCCTCGAGCGAGGAAAGCTCGAGCGCGCCGGTTTTCGCTATCTTACTCTTCCGTAATTACGGCTGCTGCCAGTCTGTGCGGCGGAGGATCTGCCCGTTGCGGCTATTGGTGAGTTTGCCTTCCTCGACCGATATCTTGCCGTTGACGATGACGTAGTCGAAGCCTTCGCTGTACTGGTGGGGCTGCTGGAAGGTCGCTTTGTCCTGAACCTTGTCGGGATCAAACAGGACGAGGTCCGCTGCCATGCCTTCGCGGATGAGCCCGCGATCTCTCAAACGGAAGGTCCGGGCGGGCAGGGAAGTCATCCGGCGGATCGCATCTTCCAGCGTCAGCACCTTCCTGTTTCGTACGAACTCAGCAAGCACCCGGGCGTTCGTGCCGTAGGACCGGGGATGGGGCATGCCCACTCCGAACTCGCGAACTCCGCCGTCGCTCGCAATCGCTGTGTGCGGGTAGCGCAGGATCCGCTCGACGTCCTCGTCGCCCATCGAATGGTAAACCATCTGCGCGCCGCCTTCTGCCATGAGGTCCAGAATTGTCTGCACTTCATTGGTGACGGATTTCTCCCGTCCGCGAAGGACGTTGATCTCACTGATGGTTTTGCCTTCGATCGTGCGATCCCGGGGGAAGCTGGCAACCATCGCGTAGGAGTAGTCGGAGTGGCCGAGCTGCTGCAACTTTTCCAGCATCTCCTTTGCGATTCGTCCCCGCGTCGCGGGATCCTTCAGCCGCTCTGCGATCTTCTCACTGCCGTCGGCGAGCGCCCAGCTCGGCAACGTGATTCCAAGGTTCGTGCTGGACCGGTTATAGGGGTACTGATCGATGACGACATCAATGCCTTCGGCACGGAACTTCTCGACGAGCGCGAGCGACTTGTCGCTCGATCCCCAAAGCCGGCGGTTATCAATCTTGAAGTGCGACAACTGTACCGGCATCCGCGCCTCGCGCCCGACAGTGACTGCCTCGGTGATCGCTTCGAGGACTTTCTCTCCTTCGTCCCGCATGTGGCTCGCGTAGACGCCGTCGTATTTTGCGGCGGCTTTCGCCAGAGCCACCACCTCGGCCGTATCCGAGTAGGTGCCGGGAATATAGATCAGACCTGTTGAGAAGCCGACGGCGCCATCGCGCATTCCCTGCTCAACCAGCGCCTGCATCCGCTGAATCTCTTCCGGGGTTGCCCGGCGGTTGGCCGTGCCCATAATTTCGCGCCGTACAGTGTTGTGGCCGATCAGCGAGGCGACGTTCAACCCGATTCCAAGCTTCTCAAGTTCGCGGAACCAGGCGGCCAGGCTGGCCTTCGAGCCGCCGCAGTTTCCTGTCACTACGGTCGTAACGCCATCGAGCAGATAGTTATCGCCGCGGGGCACCTTCTCAATGCCGCCTTCGATGTGCGTGTGAACGTCGATGAAGCCGGGGGCGAGAACGCGGCCCCGCGCATCGATGACCCGGTCCGCCGAGGCGCCGCTGAGCCGCCCTAACTTCTGAATACGGCCGTTGCGGATGCCGACGTCGGCAACGAACCATGGATTGCCCGTGCCATCGATGACCCGCGCGTTCCGAATGAGGATGTCAAAATCCGCCGCCGGAAGAAGCAGGGCCAGAAAGTAAAGGAGAGCAAGCCGCATTCCAGGGCCTCACGATTGAGCGACGGTGCCGCAGAAGAAGTCGAGCGATCTGGCGATGAAATTCTTCAACTCCGGACGCCTGACCACCGAGTCGAGAAATCCGTGCTGCAAAAGGAACTCGCTGCGCTGGAACCCCTCCGGCAGTTTCTGCCGGATGGTTTGCTCGATCACACGCGGACCTGCAAAGCCGATCAGCGCGCCTGGTTCCGCAATATTCAAATCGCCGAGCATCGCAAAGCTGGCGGTGACTCCTCCTGTGGTGGGATCGGTCAGAACGCTGATGAACGGCACGCGCGCCTCGTCCAGGCGCATCAGGGCGGCTGAGATCTTTGCGAGCTGCATCAGGCTGATGGCGCCCTCCTGCATGCGCGCGCCGCCCGAGGCGGAAACAATGATAATCGGGTGGCGGGTTTCGATGGAGCGCTCAATCGCCCGCGTCAGTTTCTCGCCCACGACTGAACCCATGCTGCCGCCGATAAACTTGAGCTCCATCGAGCAGATATTCACGGGACGTCCGGCGAGAGTTCCCGAAGCCGAGATCACAGCGTCCGGAAGGCCGGTCGCCTTTCGCATCGCTTCCAGGCGCTCGGAATAAGGTTTGGAATCGACGAAGCCGAGAGGATCGGTGGAGAACAGGTTCCTGTCGTGCTCCTGCCAGGGACCGTCGAACAGCAGGCGCAGCCTGGTTGTAGCATCGATGCGAAAGTGGTAATCGCACTTGGGGCAGACGTTGAAGTTCTCCTCGAGGGTCTTACGCCAGATCACCTGGCCGCAGCCTTCGCACTTCGTCCACAGACCCTCGGTACGGACATGCTTCTCCCGTTCGTCAGACTTCGATACGTTGGTCTTTTTTCTAATGAACCAGGCCATATAGAAGGATCAGTATTCGATTCCCCGTTGGGCTTTCACGCCCTTTCTGTGGCGATGCTTGATCTCCCGGGTACCGAGGATGACCGATATCGTATGCACCCGATGCATAGCCGCCACCGCCTCCGTCCATCCTCTTTCTGCCGGCCGGACGTCCTCAAGGCCAGGCTTCTCCGTGCCGATCTTCACGAAGCCGCGGCCCGTAACACGAGTCTGAAAGGAATCTCCCAGCATCTTCCCTGCATCCAGCTCGCCATACTGCCAGGAGCCCTTGGAGTTGAGCCATCAGCGCTTGCAGGCCTTGTCTTACAGCCCGAACGCAGTACCGATGGCAGCCGAAGTCTTGCGTTTTCCGCTACCGGTGTACGCCGGTAATAAACCTCGACGTTCTCCCATTGTCTTACGTTAACGCGGGTATGGATGGCCCCGCAATGTAGTGTATGCGCGATAAATCTGCTCGGCGAGCATGGCTCGCGCGAGTTCGTGAGGAAAGGTCATGGCGGAGAGCGAGAGCAGCAGATCCGCCCGCGGCTTCCATTCGGGCGGGAGCCCGTCGTGTCCTCCGACCAGGAACAGGAGGTCGCGCCCTTCGCGCTCGTTGCGCTCGATGAGCGCGGTGAATTGTTCGGAATTCATGGTCTCGCCGGCCGGGTCGAGGAAGACCTTGAAGGCCGAGGGGTGCCGGGTGAAGAGGTCGAAGCGCCCCGGCTGAATCTCCTTCATCTCGCACTTGGCGTACCGGCTTGTTCGCTTGAGGAATTCTTCTGCAATGCCGTTTGCGTGCGCGTCGCGCGGCTTGCCGATGAAGTAGAGGAAGATCTTCAAACTTCCATTATCGGCCAGCCGCGGCATCCTCTCGGTAGGAATCTTCGGCCATGCGAATTCCGAACTCACGTGTGGGCGGTGCACCGTCCGGACAGGTGTTCCTGCGCGCAGAGCTGTCCAGATACATCCTGCGATGACCTTACTGGAAACTTAGTCCTGATTATCGATCTACCGCAGTCGACAACAGGCTTGACAGAGGCCTTCCGCTGTAGTAAGTTGCCCCCCAATCTTTTGTGGCTGTCCTTATCCGAGAGATGGTTTTGCGGACTCATTCTTTGGAGGGGATATGCACCGTATCTTACACTTCGGCTTTCTTGCGCTACTGGCGCCAGTGCTGTCATGGTGCCAGGAATCGCGGGGAAGCATCACCGGTACGGTGACGGACCAGCAGGGCGCTGTGATTCCTGGTGCCGCCGTCGCCGTGACTAACACCGAAACGAACCTGGTCAGCCGAACGGTGACCAATGCCACGGGATATTTTGAGGTGAATCTCCTGAATCCGGGGGCTTACAGCGTGACAGTGGAGGCGACCGGCTTTAAGAGGGCGGTGCGCAGCGGCCTGCAACTGAACGTCGCGGGCCGGCTCGAAGTCAATTTGCAGCTGCAGGTGGGGCAGGTGTCGGAGACGGTGGAGGTGACGGCGGAAGCGCCTCTGCTGGAGACGGCCAGTGCGTCAGGGGGGCGCGTGATCGATAACCGGCAGATTATGCAGCTTCCTTTTTCCGACATGAACCCCTTTGCGCTCTCGGCGCTGGCTGCGGGCATGCAATGGACTGGGCAGCCGGAGTACCGGCGGCCATTCGACAATGGAGGTACCTCGGCCTTCAACACTGCGGGCGGCGTCGGCCAGAACGAATATACGATCGACGGTGCGCCGGTGACAGGAACAGGCCGGCGCGTGGGGTTCGTGCCGCCCTCGGATGCAGTGGATGAATTCAAGCTGGAAACAGCCACGTTTGACGCCGCCTACGGTCACACTTCTGGGGCCACCGTCAACGTGATGACCAAGAGCGGCACCAACACCTTCCATGGGTCGCTCTATGACCAGCACTGGCAGCAGCGGTGGAATGCGACCAATCACTTCACGCGGCTGAGCTTCGAGGATCAGGTCCGGCAAGGGAAGCTGCCGGCGGATGCGCAGCGCCAGGCGCCGGGCCGCTCGAATAACTTCGGCGGCACGCTGGGCGGCCCGGTGCGCATCCCCAAGCTCTATAACGGGCGGGACAAGCTGTTCTTCTTCTTCAGCTACAACGGAATCTATCAAAGCAAGTCGGAGACGACCGACGCCATCAACCGCACAGTTCCGAAGGAGGCCTGGAGGCAGGGCGATTTTTCCGACCTGCTGGCCATCGACGCGGTGAAATACACCATCTACGATCCCAGGTCCGCGCGGCTGGAGAACGGTCGTGTCGTGCGGATGCCGTTTCCGGGCAACAAGGGGATTCCCGTACTGAATCCGCTTTACAAGTTCTACGAGCCGTTGTATCCCAAGCCCAACAATGTGCCCGGTTTGGTTTCGCCGGAAGGATACAACAACTATCTAGCCTCCGCGATGCCCAAGGATGAGCGGTTCAATTCGCTGATGAACCGGATCGACTATAACATTTCGGAACGGCACCGAATCTTCGGGCGCTGGTATTGGAATCACCGTCTGGCGAACGAGTACGACTGGACCTACGAGACCAAGCGGGGACTGAACTCCAACGGACTCACACGGATCAACAAGGGCGGCGGCGGCAATTACATCTGGACGATCAACAGCAGCAACATTCTGGACATCGGTGTGAGCTGGACGCGGTTCAATGAAGGCAGCGAGCGGCCGGTGCAGACGGCCTACAAGCCATCGGACGTGGGGCTGCCCGCGTATCTGGACGCGAAGGCGGATCAGTATCACACGCTGCCGCGCCTGGACTTCGCTGACATTCAGGATATGTCGGACAGCTATCCGGCCATCAGTTCCCGCGGCACAACGGCGGAACTAAAAATCCAAATGACCACCATTCGCGGGAATCACTCGCTCAAGTATGGGTATGGGGAACGCAGATACTGGTTCACGTCCGCGGGGCCAGGGAATTCTTCGGCAATCTTCCGATTTGACAATCGCTACGTAAAGGCGGCTGACGACACCACCACGGCCGGAAACATCGGGCTGGACTGGGCGGCGTTCATGTTGGGCGTGCCTACGTCGATCTCGATCGACACCAACGACAGCGGCTATTGGAGCACGCGGTTCCGCGATTTCTATTTTCAGGATGATTGGAGGGTGACGCGCAGGCTGCGTCTGACGCTTGGTCTGCGCTATGAGCGGGAAGGCGGCATCACCGAGCGGTTCAACCGGGGCATCGCCGGCGATTTTCTCTACGACGCCAAGTTGCCAATCAGCGATCTGGTGCAGGCGGCCTACGCCAAAAATCCGCTGCCCGAGCTGCCGGCTTCGGAATTCAAGGTCTTGGGTGGCGTACGGTATCTCGGGCAAGGGACCAAGACGTTCACAAACGGTGTGCATAATCTCCTGCCGCGCTTTGGCGTGGTCTACCAGCTAAGCGAAAACACGGTGCTTCGGAGCGGTTACGGCTGGTACTTCGATACGTTGAACGTGAACAACACGAGGGCAAACCAGTTTGGCTTCAACCAGCCGACCAGCACGGTGGTGAGCGCTGACAATGGATTGACTTTCTGCTGCGGGGTTGGCGCGGCTGCCAACATTTCGGCCAGCAGCAACGCGCTGATCGATCCGTTCCCGGTGCGTGCTGATGGAACCCGCTTCGATGAGCCTTACAGAGACCGGCTGGGCCTGATGGCCCTGGCAGGCCGGGACTTCGAGTCGTTTGCCCGCAACTATAGACCCGCCTGGCAGCAGCGCTGGCGCATCGGCATTCAGCGGCAGTTGCGGCGCGATATGGTCATCGAGGTTTCCTACAACGGCGCCTATGCGCGGATTCCGGTCAATCAGCGGATTAATTACCTGCCCGCGCAGTATTGGGCTACCGGCAACGTTCGTAATCAGGCGGTGGATGACGACCTCAACCGCAACGTGCCGAATCCGTACTACATCGGCAACCTGGCGCCGCTTCAGCAGTCCGATCCGCTGCTCTACCAGTTCCTCGGCACGCAGGGATTCTTCACCAGCCCCACCATTCGCAAGCATCAGTTGCTTCGCAGTGTTCCCCACATGGGTAATCTGACCGGAACCCGCGCAGGTGTCGATTTCGCGGACGCCCGTGGCAGGATGCACTACGCCGACCTGCAGATTCAGTTCGAGAAGCGCTTCTCGCGGGGGTTCCAGAGCTCGGTGCTATATACATACGCTTCGAGCAGAGCCTCTGACGTATACCTGAATGAATTCGATCCGGAGCCAATGATGCGGACTAACAACAATGTTCGCCCGCATCGTTTTGTGTGGACCACCATTTGTGAGCTCCCGTTCGGCCGCGGCCGCACCTGGGTGACGAGTGGGCCGCTCCAGCACATCGTTGGCGGCTGGCAGTTGAGCTGGATCTATCAGTATCAGAACGGGCCGGCGACCAGTTGGGGTTCGAGGTTCTTCTACGGGGACCTTGCCAGGATCGGGGATCTGTTCCGGCATGATGCCGTGCACTCTCGAGACATTCATGCCTGGTTCGACTCGAGCATCGCGTACAGAGGCAGCGGCCCGGTGCCCGAGAACTTCCAGGGATTTGAAGGACGTTCCGGCATGCAGCCCGGCAGCTTCCACGCGCGTACGTTTCCGACCCGGCTCGATGCGCTGCGTGAGGACGGCATTCGCAACTGGGACGTCAAAATCCTGCGGCGCTTCCGGATTACCGAGCAGCTCAACACAAGCTTCTCGGTCGACCTGCTGAACGCCACCAACCACACGAATTTTTCCGGACCCAACACCGATCCGACCAGTGGCAACTTCGGGCGGGTGACCAGCCAGCGCGGTCTGCCGAGGGTCATCCAGTTCAACTTGCGGGTGGATTTCTGAGCCCGCGGCACGCGGTTTTTCGGCCAGCGATCGATGGGGCGGCACAGCTGCTGCCCCATCGGCCTTCTGTTCCGTTTGGCTTGTTCTGTTATATAATTGGAATGTCTGGCGCTATCGTCTAAGGGTTAGGACGGAGCCCTCTCAAGGCTCAAATACGGGTTCGAATCCCGTTAGCGCTACCAATCCCACTCCTGCCTAACGTTATCCTCATCTTCCGCACACTGAAGCCGGTCTAGGGCGAAGCTCTTCACTTTAGCCGCCTCTAGCAAGCTCGGTGAAGATAGATCCAGGTCTCACTTGCCATGTAGAGCGAAAGGGAGGGCGCTTTGGCTGAGGCGGGGGATCAGGTCACGCATGAGGCAATGGCCTGATCCTAACGGAACTCCGAGGGCAGTCGGACGTTAACCGGTTTGCCAAAGACGTGGCGCTGCTGGCTATCGCCCTTTCGGTTTGCTTCGTCATGGGAGAAGAGGCAGCGCATTGGAACGCTCGGACGATCAGTAAACCCGCGCTCAAAGCCACTTTGCGTCCTGGCAGTCATGGTAACCACAGGACAGCCTCAACCTGCTAACAGACTGTCACGCAGGCAGCAGGAACTCCGACCATCTTCGCTCGGAAACGATGTAGATAGGGTATCGCTCGGCGTATTTCACTGCTGTTTCAATTTTTCGTCCCCACGATGTGTTAATCCAGTCTCGGCTCGACATCGCACCAATGACTAAGTAGTTAGTTCTCAACGTGACTCGATCACAGCATGATCCACCGCGGGACCTAATCTCGAGTTCGCAACGTTTTCTGGTTCCGTAAGCGAACTTTCCGGTTAATACAAACTCATTGCCATCGAAGATGACCTCGGGCTCAGGCTTTGTGAGTGGGAGGGTTGTCGGAGTGTTCAGAAAGTAGTCCGGCGAGGGACTTCCCGCGATTTCCTGCATGATCTCGTGTAAGGCCATTCGTTCATCCTCGTCAATTCGCTCGTCCTCGAGGACCTCTAAAGCGCGGCTTAGAAGCCGGTTGAACGGCCATTCGGACGCGAACTCCTGATTCGTCAGAAGCCACTTACCCAAAAACACGATCTCGCTATCGGTCACTTGGCCGTCTGCTAGGATTCCTCGTATCGCGCCAAGAATCTCGCTCGTATCCCGAGCCCGGCGCCGGTACATATTCAAGATGGGATTAGGCTGCCCGTCCAGGTCAAGAGAGATCATTGAGCCTCCGTGTTGTTACCTTACCTAAAGATGTGAGATAGCCCCGTCTTCTATCGAAACACCGGGAAAAATCAAGACATTTTACTATAGATTGTTTGGCATCTTACCCTAGAGTGTTTGTCAGAAGACTGAGATAGCTTAGTCTTTCTCCGGATGCATTTACAGCACCCAAACTCGTCGCTGGGAGGCAAAGGAATGCTTTCCCGGCGCGTTATTTGCTACTAATCGGAATGCGTGAGCGCGAGCCCTCAAGTCGGCAGAAATCGTACAATGGCAGAGGGTTTCCCTTTGACCGCGCGGATTTTCTTTAAGCTGATTGCCGCGGTGATCTGCATCCTCATCGTTGCGCTCACCGCGATCGACTTTCTGGCTGCCCGCATGGCCGAAGACGCCTACGTCAGTACGCTGAAGCGGGATCTGGAGGACAAAGGACGCCTTCTCGCCCTGACGAATGGCGGGGCTTTCCAATCGCTGTCGCCGGAGCAGGTCCGCGACCTCGCTACGGCAGCCGGCGCTCGGCTGACGGTCGTTGCTCCGGACGGGCGCGTTCTGCTCGACTCGGAGGCCGATCCGCGGCATATGGAAAATCACGCCGACCGGCCGGAGATCACGGCTGCGCTTTCCGGGACGGCTGGCTCGTTCACCCGCAAAAGCCCTACCACCGGCAAGCACTTTCTTTACGTCGCCGCCCCGGTGAAGGAAGGCGCGCTGCGCCTCGCTTTGCCTCTGGAGACCGTCGACTCCCAAGTTAAAGAATTTCGAGAGACGCTGTTCTGGTTTACCTTGCTCGCCTTTCTCCCGGCGATCGTCGTGGCCGCGTTCTTCGCCCGCTACTTCTCCTCCCGGCTGGGGGAGATTATCGATTTCGCGGGAGTGCTTGCAACGGGAAACTTTCGCGCCAGACTCAAGCGGGCTGGCAACGATGAGCTCGGCATCCTGAGCCGGAAGCTGAATGAAACGGGCGAGAAGCTTCAGCGCATGTTTGAGGAGCTGCAGCGCGAGCAGATCGAAATGGAGAAGCTCGAGCGGATCCGGAAAGACTTTGTCATCAACGTCTCCCACGAGCTGCGCACGCCCCTCGCCTCCATCCAGGGGTACACAGAGACCCTGCTCGACGGCGCCCTGCACGACCCTGAACATAACGTCCGCTTCCTGACGATCATCCGCCAGAACGCCGAACGCCTGGGCCGGCTGACAGCCGATCTTCTGACGTTGTCCAGAATCGAACTCAAAACGCAGAAGTTCCAGTTTGGGTCTTACTACATCAACTCTCTGCTCGAAGAGATCGCCGATTCGATGCGGCCCCTCGCCGATAAGAAGCAGATTGCCATTGAGATCGTTCCTGCGCCGGACAAGGCGGAAGTCTTCTGCGATTCGGAGGCGGTGCACCAGATCCTCAGCAATCTGGTCGATAACGCCATCAAGTACACGCCCGAGGGCGGCCGCATCCAGCTCGGAGCAGAGCCGTTTCTGGATGCGAATCGGAACCGCCAGATGATGCGAATCTGGGTGAAGGACACCGGGATCGGAATTCCCAAAGACGACCTCCCGAGGCTCTTCGAGCGCTTCTATCGCGTGGACAAAGCGCGATCCCGGGAGCTCGGCGGGACGGGGCTCGGCCTCGCCATCGTCAAGCACCTTGCTCGTGCTCAGGGCGGGGAGGTAGGCGTTGAGAGCGAGCTTGGCCGCGGCTCCACGTTTACGTTTACACTCCCGACCCAGGACCTCGGGCTCCTGGAATACGGAGCCGTTCAAACAGAGTTAACGACAATGTAAACGCATTGTAACCGTCTTCAGGATATGTTCATGATGGATTTCAACCGATGAAAAAGATCGTTCTAATCGAGGATGACGCCGACCTCTACGCGCTTCTCAAGTACAACCTTGAGAAGGAAGGGTTCGCACTTGTGGGAGCGCAAACCGGCAAAGGCGCGATCGAGTTGTGCCGCCGCGAGCGCCCGGACCTGATCCTGCTCGACATCATGCTGCCCGACTCGGACGGGCTGGACATCTGCAAAGGCATCCGCAGCCATCCGGAACTTGCACATGTGCCTGTGATCTTTCTGACGGCCCGGGCTTCGGAGACGGATCGGATTGTCGGTCTTGAGCTCGGCGCCAACGACTACATCGTCAAGCCCTTTTTCATCCGTGAGCTGATTGCTCGCATCAAGATCCAGTTCCGCTCCCAGATGATCCCCCAGCGCACGCTCAAAGCGAACGGGTTGGAGCTCGACCGCAGCAGTTGCAGCGTCCGGCTTCACGGCGAGCCGCTTTCCCTCACTGCGACCGAGTTCCGTTTGCTCGAATTTCTCATGAGCCGTCCCGGTGTTGTTTTTAGCCGCGAGCAACTGCTGGACGCTGTGTGGGGGCATGATCGTGCCGTAACGGACCGTACCGTGGACGTGTACATTCTTCGACTGCGCCAGAAGGTGGAGTCGGATCCAGCCAATCCCACCTTCATCCGGTCGGTGCGAGGGTTCGGCTATAGCTTCAATGACGGCGGACCGGAAACCGTTGAACCGGAGAAGGTAGCCGCGACCACCTAAGTACGTTCCCCGCTAAACCAATCGCCTGAAATCCTATCGACTGTAAGCCTCGTAGCTGGCGCAGGAGCCGGTCTTGCGAGGCTTTTTTGTTTGTTCCCGCGGCCGCTTTGTAACGCAAGCTTTACACACAGTTCATTGGGGCGTAATTGGGTGGTTGCTAGCATGACGTTTCAGCCGGTTACGACAATTCACGGGACCTCGAAAGGAGGTCACCGGTCAACTGCGACATGCTATCTGCGATCGAACTGTTCTATTCCTTTCGCCTTTTCTACCTGAAGGCATCGTCGGCAAGCCGACACACAAAGGATTTTCGAATGCGCAAATTTCTTCCAATCTTTCTTCTTCTTTCCGCATTGGCCTCGACTGCCGCGGCGCAGGCTCCTCTCACGGTTGTAAACGCCGCATCGTTTGAGCCTGCTTTCCCTGTAGCTCCAGGCGGTCTCGCCACGGCCTTTGGCGCCTTTACAGGAGCCCCTGCGCTTCCAGGCGCTACGGCTCCCGGATTGCCTTGGCCAACGACGCTTGCAAACACGCGAGTGCTCGTCAGCGGCGTCGCGGCGCCGCTCTACTTCGTTTCAGCGCAGCAGATCAACTTTCAGGTTCCGCAGGCCACCGGCTTCGGACGCGTCGATGTGGTTGTTGAGGTTAACGGTTCCGTTGTCGCCAGCGGTACGGTTGATGTCCTGGAACTATCGCCGGGAATCTTTGAGCTGGGTGCGAGGCCGAATCCGCAAGGGGCGATTCGCAATCAGGACGACTCCGTGAATGGTTCTGACTCTCGTGCCGCACGGGGCGAAGTGATTCAGATCTTTGGCACCGGGCAGGGACCGCTTGAAACGCCCGTTGCCGACGGAAATGCGCCCGACCCGCCCTCTCGCAGTGTCCGCAAGCCGCGAGTCTACATTCAGGCAGTTGAACTGGCGGACGAAGAAGTCACCTTCAGCGGCGTTTCGGGCTACCCGGGGCTCTGGCAGATCAACGCTGTGGTTCCTAACCTCCCCTTCATCGCAGGCCAAGTCCCTCTGGTTGTCGTCATCGATAACGTCCCTAGCAATCCGACCACGTTCTGGGTAAAGGAATGATCACTTTTTGTAAGTCGTGGCATTGCCTGGCAGTGCTGCTTGTCGTGCTTCGTATTCCAGCCGCTGCGCAGAGCAGCGGCTCTGGTACGATTACGGGAACTCTGTTTGATTCTTCCAATGGCCAGCCAGTTCGCAATGCCATCGTCGAAGTTGTTGGCGGCGGTCAGAAGACAGTAACAGGAACAGACGGCCGCTATACGTTGACGGCGCAGCCGGGAACTTACAAGCTGCGAGTGACCGCGCCAAGTTATTTGACGGCAGAGCTGGATGGAGTCGTTGTCAGGGAAAACGAAAGTACGGAAGCGAGCACGGTGCTCGCTCCTGCCGGCTCCGTCACCACTCTCGATGTTGTGGAGACGGTGGCAGCCGTGGCGGCGACCGCGGAGTCGATGGTGCAGGAGCGAAAACTGGCTCCCACGGTCAGTGACAGCATCAGCGGCGAGGAAATCCGCAAGAGCACCGCGGGTGACGCTGCCCGCGCCGTCGAGAAGGTGACCGGTGTTTCCATCGTGGACAGCGGTTACGTGTATGTCCGCGGCCTTGGCGAACGGTACAGCTCCACGGTCCTCAACAACGCCGTCCTGCCAACCACGGAGCCCGAACGGCGCGTCGTCCCGCTCGATCTCTTCCCGGCTGAGCTGATCGACAGCATCAAGGTCATCAAGACGTACACGCCGGATATGCCGGGGGAATTCTCAGGCGGTCTCGTCAACATGAAGACCGTGGAGTTTCCCACGACAAAGATCTTCCGGGTCTCAGTCAGCACGGGCTTCAACACCCGGACCACTGGGAGCCAGTTTCGCACCTATCCTGGCGGATCGTACGACTATTTCGGCTTTGATGATGGAACGCGGTCGCTGCCGTCTGCAATCCCTGCGAATCAGCGGCTGTTCCCCGGAACCTTCTCCCCGCAGGAGATGCAGGCCTTCGGCCGGTCTTTCGCTCCCGTGTGGGAACCGACCACTATCGGCTCCATGCGCCCTTCGCAGAGCCTCTCTATGGTGGGCGGCGGATCGTTCGGACGTTTCGGCATTGTCGGCGCACTCACCTTCTCAAACCGTCCGCAGTTTCAAAGTGAGACGCAGCGCTATTTGCGGCAGGAAGGAACGCGGCCAATCATTTTTACAAATTATGAGGACTTCCGTGGCTATACGGAAACGGCCCGCCTTGGCGGTGTTCTCAATATTGCCTACCGGTTGAACAGCACGAGCAAGATCGTGCTCCGGAATCTGCTGACGCATGATACGGACAAGGAAGCGCGGGAGTTCTCAGGCTACGACGGCGGCGTCGACTCCTACGTGAGTTCGCAGCGGCTGCGGTGGATTGAGCGCAGCCTGGCTTCGTCGAGCCTCGAAGGCGAGCATCTCTTGACCGGACTGGCAAACAGCCTTCTTCATTGGCAGTACACGTATTCCCGGTCTTCCCGCAACGAGCCGGACCTGCGAGAAGTCGTACGCGGCCAGCTCCCGAATGGCCAATACATTTTCTCGGCGCTGAGCAACTCCGGATTCCGTTTCTTTAACGAACTGCAAGACCGCATCCATGAACCTCAAATTGACTTCAGCACGCCCTTCTACAAGGGCTGGATGACCGGGCTTGTGAAGGTCGGTGTGCGCGCCACTTTGCGGGATCGCGACTTCGGCGCGCGCCGGTTCCGGTATATCCCGGTTCAGTCGACAACGCTTCCGTTGACAGCCCCGAGCAACGAGCTCTTTGCTCCAGAGAACATCCGTCCCAACGGCCTCCAGATTGTCGAATTCACTCGCGCAACCGACCGCTATGACGGCCTCATGGACATCTACGCCGGCTATGCAATGGTCGACCTCGGCCTTGGGGCGAAATGGCGCGTGGTTGGCGGCGTGCGGATTGAGGACGCGTCAATCCGTGTGACCACTCTCGATCCCTTGGTTCCCAACGCCCAGCCTCTGTCGGCGAACCTCGTAAACCGCGATCCAATGCCCGGAGTCAACGTGATCTATGCCTTGACGCCTCGGCAGAATCTCCGCGCCAGCTACAGCCGGACTGTATCGCGCCCGGACTTTCGGGAGCTCTCGCCCTTCGACTTCAATAACGTGCTGGGCGGTTTTGTCGCGCAAGGAAACCCCAACCTGGTTCGAGCCACCGTCGACAATTACGACGTTCGCTGGGAATGGTTCCTTGGCGGCAATCAGCTGCTGGCTTTCAGCTTCTTCACGAAGGATTTCACGAATCCGATCGAAGTCACCATTCTGCCTGCGAACGACCTGCGGCAGACATACGTGAATGCACGCGGCGCGATGAACCGCGGGGTGGAGGTGGAGTTCCGCAAGGCTCTCACGTTCATTCATCGAAGTCTTCGCGATTGGTCCGTTCAGTCGAACCTGACGGTGGTTGACTCCAACATCCGGCTTCGGCCAGAGGATGCGAATCTGCTGACTTCCAAGGAGCGGCCGCTTTTGGGCCAGTCCCGCTACATCTTCAACGTTGTTACCGAATGGAACCGGCCGTCGTGGAGGAGCAACGCGCGCTTCTATTGGAACTCGGTTTCGCGCCGGCTCACCGACGTAGGCACCTTCGGCCTGCCGGACATTTATCAGGAAGCGAACAACTTCCTCGACTTTGTGTATCAATACAGCTTCCGCGAAGACGGCAAGTGGAATCTTCGCTTCAACGCGGAGAACCTTGCGGACAATCACTACCACTGGACGCAAGGCGGGATTACTCAGCGCAGCTTCCGGCTGGGCCGGACCTTCACTATCGGTACGAGCGTTTCGATCTTTTAGCGGAGCGCGCGTGCGAGCACTTCAAACTGAACGAGGATACGTAACCAGTATGCGAAAGCGAATTTATAAAATCCTGGCCTTCGCCTCCATCCTCGGCCTGAGCTTGCAGGCAGGGGAGCCGGATGGAAAACTCAATCTCGCGGGCGCCGACAGCGAGATCGAGAAGGCCGCCCTGGGGCAGCCGGCATCGACAGCCACGATGTACATCTGGGCCGACAAGTACGTGTATCAGCCGGGCGAACAGCTCACGCTGCGATGGACCGTGAGGCCGAATCAGGATCTCTATCCCTACACGATTGTCTTGTACCGGCAGAATAACCAGACAGGCGTGAAGACGTACTTGCCGGGCAACAGTCAGGATGTCACCGATATCTATGGAAACACTGCGTCGCAGGGATTTCGCGTGTCGCGCCTGCCGGAAGTGACGAGAGGCGTCCTGGTGGGCGACGGCGGCCTGGTGAGCCCGACGCCTGTCACGATTCCTGATGAGCCAGGCATGCACACGTTTGTCGTGCAGCTTCGCGACTACACCGGAGGCCGCGTCATCCGCTCTGCCTACTTCAAGATCGGTGTCGTGACTGAGTTTGTGAACCTTTCGGGCAACATCGAGTCCGATCTCACTCTGGTGAACACCAAGGCGTATCGTCTGAGCGGGGCCGTTTTTGTTCGCAACAACGCTGTGCTGACGATCGAACCGGGCACCTTCATCTTCGGCCAGCCTGGCTCGCAGCCTCCGTCCGTTCTCGTCGTGACAAGAAATGGCCGCATTGTCGCGAACGGTACGCGCAGCCGCCCGATCGTGATGACGAGCTCGCAGCCCTTCGGCCAGCGCCAGCGGGGTGACTGGGGCGGTCTCATTCTGCTGGGCCGCGCTCCCATCAATGTTGCGGCGGGCGCTGCTTCCCAGACCAACCAGGACGGCGAGTTCTATGTCGAAGGACTCCCGGCCAGCGAGGACACGGTGTACGGCGGCGGCCCCAGCCCGGATCCCAACCACAACTGCGGATCGCTCCGCTATGTTCGCGTAGAGTACGCTGGATCGATCTTTGCGCCGAATAACGAGGCCAACTCCTTTACCTGGGCTGGCTGTGGCAAGGCGACGGTCGCGGAATACCTTCAGGCGATTTACGGACTCGACGATTCGTTTGAGTGGTTCGGCGGTACGTCTGACGCCAAATATCTTGTCGGCGCCTTCGGGGCGGATGACTACATTGACTGGCAGCTCGGCTATACGGGGCGCATCCAGTTCGGCGTCTTCTACCAGAGCCCGGATTCACGGGGCAACCGCGGCATTGAAGGCGATAACAGCGAGTACAACCAGAGCGCAACGCCGCTCTCCAAACCAGTTCTCTACAACCTGACGTTCATTGGAAGCGGACAGGCTGGAGTCGACGAGGCAAACTCGCCCGGGATCTACCTGCGCCGCGGCTCCGGCGGCGAGATTAATAACGCTCTCGTGACGAATTTCTTTAGCGCCGGTGTCTTTATCGATGGCTCCTCCACTCAGTCCCAGATCGACAACGGAAACATCAAAATGGATGGCGTTCTGCTCTGGAATAACGGCCTCGGCGCCAGCGCTCCGAATACATTGGAAGGCCAGGTGGACGTAAACATGCTGACGTTCGCGCAGGGAAGCCGGGGCAACGGCCGCAATTTCGTGGTGGCGGACCCGATGCTGCGCCGTCCCTTCGACTACAGCGATCCCGACTTCCGTCCGATGGCCCTCTCTCCTGTTTTCCGGGCGGGATGGGTCCAGCCGCCCGATGACGGCTTCTTCGATCAGACTGCAACGTGGATCGGCGCGTTTGGATCCATCGACTGGACTGAGGAGTGGACGAACTTCCTGCAGGATTCCGACATCCGCCAATAGCTGCACCCTGCTCACTCCCACCCGCCCCGGGGACTCGTGCCCCGGGGCTTGCTTTTTGCGTTTGTCACACACTTCATCCCTGCGCTCCATAGCCCGGAATGGCCGGATGCTAAACTGGAGTAGCCGCACTATGTCCGACTTCCAACTGCGCCGCCAAGAGCTTGAGGACGCGCTTGCCAGTCGAATCCTCGTCATCGACGGGGCTATGGGAACGATGCTTCAGCAGAAGAACCCGACGCTTGAGGACTGGGGCGGGCCCAAGTTCGAGAATTGCCCGGAGAATCTCCTTTTCACCCGACCCGAGTGGATTCTCGAGATTCACCGTGCCTATCTCGCTGCAGGCGCGGACATCATCGAAACCAACTCGTTCGGTGGCAATCCAGTCACGCTAGCGGAGTTCGATCTTCACGAACGCTGGTACGAGGTGAATTTCACGGCGGCCAAACTGGCCCGCCAGGCAGCAGACGAGTACGCCAAGCCGAATCGCCCGCGGTTTGTCGCTGGATCCATGGGACCGACAACGAAGGCGATCACGGTGACCGGAGGCGTCACGTTTGACGAATTGCGCGAGGGGTACTACAAGCAGGCGAAAGGGCTGTGGGAAGGCGGCGCGGACATCCTGCTGATCGAAACTGCGCAGGATACACGGAACATCAAGGCGGCCCTGCTGGGCATTCAGCGGCTTGAGCGCGAACTCGGCTATAAGATCCCGGTCATGGTTTCGGGAACGATTGAGCCGACCGGCACAATGCTTGGTGGGCAAACAGCGGACGCGCTCTATGCTTCGGTTGCGCATGTGGACCTGTTGTCCATCGGCTTGAACTGCGCCACCGGACCGGAATTCATGACGGACCATGTGCGGACGCTGCATGAAATGGCTTCCACGCGCATTTCGTGCTACCCGAACGCAGGTCTTCCGAATGTCGAGGGATTGTACGAGGAGACGCCGCAGAGCCTGGCTGCCCAGCTTGAAAAGTTTGTCGATCACGGATGGTTGAATCTGATCGGCGGATGCTGCGGCACGACCCCGGCTCATATCGCTGCGATCGCCGCGATGGTGGACGGCAAGGCGCCGCGCCGCCTGAAGGAGCCGCAGCGCCGCTCCTACTATTCCGGCATTGAGCTGGTGGAGGCGGAGGAAAGCAACCGTCCGCTGATCGTCGGCGAGCGCACGAACGTAATCGGCTCCCGCCTGTTTAAGAATCTCATTGCCGAGGAGAAGTGGGAGGAGGCGAGCGAGATTGCGCGCCGGCAGGTCCGGAATGGAGCGCATATCGTCGATGTCTGCCTCCAGTCGAGCGATCGCGACGAGCTTAAAGATATCCCTCCGTTCTATGACCGGCTGATCCGAAAGATCAAAGCTCCGATCATGATCGATACGACCGATCCCAAGGCGATCGAGCTTGCTCTGAGTTACTGCCAGGGCAAGAGCATTATTAACTCGATCAATCTGGAGGACGGCGAAGAGAAGTTTGAAAAAGTGTGTCCGATCGCGCGGGCCTATGGCGCAGCCGTCGTTGTCGGCACCATCGACGAGGATCCGGTACAGGCGCAAGCCTTCACGCGCGAGCGCAAGCTGGCGGTCGCTCAGAGATCCGTCGAGCTTCTGACGTCGAAGTATGGGCTTCGCGCGGAAGATATCATCATCGACCCCCTGGTGTTCCCGTGCGCCACTGGTGATGAGAACTATATCGGCGGCGCCGTGGAGACGATCGAAGCCATCCGGCTGATCCGGGAATCCATCCCGCACGTTCGAACGATTCTCGGGATCTCGAACATTTCGTTTGGACTGCCGCCCGCGGCCCGCGAAGTGGTGAATTCCGTCTTTCTGTATTACTGCACGAAAGCCGGTCTCGATCTTGCCATCGTCAATGCGGAGAAGCTTGAGCGGTTCGCATCGATCCCTGTCGAGGAACGCCGGCTCGCTGAGAATCTGCTGTTCAATACTCCTCCGTCCGAAATCCCGGATGACCACCCGGATGCGGAACTCTTCCGGACGGCTCCTGAGGACTGGCGTCTGCAGACCCGCGAGCAGAAGATAGCGATCAATCAGTTCCACATTGCTGCAATTACCGACCACTTCCGGAAAGCAGCAGCCCGCACGAAGACGAGAGCGGAAGATCTGCCCCTCGACCAGCGGCTCGCCAACTACATCATTGAGGGAACTAAGGATGGGCTGATCGCCGATCTCGACCTGAAGCTGAAGGAAGGCGCGGCGCCGCTCGATATCATCAATGGCCCGCTTATGGCGGGCATGGCCGAAGTCGGCCGGCTATTCAACAACAATGAGCTGATTGTGGCGGAGGTCCTGCAGTCGGCCGAGGCGATGAAGGCGGCTGTCAGCTACCTGGAGCAGTTCATGGAAAAGGCCGACACCGCTGCGCGCGGCAAAGTATTGCTTGCAACGGTCAAGGGCGACGTCCACGATATCGGCAAGAATTTGGTAGAGATCATTCTTTCAAACAACGGCTATACCGTCATTAACCTCGGCATCAAAGTGCCGCCCGAGGAACTGATTAAGGCCTGCCAGGAGCATCAGCCGGATGCGATCGGCCTCTCGGGACTGCTTGTAAAGAGCGCGCAGCAGATGGTCGTTACTGCGGCGGACTTGAGAGCTGCCGGAATTACCGTGCCGCTTCTTGTAGGAGGAGCAGCGCTTTCGGATAAGTTCACCAGAACCCGAATCGCTCCAAGTTACGCGGCTCCGACGTTCTATGCCAAGGACGCGATGACCGGCCTGCGGCTGTTGAACGAAATTATGGATCCGTCGCGCCGGGACCAGGTGCTCAAAGAGCATACCTTGCTGGAGCCTGCGGAGAGCGGTACGGCGACGCGGCCTGTGGTTCCGGCCAGCGAGTCACGAAGCCCCAAAGTTCGTACTGATGTGCCGATTCCCGCTGCTCCCTACCTGGACCGCAAGGTTCGGGATGTGCCGCATCTCGCTGAGATCTGGAGCTACATCAACCCGTACATGCTCTACGGCCGGCATATGGGTTTCAAGGGCAATTTTGAGAAATTGCTGGCCGAGCGCGACGCGCTGGACCGCTACCTTGCCGCCTTCATGGCCGATCGCGTGGGCTCGACCTTCGCGGCGCGGATTTCGGGAGTGACACGTTTCGGCCTCTTCGTCACGGTGGAGGAGAACGGCGCGAGCGGATTCGTTCCCCTCGCCACCCTTCCGGACGACCGATGGTTCCACGACGAGAGCCGGCACACGCTGACCGGCCGCAGGACAGGTCTGACCTTCACCCTGGCGCAGCCGGTGGAGGTGCTGTTGCGGGAGGCGACTCCGCGCACCGGTGGCCTGGTGTTCCACCTCCTGCAGGGCGAGCCGCGACGGCGCGAGCACAAAGGTCGCCTGCTCGCGCTCGATCCAGGCCTCGAACAAAGCCCGACGGCAGCGCGCATCGGCCTCGGCGCCGGGCGCCGCGATCTGAAAGTTCTCGCTGCGGATGCGCGCGGTATCGACGGTGATGCGGCGCGCCTCGACCGTTAGGCCATCGTATTCGCCATCGCTCTGGATCACGCGCCATTTCAGCGCCAATGGCAGTTCGGTTTCCTGCCCGCGCGTGAATTCGATATCTTCCGTTTCCCGGCGCTCGGCCGCTACCAGATCGTCGGGGGCGATCGTAAGCAGCGGGGCGCCCCCGCGCGGGATG
>CALGAR010000147.1 GCA_937959285.1 uncultured Bryobacterales bacterium
CGGGAGAACGGTTGGCGCCGCTTCGATGAGAGCGCGGGTGAATATGAGCCCGAAGCGACGACCCGCACCGCCGGAACCCGCAACAACACCTCCACCCCATCGTCCGGCGGCGCCCGGATCTACCCTCGCTAGCCTTATCTATCTACTGAATGGGTGAGTAAGCTGTAGCGCGAAACAGAGAAATCTGGTTGATGCTCGCTATCTGGCCGTAGCGCTCGATCGATTCCTGCCTGACCTTGATCCACTCTGGATCGGATGCAAACGCGTCCCAAGCTTTCTCGCGCGCGGCAAGGTTCTCGAAAGGTATGAGGTAGGTCAGGTTTGGCATGTCGGAGCCCATCAAGGTCTGCGTATAGAGGATGGGGTGAATGCCGACACGGTGAAAGATTTTGATCTCGGGTCCTGCGAACCGGTCATGCAGCGCCGCAAGCTGCCTCCAGGTTGGGGAGTGATAGACGCGCAGCTCGAAAATTCGAGACCTTGCTGCAGGGGCAGCCGCCGGAGTCGCAACTTCCGGAGAGTAGGGCGTCGCCTCAAGCAGAGTCATCGAGTACTTCTCGTACGGCGCTTCCTCTCCCTGTTCCCATGCCTGAAATCCCGCGGAACACATCTCGGCCTGCTGCGCACGCAGGTCGTCGAGCGAGGAGTGCCCGGAGACAAAGACGACCTGGGGAAGGTGAGCCGCTACAATCGCTTCCAGCACAATCTTTGGTCCCTGGTGCCTGCGGCTCATCTCCGGGATCAGGGTGTTGTTGAGGTAGTTGTGAAGGCGCTGAAGCTGCGTTCCATGCCGCAGGTAAAACGTCTGCATCAGGTAGAAACGAGTGCGCGGCTCTGCCGCCGCGGAAGCGGAAGACATCGTGATCCCTCCGAGAATCTCTGCGAACTGCCGCCGGGTCATGGTTTGCCTCGGTCCAATGGCGCGGGCTATAAACAGAGTACTATCATGCGCTTACTCATTGTGGCCATCTGCGTCACGGCGACCGCGCTCGCGCTCGATTACCGGACGCCTGCAGGGGAACGGACAGCGGCGGTCCGCCCCGGAGCCGAAAGCATTCTTCCCGGGGGACGTCTCATCTCCCCGATCGGCCAGCACTTTCGCACGGGTCCAGGTCCTTTTGGCCTGGCGATCAATCGAAAAGGCGATCTCGTCGTTACTGCCGATGGTGGCCCTAATCGCTATTCCCTGACAGTGCTAAGGCGTCGAGGCGGGCAGTGGCACACTCAGAGGGTGGAAACCCTGTCGCGGGCCGAGGCTGCGTCCAAGGACCGGGACGCATGGCGCAGCGTCTTCATGGGCTTAGCCTTTGCCACTGAAAACGAGCTGTGGGTTTCCGAAGGCAACTCCGGACGTGTCCGCCGTGTCAACGCAGTCAGCGGCAAGACACGCGCTGTCGTTGATCTGAATCAGGGTGGCTTTGCCGATAGCTACACGGGTGACCTCGCGCTCGATCCGGAACGCAATCTTCTCTACGTCGTGGATCAAGCGAATTTTCGCATGGTGGTCATTGACGCGAAGAGCGCTCGCGTCCTCTCTTCAATTCGCGTCGGCCGGCTTCCCTTCGCGCTGGCCCTTTCGCCCGACTACCGGCGAGCCTATGTCGCCAACATCGGTATGTTTGAGTACAAGGCGATACCCGGAGTGGATCCCAAACAGCTCCGCGAGACCGCGCTTCCTTTTCCTGCCTTCGGTTTCCCATCGAGGGAAGCCGTCGAAGGAGCCCGGCGCCGGACGGAGCGCGGGGAGGTGGACGTTCCCGGCCTAGGCGATCCCAATGTCGCTGAATCGAACTCTGTCTGCGCTATTGACGTTTCCGAGCCCTCTTCGCCTCGCTTGCTGGGTCATGTCCGTACTGGCCGGCCGTTTGGCGGCGGAGTTCACGGCGGAAGCAGTCCGTCCGGCGTGCTGGCCACAGGCGACCGTGTGTTTGTCGCAAACGGGCACAACGACACAATCACAGTCATCGATGCGGCGAGCTTTACGGTTTTGAAGGAGATTCCGATCCGCATCCCCGGGCTTGAAAACTATCGCGGCGTACTGCCGATCGGAATGGCCTATCACGCCCCTAGCGGCTGGCTTCTGGTGGCGGAAGCGGGCATCAACTCGGTCGGCGTCATCGATACCAGGAGCGGAACGGTTTTGGGGCATATTCCTACCGCGTGGTTTCCGACTCGCGTGGCTCTTGACGGCGACACCGTCTGGGTAAGCGCCGCAAAGGGGGTTGGGACTGGGCCGAATGCAACCCGTCAGAAGGCGTTCTCGCGAAGCTTTCAGGGAGAACTGCGCCGCGGCGCGATCTTGCGATTCCCTTTGCCGAAGGCGGAGGAGATCGAGGAGCACACGGCAAGAGTGATTCAGAACAACGGCTTCAAGCCTCTGAAGCAGGAACCGCACCCGATCCCTCCAGCGCTGAAGTACGTCGTGATGATTATCAAAGAAAACCGGACCTTTGACGAAGTCTTCGGCGACATCGCCTTGGCTTCCAACGGGCCGGTTCGCGGAGCGCCGGACCTGGCGCGCTTCGGACGCCGCGGCGTCATCGAGTCGACTCCGGGGCAGTTGCAGCAGCGTCCGGTTCTCCATGATGTGCACGTTGCTCCGAACCATCGGGAAATCGCGGAACGGTGGGCCTTTTCTGATAACTTTTACGCCGACTCGGAAGTCAGCGTCGATGGCCACCACTGGCTCGTCGGCTCTTATCCGAACGCCTGGACAGAAAGCACTCTCATGGCGGCTTACGGCGGCCAGAAAAACTTTCGATTTCCCACGACGGCGCCGGGGCGCCTGCTCTTTGCGGGAAGCAACTCGTCCGTTCACCCGGAGGAGCAGCTCGAGGCTGGCG
>CALGAR010000148.1 GCA_937959285.1 uncultured Bryobacterales bacterium
CATCACGTTCGACTCGATGCCCGAGGTGCGCGCCGTTCTTGAGGCGCATCTGGACGTTGAGCGGGAACCGACGCTGACCATACGCTCGGTGTACGGACGCAATCTGAGATTACTGGCCGGCCTGGACTGGGAATGGCTCCCTGCCAACGTCAGTCGAATCCTACCCGAAGAGCCCGATGATCCCCCGCGTTTCAAGGCCGCATGGGAGAGCTTCGTCTGCTTCAATCAGCCCAACACCGCCCTTCTGCCGGTTCTGCTGCCCGCGTACAGGCGGGCGGTGTCCCACATAGGGCAGCCGAGTAGTATGAGTCTTGGCTCCGAATTGCCGGAGGATCGCCTGGCGGAGCACCTGATGGTCTACTACTGCCTGGGGGCCTTGGAGTTCAAGTCTCCCGATGGTCTGCTCGACACCTTCTACGCTACTGCTCGGGATGAGTTGCGGGGGCATGCTATGCGGTTTGTTGGCACAAGCGTGTCCCATTGGCTTGAGGGCGCGCCGTCGCAGATTTTCGACCGGCTTAGACAATTGGTCGACCGGCGGCTCGAAGCGGCGCGACAGGCCGCCAACTCAGCAGACTTTGTGCAGGAACTGGCCAACTTCGGATGGTGGTTCGCCTCCGAGAAATTCGACGAACGCTGGTCGCTCCAAACGCTACTTGCTGTTCTCCGGCTCACGCGAAAGGCGGAAGGCGAAATGGACGTTGTCAAGCTGCTTGCCGCCCGCTGCGCCCGGTATCCAGTCGAATGCGTGACTGCTCTGCGCCTCATGATTGAGGGCGACCGCGATCGCTGGCTGCTGTTGGCGGTCGAGAACGACGCCATGGCGTTGTTGCGGCAGGCCCTGGGAAGCAACAACCCGGAAGCAGTTCTCGGTGCGAGGCGATTGGCAGAGGAACTCATTGCACGTGGGTACTTTGGATTCCGGGTCCTGTCAGCGTTTTGGACGTGAAGTAATAAGGCCCTTTCGCGTTGACTCAGCTCAAAATTCTAAACGCATACCCAGCTGCACCAGCCAACGAAGAGAGGCCGCTGATAAGCCGCCGGCTCCGAGGAGTCTAGTCTCCTGTCCGGACTAATTCTTTACAATGGCTTCTCTGCAACGGCGCACCTTGTCGAGAATAACGTCTGCGGTAGCCTTCCATTCAAAGGGCTTGGGTTCGTTGTTCCAGTTGGCCAACCACTGGTAGATCGCGCGCTCCAGGTCATCGACACAATGGAAGGTTCCGCGGCGGATCATGCGTTCCGTGATAAGCCCGAATAGACGTTCGACTTGATTGAGCCAGGAACTGCTGGTGGGCGTGAAATGAAAATGGAAACGGCGCCGCCTTTTGGGCTTCAACCAGCGCTGTACTGCCGCGCTCTTGTGGGTGGAATAGTTGTCCATAATCAGGTGAATGTCCTGATCCGGCGGCACCTCTTTTTCTAAGTGGTTGAGGAACCGGATGAATTCTTTGGCGCGATGCCGCGGCAGGCAACTGCCGATCACCTTCCCATTCAGGATGTTGAATGCCGCAAATAGCGTGGTGGTCCCATGGCGCTTGTAGTCATGCGTCTGCCGCTCCGGCAGGCCGGGCCGTAGAGGCAGGATCGGCGCGGTCCGATCCAACGCCTGGATTTGGCTTTTCTCATCAACACACAAAACCAAGGCTCGATCAGGCGGATTGAGATACAGCCCGACGATATCGCGGACCTTCTCTTCGAACCTCGGATCATTCGATAGCTTGAACCGCTCCACGCGGTGAGGCTGCACGTCATGTTTCTGCCAAACTTCGTGAACCACCGTCCGCGTAACGCCCAGATGACAAGCCAAGGTGCGGACGCTCCAGTGCGTCGCATCGGAAGGACGCGTCTTCAACGTGGTATCCAGAATCTTCTGTTCCAGTTCCGGTGTTCGCACGCGCCGAGATCGCTTCCGTGTTTGCCGCCGCCGAATCGCGTCAATCCCTTCTTGGGCGAAGGCGCTTCGCGTGGCGATGACGGTGGGACGGGACAGGCCGGTTTGATCCGCAATCTGATTATTCGAGATTCCCTCGGAAGCCAGGAGGACGACGCGGCATTTCCGCGCCACGGATTGCGGTGTCGCCCCGGCTCGCGCGAGCGATTCGAGAGCCTGCTTCTGGGACGGATCGAGAACGAGCGCCGACGCTGGCGTGAACATGCCTCATTAAATCACAATACGCCGCTATTGTAAACAATTATCACGGACAGGACACTAGGTTCAATTATCGGTTACTGCCGATATTGAAAAGGTCGCCGTTGGCCGCCTGGATCGTAAGCGAGAGCTGGTTGTGATTGGCAAGGTGTGGTATTGAAAACCCGTACGTGACGAACACACGTACATTTGGCGGGCTCCCGGATCGAGTGAGGGACTGGAAAGTTGACAATCCCACCATCGATCGCTGGTTCAATCCAGCTGCCTTCGGGCCGAGGAATGCCCCGCCTGGCAGAACGGGCGCCTGTGCTCAGGAGCGAAATAAGATCGACTCGGCCGTCTTTCCCAGCAGCCACTCGCGATCCACGGCGGATAAAAAGTCGAGGCGCTTGGTGATGAGTTCGACCGAGTCGGCGTACGTATGCCCACCCTGTACCTGGAACGGGCAGTCGCTCGCCCACATTAGGCGCTTCGGGCCGTACGCTTCAAACACGCGCCGGATCAATGGAATGAGATCCGTGTAAGGAGGCTGCTTCCGGCCGAGCGCATAGAATGCCGACACCTTCACGTACACGTTCCGGTGCTTCGAAAGGCCGCACAGCGCCTTGACGTCCTCGTCGCGAATCACACCGTCGACTCCGATTCGCGCCATGTGATCGATCACCACAGGCGTATCCGGAAACCGTGAGCACATGCGGTCGATCCCAGGTAAAGCTGCGGGGTCGATCAGCGGGCACATCGCCAGCCGGCGCTCGGCTCCGCAACGCCACATTTCCAACATCGTCGTCGTGTCGAGCCAAGTCTTCGGCGAGTCGCCCGGAGTAATCCGGAAGCCTGTGACGCCGCGCTCCGAAAGTCTCGTCATCTGCTCGGCCGCGTTGGTTGCGCTCTCCGAGATGATGCCGATCCCGGAAAAGCCCCCCGGATACGCACGGATGCTATCAAGCATGTACGAGTTGTCCGAGCCGTAGAAGCTCATTTGAATGAGCACCGCGCGTGTGACGCCATTCGGCTTGGCGTGCGCGAGGAAGTGGTCAGGCGTGAAGTGCGGCGGCGGGTAATCCTGCGCGTTCAGGACGCGCGGGTAGCGGACCCGGTCATCCGTCCAGACATGGACATGAGCATCGATCCATCCGTGAGGTGTCTTGTTCGCCATAAGTCAGGTTGAGCGCCTAGAATGGTAGAACTTCTATGCAACCAGCCGCAACGCTGCGTTCCGCAGCATCTGCTAATAACGGCGTTTTCGTCCTCCTCGTGGTTTCGATTGCGATCAATTATCTGGATCGCGGCGCGCTTTCTGTTGCGGCTCCGAACGTCTCCACAGCATTCGCGCTCTCTCCAGTTCAAATGGGGCTGCTGTTTTCGGCGTTCTTCTGGAGCTATTCGGTGTTTCAACTTGTGGCAGGCTGGATCGTGGACCGTTACCCGGTCCGTTGGGTGTATGCGGGCGGCTTCTTTCTCTGGTCGATCGCGACCGCTCTTACCGGAGTCGCCCAATCGTTCTATCTGCTGCTGGCATCGCGGCTGCTCCTCGGCGTTGGCGAAAGCGTGGCCTACCCGGCATGTTCGAAGTTCCTGGCGCAGAATGTTCCCGAAACGAGACGCGGGCTCGCGAACGCCTGGATTGACGCTGCCTCCAAGCTCGGTCCCGGCATTACGATCCTCGCGGGTGGCCTGCTGGTGAGCCTGCTCGGATGGCGCGCACTGTTTCTCGGCGGGGGCCTCCTGAGCCTGTTGTGGCTGATTCCGTGGATCTCATGGACGCGAGGTGACGAGGCAAGTCCCTCTCTCCAAGCAGGGCGCTCGCCGCGCTGGAGCGATCTCCTGCGGCGCAGGGAGCCGTGGGGCACTTCCTTGGGCATGTTTTCGCTTGGATACGCCTGGTACTTCCTCATCTCGTGGCTGCCGAGCTATCTGGTCACACAGCGCGGGCTGTCCATGAACACGATGGCTGTTTTCGGCTCCGTGCCTTTCTGGGTGATGGCTGCCTCTTCCGTGTTCTTCGGGTGGACGTCGGACCGCCGGATTCGCGCCGGTGCAGACGCTGCGCAGGTTCGCCGCCGCTATGTCGTACTCGGGCTGGTGTTGTGTGCCCTTACGATTGTTCCCGCGGCGCTGGTCCATGACAACACCGTGTCGATTCTGCTGATCAGCGCGGCCTGCTTTGTCCTTGGGCTCTTCACCTCGAATGTCTGGGCCGCCACGCAAACCCTCGCAGGCCCGGTGATGTCGGGGAAATGGACGGGAATGCAGAATGCGATCGGCAATCTTGGCGGGGTCGTCTCACCGCTTGTCACCGGCTGGATCGTGCAGCAGACCGGATCCTTCAACCTCGCGTTTGTCGTCGCGGCAGTCGTGCTGATCGCCGGAGCACTGGTGTACTTTGTGCTGGTGCCGGAAGTGCGGGCGCTTGACTGGGCTACTGAGTGAGCTGGTTCGCGTAACCCAGGCCGAACAACGCCACCAGCAGGAGAATCAGTCCGTAGCCGAGCTGCCGCATCGACGATCGCGGCGCGCCCTTCCACTCGCCTGTGTAGAGTCCGAGCACGTTCGCTGTCAGGACCATCGTGCTCATCATCGCCGACCATCCGAATGAGGCTCCAAGCGGCCCCAGCCGGCTGGTGCCCGCGCCGTAAAACGCGAAGCCGAGCATCCAGAGCGTTCCCATCGCGAGGCCGCAGGTGACATTCAGTGCCGGACGGTAGCGGCCGAACTGCAGTAGAGTGCCATTCCGGATCAAAAGGCTCATCGAGTAGGCCGCGTTGCACAGGAACAATGAGATGGTCAACAAAGCCCAGACCACGTTCGGGGCGAAATTGGGGCTGGCACCCATCGCTTTGGCGTGTACGATGATCGGTTCTCCGAGAACGTAGCCGATGTTGCCCGCCGAAGACAGCAGGCCCGAAGCAACACAGATCGCGACGCCGCGAACGTAGCTCTTATCTGCCGAAACCTTTTCCTTCCACCTGCCCGCAGCCGAGCACACTGCGACGCCGCTCAGCATGATAGCGAGCGCGATCGCCGTAGCGATGAGGCTGGTTGTGCCAGGGCGTGCGCCGAGCAGAACGAGCGGGACAGCCGTACCGCTGATCGACGCGACGCCGAGAATCACGGCAAATCCAATCGACAGGCCCACCGCGTTCACGCCAAGTCCGAAAGTCAGCGCGCCGGCTCCCCAGAGCAGCCCCATCAGCATGACCATCGCAACCCGCAGCCCGTCCGCCCCCGCGTACACCGCAAATGCCTGCGGAACGGTCATGAAGACGAACAGCCATGGACAGATCAGATAAGCGGTGGTCGCGAACACGAGCCATGTATTCTCCCACGCCCATCCTTTCGTCCATTTCATGGGCAGCATAAAGCTGCCCTGGAATATGCCGGCCGATAGGACGTACATCCAGCCGGAGTAGCTCACATCAGCCTGCATACTTCACTTGCTCCAGTACGTGTGGAAGCGCCGATACAAGCGCCGCCGTGTCGGTCTCGTCGTTGTAAAAATGAACGGAGGCTCTGACCCGGTTATCTCCGCCCCACACGGTAATGCCGCGCTCCTCGAGGGCCGACGCGATCGCGACGGCGTGCTCATGTTCGAAGGCAACGATGCCGGAGACCAGCGACGGATCAGCCGGAGTAAGCATCTTCAGACCCAACGCAGCCAGGTTCCGGCGAAGCTCGAGACACAGTGCATTGACGCGCTGCCGTTCCCGCTCGTGGTCGAGAGAGAGAACGAACTTGAGCGCTTCGCACATGGCATATAACGATCCGAAGTTCGGCATCCCTGCGGCGATGCACGCGGCCCCGGGCTTCAAAGTGTAACGCTCGAACCGGTCGGGCGTGAAGCAGCTTTCAACGGAATACCATCCGACGCCGATGGGTTCAAAGCGCTCTCGAAAGGCGGGCGAGACATACACCACGGCCAAGCCATGCGGCCCCATCAGCCATTTGAACGTGCTCGACATCAGGTAATCGATGCCGTCCAGCGGTACAGGACAGCGGCCCAGCGCCTGAGTGGCATCTACGCACAGCACGGCGCCAACGTCGTGTGCCATGCGAGAGAGTTCGACTGTGCAGGGAAAGTACGCTCCAGATTTGTAGCTCACCAGGCTGACCGAAACGAGCCGTGTTCGCTGATTGATTTTTGCCGCCAGCTCCTGCATCGGAATGCAGCCGTCGGGGCACTGCACAACGTGCACTTGAACGCCGCGACGCCGGAGTGCGAGCCACGGCAGCACGTTCGACGGGAACTCGAGATCCGTGATGACGATCTCGTCACCTGCGCGCAGCTCCAGCGAGGCTGCAAGGATATTCAGCGCATCGGAGGCACTGGGAGCGAACGCGACATCTGCTACGGGAGCGCCCAGCAATCGTGCCGCGAGTTCGCGAGCTTCCGCTTCTTTCTCGAAGTGCCGCCTGCGGCCCGGTGTCCCGACCTCCTTTTCTCGCAGGTACTCGGAGTACGTCGCAGCTACACCCGGAGCGGGCAATCCTTCGGCCGCCGTATCCAGATAGCCACCCTGAAGCGCACGAACAAACATGCTGCGGCAAGTTGACGATGACATATCTAAAACCTTCGAATAATCTCCTCGTAGACGGCTGCGGCCTGAATCACCGAATCTACGTGGATGAATTCATTTTCTGTGTGCGCCTGATCAATGGAGCCGGGTCCGAGGATGATACTCGGAATGCCGATGCGAGCCAGCTTGCTCGCGTCACTGCCAAACGGAACTCCCGTTGGTTCGCCGTCGAGGCCCAGGCTCTGAAGCGCCGACCGCGCGACTTTCACGATGTGGCTGTCCGCGGGCGTCTCCATCGGCCAGTCCGACAGAAGCGGCGAGTGTGAGACGTTCACGTCCGGATATTGCTTTCGCAGTTTATCGGCAAGCACATCGTATTGCTGCTGCACGGCGCTGACCGCTTCCCCCGGAATCAAGCGCCGGTCGATTTCGATGAAACATTCATCGGGAACAATGTTTACTTGTGCGCCGCCCCGAATGACTCCGACATTCAATGTCGGGGACCCCACCAGGGGGTGCTCCTGTGAGCGGAGAACTTGTTGCTCTTCCTCAAGGGCGAGGATGTATCTTGCCATGTGAGTGATTGCGTTCACTCCCAGGTGCGGCTTTGAGCTGTGCGCGGCACGTCCGGTGATCGTCACCCGCCAGCGAAGGCAACCTTTCGTGGCGACGACGACCCGAAGGTCGGTTGGTTCGGCCACGATGGCGGCGTCCGCCCTTAGACCTTCGCAAAACTTCAGGATCCCGCGGTACGAATGTTCCTCGTCGGCAGTGGCGGCCAGCCACACATCACACGGCGGCAGCTTGCCACTCCGGTGTATCGCGGCGACGGCGTGCATCATCGCCGCGAGTCCGCCTTTGGTGTCGCAGGATCCGCGCCCATAGAGTTTCCCGTCGCACACTACGGGATCGAATGGAGATATGGTCATGTTCTCGATGCCCGCAGTATCCACGTGGGCTTCGAGCACAAGGCGGCGTTGGGAGTTTTCCCCCTTAATCTTCGCGACAACGTTCGGGCGTCCGGGCTCCAGCTCCTGCCACTCGACCGGAATTCCTTCCCGCTCAAAAAAGCCGGCGATGTAGCGCTGGATCCTCTCCTCGGGTTCGCCGTGCGCGTATGCCGGGTTGACGCTGTTGATCCGCACCAGATCCGCGAGCGTCGCGATCAGTTCATTGGAGTTCATGCTAACTCCACTCGGTAATCTCGATTTCTCTTTGTTCGCGCGCCGATTCGAGCATCGCGAGCGACACACGCACGGCGTTGGTTGCCTCGGCAGGCGTAATCACATCCGGCCGCTTTCCGGATCGCACGCACCGGTAGAAGTACTCGATCTCGTTCAGCAGTGCCCCATGTGCCACGCCGTTCAGTCGTGTCTCGTATCCGGTGTCCGGCGCCGCGTATCCGGATTCGGTCCACAGGGACACCGGCGACGGCTGAAGAGCCACCACGCCAGAGCCGTTGCTGCCAATTACTTGCAGGTAGTCATCCAAGCCGATGCCAGCGGCGTCGGGTATCAACCAAGACGTCAGCACCTGTGCGAGTGAGCCGTCCTCGAACTCGAGAACGCCAAAGAAGAAGTCCGGGTTGGCGTACCCGTTCACATTCCGCTCGAACGCACGCACTCGAACTACGCGCGACCGTACGATGCTCAGAATCAAATCGATGTCGTGAATCGAATTGCAGATGCCGGGATGGATCCGCTGATAAATTTCGAAGCCGCCGCGAGCGCGGTTCCGGCGCGCCGAGACGTTGACGATCCGGCCGAACGCGCCTTGCGCGGCTTGCTCGCGCAGTGTGCCGTAGCGCAAATCGAAACGCAGGATCTGCCCGACCATGAAGATTCCCGCGGCTTGCTCTGCCGCGTTTGTCATCGCTTCACAATCTTCGATGCTCGTGGCAAAAGGCTTTTCCACCAGTACGTGCTTGCCGGCGGCGAGTGCAGCGACGACGGGCTCGCGGTGTGCACACTCGGGCGTGACAACGTGCACCACGTCCACTCCTGAGTCGAGCAACTCCGGCAGCGAGTGGGCTATCGTTGGCACGGAGAAGCGCTCTGCGAATCGTTGTGCCTTGTCCGCGTCGATGTCGAAGACCGCCGCAATACGGACGTCCGGCAACGCCATCAGGGCGGCTGCATGACTCTCGCCGAACAATCCGCAGCCCACGATGGCCGCACGTAACGCTGTCACGCGAGCTCCTTTCGAAGCTGCCGTTCGATCCAGTCACAGTTGAGCATTTTTTCTATCAGGTCCAATGGCGTGTAGTAGTAGTGGTTCGAAGCTTCGTAGCCGATCAGGGATTCCCCTCGTGCGACGAAATACTGTTGCCGGCTCAGCTCCATCTCACTGCGAACGAGTTCGAGCATGCGGCGTTGCGCTTTTCGCCGCTCTTCCCCGGCGAGCTGTGCAATGCTGTCACGCAACAGGTAAAACTCGATCTGGTTTGCCGTACTTTCGAAGTGAACCTGGCAAGTCTTCGCAATCGCCAACTCGCGCTGCGCTATTTTGCGTTTCGTTGCGGGAGCGCGTCTTACGGCACGCTCCAGCCGCTCTATCCCGTCTCGCCACTTGGCCGACATGAGTCGAAATTGCGATCGCACGGCGTCGGGCGGATACGCCCCGCTCCAGGCTTTGTAGGCGTCGTACGGAAAGAGAATCATACCCGCGTTGAGGTTGGTTGGCGTCAGATGCAGCAGGTTCGCGGGGCCGTGCTGCGTCGGAATAATGTAGATGGCGACGCCATAAGGAAACTCGAGGAACGCCTCACTGAACGCCTTCCACGCGGCGACCGCATCTGCGGCAGCGGCTGACCCATACATGCGCTCGGCTTCGCTTTGTAGTACGGCGTCCTCATCCAGACGTGGATCGAACCCGTACGCCGCTGCGGCGCGCAAATTCGGTGAGGGATAGCCGCCGCAGGTCCACGAAGCCATGACGCCGTCAATGCCGGCCGCAGCGAGCCGCTTGCAGTGATCGAGTACCAGTGGCAGCACCGGAATCCACGGCACCGCCGAAATCTCCCACGTATTGTTGAATTGCGTCTTAGCCACCGTGCGGAGCCCGTTCTTCTTTGCCGTTTCCCAATTGTGCGTCGCGCGGGGGCCGGGCCCGACAACCGACATCGAGTATTCACCTACTTCGGTTTTCACGCCCCCACGGTGCACCGGCTGCGACCATTCACTGATGCTCAGGACCGCCGTGTCCTTGGGCAGACGCGGGATCAGTGCATCGGCCAGTGGCGTACCCCAGCCCCAGTCATAGCTGATTACGTCCGCCGTCTTGCTGTGCTCGCGGACGCCGTCGCGGAACGTTGTAATCAACTCCGCGATGACTTCGGCGGCGTCGCGCTTTGAGCATCGCGGGCAGTCATGAACCACGGGATACCTGTCGCCCCATGCGCCACCATGCGAGAAGCAGTTCGTATGGTTCTCGGACATGGTGATCGAGAAGATGCCACCGAGTCCCGGGACTTCACGGAACAGATGACTCAACGACGACCGCAGCCAGTCGCGCACCGGTTCAGCTGACGTGCACATCGCGTACACGTCCTGGAACTTGCTGCCGCGAATCTCGGGATGCGACGCGAAGAAAGAAGCCGGCATGGCCCGCGGCTCGTTCAGGTATAGGAAGATCTTCATGCCGAACTGGTCCGCGCGTGCAACAAGTTTGCGCAGGTTCTCGAGCCGGGTTTGCCAGCCCTCGCCGAACTCGGGGAAGATCTTACTCGGTGCAAGCGTGTTCAGCACGGCCTGGATCCACACTCCGGTCATGCCGGACATAGCTGCCCGTTCGAGATAGCCGTCCGGAAGGCCCGCAGCATCGCCCTCCATCAGAGGATCGCCATATAGCGCGAAGTACGAATAGCAGTACTGCGGCGACCACACTTCGCGCTTCCTCTGCTCACCCGCCGTGAGGAAGGGCGCTTCCCGGCGCTCCATCTGGCGCTGCAGCTCGTAAACGGCGCGCTGCAGCGCCGCGGGTTCCGATGCTGTGAGCACAATCTTGGCGGGTGTACTCTCTATGTGCCAGCCGGCCTTTGACGGATCCAGCCGGAGCACGATCTGCTTCGAGCCCTGCCCGAGCTTTGCACCCATACGCTCGGCTAGAAACCGTCGAAGATTTTCCGCGGCTGCCTTTGCCTTGTCGGATTCGGCAATGATCGACCACCCGCTCCGGAGGTCAATTTCTCCAGCGGCCAGTTTCGCGCTCGGATTAAGGAGCGACGCCGACGCGCGGCTGCTCAACTCCTCTACGAAGGCAAACCGGTCCTCGCCGGGTTCCGCCAGCCGCTTCCCGAACCATTTCGTCAGGAGTGCCCGGATCTCGGTGGCCCGCCTGTTCTGCTCGTCGGTCGGGCGCGCATACCGCAGCGGGTCACACTTCGGCTTCACACGCCCGAGTTTGACGTCGAGGAAATCGTCTTCTTTGAGCGTGAAGCGAAAGCGCTGCTCGTCCCATCCCAGCAGCTCTATGATTTGGCTCTCCGGCAGCACGTGCCAGTTCTGGCGAATGACTGTGATGTAGATTCGCTTGAGGTAATCCTCGCTGAATTGCCGCTTTGGTGGCAGCCCCATGGATAGGCCGACCGCATTCAACTGGTCGGCGGTCGCGCCTACTACCTTGGCCATGCGATCGAGGTTCGCAAGTTCCCAGTTACGCCACACGAACAGGTGAAGGCGGCTAGGAAAGTATTCAGCTGGCAGGGGAGCGATCTCTCTGTGCTCTTGGCCGTCCAACCGTAATCCAGCAACAGCAGGGGCGAGCAGGACGCCGGGGACGGCCTGTAGGAATGATCTTCGCTTCATGAGTTTCAGGCGCGAACGCCTCCGACCTCCTCAAGCAAATATCGGCACGCAGCCAATTTCTCCCGGATGTCGAGCGGCAGAAAGACATATCCGATGGAGGCTTCGAAGCCGATGCGGGAGTCCCTGGCGCACAGTGCAAGAAGCCGCTCAGCTGCGCGGAGCTGCTCCTGAAGGCTGCGCCGCGCTTCCGCTGATGCGATGTTTGAGCGGTTGCGCTCGAGGTAAAACGTGACTTCTGCAGCAATGCTGTCAAAGTACAGGCCGGCCGCTTCCGTTACCACCGCATCCTGTTCTGCAAGTTCGCGCTGCGAATCGTTCATCTCCGATATAGCGGCACGAAACAACTCGACACCTCGACGCCATTCATCGCCCATCTTGCGGAAGAGAGCAGCCACCCGCTCAGGGCCGAATGGTTCCGTCCAACCGAGTGTATCGAAACTGTTCAGAATCCGAGCGGATAGGCCGCTCGGCTTGGGATACAGCCGGTGGGCCGGACCTTCCAGTACAAAGCTCGAATAGACGAGCGCATTCGAAAAAGGGTACGTACGAAACGCGTCAGAGAAAATCTTCCACGCAGCACGAACCTTCGGTGCCGCTTTACGGCCATACCTCCGGCGGGCAATCTCGAGAACCGGATCGGACGAATCTCCCTTCTGCGAACTCAACAGGTGAACAAGTTCCCAGTTCATCGACGGACAGGAGCCCAGCGTCCAGGACAGCATTCCGCCGCTGAGCCCGTTCCTGTGGAAAGCTCGCATCTTCTCGGCAATAAGATCGAGGACCGGCAGAAAGGGAACCGTGGCCAGCTCCCATGTCGTTCCGATCTGCGTCTTTGCCATCACTGGCAGGCCGCGTTTTTGCGCAAGCGCCAGGTGTGCGGAAGCCCGCGGCGACGGACCCGGTACCGAGATCGAGTACTCGTCCACCTGCGCCTTCGCTCCCAAGCGTACGATTGGTGTGCCGCGCTCGAAATCAACCTGCAACGTCACGCCTTTGGGAAGTGCAGCGATAATACTTGCCTGCGGATCGTCTTCGATGAGTCCCCAACTCCAGTCCCACGCGATCACTTCGGCGCTCGGCTTGGCCTCATGAACACCGCGCTCCACGCTGGCGACCACTTCACCGATCACTTCTGCTGCTGAGCGCTTGCTGCACCGAGGGCAGTCCGGAGTGCGCGTGAGGGAGTAACAGTTTGTCGGATTCTCAGAGGCAGTGATGAGGATCACGCCTTCGAGTCCAGGCACACTGCGAAAGAGATCGCGCGTGCCGGTAAAAAGAAACTCGCGGGTTGCAGGCGCGCTGGTGCACATACACCGCAGTCCGTCTCCCGGACGTCCCGGTGCGCCTCTCAACTCAGGATGGCGTTCATAAAACTCCTCACGAACTGCGCGAGGCTCATTCAGGTACACGTAAACGCCGAGGCCTGCGCTTGCGCACTGGTCAACGATCCACTGCAATCGTTCTAATCGGTGCGGCTTCGGCTTAAAAAGCTTGGTCGGTACAAGGTCGCGGAGAAGTGCATGCAGCCAGATCGCAGACACGCCGTGCGCAGCCATGCGCTGGAGCAGGCCTTGCGGATAGTACCGTTGATAATCATCCAACGCGAGAATGTCGCCGTACGGGCAGAAATAAGGATAGGCGATCGTGGCGGGCCGCTTGCGTGTCCGTTGCCTGGGTGGCGCCGCCATTGGTTCAGCAAGCGCCCGCTCGAATGCGAACCTTGGCTCCGGAGTGCCAGTTTGAGGCGGCGGTTCGAACCAACGCAGTGGCTTGCCTGCCCGAGCACGGGAGCCGAGGCGAATCGTCTGGACGTCCGGTTGCTTACTGAGGTGCGCCCGATAGAAGGCGTCGTGGTCGAGCAGTGTTTCAAGCTCCGCCCCGGTCATCCCAATCATTGGGAGGATCTGTTCCTTCGGAACGAAGAACCAGTTCCTGCGCAGGACGGAGAATCGCAGGCGTTCGTCATACTCGCGCGCAGCATCGCCATCCCCGAGATACATTTCACGCCCGAGCTCCTGAACCGCGGACGTGGAGCAGCCGAGCGCCGCCGCAATCCGGTCTGCCGGCACGAGGTCCCAGTTCCTCCACACGAACTGGTGCGCAGGAGAAGGGAAGTACGGCTGCAATTCAGCCCGCGGCGCCCCTTGGAGGAGGGATGCCGCGGAACCGAACAGAAGGCTTCTGCGAGACAGCATGAGCCTGACTCAGAATTCGAGGCGGAGACCGAATTGGAACCGCCGTGGATTGTTCTTGCCGAAGATCCGGCCAAAGTTAGGATCCACAACCGATGTCGAGGGAGAGTTCCAGTTCTGTATGTTGAATACGCTGTACGACTCCGCCCGGAAATCGATGCGGACGTTCTCGAGCCGGAACTCGCGCCCGAGCGACATATCCCAGAACTGCGCCGATGGTCCAGGGATGATGTTGCGTCCCGACGTTCCGAAGCGATTCGGCTCGGGGGCTACGAAGCAACCGGTATCGAAAAAGCGGTCCATCGTAGGATTGTCGAGCCGTCCGTCGCAAATTCGATTCGGGCGCGCCTTGGTGAAGGTCGCTGCCACATTCGGCCAGGAGGTCGGCATCGACGGGCTCAGCGGCAGCCCCGAGCGGTACTGCGTGATTCCGGAAAGACGCCATCCGCCAAGCAGCTTTAATCCGATTCCGCTCGTCGCCAGCCACTTGCCCTCGCCGAACGGCAGTTCCCAGATGTAGCCAACCGAAAGGTAGTGGCGAACATCGAAGTCCGACAAGCCGCGGTCCAGCCGGAGATTTCGTGCGTCCTGATTGTCCCAGCCGCCGCTGTTGGACGAGAAGACGTCAAGCGACTTGCTCAACGTGTAGCTTGCGGTCAGGTCAAAGCCTCCGCTGAACCGGCGCCGGACGTGGATATAGCCGCCGTTATATGCGGATGTGCCATTGTTGCCCTGCAGCAGGATATCGCTAAAGAAAGGATAGGGCCGGCGCTCCTGCAATGACTTCGGATTGGCAGGATCGAAGAGTTCCGCCTGGTTGATATTGTATGGAGCCATCAGGTGCCGGCCGAGGAACGCATTGTAGCCGGCGCTGATTAACCAGTTCTCCCCGACTTGGCGCTCGATTGAAAGTGTGGCCTGATGTACGTAGGACTGCGGCGCGTTGATATCCGGAGTCACGAACAGAGTGCCCGGCGTAATCTCTCCGATTGCCGGAGCCGGGAAGAGCTGAGTATCCAGAGTCGTCGGCGTCAGGAGCGACGGGTCGTTCGTTACGTTGCTGTTGTTCGTGAACGGAGGCCCGCCGAAGCCCAACGACGCGAAGATCTGGAAATTCGCCATGCCTTGCGTGTAGTAGATGCCATACGCCGCGCGCACGGTGGTCTTTGGCGTCGCAAGCCATGCGAAGCTAACACGCGGCGAAAAGTTCGTCTTCTTCCAGTTGCGGAACATGCCCCGCGGGACCTCATCGCTGAGCGTCTTGTAATCCTGCTGGAAGTTCACCGGATTCTTCAGGGCGAAGACGAGCTTGCCCGCATTCTGATCAAACGCCACGAGCCGGTTGTACCGTTCCACCGGCGGCGCCCAGTAATCCCACCGGATACCAAGAGTCAAAGTGAACGTGCGCGTGAGCTTGATCTGATCCTGGGCGAACCAGCCGTAGTACGCGGTGTCCAGCAACGGTGAGAATCCGGTCGGGTTGCCTGATGCCGATGTGAACGCACCGAGCAGAAAGTCAGCCATGCCTGCGCCACCCGCACCGCCTGGCGCTTGTCTGGTGAAACTTCCGTCGTATGTGATACTGCCCCGCGGGAAGATGCCGTTCTTCTGCGGATACTGAATCGCCTGGATGGTGCCGCCGAGGTCGACCGTATGCCGGCCGGTCACAAACGAGAAGTTCTCATTCACCCCGGCTCTCGTCGTGATGCGGTACAGGTTGAACAGCGCTGTACCGGGCACAGACACGCCCGTTACGCTGATAGAGGGCAGGCCGAAGAAGGTGGGATCGCGGCTGACATTCCGCAGTCCCAGGACTTCTCCGGCGATATCTTCAGAGGTCGGCACCGCCCCGTAGTTCGTCACCGAGCGGAAGAACCCGAACCTGAGCTGATTCACGATGCGGCTGCCGATGGGCTGCGTCCATTCCGTCGAGGCAGTCTGTCCGGTCAACGGCTGCGCGAACCCGGCAAACCTCGAAAGCCCGTAGGAGTAGGATCCGACGTCATCCCAGAAGTACTTCAGAAACAGCTTTCCTTCCTTCGGCAGCATCTGGTCGACCCGGACCAGGAACTGGGTATCGTCGTTTTGCTGAGATCCGAACCTGGAGAGATTGGGCTGGCCAAAAGCAGCGCCGGGCAGATTCGGCAGAGGCACATACTGCTTGTACTTCTGCGCCACGGGGCTGAGCAGGCTCGCCGGGATGCGGTTGCCCGGGAACGGCCGGCGCGTATTGGTGACCGGATCGACATCGAACGGGTTATAGATGGTTTGGGGATACGCCGAGAAGTCGCCCGACCACTGCGCTTCTGTCGGTACGATCGCAAGCTGATTGCTTCCGGAACGCTGCCTCGTGATCTGATAAGAACCGAAGAAGAACGTTTTGTTCCTGCCGTTATAAACGCCCGGGAGTAGCAGAGGGCCGCCAAACGTGAAGCCGCCCTGATTGTAAACCAGCGGCGGCACGCTGAGTGCACCCGCCGAACGCGCGTTCGTAGCCCGGTTCTGGTGGAAATAGAAAAGGGAGCCGTGGAAGTCATTTGTTCCGGACTTCGAGTTCGTGTAGACCACGGACGGGGATCCGCCGAACTGAGCCGAGTCATAACCTCGCACGATGCGGTAGCTCTGCAGCGCTTCCACCGACGGCTGGTACAACGCGCCGCCATAAATGGGATCGCGCACGTCAAAGCCATCTTCAATGAAGCCGGTGAACTCGGGGGGACCACCGGAGACGTTGGCGCTGATCGGTTTGAAAGAAGCACCACCAGTCTGGCCTTGGCCGAAAACGATCGTTCCGATGTTGCTGCCGAGAATAGGCGTGACTCCGGGCGATAGCGTCAGGGTCGACACGAACGACCGGCCGAGCGTCGGCAACTCCACCAGTTGGTTCGTTGTCACCGTAACAGCCAGCGCCGCGTTCTCGGTGTGAAGCAGCGGCGCCGTTGCAGAGACCTCCACAGTCTGCTGCGCGTTCCCAACCTGCAGTTGAAAATCGGCGCGGAAATCGAGTTGCTGTGTGATCTCCTGACCGGTACGCGTCGCAATCTGGAAGCCTTCCTTCTGAACCTGAATGTCGTAAACCCCGGCGGGAATGCCGGTGAACGTGTACTGTCCGAGGCTGTTCGTCGCCTGGCTCCGCGTGAAGCCGGTTTTGGTCTCGCGGATGGTAACGGTCGCCGACGGAACGGCAGCTCCCGTCGAATCGGTTACGAAGCCCGTTAAGGAACTTGTGATTGTTTGTGCGACGGCAATAGAGGCCATGGCGAGCCACATCGATAGCAGCGCGCCAATAAGAAAAGTGCGTTGAGGTATCACGGCGGACCTCCCACTGTAGCTTGGTAGGTAACGAGTCTTGGTAGCATGCTAGGCCCGCTGCGGTGTGTTCGTCCATTAGAATTTGCAGACTGTTACTGACTAATTCTGATACACTCGCCGGGATGGAAGTCCGCCAGCTTGAGATGTTTCTCGCAGTCGTGGAGGCCGGGTCCTATCTGCAGGCTGGGGAACGGCTCCATGTTGCCCACTCCGCCATTCATCGACAGGTGAAGATGCTCGAGGAGGAGATCGGCGAACCGCTTGTCTATCGCGACGGGCGAACGCTGCAACTCACTCCCGCCGGCCGCGACGTTGAGCAGCTTGCGCGGCGCATTTTGAACGACATCGCGAACGTGAAAATGCGCCTGCGCGAAAGCCACAGTTTGGAGTCCGGCAAAGTGCAGTTGGGAACCGGCACAACGATGGTGCTTACGTTCCTGCCCCGAGTGCTCGAGGTGTTTCGCACGCGTTACTCCGGCGTCGAAGTGCAGGTGATGACGGGCACCGCGACGGAGGTACTTGCCGCCATTGCGGCGGGCTCGCTGGATTTGGGCATCGTGTTCACCACGCCGGTGCCTCCGATCGATACCACCGGTCTGGAACTGACACCTTTATATGAGGAGGAGTTTGTCCTGATTGTTCCGCCCGGATCCCCGTTCGAGCACCGCGCTTCCGTATCTGTTGCCGATTTGAACGGGGCATCCATGATTACGTTCTCGCGATCGAGCCGAATGAGGCAGTTCATCGAGTCCCAACTTGCATCGCGAGGTGTGCGCATGAAAGTTGTTATGGAACTCGAGAACGAAGAAGCGATCGAACGGATGGTGGCGCTGGGCATCGGCTCAGCGTTTGTAAGCCGGCGGCGTGCGACAGCGGAAGGACTGTCGTTCGTAACGCTGAACGATATCGATATCCGCGCGACCGCAAGTCTGGCGGTCTCGGCTCGCATTCCGATGACCCGCGCTGCAGGTGCGTTTCGAACCATCTGCCTGGAGT
>CALGAR010000149.1 GCA_937959285.1 uncultured Bryobacterales bacterium
CCAGGCCGAGCAGCTCCTGGCCCAGCAGCCGGGCCGAGCCGGAGACCTGCGCGGTGCGCGGCAGCAGTCCCATGACCGCCAGTGCGGCCACCGACTTGCCAGAGCCGGACTCGCCCACGATGCCCAGCGCCTCGTAGAAATCGCTCTCGTCCCGGCCCGCAGCGATCTTGCAGTTCACCGGCATGTCGGTGTCGGTGTAGATCTCGGGCAGCACCTGGTCGTAAATCGACTCGGCGACGAGTGAGACGCTGGTGATGGTGGACCGCCCGAAGCCCCACACGCCGGTCGAGTTGTCCTTGATGCGGACGCCCTGCGGTTCGGCCACGATGCCGCCGTAGTAGCGCTTCATGCCGTGCGCGAGACACCCGTTCGGCGTCTCGTAGTTCTTGTCGCAGCGGGTGGGATCGGCGTCGGGGAAGTGGACCAGGTCGAGCGCGCCGTGCTCGGCGAACGGGCAGGCCTGCGAGTTGAACGCCTTCCAGCAGGTGCGGGAGATCTTGCGCGTCGGGTAGGGCAGGTTCAGTTCATAGAGGCCGTCCGAAGCCGTGACCTTGAACTCCGGGCCGGCATCGAGCGACCAGTTGACGATGTCGCCCTTCCAGAGATCGAGCTTGATGCCGGTGCCCACGTGGAACAGCGAGAACTCGATCGAGGCGCGATAGAGGTCGACGTCGTTGGCGAGGTCGCGCATGACGCGGTCGGCGTTGCCGAAGGTGAAGGAGGCGTCGTCGGCCTCGCTGCCCATGCCCTGCGAGATGCCGTCGAAGTCGATCAGGCGAGCTTGGTAGAGTTGGCCGCCGATGGTGCAGCGGCGGTCGGAGAGATGGATTGCCGGGTAGCCGGACTGGAGGGGCTGGATCTTGACGAGCGGGATGACCTGCTGGACCTGCGAGAGCAGCGCGTCTTTGAGCGCCTGCGAAGGAAAGCGGGTGACCGTGGCGTTCAGCGCGTATGCGGGCGTCGTGGTCGGGATCTCGACCAGCGTCACTCCGACCGAGCAGGCCCAATCGGCGACCATCTCCCAGGACAGCGGCTCGTTGGCGAAGCGGCAGATGTAGGACGTGGCGCCAATGCCGTCGTCGTTGGGCGCGTTATAGGTGAAAGCACCGTAAGGACCGTACTTCGACTCCCAGAAATTGCGCAGGGCGATGCGATCTGCGTCGCGCAGCCAATGCTTGCGGATGGTGAAGTGCCGTGCGCCGGTACCGAGGAGGAAGCGTTGCTCCACTTTCGCATTGCCACTGCCGAACTGATGCACGACGACTTTATGGTCGCGACGCACGTCGAGGGGCCAGTCCGGCATGAGCGGAAACACGCCTGACGGCGCGATTTCCGGGACCTCGATGTTGCCGATTTGGTCGGGCATATTCAATGGCATCGGTTCCCGCGGTTTTCGTGTTCCGATTTCTCACGCTCTTCCGGCAGGGACATTGGACAGTTCGCTACGCTACATCGACGCCTTCGAAACGGAAAAAATGGGAAAGCCTAGTCTAAGAGAACGATTTTCGCGATGGCCTCCCCCAGGTCCCCCGGGAGTAACTGCGATATTCCGATTGCTGAGGTACACAGCAAGGCCGCCGTAGTGCAGCGAACTGCTCCTCAGGACGCCGTCCAACCTGCACCCGGTTCAGCACAGACGAACTCTTCATCCGAGACGCACTTGCGGATCTGCGGGAATGACGACTGTCACACCCGAACTGGAATCGCTAAGGACATCTGCGGCAGCAGGGTTACGTCTTCTTGCTTACGTGAAAACTGCTCCAGGAACTGCGAGCAGAGAGCGCAGCCAGTTCGGCCGTTGAATGAACGTTGAGCTTGCGACAGAGCTGCTTTCGGTGATTACCAACCGTCGCTTCGCTTATGGATAGGATCTCCGATATTTCTTTCGAGGTCTTCCCACGACCAATGAGCCAAAGCACTTCCGTCTCGCGCCGCGTGAGCAAACCGCTCCAGCCGCTAGCCTGCTCAGTGTCAACGGAGGTAGCAGAGTGGCTGTTGTGTGCAGGCGGAGACGCAAACGAGATTGACATTACCCGTCTTGGATTGACCACAGCCACGTGCACTCGTGGCTGAGATAGCGCTTGAAGAATTTCTCCAGCCGCATGGCGGCGGCTCTCCGGCAGCGTCTGAACTCGTCTCAGAAGATCCACTTCCGTTGCAGGCTGACACTGTTGTCCCTTGGGTGCTTCCGTTCCGAATTGGTGCGCCGCTATACGTCTGCTAATCTCGGCACGCATTCGCTCGACGGTCATGCCACGCGCGCGCAGGACCGCGCCGACGTCTGATCGATCGTCTCGCAGAATTCCAAGCAGCAAATGCTCGGTATCGGTCAATGCGTGCCCAAGGGCATCAGACTCTTCGGAAGCATACATCAACGCCTGCCTAGCGTCGCTGGCCAAGGGCAAGTCGAATCGATCTCGTGCGCGGCAATTCTTTCGCTTTTCAGGCGATCCTCGCAGCTCAGCAACGCACGCCTCCGGGTCTGGCAGGTGCAGCGTTTGCAACGTAAGACCGTAATCCGTGCAGAGAATCGCGAGGAGCAGATGCCGTGCCCCAATCGCATCACTTCCCGAAGCCTCAGCCTCATCCCGCGCACAACGAAGCACGGCGCAGAGCCTGTCCGTATAGTTCGCTGGCATTCTACGCAATATTCTACGCCCTCACCACCGTGGCGAATACGCGCTCGCTTTCGGTTCCTCCCCCCTGTCCTGACTTTCGTAGGTGAGTTGGCGATCAATGGCAGCTCGCAGTTCCGATTCTGGTACATAGCCAGAGATTCGCTCACTATTCACGAAGATGGTTGGGGTTCCTTCAATGCCGAGAGCCTGCCCCTCTTTGATCGAGCGCTCAACCAGGACGTTGCCCTGTCCCGCGAGGCAACTCCGAAACGTTTCTTCTCCGATGCCGCGGCGCACTGACTCCTGGAGTGCCACATTCTCGATGTACGCCCCGGGGTCGGCCGCTTTGGAGATTGCATCCATTTCGGCCTGCTTGATCCTGTCAATGAACGACCAGTACGCATCTCCGCTCTCCAGCGCCATGCACTCGGCTGCAACCGCTCCGCGCCTTCCCCAGGAATGATTGGGCAGTGGAAAGCTCTTGTAAATGGTACGGACCCTGCCTCCGTATTGTTCGATCATCTTGGTGATGGCGGTATGCATCTGAGCACAGTAAGGACACTGCAGATCATCAAACATTAAGAGGGTTACAGGTGCTTCTGGATTGCCTCGCACTGGCCTGCTTGTGAGGTCTATACTGTTCAGCGGGTCGGTCATCAACTTGAACTCCTGGACCCGCAGAAGCACTTTACCATCCGACGAGAAGTGGAATTGTTCAGTTTCCTTGCGTCCGTTGATAATGACAGTTACGGGCAACGACGAATACCCCGGGAAGCGCCCTTCCGTCGGTCCCCCGAGAACTAGTTGCGCACTCTGGGGGATGCGGAAGGAGGAGCGCAATGTAGTCTCGATTCGGCGCCTGGCGTCGGGGGACAGGCTGCGCGTTATCGACGTCTGCGCATGGCCAGCCTCCGTGCCCCAGATGACCAGCATAAAGATGATTGTCTTCGCCCTCATATAACGAGTCCGCAGATGGATCGCGGCCCGCTGCTTTCTGAAGCGGGCCGCGGCCACGACGGTGTGGTCTCAACAAGGCTGGGGAGGTGAGATGTACGTGTTCCGCCAGTAATCACACCATTGGTCGTCCCACATGAACCAATACTCGGTCCCAAAAAAAAGAACCGAGCATCGGCATTGGAACTTACAGCATCCATCCCAGACGTGATGACCGGGTATGCCCAGACTCGCAGCGTGACCAAGTACAAGCAGTTGAATGCGGTGACGCCTGATGAGCCGTATGGCGCGTTGCCGTTTGTGCACCATCCGCTGATAGAGATGGACAAACTGCCAGTGTTGACGCCGGAGATCTGGTTCTGGCAGGCCGGCGGGTTGCAGGTCCAACTTTGGAGATCCTGCCCACATATAGAGCTGGCTGCGGCGCAGACCAACAGGATTAGGATCTCACTGTGGACTCCTTTCTCTCGTAACCTACTGCCCTCGGCGGAAGCGGGGTGTGGGAATCCGCTCGAGATCCGACAAAAATGCGTCAATGTCGCTGGACCGCTGAGCTTCGGCTGCGATCCGGGAACTCCACACCCGGAAGTGATCGTTTCGGCTGTCCGGACGCCGCGAGGCGATGTCAGTAAGAACCGCCGAGACGTCCCTGCCAGCTGCCTTGGCCTGTCTGGCCGCCTGAACGATGCTGTCCGCTGCTGTCTTTCTCGCGGACAGCGAGGCAACAGTCTCAGATTGATCTGGACCGATCACCGTGCCGTCTTCAAAGATGATCGTATCCAACGTTACAGAACTCGATGTGGAACGTTCAAGCTCTTCTACGTCGCGCTGTGCCCTATCAGCACTTGGTCCAACGAAGCCGGACTGCGCCAGTGTTTCTTGAAGGAAGAGCCCCGGTGCAATCAGCATTCGGGCCCCGCTCGGAAGCAGGGAAGGCCTGTAAAGGAACAGCGCATCGGTGGTTTGGTTGTGAGTCCGTTGTTGTCCTGTCTGATCGATCCAATTCCACCGCACTGTCAGGCCGACGATACTTTGCCGCGACAGGTTGGTAAGCACCAAGGAGAACGGTCTCAACCTGTCGCTGTAAGCGTTCTGAAACACTTTTGTGAAGCTTGGGTGATTGGCCACGTCATACACTGCGAGGGAGACTTCCGCCGTGTCCGGCGGTGTAATTGTGAGCCGAGGTTGTGAATGTGCCGGAAAGCTGCTCACCAGCAAGGCGATTGGAAGCAGGTTCCGCCACTTCAGTGCAGTTTCCATTCGAACCTCCATCCATGTGAACATCACACTGAGACTGCTGACCTTCGTTACGCCCTGGCCAAGTCGAACAGGACTGCGGACTAACCGCCCGGCTCAACGCATAATCAGGCCCACTGTCTATGTGTCTAGCTGAGCTTACGGATGAGCCAAGAAGATGTCGATGCCCTCCATAGGGCATTGACTGTGACATCCGCGCCTTCCCGGCGCCTCCTCTCAAGATAATTCGACTACTTCAACGCTCACCTCCGACCGGTTGAGGCTGATTGACTGGTTCCACTCGCAGTTGAACCGGACTGTGTAGCGGCCCATGACGGCCTGGCCCGTTGGGTCTTGCGTGAACTTCGGGCTGGTCTCGTACGGGTCGTAGAAGTAGAACGGCTCGGCCGGGCCCTTG
>CALGAR010000150.1 GCA_937959285.1 uncultured Bryobacterales bacterium
GCGGGCTCGACTCGCAATGGCGACGTCGGATGCATTTGACGCGGGCGTCCAGCGCGGCCGGAAGCAGGGGTACTCGGCGCACCCGGCCCCCGCATCAAAGGTTGGCCGGGACGGATCGGACCTCGATAAATCGGCTGCCCTGGAACCGGGGCATTCTGCTGCTGCGGACGCCCAGGCATCGGAGGACGCGCTTGAGGCTGGCCGGGCATCGCTTTCGGCTGCGTTTGTGTCAGCCTCGCCACCAGATCAGGGCGCGGAGGCACTACCGGACGTGCTACGGGCTGTCCGGCGAGCGGACGCGCCGGTTGGGCTTGCTGAGGCTGTTGCGGCGTCTGCGGCCGTGGCTGACCCGGCTGCTGAGCTCCTCCGGCAGATGGCTGTTGCTGCGGCTGCTGCACCGCAGGACGAGGCGGCTGCGGCCGTGCAATCGGCTGCCCGGGCTGAATCGTCCGAGGCGTGCCTGGAACAACGATCGTCGGCGGAGAAATGGGTCCGCCGGGCAGCGGCTGCCGCGGACCAGTCAGAATCTGACCTGGACGCGGCGCAGCGGGTCGCGGCTGCTGTGGCACTGGGGGCACAACCGGCTTGGCAGCCGGAGCTTGCGGCTGAGGCGGAGTAGTCCGCTGTTGTGGCTGTTGTGTTTGAACGGGCGCCGACGGCTGCTGCGGCTGGGCCGGCGCCTGCGGGCGCGCAACCGGAGGCTTAACAGTTGTAGACGGGCCGCCAGCAGGTCCGGGTGCAATCTGTGCAGCGGGCGGACGGACAGGGGCTGGAGGCGTCGACGGTTGACGCGAACCAGGCGCGGCAATCGGTGGCTGAAGCGGTCCGTGACCGCCGAGCAGCGGCGGACGCAAGGGTACGGCAGGCCGCGAAGGCGGAACCGCTTCGACGACAGGGGCAGGGGGTTGTTCGGAAGTCCGCTTCTCCTCTTCCTTCGCTGCGGCAGGAGGTTCCTGCTTCGGAGCCTCAGCCTTAGGAGCCGCTTCAGGCTTGGGAGCCGCTTCGATCTTTTCCTCTTGTTTTTCTTTCTTCTGTGCTTGCTCTTCGGCCGTCGCCGGCACAGTCTTTTCCTGCGAGGTTTCGGCGTGGGCCGGCTCGCTGCCGTTACCATAGACGCCGAAGTGCTGCTTGATGTGCTCAGCAACGTCCTCGTCAATCGAGCTGGAGTGAGTCTTCTTCTCGGACACACCGAGCTCAGGCAACAGTTCGAGTATCTTGTTGGGTTTAACTTCCAACTCCCTCGCCAGCTCGTTGATTCGAATCTTCTTCATATTGAAAACTGCCAGGCCTCCCGTACAGATTCTGGAAGGGCCTCTTCCCGGACCACCTTCCACACATACCCGGCACGGAGGCTATCTCTTGTTTTAACTGGACTTCGGCGTGCCAACCCGAGTCCTTTATCGTAGCAAACCGCGGCCAGCCCTATTCCGGCGACCGTAATTGTTCCGCTTGCAAATCACTCTCCGAAGCGTCATTCCGCTGCCCTTCGGGAACGTCTTCCGCCTCGGATGGTGCTGGCGTCGGCGCCTCCTCGTATGGCAGCGCTTCCTGCTCCTGGACCTGCTCTTCCACGGCCTCTTCCGCCATCGGGGGCGTTTCCGGCAGGGCTGCTTCGGCAGAAGCGAACTCCTCAGTCCTTTGCTCCGCAGGGACTTCACCGCCAGGCCCGGGCTGTTCCTCCGTCACAAACTGGTCGTAGTAGTGAATGACGGACTGCTGGATCTTCTCCACTAGTTTGGGACCGATTCCGGGCACTTGTTCCAGCTCCTCCGGCGTCATGGACCCCAGCTTCTCAACTGTCGGAATTCCGGCCTCCAGAAGCTTCTCAACAACTTTATCCGGGAGCCCATGATCGATCAGAACGGATACAGGAGCGCCGGGCACAACCAGAGCGGCCATCGCCGACTCGACTTCCTGCCGCTTCTCCTCTTCGCTCTTGATGTCGATCTTCCAGCCGAGCAATTTGGCGGCGAGCCGGACATTCTGCCCCTTCTTGCCGATAGCCAGCGACAGCTGCGTATCGTCAACGATAACTTCCATGTGCTTTTCCGCAGCGTCAACGATCGCCACTCGGGAGATTTTCGCCGGGCTCAGAGCATGCGTCGCGAAAACGACAGGGTCCTCGGAGTATTCGATAATGTCAATCTTTTCGCCTCGCAATTCCCGGATGATCGACTGGACCCGCATCCCCTTCATGCCGACACAAGCGCCTACGCTGTCGACATCGCGGTCCCTGCTGACCACGGCGATCTTAGTGCGCTCCCCGGCTTCCCGGGCGCAGCCTTTGATCACCACGGTGTTGTCGTAGATCTCCGGAACCTCCTGCTCAAAGAGCCGCATGACCAGCTCCGGAGCGGCGCGGGAGACAATCACGCCCGAATTCTTCCCGGACTTCTCCACGCTCTTGATGACCGCGCGGACGCGCTCGCCGACGCTGAATGCTTCCAGCTTCGACTGTTCCTTCTTCGGCAGCCGCGCCTCTGTCTTGCCGATGTCAACAATCAGATCCTGCCCCTCGATCCGCTTGACGGTGCAATTCACCAGCTCGCCCACGCGGCCCGAGTATTCCGAATAGATTGTCTCTCGCTCGGCCTCCCGCACCTTCTGCAGAATCACCTGCTTGGCGGTTTGGGCCGAGATCCGTCCTAAAGCCTCCGTCGACTTGTGAATCCGGACTTCGCCGCCGATCTCCGCGTTCGGGTCGACCTTCAGTGCATCAGCAAGCGCGATCTGATTAACCGGATCTTCTACAGATTCCACTACCTTCTTTACCGCAAAGATCTGAATGGCCCCGGTTTGTTCGTCGAACTCGGCGACAAGGTTTTCGGCCGTACGAAAGTGCTTCCGCGCGGCCACAAGCATGGCGTCTTTGACAGCGTCGACGACTACTTGAGGGTCGATGCCCTTCTCTTTACTCAAGATCTCGATGGACTGATAGATCGTTCCCAAGCTGTACCTCTTTATATGCCTGTCCCCGGAGATTTACCACTCGAACTTCAGGTTGGCCTTCTCAATTTGCTCAATCGCAAATTGAATTGACTTCCCTGGAGTCGGCTCCAGCGTAATGACGCCGTCGGAAAAGCCAGCCAGACGCCCCTCCCAACGGCGCTGGTTTTCCACCGGCTCTCGCAGCACAATTCTGGCCTTCTTGCCAAGAAAACGCTGGAAATCCTGCGGCTTGCTAAGCTTGCGGTCCACACCGGGCGAACTCACTTCGAGCGTATAGCTGCTCCCCGGCACCACGTCCTCGGTGTCCAGGACGTCGCTCACCCCGTGCGAGACAAATTCACAATCAGCGAGAGTGATACCGTCCTGCTTGTCGATATAAATTCGAAGCACCCGGTTCTTCCCCGCTCCCAGCAGTTCGACGTCGACTACTTCGATGCCCTGGGCCTTTCCGACGCCCTCTACGATTTCCGTGACTCGTTGTATGACTTCCACGTTTCGCCGCGTCGACATCGACCACCAATAAAATCGACCACCAACAAAAAAGTGGGCTTGCGGCCCACTCATTCATTCGACACCTCTTTTAGTATACATCACGAGGCACGAGACACAGAACTGAATGTGAGTCTTGCGGAAAGGAATTCGTGGACGGCGTTCGCCGCGGATACCGCTCCGTTTTCCCTGGCAACGACCGCCCCAACTTCCGAGGCGCGGCGCGCGTAACGAGGATCCGAGAGGAGAATCCGGAGCTCCCGCTCAGCGTTTTTTCTATTGTAACACGTTCTGAAGAGCCACCGTCCCACACCAAGGCGCTGCATTCGAATTCCATGGTCGGGCTGGTCGTGCGAGAACGGCACCACCAGCATGGGACGGCCCGACCGCATCGCCTGAGCGGTGGTTCCAACCCCTCCCTGATGAATCACGGCGGCAGCCCTGGGAAAAACCTCAGAGTGAGGCGCGTAGCTCGTGACGGCAACCGAGGGCGGCAGGCGGTCGGGAAGCGCCTTCGGATTCTGCCCGACGAGCAGGAGCGCCCTCATCCCCAAGTCCTGCGCAACCTCGATGCTCACCTGAAAGAAATCCTCCGCGGTCCCAACCGCCGAGGAGCCTAGCGTGAACACAAGCGGGGGCGGGCCGGAATCGAGGAACGCGGCGACTTCCGGAGAAAGCCCGCTGACCTCGTGGTGCCTGTCAAACCAGGGGAAGCCAGTGACGACAGTCTGCGCCGGCCAGTCCGGCTGCGGCTCCGCCAGCATGCGCGAGAAAAGAGCGAGAACCAGATCGGGAGAGTGCTGCCCCTCGAAGAAGGGATGTTTGCTCGTTGTCAGGCCGATGTCTACTCGGAAGGCGGCCAGTTGCTTGCACCATGACCTGGAGACCCACTTTGCAAAGCGCCAGCAGGCAGCCATGGGACGGACTCCGAGCGCGCGGACCTTAATTAGCCATGGCGACGGAGCCGGCGCCGGAGGGTCCCACGCAGACAGGAAGCTCAAAGGCGCAAGCACCGTCGAAACCCATGGCAATTTCAGCTTCTCTACAATGGCGACTCCTGCAATGCTGAGCGGGTGAGTGATTACAAGATCCGCGTTACGGCAAGCGGGCAGGAGATCTTCATAAGTCTCGCGAACGACTTCGCTGAAGTATCGGATGATTCGCTCGCTGCCTCGAAAGCGGTCCATCACATACGCCAGCATCTCCTCGTCGTCGAGCGTGATGTCGGGCCGTACGGGGTAGAACTCGAGCCCGTGACTTTCGATCTTTGATCGGTAATACTGGCTGGTGGCAATGACAACCTTATGCCCGAGGTTCTGCAGTTCGTGGCCAATCGCAATGTAAGGATGGAGGTCCCCGTAAGAGCCAAAGGTGTTAATGAGGATTCTCGCGCGACGCATCTCGTCCCATTGTCTCGGGAAATGCGACGTTTCGCTGGACATGTAAATTCCTGGTTCTGCTCTCTGGAACCTGAATTGATATCCTGAGAAGGACGAATTCCGTGAAGTTCGAAGGAGCGACTCCGAGATGAGTGAAGATCAATCCAGGCGGACCTTTATGAAGGGTGCAGCCGCCGCAGCCGCGACGGCAGGCCCCGCGATCCTGTCCGCACTCGGCGCCAATAACAAAGTGAATATCGGCGTAATCGGCACAGGTGGGCGCGGCTACTACCTAATGGAACGAGCCTACCGGGGCGCTGAAAATCTCTTCCAGATATCGGCGGTTTGCGACGCCCACGGGCCACGCATCGCACGGGCTCAGGAACGCGTGAAGTCGATGGGCGGAAATGAGGCGAAGGGATACGCGGATTACCGTGACATCCTCAAGGACCCCTCGATTGACGCCGTCATCATCGCCACCCCGGAGCACCTCCATCATCCGATGGCCATGGATGCGCTTCGCGCCGGAAAGCATATTTATCTTGAAAAGCCGATCGCCAAGACGATCGAGCAGGGCTTCGAGATTGTTCGCGAGGCCGAAAAGGCCAAGCGTGTCGTTCAAATTGGCACGCAGAACCGCTCCAACGAGTTGTACAAGAAGGCGAAAGAGATGGTGGCTCAGGGCATGATCGGGGACTGCCACTATGTCCGCGCCTTCTGGTACCGCAACTCCCTCCCTGACAGCCCGGCCTGGCGTTACGCAATCCCTGACGAGGCCAACGAACAGAACACCGACTGGAACCGGTTCCTCGGGCCGGCGCCGAAGCGCCAGTTCGATAAGCGGCGCTTCTACCAGTGGCGGCTCTACTGGGACTACTCGGGCGGCATTTCCACGGATCTGCTCGTACACCAGACCGACATCACGAACTTCGTACTAAACAAGTCGCTGCCTTCGTCCTGCGTTGCCTCGGGCGGCATCTACCGGTGGACCGATGCCGACGACGACCGGGAAGTGCCGGACACCCTGAGCGCGCTCTACGAGTACCCGAACGAAAAGTTCCACCTGAACTATAGCTGCTACTTTGGCAACGTGCGCTACGGATACGGCGAGCAGTTCATGGGCAACGAGGGAACGATCGAGGTCTTGAACCGCAGCATCCTGACCTATACGCCCGAATCCTTCGGCCCTCGGACCCCGGCGCATATCGCCTCCCGCCAGGCAATCCGGCTCGAGCCGCCAGCGGGCGTTGACAATCGAGCAGTCGAAGCGCACATTCGCAACTGGCTGAACGCGATTCAAGGCAAAGAGCAGGTCATTGCCCCGCCCTCAGCCGGCCAGATTGCCGCGATCCCGGGACACATGGCGACTCTGTCGTACAAGAACAACAAGAAAGTCTACTGGGATGACAAGAACCAAAAGTGGCGGTTTGCTTAGTTGATTGCGGAGGTCTATCGGATCGCCGCCTTCCGGCCGAGCCCGGCAGGGCGGCGATTCCCGCTTTCAAACGTGGTACAGCAACTGCCGGTAAAAAACAGAGCTTCACTCAAACTCCTTCTCCTCCCTGTCCGCTCTAACCGCGAAATGTCCCTTCCGGATGAATCGTCCACCTCCCAGGGAAGGTGGCCGGTAAAAAGAAGCTCTGTCAATATGGAATATGACGAGTCAGTCGTGTAACGTTAAAGTATATTAATCATCACTGATCAATCTCGTCTTACGGCTGTTTTCGATAGACAGCGCGAAGAATCCTGCAGGGAGAGAGGATGGTAACGGGAATCGGAGCGATCTGTCTAGGCAACAACTACTGTCGCTTCCGCGCCTGGGCTCCCTACGCGGATAGCCTTGCGGTACAAATCGTAACGCCACAGGAGCGCAGAGCGCCTATGCGTCCGACTGGAGATGGCTGGTACGAGATAACGCTAAGCGATGTCCCGCCAGGCACCCGGTATTACTATGAAATTAACGGGAGCAGGAGACTTCCGGATCCTGCCTCCTTCAGCCAGCCTGAGGGCGTCCATGGCCCTTCAGAAGTAGTGGATCCGGCTTTCGACTGGGAAGACGCAGATTGGAAAGGCCTGCCGCAGGAGGCCATGGTCCTCTACGAGCTGCACGTGGGAACGTACACACAAGAAGGCACGTTCGCAGCGATCACCCCGCACCTCAGCGAGTTGCGGGAATTGGGCATCACGGCGATCGAGCTCCTGCCTGTGGCGGAGTTTCCCGGAAGCCGGAACTGGGGCTACGACGGAGTCTATCCGTTTGCTGTGGAGCACAGCTACGGGGGGCCCAACGGCCTCAAGCAGCTCGTGAATGAGTGCCACAAACACGGACTCGCCATAATCCTGGATGTCGTCTACAATCATCTGGGCCCGGAAGGCAATTACCTTGCCGAGTTCGGACCCTATTATTGCGACCGGTACCAGACGCCGTGGGGTAGAGCGATCAATTTCGATGGCAGCGACAGCGAACCCGTCCGGCAGTACTTTATTGAGAATGCCCTGCGCTGGATTACGGAGTTCCACATCGACGGGCTTCGCCTCGATGCAGTGCATGCGATCTTCGATCAGTCGGCGAAGCACATCCTCGAGGAGATTGCCGAAAAGGTGCAGCAGCGCGCGGCCGCACTCGGCCGGACGGCGTATGTGATTGCCGAGAGCGACCTGAACGATCCGCGTCTGATCCGGCCAAGGGAGGCGGGTGGCTACGGTCTGGATGCGCAGTGGAGCGATGACTTTCACCATGCTTTGCACGTGCAATTAACTGGGGAGAAATCCGGATATTATGTCGACTTCCAGTCCCTTGGCCATTTGGAGAAGGCATTTCGAGAGGGCTTCGTTTATTCGGGCGAGCACTCCGAGTACCGGAGGCGCAGCCACGGAAGCTCGTCCGCAGACATCCCTGCGTACCGTCTGATCGTGTGCTCTCAGAATCACGATCAGGTTGGAAACAGGTTATTCGGGGAACGGATCTCCACCTTGGTCTCGTTTGAAGCGATGAAGCTGGGCGCATCCGTCGTTCTCTTGTCTCCGTTCCTTCCGCTGCTGTGGATGGGAGAGGAATATGGTGAGACTGCGCCCTTTCAGTACTTCGTCAGTCACACCGACGAAGAGCTGGTCGAGGCAGTGCGACGAGGGCGCCTTGAGGAGTTTCGGGCGTTTGGCTTTGACGACCAGGCGCCGGATCCCCAGTCCGAAGAGACGTTTCTTCGCTCAAAACTGGACCACTCAAAGGCCGAAAAAGGAAATCACCTGGTACTGCGGAATTACTATAAAGAACTGCTCCGCCTCAGGCGCACGGTGCCAGCGCTGACGCTCCTGAGCAAGAACCATTTGGAGGCAAAAGCACTGGAACAGGAACGCGTCCTGCTCCTGAAGCGGTGGACGGAGGGCCCGTGGCCGCCTGGGCGGGGCGCCGAATGCTACGCAGTGTTCGCCTTTCACGATGAGCCCGTCACAGTCGAGTTACCAATTGCTGAAGGCCGGTGGGTTAAGTTACTGGATTCGGCCGAGGAGCAGTGGTTGGGACCTGGCAGTGACATTCCGCATATGGCCGGATGCGAGGAGTTCCGTTCGATACGGCTGAACTCCAAGTCCTGCGTCCTGCTCGCTCGTGAATCGGAGGTTTGACTCTTTGAAGTACGTTTGTATCCACGGTCACTTTTATCAGCCGCCTAGAGAAAATCCGTGGCTGGAAACGATCGAGTTACAAGATTCCGCATATCCCTACCACGATTGGAACGAGCGTATAAACGCCGAGTGCTACGCTCCGAACGGAGCCGCCCGCATCCTTGACGGAGACGGGCGCATTGCGCAGATCGTCAATAACTACTCGCAAATCAGCTACGACTTTGGTCCGACATTACTAAGTTGGATGCAGGAGAACGCGCCCCGGACCTATAACTGGATTCTCGAGGCAGACCGGGAGAGCGCCGCGCGTTTTTCCGGCCATGGGTCCGCCATGGCCCAGTGCTACAACCACATCATCATGCCGCTCGCCAACCGGCGGGACAAGTACACGCAGATTCGCTGGGGAATCCGCGATTTCCTGTCCCGCTTTCGCAGGCCACCTGAAGGGATGTGGCTGCCCGAGACCGCGGTAGACCTAGAGACGCTGGACCTGATGGCGGAGCAAGGCATCAAATTCACGATCCTCGCACCGTACCAGTGCAAGCGGGTGCGCAAGAGCGGCTCGCGCTCATGGAAAGATGTCACCGGCGGCAAGATCGATCCGACGATGCCTTACCGTATCAAGCTGCCGTCGCACCGCTCCATTGACGTGTTCTTCTATGACGGACCCATCTCCAGGGCGGTCGCCTTCGAAAGACTCCTTGACAACGGGGAGCGCTTCGCACACCGGCTGGTAGATTCGTTTCCGGACTGCGGCGACCGCCCCTCGCTGGTTCACATCGCGACCGACGGGGAAACGTATGGCCATCACCACCGGCATGGGGAAATGGCGCTGAGCTACGCGCTGCAGTACATTCAGTCCCGCAATCTCGCTGAAGTTACGAACTACGGAGAGTTCCTGGAACGGTATCCGCCTACCCACGAAGTGGAGATATACGAGAACACTGCGTGGAGCTGCTCGCATGGCGTCGAACGCTGGAACAGCAACTGCGGGTGCAACACGGGAGGGCATCCCGGGTGGAACCAGGCATGGCGCCGGCCCCTTCGCGCAGCTCTCGACTGGCTGCGGGACACTGTAGCCCCCATCTTCGAGCAGGAGGGAGCGAAGCTCCTGCACGATCCTTGGGCTGCGCGGAATGATTACATCAACGTCGTTCTGGACCGGTCCCCGGAAAGCCGTGCCGCCTTCCTCCGCACGCACGCCCTTCGCGAGCTCAACGCGGAAGAACAGGTACGCTGCTGGCGCCTGCTCGAACTACAACGCCACGCGATGCTCATGTATACGAGCTGCGGCTGGTTCTTCGACGAACTTTCGGGGATCGAGACCGTACAGGTGATTCAGTACGCGGGCCGCGTCGTGCAGCTTGCGGAAGAGCTGTCTGGCCAGCCAGTGGAGGCTCCGTTCCTCGAACGCCTGGAATGCGCCAAGAGCAATATTCCGGAGCATGGCGACGGGCGGCGTATTTACGAGAAGTTCGTACGGACCGCGGTAGTGGATCTTCGCAAAGTGGGTGCGCATTATGCCATCACGACCATGTTCGATTCGAAGCCCAACCACGCGAAGATCTACTGCTACAGCAGCCAGCGTGAGCATTACCAGCTCCTGGAGTCCGGGGCGATGCGGCTTGCGCTCGGACGGTGCCGCTTTACGTCGGAGATCACACAGTACAGTCAGGTTCTGACATTCGGCGTGCTGCATTTCGGCGATCACAATGTCACCGGCGGAGTGCGCGAATTCCAGGGCGAAGAAGCCTACCAGGAACTCCTCGCGCAGGTGACACAGGCGTTTGGACGCGCCGATATCCCGGAAGTCCTCCGTTTAATGGACGCGGGTTTCGGCAAGAACATTTACTCGCTGAAGACGCTATTCAAGGACGAGCAAAGGCGCATCATCCGGATGATCATCAATTCGTCCATCGATGAAGCGGGCAATGCATACCGGCATCTCTACGACCGGTATGCTCCGTTGATGAGCTTCCTCTCCGACCTGGACATGCCGCTGCCCAAGACCTTCCAGCTCATGGCGGAATACGCAATTAACAGCAGATTTCGCAAGGCCGTCGCTCCGGAAGAGCTGGACGTCGAGCGCATTCGGATGCTTGTGGAGGAATCGCGCCGCAGAAAGGTGGAACTGGACGAGACTACCTTTGAGTTCAACTTCCGCAAGAGGATGGAGAAGCTGGCAAACCAGCTTGTGGAAAATCCCGACGATCTGGAATCCCTGCAAAAGCTGCACGATTTGATCCATCTGGTCAACTCACTACCTTTCCAAATTGACTGGTGGGGCGTGCAGAACAGCTGTTTTGAACTGATGGCAGCAGCGCTGAGCACCAACCGCGCACGGGCAGAGGCAGGCGATGAGACGGCCAGGCAATGGCTCCGCCTCCTCCAGGGCATCTGCGAGGGTTGCGGAGTCAGGCTGCAATGAACCTGGTGAGAGCGAATCGCATTCCCGTCGGGACCTACCGGGTTCAATTCAACAAATACTTCCGCTTCCGTGACGCTATCAACCTGGTGATCCCCTATCTGGAGGGTCTGGGCATCACCGATTTGTACGCCTCTCCCATCATGAAGGCCCGTACGGGAAGCTTGCACGGATACGATGTAACCGACCCTTCGGTGCTCAACCCGGAACTCGGCACGAAGGAAGACTTCGAGGAGCTTGTACGGGAGCTTCAAGCCCGAAACATCGGAGTGCTGCTCGACATAGTGCCGAATCATATGGCGGCGAGCAGTGAGAATCCGTGGTGGACCCACGTCCTCGAAAACGGTTCCAGCTCGCCTTACGCCACGTTCTTCGACATCAACTGGGAGCCGACACGGACGGAGCCGAAGCACGTCGACTCGCTGATGGTGAGTCAGGATGAACGCATTTTCCTGCCGATTCTCGGTGCTTCATACGGCACCGTCCTGGAGAACCAGGAACTCGAACTCATCCACGAGCGAGACGGCTTTTTCATCCGATATTACGCGGCGAAGCTACCGGTCGATCCTTGGTCCTATCCCATGATTCTGCGGCCGGGGTTCGACGAATGGGCAAATCGGGTCGGAGTTGAGAGCCCGGCCGCGCAAGAGCTGTGTATTCTGCTCGAAGCGTTCGAACGGCTTCCGCACCGGGCGTCCACCGACTGGGAGATGCTGGAGGCGAGATCGCGCGACCTGGCCGACCTGAAACGCCGTTTGTGGGAACTGCGCGAGACTTACCCGGAAATCGCAGCCTATATCCAGAGCCGTCTGGAATTCTATCGGGGAACAAAGGGAGATCCGCGCAGTTTCGATCCGCTGGACCGTCTGCTCTCCGAACAGCCATACATCCTCGCCTACTGGCGCGTCGCGCGCGAAAAGATCAACTACCGGCGCTTCTTCGACGTGTCGGAGCTGATTGGTTTGCGCGCGGAGGATCCTCAGGTCCATCAGGCCACCCATGAGCTCATTTATGAGCTGGTTCGATCAGGCAAGGTCACAGGGCTGCGAATTGATCACGTCGATGGCCTTTACGATCCGGCGGAGTATCTTAGCCGTATCCAGGAGAACGTACCAGGAACGTACGTCGTAGTGGAGAAGATTCTCCAGAGTGACGAGGTGCTCCCTGCAAGCTGGCCCGTCGCCGGAACCACCGGGTATGACTTCCTCGGCGTTTTGAACAACGTCTTCGTTCGGCCGCAGGGCCTGCGCGACCTGGAAAAGCTGTACACACGGCTGACAGGGGTAAACGTACCGTTTGAGGAGATCGTCTACCGCCAGAAGAAACGCATCATCGAACAGTTGTTCGCGGGAGAAATGCTGGCTATGGGCTTGCACCTTGGACTCTTGGCCGAGCAGGACCGTCATGCCCGCGACCTCAGTCCCCAGGAACTCCGGCAGGCGCTCATGGAGATTACGGCGTGCCTTCCTGTCTACCGCACTTACATTCGGACCTTCGAAGTGAGCGACCATGACCGGAAATATCTAGCGAGGGCATTCGCAGAAGCGCGCGGCCGGAATCCGGACATCACGCCGGAGGTCTTCGACTTTGTTGAAAGCATCCTCATGCTCCGCTTCTCTCTCTACGCGACGGACGAGATGAAGGAGCGTGCGTTGAGGTTCGTGATGCGCTGGCAGCAGCTCACCGGACCTGTTATGGCGAAAGGTCTCGAAGACACGAGCCTCTACGTCTACAACCGGCTTGTTTCACTCAATGACGTCGGCGGCAGGCAGCAGGCAGTGTCACCCCAGCAGTTTCATGAGTTCAACATGAACCGTGCGCACTGCTGGCCCGCGACCCTGAACGCCACATCGACCCACGACACCAAGCGCAGTGAAGACGTACGCGCCCGGATCAATGTTCTCTCGGAAATGCCCGCCGAATGGACGCGGCGCGTCCTCAAGTGGCGTCGATGGAACCGCGTCCACAAGAAGGAGTGCGGCGGGACGATCTCGCCGGATGCCAATGACGAAATCCTCATCTATCAGACGTTAATCGGGGCATACCCCTTAGATCCAGCCGAGATGGCCACCTTCCGGGACCGCGTTTGCGGGTACATCATCAAAGCGGCCCGGGAAGCCAAGGTGCTCACCAGCTGGCTTAGCCCCGACCACGAGTACGAACGATGTCTGGTAGACTTTGTGACAGCACTGCTCGAAGAGTCGCCGGAGAATCAATTCCTTGCCGATTTTCTTACCATACAGAAGCGCGTCGCCTACTATGGCGCGATTAACTCCCTTTCGCAGGTTCTGCTGAAGATCGTCTCGCCGGGAATCCCCGATTTTTACCAGGGTTCGGTACTATGGGACTTCAGCCTTGTCGACCCGGACAACCGGCGGCCCGTCGACTTCGTACGGCGAATGAATCTGCTCGAAGAGATGCAGAGCTGGAAGGATGAAAATCTCTCGCAACTCGTCCAGTCGCTCTGGGACAATTGGCAGGATGGGGGGATTAAGCTTTACGTGACCTATAAGGCGATGCGGTTCCGGCACGATCATCGGGAACTTTTTCTCCATGGCAACTACCTGCCAATCGTGCCGGAAGGTATGAGGCGGGAGCACGTCCTTTCCTTCGCCCGCGAGTATCAAGGGCAATGGGTCATTGCCGTCGCTCCGCGGCTGGTTTCACGGCTATCGTCCACGGAACGTCTGCCGGTTGGGCGTCAAATCTGGAGGGACACGCTCCTGCCGTTGCCGCCGGGAGCCCCCGCTCGCTGGATGAATGTCTTGACGGGAGAGAAGATCGTGGCGCTGGCAGGACGAGCGCTTGAGATGCACAGCGTCTTCCAGCGATTCCCTGGCGCTCTGCTGACCCCCCTCTAATTGCCGCCCGGATTAGAAGAAGATCCGCGTGCGGCACAGAACCTGCCAGCGGCAGGACCGAAGGGGGGAACTTATATCGAATGGATTAAACGGATGCTGCGCGGACGCCGCGGCTGATCCATCTGAAGACGTACAATGAACGTGCTCGACATCCCGATACTTTCCTTTCTACTCGCCGCCGATAGCGCGGAAGCGCTTCAGCTTCCGCTCTCCATGCTTGCCGTGTTCGGCACGGCAAAGCTGTTTGCGGAATTATTTGAGCGTTTGAAGCAGCCGGGCGTAGTCGGTGAAATCCTTGCCGGCATTCTGATCGGTCCAAGCGTCCTGGGATGGGTGCAGCCCAACGAGTTGCTCACGGCGCTTTCGGAACTCGGGGTTATGTTCCTACTGTTCCGCGTGGGACTGGAAGTGAAGGCCTCTGAACTGTTTCGAGTGGGAGCCACCGCCGCGATCGTTGCCGCTTTTGGCGTTGCCGTGCCGTTTATTAGCGGGTGGGCGATTCTCTCGCTCTGGGGTGAACCGCAGATCGAGGCGATCTTCGTGGGCGCCGCAATGGTTGCGACAAGCGTCGGCATCACGGCGCAGGTGCTGGCTACAAAAAACCTGCTGGATCACACGGCGGCGAAGATTATTCTGGCTGCCGCGGTCATCGATGACGTGCTGGGCTTGCTGGTTCTCGCAACTGTAAGCAGCATGGCAAAGGGGGCGGTCCACATCGGCGGGCTGGTCATGACCGCGGTGATGGCCATCGCTTTCACGGTCATTGTCGCTGTCGCCGGTACCCGCGCGTTGAAACGGGTAGTACCGAAAGCCACTCAAACCCTGAACGCCGGAGAAGTCCAGTTCAACCTTGCGATGATCCTGTTATTCGGGCTCGCGGTGCTGGCTGTGTACGCCGGCGTGGCGGCGATCATTGGCGCCTTCCTTGCCGGGATGGCGCTGGCTGAAAGCGTCAGTCATCGCGTCCACGATCTTGCTCACGGCATCACTGAATTGCTTGTGCCGTTCTTTCTCGCCGGCATCGGGCTGCACATGGACCTCGCGGCATTCTCCGAGCCGGGCACTCCGTTCCTTGCGTTGCTGATCCTTGCTGCGGCTGTTGCGTCAAAGCTTATCGGCTGCGGCTTGGGAGCCGTGAAGCTGGGCTGGGATAACATGCTGCGCATTGGATGCGGCATGGTGCCCCGCGGTGAAGTGGGTATGGTTGTCGCTCAGCTTGGCTTGAGTCTTGGTGTTGTCCAGGCCCGAATTTACGGTGTTGTCGTTTTCATGGCAGTGATGACGACCGTCGTCGCCCCCGCCATGCTGAATCTCGCATTCAAGAACGTAGGCAGGACGGATCAGGAGAACGAGACCTTCCGTCTCGGCTAGGAACTACCGGGGTAGCTCCGCTGCAGAAACGAGGCGCGAGTCGGATTGGAACTTCCGATAATTGCGGAACGTTATCAGGATTTCCTGGTTGAGCTTCCGCACGAGCGCCATCCGGCCGTCCACTTTCACCTGAACTTCCTCCGGCAGCCAAAGCTCATTGTGAACGCGAGTCTGCCGGAACTGCACTCTCGACCCCTTGCCTAGGCGGGCGAGAAAGAGCCCAAACGAGATCGTATCCACGGGTTCTGCGTCCACTCGGACTACCTGGTACTCGTTCTTGTCGACCCAAACCGTGCCTCTGAGCTTCTTGAGGATGTTGGCCTGGCGAACACGCGGCTGGTAATCAGGGCGCGGCTCCGCACGAATTACCCAGACAGCCCGCCCATCCACCCGATCCTCTCCGACCAAGTCGAACCGGAAGGCGTTCGGGACCTCACGAAGCAGTTCCTGTCCCTCGCGGCGCTCCTTCTCCGCTTTTGCAAGCCGCTTTGCTTTCTGCGCGGGCGTCTCCTCACGCAGTTTGCGGAGCGTGCGCTCCAGCTTCTCCTGCGCTTCCTTCTCCTCTTCCGCGTCCAACGGCCGGTCATCCTTCTGAATCAGCCGCTCATACGGTTCTCCGCCAAGGATCAGGACGTCGAAAGTCTTCGACTCGCGGCTAGCGACCTCTCCATCAGGGTTCAACTTGCGCTTTTCAACCCGGTACTCGAAGGTGTAGTCTTTGACGCGCTGCAGGTTGTCCTGATCTCGCGCAACAGCCCGGCGTACGATTTCAAGCGGGTTTTCGGCGCCGGGAACCAGGAGCGCGAGGCAGTGGAGGAGAAGAAGAAATCGCATGCCCAATAACAAGCGGACGTATGCCCGGTACAGAGGTTCCCAAAAAACTTCAAGCTATGATCTTCTTGCGGACGGCGTAGAGCACAATCTCAGCCGTGTTGTGAAGTCCCAGCTTTTGCATGAGGTTTGTACGATGAGTCTCTACGGTATACGTGCTTAAGCCAAGCATCTGCGCAACATCTTTGTTGGACTTTCCCTCTGCCAGGAGCTGCAGCACTTCCTTCTCGCGGTCCGTGAGCAGGTCGTAGGAATCCTGCAGTCCTCGCTGCTGGAGAAACCGCATGTAGTCTTCGAGCAGCGTCGTCGTGATGGCAGGGCTGAAGAAGTTCTTCCCCTGAGCAACAGATTCGACCGCCCGCACGAGATCGGCGTCGGCGGAATCTTTTAACAGATAACCGCGAGCCCCTGCAGTAAGCGCGCGCACAATGTACGTTTCGTCGGAGTGCATGCTCAGCACTATGACGCCGATCTCCGGGTTCCGCTTCACCACCTGCGCTGCGGCGTCAATCCCGTTCAACTGCGGCATGGCCACATCCATGACGACAACATCCGGGCGCAACTCTTCAGCAAGCCGGACTGCCTCGCGGCCGTCCGCCGCTTCACCGACTACCTGCATCCCTGCACTTTCCAGCAGGAATCGAAGTCCTTTCCTTACGACGCCGTGGTCATCAGCCAGCAGCACGCGAATGCTCATGCGCCTCCTTTTGGCCAAACGGTAGTTCTACACTTAGCACTGTCCCCTTGTCGGACTGCGAATAAATTCGCACGGTTCCTCCAAGTTCCCGGACACGCTCTTCAATCCCTATCAATCCCAGACCGCGGCGCCTCGCTCCCGGCGGGCCGATTCCGACCCCGTCGTCCTGCACCGTCAACAGCAAACCGTCTCGATGCCCATGGACCGCAATCCGAATTTCATTCGCGCGAGCGTGGCGGGCGCAGTTCGTCAATGCTTCCTGGATCACCCGGAAAACGCACGTGCGGTGCCGCTCCGGCAACGCATCGAGGGCCCCCTCGAGCTGCAGATTTACCGGAACACCAAAACGGCGTGAAAAATCTCTCGCCTGCCACTCCAGTGCCGGCTGGAGGCCCAGGTCGTCCAGCATGGAAGGGCGGAGACCCATCGCCATATCCCTGACCACTCGCAGCGTCTGCTCGACGAGCTGCTTCGTGCCGGAGAGATGACTGTGGAATTCACTCTCTGAAGCGAAGCGGAGGCGTTCCAAAGTGCCGAGCTCCACGCGAAGCGCAGTGAGCATCTGTCCGACCTCGTCGTGCAGCTCCCTCGATATGGATTTCCGCTCCTCTTCCTGCGCGCGCACGAGTTGCTGAGAGAGGCGGCGCAACTCGCTTTCCGCACGTTCCGCGCTCGTCCGCGCCTCTTCCGCCCGCCGTTCTAAACGGATCACTCGCACGATCGTCGCGATAGCGACTGCGATCCCGAGAAACAGCGCGACGCCGAGAAGCTGAGCCATTTCTACTGTGAAATCACGCTGCCGCCGTTCGAGCGCCTCCTTCTGCCGCCGCCACGTCTCGTCATTCAGCGCACGAATTTCACGCGCCATGCTGAGGACTGCATTGCGTCTGGGCAGGACCGTCTTACGCAGGAAGAATGAGCTAAGGGCCATCTTCTGCTGCGGGGTCCACTCAAAGAGGGGATCAAGAGCTTTCCAGTACGCATCCAGCTCCTCGCTCAATCTCTTTAACGCCGCGGCATCCTGAGGGCCGGTCATCAACCCCTCGAGCTCGTCGAGCTGCTCCGTCATGGAGGAGCGAATTTTCAAGAGCTGCTCGCGGTGCATCGTGCCGGTGATATGGGAGGGGTCGAGCAGATAGTCGCGCACGAAAATCGCTGCCTGGAAGATGTTGGCGCGAACACTCGCGAGCGTTTGATCGAGACGTTGCTGTGCCTCGTAGAGCTCGGCGACCTCCCGGTAAATCTGATACCCCTTACGAAACGCAAGGAACCCCGCCAGCCCCACCAGGATAAGTAGACTGCCAAAAGCTAGAGTAAGAATAGGAGATGAACGAGGATGCACTCTAATCCCTTTATTTTAAGGCCTGCCATAAATCGAGCGTGAATCGTATGCACCTCGTATTCACTGATTTAGATGGAACATTACTCAATCACGATACGTATGCATGGGAACCCGCGCTTCCGGCGCTAACATCGCTGGAGGCAGAGGGCTCGCCCATCATCTTCGTCTCAAGCAAGACCCGCGCCGAGATGGAAGTATGGCGCAGCCGGATGGCGAATCGCCATCCCTTCATCAGTGAGAATGGCGGCGCAATCTTTATTCCTTGCGGTTACTTTCCCTCTCCAATCCCGGGCAGTGAAATTCGAGATGCCTACGAAATTCTTTGTCTTGGCGACAGCTACGCAGAACTTGTTCGCGCGCTCAAAGAGGCCTCTCTGCGAACCGGAGTCCGCGTTCTCGGTTTCGCTGACATGACGGACGACGAAATTGCGGAGAAGACCGCGCTGGCGCGCGACGACGTGCATCTGGCGCGGCAGCGTGAGTTCGACGAAGCCTTCCTCATCCTGGACATGGATCGCAAGGAGAGTTTGTTGAACGCGATTGAGCAGGCGGGCAAGCGCTGGACGCAAGGCGGACGTTTCTTCCATATCACCGGCCACAACAGCAAAGCGGCCGCAGTTAGCAGGCTGCTCGAACAGTTCAGAACGCTGCATCCCGGCGTTGTATCGATTGGGATGGGAGACGGCCCAAACGACATCCCGTTCCTCCGGCTCATGGACATCCCCGTCATCATTCCCTCCGCGAAGCTGGAGCAAATGACCTCGGCGCTGCCGCACGCGCGGGTCGCCCGAGCATCCGGCCCGGAGGGTTGGAATCAGGAGATTCTCGCGATCCTCGGTCGGAGCAGCTAGAGGTGATGCCAGACCGATCGCTCCTCCTCGTGCAGGCGCTGCGATTCCGCTTCGAGCTGGCGCTGCACCCAGCCGCGTGCTCCGAAGCCTAAAGCGAGACTCGCCGCCAGGACGGCGCCACCCACGAGAATGATGAAGGCGGCAAGAAAGACGCTCCGGGCAAAGTCCAGCGTGTCGGCTGCAACGACGACAGCCACAAAGACAATGACGATGCGCACTGCTCCAGCCAGCCTGCGAGAGAATACGATGCCTTCGTTCACCGCCCAGACCAGCGTGCTTCGGCCCAGATACTGAGCAAGCCAGAAGCCGGCCAGCAGGATCAGAGCCGCTGTGACAACCTTCGGGAAGAGAAACACGACCGTTTCGACGATGCGGCTGGTCAGAAGCGTATTAAAGGCGCTGAGCGCGGTCAGCGAACCGATTCCCAAAATGATCCAGTAAGCCGTCCCCGCTACCAGCTGTGTTGCCCTCAGTCTGCCGGTTCCGTCGATGATCGATGAGATACCGCTCTGGCTAAGAAACCGGTCGAACGCAACGCCGCGTATAATCCGCGCCAGAAGAAGGCGCACGAGCACAGCGACAATGTACGCGACCAGCAGGATCGTGACGCCCGCCAACAGCGGCGGCAGCCAGTTTTGAATCGTTACAGACAGCGTTTGCACCGCGCCCTTGATGATTCCGTGCAGTGCATCGATCATGACTTCACCTCCACTCCCAATTCCTGACCCATTTTTGTTCGATTCTGTGGCTCCGCCGGCTTACGCCCGGTCCAGCGTGAAATCAGATAAGGCTTCAGATCTTCGAAAGTGACGCAAAGTTGTTCAATCTTCTCGTCCACGCCGGCTGAATACAGATCCTGCGTTTCGATCATGAACGAGGCCAAACGGCCGAGGTACAGAGGCGCAAGCGACCGCAAGAGGTGACCACGCTCGAGCGGCCGTTCCTTGTAGGCACAGGCGAAATCGTAAATAACCCTCGCCCAGAGATCGTCATTCATGTGAAAGTGACTGTCCGCTACCAGCCTGCGTACTTTGCGGAGCGTGTCGTCCGTCAACGCCATTTCCCAAACCTCGCCCAGCTCCGCACAACCCCGCTGGAATGCCTGGAGCATACGCGGGAGGTTTATCGGAATCTGATCCAGCGCCGCGTCTCTGCGAAAGCCGAACAAATCGACGCTCTCACTGCCGGAACGGGCCAACCACACGTTCTCATACTCCTGCATCAAGGAGAAGACACTCCCGACGACCTGCTGAAGCATTGTGCTCAGGTCGGCGCCCGGATCCCTCGTGGCGTGAATGTTCTCGCCAAGAAAACTCTGGCAGACGCGATAACCCTCCGCGACTGCGATCGTCGTCATCCAAAGATCGACGTCATACCGCGCTACATTGTCGTCCCAGTCTCCCCTCTGCAAATAGCGCGATATGAGCCGCCCGGAAACGCCAAAGTCGCCGCCGATCGGCTGCCGCACGCGACGGCCGTAAAGCGCTCGGGTTAATGGATAGACGATGCTGCTCGTGATTGTGCCGTCGTACTTGTGGCGGTGATAGTGAGGCGTGACCAGATCATATCCTGCGTAAATGATCGGACGGAGAAGCAGATCTACCCACTCGGGCGTCACCGAACGCAAATCCGCGTCGATGACAATGCAGGCGCTCGCGCGGAGTTTCTCGGCCATTTGAAAGATGAGCCGGAAGGCGCTTCCCTTCCCCGGAATGCCGTGATAAGGCAAGGACAGCCGGTGTACGGGGAACATGGGGGTCGATAGCATCAGGATGGGAACCCCGCCGACCCTGGAGGACATCAAGATATCGCGAGTATCATCCGTGGAACCGCCGTCAGAGTTGACGATGACAGCGCTAAACTGCGGGAAGTACTTGCACAGACCGGTGTGAATGGCCCGGACGACATGGGCGATCGTCCGGGCGTTATTGTAGGTCGGCACCCCAACGACGATGTCGGCGCAATCCAGCGCAGCGCCGGGCTCCGGCGGCGAGGCGTCGGATGCCGAACTCACATCTCCTGACACTTCTTAATCTCCGACCATTACCGTCTTGACCATGCGGGAGTCTTCTTCCACAGCATCGCGCAGCAGGTCGAAGAACTCCGGAATCGCCGAGCAGACTCGATTCCAGTTCGGAATCTGAGGCTGGCCAAGAGGCTCTTCCAGGAACTGCAGTGCCGCTTCCCGCAAGCTCTTGGCGAACGCCTCTACGGCCAGTTCTTCCGAATGGCGGTCGAACTCCAGACCGTTCAGCATCGCATCCGCATAGTACCGGTTTATGGTGTCCTCCGCCATCCTGACGTACCGTACCTGGAGGCTCCGGAAGTGGTCCTTCGTCAACACCACCCCCTCTCCCGCCATGGTACGAAACAGCGATTTCGCAATGTCAAGGGTCATCCGGCGAAGGCCGGCGTTGGGGTTATCCGCGGAAAGCTCCTGATGCTTGTGTTCGTAGTTGTCTGTCAGATCTACCTGGCAGATCCGCGACACGGAGCAGTTGCGGTACATCTCCGCGAGGACTCCCATCTCCAGGCCCCAATCCCCGGGAATGCGATTCACCCGGGCCAGGTTCGACTTCATCGCAAATTCTCCGGCCAGCGGGTACCGGAAACTATCGAGGAACCGCAGGAAGGGAGCGCCGGGCGCCATTCCGTCCATGGCCCGAATGAGCGGCGTCACGAATAATCGTGTCACCCGGCCGTGCATCCGGTTGGAAACCCTCGCATAATACCCCTTCGCGAACTCGAAGCTCAGGTTTGGGTGGACCAGCGGGTAGCACAGCCGAGCCAGAAGCTCGCGGTTATAGTTGATGATGTCGCAATCGTGCAGGGCGATCACGTCGCAATCGCCGCGGGCGAGCAGGTAGCCGTAGGCCAGCCAGCAGGACCGGCCTTTCCCGTCCTGGCCGGCAGGCACGTGATGCTCATCGAGCATTCGGAATAGCCTCTGAATCCGCTCGCTTTCGATCCAGATAAAATCAACCGGGCATTGGAAGTCCGTAAAGAAGCTTGCAGCGTGCTCAAACTCCTCGGCAGTCGCCCGCCCAAGTACCAGTACGATCCGCCGCAGGTAGGAAACGCCGCAAAGCTGATCGACAATCCGCCTCATCGCCGGTTTCTGAAACTCGGAATAAAGCGCTGGCAGGACGAGACCTATCGGCGACTGCTCGGAGTAGACTTCGAGCTCACTCTCAAGTCTATGAATTCCATTAGGGTTAAGACGGTGCAGTGTCGTGACGACACCCGTTTGATGAAAGTCCGCCATCGCTGCCTCCCCTTTCCAAGTTAGGGGAGACCAGCCTCAAGCAACATACAGCCAAAGGGGGAGAAGTCCGCAAAAGTCGGAGTATGGGCATGAAGTAAGGCAAAGACCTTACGGCAATTCGGGTGCCACCAGGGTCGCCGATTATAATCGTCAAACAAGCCACAAATGAACCAAAGGATTGGCCGGCCCGGCGGAGAGAGAAGTTTCGATTTCTCCTGGAGGCCACCTCACCGGATAGTAGAGCAGATCGTCGGCTGGCGTGCCCGCCAGATCTCAGATCCTGTAGAGCGCCTGCGCTACCTGCAGCGTTCGGCCGGCGGAGCATCCAAACACAGGCACAGCCTGGGGTGGAGACGCCGAACCGCCATATTTTTGTTAGGTTTTCTGCTCATCCCGCCCCCGACTGCGTCCGACGCCAACATCTCTTCTTCTCTGAGGATTCGGGAGACAGATCCAGTCCCCGGGGAAGCATCGGCGGAACCTGAGCCTCCACGCGTATGGCTCGTTGAACGGACTCCCGACTACGAGGTCTACAGCAACGGACTGCGGATTGAGACCAGATTCACCGTTAGCTGCCAGCCGCGCAAGTACCCGATCTACAGTGAAGACGGGAGCCAGACCGAGCCGATCGGCTGGGGCACGGAACCGGTCGGAATCGTCTATCACGCCACGGAAAGCGACCAGGCGCCCTTCGAGGAGGAGCAGACTCGGAAACTCAAGTACCTGGGGGAGGCCCTGCTGCGGTACGTGCGGCAGCACAAATCCTATCACTATGTAATCGACCGGTTTGGCAGGATTTTCCGTATCGTCGACGAGGGGTCGAGCGCAAACCACGCGGGATACTCGGTCTGGGCTAGCGGCGGCCGCGCGTTTGTCAACTTGAACCGCAGTTTTCTTGGAATCGCTTTGGAGGCGCAGACACAGCACGGCGATGAAGTCCGGGGGCCAGCCATCACGCCCGCTCAGATTCACGCCGCGCGGGTGCTTACGGAAATGCTTCGCAGCCGTTACCGGATCTCCGCCCGGAACTGCGTAACTCATGCTCAGGTATCGGTGAGCCCGGCAGCGGCGAGGATCGGGTACCATACCGATTGGGCTTCCGATTTTCCTTTTGATGAGCTCGGGCTGCCGGACAACTACGCCTTGCCGCCGACCAGTTTGTACGGCTTCGGCTTCGGCTACGACAGCTTGTTCGAGAAAGCGGCCGGAGCCTCACTTCGGAACGGCCTTCAGCGGGCCGAAGAGCGGCTGCGCCAGGATGCCAGCGCGAGTGGACTTACTGTACCGGCTTACCGCGCGAGGCTGCAGCAGAGATATCGACGACTGATAGCAGCGCTCAACGTAGAGAGCGCGTTAGAGGAGAACGACGATGAGAAACACAACTAAGGAGGTCATCGGGCTGGACATCGGCACCAGCCGGATCGTCGCCGCCCGGCGCGAGAACGACGGTTACGGGTTCGAAGCGCAGCTGAACGCCTTCGTAACCATCCCATACTCCAGGATCACCGAGAACGTTATGACAAAGGAGTCGGTACCTCATTGTGTGAACGGCGCCGAAATCACCGTCTTCGGCAATGAAGCTGCGCGGATTGCGGACCTTCTCAATGTGGAGACCCGCCGTCCGATGACGCGCGGGGTTCTCAATCCTGGAGAACCGCAGAGTCTCGCTCAAATTCGGCGGTTGCTCACCTCCGTGCTCGGAGAAGCACCGAAGCAGGGCCACAAGGTCTGCTTTACAGTGCCGGCTCCAGGAGTCGGGTCGGAGGAGAACATCACCTACCACGAAACCATGATCCGTCAGATTCTGCGGGACTTTGGTTACGAAGTCCGCAGCCTCAATGAGGGACTGGCGGTAATTTACGGCGAACTGGAGGACTCGAATTACACTGGCGTCGGCATCAGCTTCGGCGGTGGCCTTTGCAACGTGGCTTTGGCGTACATGTCGGTTCCAGTCCTGAGTTTCAGTACGCCAAAAGGAGGGGACTTCATCGACAGCAGCGCGGCGGCAGTCACCGGGGAGCTGGCGAACCGCGTCCGGCTGGTGAAGGAAGACGGCTTTAGCCTGAACGGCCATTATTCCGAGAAAATCCACCAGGCCTTGAACGTTTACTACGACGACATGATGCAGTCCGTAGTGAATGGCCTTAAGGAGGCATTCGAAGCGTCCCGGAATGTTCCGAAACTTGGCAAGAAGATCCCGCTCGTGCTCAGCGGCGGCAGCGCCTTGCCTGCGGGCTTCCGCGACCGGTTCGAAAAGCTGATACAAGAGGCTTCGCTACCTGTGCAGTTCTCCGAAATTCGTCTCGCCTCAGATCCCTTGTACGCTACCGCCAAAGGCGCGTTGGTCGCGGCGCTAGCGGACTAGTTCCCGCCTTCGCACGGAGCCCCTATCCGTGCGGAGGTGTAAAGATTTGTTAAAACGATGGAAGGGCCGAATTCTGCCGGAAAGATTTTCGGTCCAGAATAGAGGCGGTGCAACAGCCAGACGCTCGAGTCCTCCTGATCGACGATGACGCCGAATTGGCGGCTTTGATGGGGGAGTTCTTTGCAAAGCTGGGCCTGCAGCTGACTGCGGCCCATAATGGCCCCGATGGGCTTCGGGAAGCCCTGTCCGGGAAACATGACCTGGTGCTGCTCGACGTCATGATGCCCGGCTTCGATGGATTCGAGGTGCTGCGCCGGCTGCGCGCCGAAAGCGATATCCCCGTACTGATGCTGACCGCCCGCGCCGAAGCGCTGAGCCGGATCCTTGGCCTTGAGTCAGGCGCGGATGATTATCTCCCCAAACCGTTCGATCCGCTGGAGCTTGTGGCTCGAATCAAGGCCATCTTGCGGAGGTCCAGACCGCATAAGCCGCCCGCGGTACTGCAAATCGGCGGCGTGACCTTGGATACCGGCTCTCGAAGAGTCACCGTAGGCGGCAAGGAGATCGACGTCACGACGATTGAGTACGACATCCTCGAGACGTTGATGCTGTCCGCCGGCCGCGTCGTCTCTCGGGATGAGCTGATGCAGCGGCTCTACCAGCGGCAGGCCACGCCGTTCGACCGTTCCATTGATGTGCATGTCAGCCATCTGAGGAAGAAGCTGGAGGGAACCAGGGACTTGATCCGTACGGTACGCGGAGTCGGTTACCTCTTCGCAGCCCAGATGGAAGCAACCGGGTAACGCGCCATGTTTCGCCGAATCCTGTTCTGGTTCGGAACGATGCTCGCGTTGTGTCTGGCCGGCTTCCTTGCGACCACTTTCTGGTTCCGCTCTCGTCCGCCAGCCAGAGGGGATGTGATCTGGCGGCTGATGAACTTCCAGGTGCGCGAGGTTGTTCGAACCTACGAGACGGAAGGCCCGGAAGGCCTCGCCAGGATCCTCGCGAAATGCGACCGGGAGTTCGGAGGCAAGCACTATCTGCTGGATGCTCGCGGCATCGATCTCGTCACCGGGGAGGATCGCTCCGGCCTTCTCAATGCCCCTGAGCCCGGACCCCGAATTCCGTTCATTGGACCCCGGCAGCCCTTCTTCAGGAGGATGTCGGCGGATAACAAGTACATCTTTGTAGTGCAGGGCCGGCTTCGAAGCGACCCTTGGGCGGACGTGGCCATCTTCGGCTGGGTAACCAGCGTGATCGTCCTGTTTTGCTATGTGCTGGCATGGAGAATGGTGCAGCCGATTCGTCGCCTGCGGGAAGCTGTCGTCCGTTTTGGCCGGGGGGACCTTTCCTCTCGCGTCGAGTCGCGGAGCAAAGACGAACTCGGAGACCTTGCCCAGGCCTTCAATGAAATGGCGGACCGAATCGAAACGCTGCTCACCGCCGAGCGCAGGCTGCTCCAGGACATCTCCCACGAGCTTCGATCTCCGCTGGCACGCCTGCGGTTCGCCCTGGAGCTCGCCAAGAGCAGCGCGGATCCTCAAACAGCGTTCGACAGGGTGAACAAGGAAGTCGAGCGTTTGGCCACGCTCATTGGAGAGCTTCTGCAGGTGACCCGCGTGGAAGGCGACCCGGCATCGCGGAACGTCGGCGCGATCGACCTGACCGACTTCCTGAAGTCCCTGGCGGAGGATTGCGCCATCGAAGCCGAGGCCAGGAAATGCAAGATCGATCTGAGCGTGAACGAAAAGGTGACTTTCAACGGCGATCGCGAGCTTTTGCACCGCGCGGTTGAAAACATCTTGCGGAACGCAATACGGCATGCGCCGGAAGGCACGCCCGTTCAAGTGAAGCTTGACAGGCAAAACGGCCATGTTCTCTTGTCGATTCGCGACCACGGCCCTGGAGTGCCCGAGGAACATCTGGACCGGATTTTCCGCCCGTTCTACCGCGTCGAAGAAGACCGCAACCGCGACAACGGAGGAGTGGGCTTGGGATTAGCGATCGCGGAGCGTGCCATTCGCCTTCACCATGGCGAGATCCGGGCCCGCAACATGACGCCCGGACTCCAGGTGGAAATCAGTTTACCCGCCTAAAAATTGCTTTACAAAACTTAAGAGCACTCACTGCCCCCCGGACCTATCCTTGTAAGTGAGGTAAGTCCTTGGCAGCTTACAGCTTTTTGCGTGTATCGGCGCTCTGGTTGGCCTTTCTGACATTCCTCTCCGGTCAGCCATCTCCCAACCGGGTTATCGGCGTGGTCACTGAGAAAAGCACCAGTGGCTTCCGAGTAAAGACGGATAGCGGTCAGGAAGTCTCCGTCGCATTCTCGCCCAATACCCGCTTCCAGCGGATTGCTCCGGGAGAGAAGGATCTGAGTAAGGCGCAACTGATTGACGCTGCTGCTGTGCAAGCCGGAGATCGCATTCTGGCCCGGGGCACACCCTCGCAGGATCCCGGCGTGCTTCATGCACAAAGCGTCATCGTAATGAGCCAGCAGGATATCGCGCAAAAGCAGGCGCAGGAGCGGGCAGAGTGGCTGCGAGGCGTGTCGGGGATCGTCGTTTCTACAAGCCCCAGAACCAAGGAAATAGTGGTTCGCATACCGTCACTCATGCAGGCGAGGGAGGTAAGAGTCATCCTGCATGACGGTACACTGCTGCGCCGATATGCACCCGATTCCGTGCGATTCGCGGATGCCAGGCCGTGCAGCTTGGAAGAAGTGAAGGCGGGGGATCAGCTTCGTGCGCGCGGCAAGAAAAGCGAAGACGGCGCCTCGTTTTTTGCCGAGGAGATTGTCACAGGGAGCTTTCTGACAGTAGCCGGCAAAGTAACTGCCATTAACAGCGAGGCAAAGGAATTACAGATTCAAGAGCTGGATTCGGGACGCGCGCTGAGCGTGAAGATCACTTCGGACTCCGTCGTTCGCCGCTTCCCGCAAGTTCCCGGCGGCCCTAACGGTGACCCCTCCGTTATGCCCGGTGCTCGCCCCCCAATAACACCGAGCAGGGGGCCGCTCGGGGCCAATCCCCCAGATCTTCAACAGATGCTGGAGCGGATGCCTGTAATCGCTCTCACTGATCTGAAAGCAGGCGAAACAATCGTTGTATCAAGCACTAAAGGAGCGGCGCCTGATCGTCTCACAGCAATTACAGTAGTGGCCGGCGTTGAGCGCTTACTCGCGATGCGGCAGGCTCCTGGCGGATCGCGAGGACAAAGCAGCGCGGGCGGCGGGAACGTACCTCCAGGCGGTTCCTGGAACCTGGGGGATTTCACCGCAATGCCGATGCCATAAGCACAACTTCACGTAGAACTGTTTCCCGGAGGTAAATTCCTATGTCGATAAGTTACTCGACGTGTGCCCGTACTCTGGTCATATTCGGTCTCAGCATACTTACTGGGTATCTGGCCATCGCTCAATCCGCATCGATCACTCTTCGGGGCCGCGTCACGGATCCGTCGAACGCTTCGATCCCCAATGCGACGGTGACACTTCGGCGCGGTCAGGAGGTGATGAAGCAGACCAAAACGAATGAGCTCGGCCAATACTCCTTCACGGGCCTTACTTCCGGGAAATACACGATCAACGTAGAGATGACGGGCTTCTCGCCCTTTCAAATCGAGGATCTGGAAATTGACAGGGACTTCACCTTGGATGTACCGATGACGGTGGCGCTCGCAGCGCAGGAGATCACGGTCGCCGAAGAGCAAGGGAAGGTTAGCGTCGACCCGAATTCCAACGCAGGATCGCTAATTATCAAAGGCGCGGACCTCGAAGCCCTCTCTGATGACCCCGATCAGCTTCAGCAGGACTTACAGGCGCTGGCGGGGCCAAGCGCAGGTCCGAACGGCGGCCAGATCTTCATCGACGGTTTTACGGGCGGACGCCTGCCTCCGAAATCTTCCATTCGCGAAGTGCGGATTAACCAGAATCCCTTCTCGGCGGAGTATGACCGGCTTGGATTCGGGCGAATTGAGATCTTTACGAAGCCGGGTAGCGACCGGTTCCGAGGCCAGATCCTCTCCATGTTCAGCGACAACGCCCTGAATGCGCGGAATCCGTTTGTGAGCGAGCGGCCCGATTATCAGTCGCGCTTGTTCGTTGGCAGCCTCGCTGGCCCGATGACAAGAAAGTCCTCGTTCAGCTTTGACGTCGAACACCGGGGCGTCGATGAGAACGCCATTATCAATGCGCGCGTCCTCGATTCGAATCTTCAGCCCTCGGCGCTCCAGGAGGCGGTGTCTACGCCGCAGCGCCGCCTCAACATTGTTCCCCGCTTCGACCTTCAACTGAACGAGAAGAATACTCTCGTCGCGCGATACGCGTACTCCGGCGTCACAAACGAGAGTCAGGGCATTGGCAACTTTTCACTTCCCTCTCAGGCCTACGACACGCGCGACCGGGAGCATACGCTCCAGTTAACTGAAACGGCTGTTCTCAGCAGCAATGCAATCAACGAGACCCGAGTGCAATTCATGCGAAGCGCCGTTAACAGCTACGGGGACAACTCCGTTGCAGCCCTTCAGGTTCTCGAAGCATTCACCGGAGGCGGAGCGCAGGTTGGACGTGCGGAGAACAGAAGCGACCGGTGGGAGATCACGAACATCACCTCGATTACCGCCGGAACGCACACGCGGAAGTTTGGCGGACGCCTTCGGGTGGTCTCACTGTCCGATCTCTCCCCGCAGAACTTTGGCGGCACGTTCACGTTCAGCGGCGGAACCGCTCCGCTGCTGGATGCCTCGAACCAGATTGTGTATGGCGAGGACGGTCTGCCGGTGATGACGCAGATCGACTCGCTCGAACGCTACCGGCGGACCGCGCTCTTCCTCGCCCAAGGGCTCACCGGCGCCCAGATCCGGGCCCTCGGCGGAGGCGCCAGCCAGTTTTCCATCGCCGGCGGCAATCCGCTTGCGAAGGTTAACCAGACAGATGTGGGCCTGTTCTTCCTCGACGACTGGCGTATAAAGCCGAACTTCACGCTCAGCTACGGCATTCGCTACGAGACCCAAACCAACATCAGCGATTACACCAACTTCTCCCCGCGACTGAGCATCGCCTGGGGCATCGACGGAGGAAGAAACCGTCAAACGAAAACGGTACTTCGAGCCGGCTTCGGCATCTTTTACGATCGGATCAGCGAGAACCTCACGCTGCAGGCGTTGCGGTTCAACGGAGAGACGCAGCAACAGTACATCGTTACGAACCCTGACTTCTACCCGAATATCCCGTCGCTTGCAGAACTGTCCAGCAACCTGGTGCCTCAGGCCCTGCGCCGCGTGGATTCGTCGATTCGCGCTCCCTACATTGCGCAAACGGCAGTCGGGATTGACCGGCAACTGCCCCGAAACACCTCGATCTCTGTGACCTACACGTTTTCGCGCGGGCTCCGGATGTTGCGCACACGCAACATCAACGCCCCGCTTGCGGACGGCACGCTGCCGTTTGGCGACGTTGGAAATATTTACCTGTATGAGTCCAGCGGCCAGATGCGGCAGCAGCAGCTCATTACGAACTTCAATACCCGATTCAGCAGACGGGTCAGCCTCTTCGGCTTCTACATGCTGAATTTTGCGAAGGGCAACACCGACGGGGTGGGCTCGTTTCCCGCGAACTCGTACGACTTGAGCAGCGAGTACGGCAGCACGATGTTCGATATCCGCCACCGTGCCTTTATCGGCGGATCACTGAACACATTCAAGGGAGTGACCCTGAACCCCTTTATCACGGCCAGCTCGGGCGCTCCGTTTAACATCACCACAGGCCGTGACAACAACGGAGACACGATCTTCACGGACCGGCCCGCTTTCGCGACGGATCCTACCGCTCCTGGCGTGATCGTAACCCCGTGGGGAGTGTTCAATCCGAATCCAGGCCCCGGCGACATCATCATTCCTCGCAATTATGGGCGAGGTCCAGCGCAGTTCAGCGTCAACCTCCGCATCAGCCGGACGTGGGGATTCGGCAGCCGCGGCGAATCCGGGCCGGGCAGAGACTGGACGCCTCCGGGCATGGCAGGGGGCCCGAGAGGTCCGGCTGGCGGGCCGCCTCCCGGAGCTGGCGGCGGT
>CALGAR010000151.1 GCA_937959285.1 uncultured Bryobacterales bacterium
CGCGCTCGAGGCGCTCCTGCAGCAGCGACCGGTTCGCGAGCCCCGTCAGCATGTCGAAGTTGGCCTGCTGCTCGATGCGCGCCTGGTAGAGCTTGCGCTCGGTGATGTCCTCGACCGTGCCTTCGTAGTAGAGAACCTCGCCCGCATCGTCGAACACGGCGCGGGCGTTCTCCGAGATCCAGATGATCTCGCCGTTCTTGCGGTAGACCTGCGACTCGAAGCCCGTGATCGAGCCGTGCATCTTCACGAGCCGCATGAACTCCTCGCGCCGCGTCGGATCGACGTAGAGCTGGCGACGGATGTCGCGCAGCGTGGCGATGAGCTCCTCGGGCGAATCGAAACCGTAGATCTGTGCGAGCGCGGGATTGGCCTCGAGGTATCGTCCGTCGGCGGTCGTGCGGAAGATCCCTTCGATGGCGTTGTCGAAGAGGCTCCGGTACCGCCGTTCCGCCTCCTTGCGCGCGGTGATGTCCTGGATCAGACCCTCGATCGCCCGGACCGTCCCGTCGCGATCGAAGACGCCGATACCTCTCTCCCACACCCACCGGGACTGCCCGTCGGCACGGACGATGCGGTATTCGATCTCGAATCTCCGCCGCTCGGCGATCGCCTGCTCGGTTGCTTCGCGTACCCGGCGCCGGTCGTCGGGATGGATGATCTGCTGGAAGGAAACCCGCCCATTGAAGAGGAGGTCGGAAGGTGCGTATCCGGTCAGCCGCGTGCAGCCGTCGCTGACGAACTCCATGGTCCACTCATGGTCGTTCCGGCAGCGGTAGACCATGCCATCGATGTTGCCGAGAAGCGTGGCAAGCCAGTGCGGTTCCGGATCGCCAGATGGATTCCGCGGACCGATCGTCCGGAGGGTGTTCGTCGCACTGGTAGTCATGAGCCGTTCACGCCGGGGCGCGTGAACTCTAGCAGGCGCGTGCGATCGCACTGCCACGCGAATCACAGAACCGTGCGCGCGTTGGCAGTTCAGCGAGGACGTTGTGGATGCGGACGTGAGACGGAAAGCGCTCGTCGCCCGATTTCGGTGCAACGTCCGCTCGTCCTGCACCCTTGTGATACAACGGGTTGCAGGCGGAACGCTCCGCGCTGAAGGAGCTTTCGAGAACTCGAAGCCGGGAGATCAGGCGGCTTCACGCCGCAACGGCGATTCCTCGAGAGCGGCGTTGAGGACGTCCTCGATGCGCTCGGCCCACACGAACTCGAGACTCCGACGTGCGCTTTCCGGGATGTCCTCGAAGTCGCGCCGGTTGCGCGCCGGGAGGATCACCCGGCGAAGTCCCGCGCGCGCCGCAGCCACGGTCTTCTCCTTGATACCGCCGACCGGAAGCACCAGTCCGCGCAGACTGATCTCGCCGGTCATCGCCACGTCGCTGCGCACCGTTCGACCGGAGAGGAGTGAGGCCAGCGAAACGAACATGGCGACACCGGCGCTCGGACCGTCCTTCGGGATGGCGCCGGCCGGAACGTGCACGTGGAGATCCGACTTCTCGAACACGGAAGGGTCGATGCCGAGTCGCTCGGCCTGCCCCTTCACGAGGGTCAATGCCGCCTGAGCGCTCTCCTTCATGACGTCGCCGAGATGCCCGGTCAGGATCAGCTTGCCGCTGCCCGGGACGCGGCTCGATTCGATGAACAGGATGTCCCCGCCCACCGGCGTCCAGGCGAGCCCGGTCGCGACGCCCGGCAAGCCGGTACGCATGGCGATCTCGCTCTCGTAACGCCTGGGCCCCAACACGGTATGAAGATCGGCGACGTCGATGCGCACGTGTTCCGCCGTCCCCTCCGCGATGCTCATGGCGGCATGGCGGAAGGCGCTGCCGATCTCCCGCTCCAGGTTGCGAACGCCCGCCTCGCGCGTATAGCCGTTGATCACTTCCCGGATCGCGGCATCCGTGATCTCGCACTGTTCCGCCCGCAAGCCGTTTGCCTCCAGCTGCCTGGGCACCAGGTAGCGACGCGCGATCTGCGCTTTTTCCTCCTCGGTATAGCCCGTCAGCTGAATGACCTCCATGCGGTCCCGAAGCGGTCCGGGAATCGTGTCCAGCATGTTGGCCGTGGCGATGAACATCGTCTTGCTGAGGTCGAACGGTACGCCGAGATAGTTGTCGCGGAACGTGTTGTTCTGTTCCGGATCCAGAACTTCAAGCAGAGCGGATGCCGGATCGCCGCGGAAGTCCCTTCCCAGCTTATCCACCTCGTCCAGCATGAGCACGGGGTTGTTCGCCCCTGCCCGGCGGACTGCCTGAATCAGCCGTCCTGGCATAGCGCCGATGTAGGTGCGCCGGTGGCCGCGCAGCTCAGCCTCGTCATGCAAGCCGCCCAGGCTCATCCTCTCGAACTTGCGTCCGAGCGCCCGCGCGATCGACTGGCCCAATGACGTCTTGCCAACGCCGGGCGGTCCGACGAAGCAGAGGATCGGAGCCTTTGCCTTCGGGTTCCGCTTGAGAACACCCAGGTGCTCCAGAATGCGCTCTTTCACATCCTTCAGGCCATAGTGGTCGGCATCGAGGATCTCCCTGGCGCGAGCGATGTCCAGTTGATCCTCAGTGCTCTTCCGCCACGGCAACTCGAGGATGAGCTCCACGTAGCTGCGAAGGACATGGTAATCGGGAGCGGCCGGCGGGAGCTTCTCCATGCGGTTCAACTCCCGTTCGGCCTCCTTCCGCACATCATCGGGCAGATCCGCCTCTGCCAGGCGCTGCCGGAGCTGTTCCACTTCTCCCTTGTCGGGGTCCGTTTCGCCGAGCTCCTGCTGTATGGCTTTCAACTGACGGCGGAGCACATACTCCTTTTGCTCCTTCGTCAGCTCGCTCTGCGCTTCGCCTGCAATCTTCGCCCGCAGCTCCAGCACCTGCAGTTCATGCGAGACGAAGCTGTGAATCAGACGGAGCGCGTCCAACCGCGTCGGAGCCTCCAACAGCTGCTGCACCTTGGCAACTTCGAGATCGAACGTCGCCGCGAGCAGATAGGCCATCTTGATCGGATCGTCCTGCGCCGCGAGCATCCGAGTCAGCTCCTGCGCATTCTGCGGCTGCGCCAGAGCGATGGCCTTTGTCGCCAGTTCAAAGACAACGGGCTGCAGCGCCTCAAGTTCCAGCGAAGTATCCACAGGCGTGTCGAGCGCATTGACTCGGGCCTTGAGGTAGCCGTCCTCGAAGTCGACGCGCAGAATCGCTACGCGCTCTTCTCCGTAGACAAGCACGTCCAGAGCACCCGAACGGTTCGTCGACACTTTACGAACGATCGCTTTCGTGCCAATGGTGTAGAGGTCGTCCTGCCCCGGCGACTCAACGTCCGGTTTGCGCTGGGCGACCACAACCAGTTCCTTCGCTTCAGATGCCAGAGCCGCCTGCACTGCTGCACGGGATGCTTCGCGCCCTACCTGAAGAGGAAGCATCAGTTCGGGCAGCAGCACGGTATTTTTCAGCGGTAATACTGGCAGGATCTGAACGTTTTCATTCATGTTGTCGCCCTCTTCTAAGTCAATTGATGTTTCAGGAAGCTTTTAAGTTCCTGGTTCGTCTTCAGACCGCAACGGGTTGCTGAACCCGGAAAGTCATTTGTCCCCGCTCATAGTCCGCCACGACCGTCTGGCCGTCGCGCACTCTACCGGCAATGATTTCGCGGGCAAGTCCCGTTTCGATCTCTTTCTGAATTGCGCGCTTCAGCGGCCGCGCCCCATAAGTCGGGTCGTATCCCGTCCGTATCAGGTGCTGCCGCGCCGCGTCGGTCAACTCCAGCGTGATATGGCGCTCCGCCAATCTCGCTCGCAAGGCACGGAGCTGGATATCCACAATCTTGCTCAAGTGCTCTTCTGTCAGAGCATGGAAGACGATGATTTCGTCGATCCGGTTGAGGAACTCCGGACGGAAGTGCCGCCGAAGTTCATCGAGGACGGCGATTTTCATCAGATCGTACTCCGTCCCTTCGTAGGCGCCTCGGTACTCCAGAATCCGTTGGCTGCCAATGTTCGAAGTCATGATCACGATGGTGTTCTTGAAGTCCACCGTGCGACCCTGGCCGTCGGTCAGCCGTCCGTCGTCGAGGATCTGGAGCATGAGGTTGAAGACATCAGGATGCGCCTTTTCGACCTCGTCGAAGAGGATCACCGAATAAGGCCTACGCCGGACCGCTTCGGTAAGCTGTCCGCCTTCCTCGTACCCGACATAGCCCGGAGGCGCACCGATGAGCCGCGCCACCGTATGCTTCTCCTGATACTCGCTCATGTCGATCCGAACCATGGCGCGTTCGTCGTCGAACAGGAACTCCGCCAAGGCCCGCGCCAGCTCTGTCTTTCCGACGCCAGTCGGACCAAGGAAGATGAAGCTGCCAATGGGCCGGTTCGGATCCTTCAGGCCGGAACGGGCACGCAACACCGCTTCGGAGACTGCGGTCACTGCTTCGTCCTGTCCAATCACGCGGCGGTGCAACTCCTCTTCAAGGTGCGTCAGCTTCTGAAGCTCGCCTTCAAGCAGCTTGGAAACCGGAATGTGAGTCCAGCGGCTGACGACGTCGGCGATATCCTGCTCATCGACTTCCTCCTTCAGGAGACTGCCTTTCGACTGCCGCTCGGCGAGCCGCTGCTCCTCTGCCTTGATCTCGCGGTCAAGCTGAATCAGCTTTCCGTACTTGAGCTCAGCGGCCCGATTCAGGTCATAGGAACGCTCCGCCTGCTCAATCTCGATGCGGGTCTGCTCAAGCTGCTCTCTCAGATCGCGCAGCCGCTGGACAGCCTGTTTTTCAGCCTGCCACCGAGCCTGCAGTTCGCCCGCTTCGCCTTTCAATTGCTCGAGCTCCCGCTCCAGCTTGGCAAGCCGCTCCTTCGACGCCTCGTCCGTTTCCTTTTTCAGTGCCTCCCGTTCGATCTCGAGCTGCATGATGCGCCTAGTCATCTCATCGACTTCAGCCGGCATCGAATCGATCTCGGTGCGCAGCTTTGCGGCCGCCTCGTCGACCAGGTCAATCGCCTTATCTGGAAGGAAGCGGTCGGAGATGTAGCGGTTCGAAAGCACTGCGGCCGCTACTAGCGCGGAGTCCTTGATCCGCACGCCGTGATGGACCTCATACCGCTCGCGCAATCCACGAAGGATCGAGATGGTATCCTCCACCGAAGGCTGATCGACCAGAACGGGCTGGAAGCGCCGCTCGAGCGCAGCATCCTTTTCGATATGCTTCCGGTACTCATCGAGCGTCGTTGCGCCGATGCAGTGCAGTTCGCCGCGGGCAAGCATCGGCTTCAGCAGGTTGCCTGCGTCCATTGCGCCTTCCGCCTTCCCTGCCCCGACGACGGTATGCAGCTCGTCGATGAACAGAATGATCTGGCCTTCGGAGTGCTGTACCTCCTTCAGGACTGCCTTGAGACGCTCTTCGAACTCACCGCGGTACTTAGCGCCTGCAATGAGCGCGCCCATGTCGAGCGAGACCACCTTCTTGTCCCGCAGGCCGTCGGGAACGTCGCCGCGCACGATCCGCTGCGCGAGTCCTTCAACAATTGCTGTCTTACCGACGCCCGGTTCTCCGATCAGAACCGGGTTGTTCTTTGTCCGGCGCGAGAGAACCTGGATCACCCGGCGAATCTCCTCATCGCGCCCGATGACCGGATCCAGCTTGCCTTGCGCCGCCAGTTCCGTCAGATCCCGCCCGTACTTCTTCAGAGCTTCGTATGTGGCCTCGGGATTCTGGGAGGTGACGCGTTGGCTTCCGCGGACTTCCTGGATCGCCTTCATCAGTCGCTCCCGGGTCAGCTTCATATCCTTGAGAATCCGTCCGGTGGGCCCGCCATCCCCGAGCATCGCAAGCAAGAGGTGCTCGACAGAGATGTAATCATCCTTCAGCCGCTGCGCCTCGAGCTCCGCGTCCGTGAGCAGCCGCTGCAGACGCGGGGTGATGTAGATGCTCTCCGGGGTACCGGAGGGACCGGATACCTTCGGAAGCCGGCTTATCTCTTGTTCCAGGCGACGGTGCAGATCCTCGAGGTTGATGTCCGCTCTGGGAAGGATCGACTGGGCAAGGCCGTCCTCCTGCTCCAGGAGGGCGAGGAACAAGTGCTCAACGTCCACCTGTTGGTTGCCAGCGCGAATGGCACGCGACTGTGCAGCTTGAATGCCCTGCTGCGCCCGTTCGGTGAAGCGATTGATGTCCATCCTTTAGCGTCTCCTTATCAAGTATTATAAGCCAGGCAATATTAGGATGCCAGAGTCTCTCAAAAAGATTCAGCATGTCCACTACCCCTGGCGCTTCGCCTCGTCTTCGTATACAACCCGAAGCACGTGCGCCTCCACGGGACCGTGCTGCTCCTGGTCCTGCTACACGCATCCCCGCCCCGCTGTCTCCTCCCGCCCAATCGAGGAATATTTGGGTAATCGTGCTACGAAGATTCAAGAGGTGCTACGCCGAGCGCGCAGAAATTTCAGAAAGGCGCCGCGGAAAAGAACACCCACAGCTCCGGGCAGGAGGTTTCGTTTTCGTTAGAGAAACTTTGAGCAGACGGAACGCAGACGTTATTAATGCAAGGCAGCGCCCGGCTCAGTTCCGACCGGGCCGGTGGACTGCCGGACCACGAGACGCGGCCTGCAAATCCAATCCCGCGCAAGCGTCGTCTCTTCCCGGGCGATGTTCGCCAGCAGCAGTTCTGCGGCCTTCTCTCCCATTTCCTGGTGGGACCAGTCGATCGTCGTCAGGAATGGATTGGGGTGGTAGGAGCCTTCAATGCATCCTGCGCCGACGATGGAGATATCCCCCGGAACGTCCAGACCGGCCTCGCGGCAAGCCCGGATTGCTCCAATTGCGCTAGGGTCGTTCCCGGCGAACAGCGCGGTGGGACGCTCGCTTCTGGTCAGAAGCTCTCGCATCGCGTGATAGCCGCCGCCGAACTCGAAGTTGCCCTGAACCATGTACTCTTCCCTCACTTCGAGTCCGCTTTCCCGCATGGCCCGTACAAAGCCTTCTTCGCGTAAACGTCCCGTGCTCACCTCGGGTCCCCGAATCATGGCGATGCGTGTGTGTCCCAGTTCGATGAGATGGCGGGTTGCGAGCCAGCCGACGAGGACGTCATCGGTCCGCACGCGCGGGCAGTCGAGGGTGGGAAAGTAGCGGTCGATGAGCGTGAACGGAACTCCGTCACGCAGAAGGCTGGCGTAGACTCCGGCTTCGTAGTCCGGGAACATGCTCGCCACAATCAGGCCGTCCACGCAGCTTCCCAGCAGCATCTCAATCGCGGCGCGCTCTCGAACTGCGTCGGCGTGCGTGTGGCAAAGCATCAACGCGTATCCGCGCCTTTCGATCGTTTCTTCGATGGCGCGAATGATCTCCGGAAAGAAGCTGTGCGAGATGCTCGGAATCACAACCCCGATGATGTTCGATTTCTTCGTAACGAGGGTGCGAGCCCAGCGGTTCGGACGGTAATTGAGCCGCGCCGCATGGCTCAGGACCTTCCTTCGGGTCTCTTCATTGACATCGGGGTGGCCGTTGAGCGCGCGGGAAACGGTCATGGCAGAGATCCCCAGCTCACGCCCGATGTCGGCGATGGTGGCTGCGGATCGATGCCTCTCACTCATGCGATGATTTTCTTGGCGACGACACCGGCTACGTCGGTGAGCCGGAAGTCGCGGCCGCTGTAGCGGTAGGTCAGCCGTTCGTGATCGAGTCCGAGCAAATACAGCACGGTCGCGTGGAAGTCGTGAATGTGCATCCGGTCTTCCACCGCATGGTAACCGATGTCATCGGTCGCGCCGTAGATGAAGCCCGGCTTGACTCCGCCGCCGGCCATCCAGATCGTGTAACCGTAGGGGTTGTGGTCGCGGCCGTTTCCTCCCTGTGAAACCGGCGTTCTGCCGAACTCACCGGCCCAGATCACGAGCGTGTCCTTCAGCATGCCGCGCGATTTCAGGTCTTTGAGAAGGCCCGCAATGGGCTTGTCGACTTCCGCCGCATTCTCCGTGTGCTTCTCGTAAAGATCGCTATGCTGGTCCCACTTATAGCTGTGAGTGCACTGAATGTAGCGGACGCCGCGCTCAGCTAAGCGGCGAGCCAGGAGGCACTGCCATCCGAAGTCGCGGGTGACGGGGTCATCGAGACCGTACAGCTTCTTTGTCGCCTCGGACTCCTGCTGCTCCACCTGAAACGCTTCGGGCGCCTCCATCTGCATTCGGAAGGCCAGCTCGAAGGTTTGAATGCGCGCCTCGAGCTGAGGGTCGTGCTTCCGCATTTCGGCATGCCGCTGGTTGATGTTCCGCAGCATGTCGAGCTCGTAGCGCTGCTCATCGGCGCTCAAGGTCTTCTGAAGGAGATACTCAATCGGCTCCCCCTTCACGTCGTCGACTTTGAGTCCGGCGTGGCCGATCGCCGTTCCTTGATAGGCGCCGGGTAGGAATGCGGAGCTCCAGTTCTTTGCTCCGCCGTGCGACAGAGCGGGCTTGATCGTAATGAATCCCGGAAGATTCTGGTTTTCGGTACCCAGTCCGTAAACCACCCAGGAACCCATGCTCGGACGAACAAATGTGCTGCTGCCTGTGAACGTCTGGAGCAGCGCGGCGCCATGATCCACGCCTTCGCCCACCATAGAGCGGATGATGCACATATCATCCACACAGGTGGCCGTATGCGGGAAGAGGCTGCTGACCGGAATGCCGCTTTGACCGTACTGCTTGAACTCCCACAGTGGCTTCATCAGCGGGCCCGCGGGTTCGTCGGCAAATGCGAGCGGACGCTTGATCGGCAGCGGCTTGCCGTGATCTCTGTACAGCCTCGGCTTCGGATCAAAGGTATCGATGCTCGACGGACCGCCGTGCATGAACAGGAAGATCACGCGTTTGGCCTTGGGCGGAAAGTGAGGGGCCCGCGGAGCCAGCGGGTTATCGACCGCAGCCAGCAAATCGGCCAGTCCAAGGAACCCAAATCCGCAGGCGGCAGCGCGAAGGGCCGCCCGCCGGGACATCGGCTTTTGCGTTTTGTGGAAGTGCTGCAGGATCTTCTCCATTCCGATTCCTAGTCCAGATAGATGAACTCGTTCGATGCAATCAGCACGCGGCTCAGGCTGAACCACGCATCCGCTTCCGTGCGCTTTCCACCAAACTTGCTTTGAAAGCCGCTGATGTAAGAAAGCGCATTATCGATCTCAGCCGCTTCAGGCTCTCGATTCAAAATTCGAAGATAGAGGCTCCTGACTCGCGAGGAGGAGTCGGTCTCTTTCAGAAGAAGACTGGAGAGATTGCGCGACCGCTCCGTAACGAAGTCGCTATTCATCATGAAGAGCGCTTGCGGGGCTACCGTCGTATGCGCCCTGCGTCCAGACGCGGTCGTTGCGTCGCCAAAGTCGAAGAGGTTGAGGAGCGTCGGCAGGTTTGCGCGCCGCAGCGGCAAATAGACCATCCGCCTGCGGTTCGTCTCTGGGCGGAGGCTGAGCCGCGCCTCGCTGTTCTCGGAATCGGTGCCAAAGCCCTGCTGGAGCGTGCCGCCCATCGTCAGGTCGAGAGAGCCATCAATTGCCAGCAAGCCGTCCCGGATCTCCTCGACGGTAAGGCGCCGCCTCGGGAATCGCGAGAAGAGCCGGTTTTCAGGATCCAGCTCCATCGCCTCGTCAGAGATCGCGGTGCTCATCTGGTAAGCGTTGGACAACAGGATCATCCGGTGCATGTGCTTGATCGACCAGCCCTTGTCCACAAACTCGGAAGCGAGGTAATCGAGCAGCTCCGGATGAGAGGGACGGTCCCCCATCTTGCCGAAGTTATCGGGCGTCCGAACAATCCCCTCCCCGAAGTGCCAGAACCAGATCCGGTTCACCATGACTCGCGAGGTCAATGGATGATCCGGACGAGTAAGCCATTGCGCGAGCTCGAGCCGCCCGCTCCCTTTAGTCTGGAGCTCCGGACTCCCTTTGGCGAGAATCAGAGGAACTCCCTTGGGCGCGTCCTCACCGAGGCTGTTGTAGTCGCCGCGAATAAACACTTTCTGCGCTACCGGCTCGCCCTCTTGAACGGCGCACGCCATGTCGGGTTCAGGAGGAGCCGCAGCCTTCATTTGCGCGATTTCCGCACGCAGCTTCTCCACTGCTTCTTTTGCGGCGCCAGCGAGGATCTTGTCGCGCTCACGCCGCGCGACGCCGAACGGACCGTTGAAGTATACCTCCTCGAAGAAGCGATCCTTCGATCCCTCGAACTTCGGCTTCGCAGGCGCGGCCGAACCGTCCTTGAGGCTCTTCCGGAATTCCGCGCGCCACTTCAGCACTTCGGCAGTCCATTCCGCCCGCGTCTTCTCAAATCGCTCCTGATATGCTTTAGCCGTCCGGGCTAACGCATCCGGTGCGGCCTTCTGCCACTCCTGCAGATGCACGCGGCTTTCGTCGCCCGGGTCCAGGTACTTCACCCATTTCTTCAGAATTTCGAGATCCAGCTTGTCTTCGGCTGCAACGGCAGCCGCGTCCTTGCCGTCATGAACCCGCCGGGACGCCACCATATAATCCGCGAGCCGCGGGTACTGCGACGACATCCGCTTCTCGATCTCCTCGTCCGTGATGATTTCGATCTCCAAATTCTTCTGCTCGATCTTCGCCTGATACTTCTCGTAGCGCTCGTATTCTTCTTTCTTCACGAGCGGAGTGAAGAGAAGCTTGGAAACGTGCGACTCGGGGTCGCGGAAGCTCCTCGTGCTGGCGAAAATGGAGATCAACGAATAGTAGTCCTTGGTGAAGAACGGATCGAACTTGTGGTCGTGGCAGCGGGCACAAGCCAGAGTCAGGCCCATGACGCCCTTCGACATGACGTCTAGCTGCTCATCGTAGACGTCGTAGAGCATCTTCTTCTTGTCCTGCTGCGCGAGCGCCTTGGCGCCAAGCGCCAGAAATCCCGTCGCGATAATACCGCGACGATTCGGTTCGCCCGGCGTCGGCGAGGGCATCAGGTCGCCCGCAATCTGCTCCCGGATGAACTGGTCGTACGGAAGATCCTTATTGAAGGCTTCGATTACGTAGTCGCGATAGCGCCAGGCGTACGGGTAGCGGTGATCCTCGTCGTTGCCCGTGGAATCCGCATAACGCGCAACGTCGAGCCAGTGGCGGCCCCACTTCTCGCCATATCGTGGTGATGCGAGCAGCCGTTCCACAACCTTCTCGTACGCGTTCGGCGACTTGTCATTCAGGAAAGCGCGGATCTCCTCGGGCGTCGGGGGAAGTCCCGTGAGGTCGTACGTGACACGCCGCAGCAGCGCCACTTTGCTGGCTGGCGGCGCAGGCTTAAGCCCCTTCTCTTCCAGCTTGGCAAGAATGAACCGATCGACCGGCGTCTTGACCCAGCTCTCGTCCTTTACCGTCGGAAGAGCAGGCTTCTTCACGGGCTGAAACGACCAAAACTTCTTCTCTTCCTCGCCGACTTGCCGCTGGGATTTTTCCGGCCCCTTCGCCGACGCCACGGCCGCGGCGCCAGGCCAAACCGCGCCAGCCTCGACCCATGCCGTCAGCGCCTTCAGCTCCTCCTCCGCGATCTTGCCGGTAGGCGGCATCTTCAACTGCCCCTCGTAGCTCACCACGCGGAGCAGCAGGCTCTTATGAGGATCGTCTGTGTTGATGAGCGGTCCGGTGCCTCCTCCGCGAGCAAAACCCTCGGCCGTCGACAAGTCCAGCCCCGCCGTTTTCACCTTGGCGTTGTGGCAGCCCTGGCAGTTCTTCACCAGGACCGGCCGAACCTTCTTCTCGAAGAACTCCGCCTGCTCCTGGTTCTGCTGAGCCACGAGGCTGGCGGATGTGAGCAACGCTGCGATCGTTAGCGGTACAAGGGGATGCATCACGAGCACCAGTTGACTAAATTGTTAGCGCTAACAGTATCCAAATTAACGTTCGGAGTCAAGCGTATGTCGCGCTTTTTGTGGCGAGCCGTGAAGTGTCCGGATTCAGGCCGCAGAGCGGCCCGATTCAATTCAGTTCGAGCCGGGCTCAGGCCGGCGTACGGGAACGTCCAGCCGAACTTCGCGCATAAACCGCCCGCGCATTTCTCCGAGCCAGTCCCATTCGTAGCGGCGATTGAGATCAATTGTGGCCAGGGCCACAGTGCCATTGGCCTTTGAGGCCGCAATCGTCTCTCCCATTGGATCCAGGATGAGCGACGGCATTCCGTAGCTCGACGCCGCGAGGAAGACGCTGTTTTCAATCGCGCGCGCATGGGTGAGCGTAAGATTGCCGTCCCAAATCGGAAGAAGGATCAGCTCCGCTCCCTTCAATGCGAGCGCACGCGCCGGATCGGTAAACTGCACATCCCAGCAAATCATGATCCCGACGCGGCCAAAGTCGGTCTGGAACACCGGATAGTCGTCACCGGGCGTCAATCCTCCCTCGATCTCCTCCCTCGGGAGGTAGACCTTGCGATACTTGCCGGCGTAGCGGCCTTCGCGGTCCACAAGAATTGCGGTGTTGTAAATGACGGTGCCCTCGCGCTCGTAGACGCCCGCAACGATCCAAGCTTTCCTCTTTTTGGCGAGCTCGCTCAGCGCCTTGGTGGTCGGGCCGCCGGGCACAGCCTCTGCGACGTCGGCGTATTTTGCCCCGGTGGCGACCATTGTCATGCCTTCGGGCAGCAGAATCAGATCGACATTTCCGGGAACCTGTTTCTCGACCATTTCCGTAAACAGGCGGATGTTTTCCTCGCGTCCGCTGCTCTTTGCGGGCCGATAGCGGATCGCGGCAACAGTAACATTGCGTGGCGGCGGTTTTGGAATTTCCTCCAGCCGAATGTCGTCCCACCAGATTGAGCCTGTGCTCGCGTTGTGCAGCCAAAGCTGGATTTGGGCAGACGTTGCTTTGGATGGTGCAGGAGCTGCAACCGTTAGGCGCCGCCAGTCGCCTTCCGCGATGGTCTCCCAGGCATACTCGGGCTGGCCCGCATTGCGCCCGTTCGCATCCGCCCAGGCAAGGCGGCAGAGTACAGCATTCGCCTCGTCACGCAAACCTTCTGCCCGGTACCACACAGTCAATCGGTACCAGGAGCCGGGCTTGATGTTGCCTACTGATTTTTCCCAGCGCCCGCTTGCCCCTGGCACGCCGCCGCCTGATATCGCCAGCGCACCCGGACCGCCTCGGGAATATCGATTATCGACGTGCATCCGCGGCGATAATTCGGCGCGTGGAGTCCAGGTCTTCCAGCCAGCAGGATCGCCACTAAACGAAGATTCTTCGAGCAGTAGCCCTTCACCGAATGCTAGAAGCGCCGTGCAGGCAACCAAAAATGCGAATCGTAGGCCGATTCTCCTCATGACAAGCTTCCTTTGCCTTCAGCTTCGTTCTATAGTACCCCGCAAAATGCGCCGCGGAGGTAGCGCTCAGTTTGTTTGCGGAATGATGTTCAGCTCGGCGAGCCAGTCTTTGAGCCGGTCCGGCCAGGTGTTGACGGGCAGCCGCTTTTGGGTGGGACGAAGCGCGAAACCGTGCGGACCCGTTGCATAGATGTGCATCTCCGTCGGAATCCGCTTCGCCTCAAGTTCCAGGTAGAACTTCACTGTAGGAATCACGTGCGAACGGTCTTCCGTCGTGCACACCATGAAGACAGGAGGAGCGTTATCTGGAATCGGGAAAAGGGGCGGTTCTTCGGGACGCGTTGCGCCGGGCCGGTACCAGGGATAGATCAGTACATTGAAGTCAGGCCGTGAGCTGAAGCGCTCGATCGGGTCTTCGGCATCAGGCCGGCCTGCATCGAATTTGGTGCCGATCATCCCGCCAACCTCCCCGCCCGCGGAAAATCCGATGAAGCCAACGCGAGCGGGATCCACGCCCCATTCGGCGGCACGGCTACGGACGAGCCGAATCGCACGGGCAGCGTCGGCGTGAACATGCTCGGCAAGCGTGTACCTGCTGCCCTCGACCCGCGCCAGCCGGTACTTCAGCACAAAGGCTGCAATTCCCTGATCGTTGAGCCAGTCCGCGACTTCCCAGCCTTCCTTTTCCATGACAAGCTGGCGGTGGCCGCCGCCCGGAGCGACTACCATAGCAGCCCCGGTCGCCTTCTCCTTCGGCGGAAGAAAGACGTAGATCGAGGGATAGTGCGTGACTGTATAGTTCCCGGGAAGCTTGGCATATTTGGCGCTGACAGAGGGCTTCGACACCTCCGGCGCAGTCACACCCTCCGAGCCGGGGGCACCATTTGGCCACAGACGAATTTCCTCGCCTCTTTCGGCGCCGACGCTCAGTCCCGCAATGAAGAGGCAACATAGAAGTCCTGCCCGCATGATGCGCTCCTTTCCCTACACTCCGTGCCTATCGCTCCTCGTGACAGTAAGTACAGTCATTGCTGGCGTTCTTGACACGGTGGCAATTCATGCACCCGGTCATGCTAAGGTCCACTTCGCGAAACAGCGCCTCCCGTTCGGCGACTGGACCATGGCATTCCACGCACGTGTTTCCCGCCGCCAGATGCGCCCGATGGCTAAAGAGCACGTAGGACGGAATGGCATAGACCCGGTTCCACCGGATCGTCCGGTTGCTTTTGGCAAATTCCGCGAGCTTTTGAATCTCGGGACTGTCCGTCTTAACGGCGGAATGACACTGCATGCATACCGAAGCGGGTGCGATCCCCATGGTCTCCCCTGGATCGCGATTTGGATGACACATGGAGCACTTCAGTTTCAAGTTGCCGGCGTGCAGCTTGTGGTTGAACGGAATTGGCTGGGCTGGCGCCGGAGGCGGCTGCGGCGTCTGGGCTGCCGCGGAGAACCAGAGAACTGCAGCAGCCAAGACCAGAATCAGCTTGTTCATCCTCTAAAATTCGCGTTTGCGCAACTGCTCCGCCAGATACTCGGATGCGCGCATCGAGAGAGCAAGAATCGTCAGGGTCGGATTCTGAGATCCGCCTGTTACAAAGCTGCTGCCGTCAACGACGAACAGGTTCTTGATGTCGTGGCTCTGGTTCCACTTGTTGAGCACGCTGGTCTTCGGGTTGTCGCCCATGCGGCAGGTGCCGAGCTCATGGATGCTGTATCCCGGAGGCAGCATCTTCTCCGTCCGGCTGATCACCTCAAATCCGGCCGACTTGCACACTTCCGCCAGCGTTTCAACGGCGTCCTTCGCCATGTTGAACTCATTGTCGGTGTAGCGGCATTTGAACTTAAGGACCGGTATTCCCCAGGCATCGACTTTCGTCTTGTCGATGGTGACGTAATTTTCGTATCGAGGAAGAACCTCTCCCATTGCGGTAGCGGAAAAGCCCGCTCCGCTCGCGCTTCGAAGCTCCTTTTGCAGTTCCTCGCCCCAGCACGGGAAGAACTTGGCATCCGGAGTCGAGCCGGTGTGGAAATCAAACGCGTACCCGCGGATGAAATTCTTCTCCTTGCCGTTGAGATTCCGGAACCGCGGAATGTAGCCTGCGCCGCCTACGAGTCGCCGGCCTCCTTTTCCGTTCCGGGCCTCCGGTACGATCGCGACGACGCTATTGGGAATGTAAAACTGGTCGTGCAGATAGTGTCCGAGGACGCCGCTCGAGTTGGCGATCTTCGAGTTGAGCAGAATGCGCGTACTTTCCAGGCACGATGCGCCGAGGACTACCGCCCGGGCTTTCGCGTGAAATTCGCGGCGCGTCTTGCGATCCACGAAGTGAGCGCCGTTCACGAGCCCCGTATTCCTGTCAACCGTAATCTCCCGGACCACAGCATTCGGAACGATGGTCAGATTGCCCGTTTCAAGTGCTTCCGGCAGCAGCAGATTGAACGAGCTGGCAAGCTGTCCGTTTCCGAGCGCCCGGCGAATCTTCGTAACAGTAATGCCGTGAGGCTTCCCCGCCCTCGCGATTCGAAGCGTGGCCTCGCTGTCGGGCGAGTTATCTTCGACGAACACTCCATCTGGGAGCTGTGGCAGACCTTCTTTTCGGCCCGATACCCGGAAGATCGTCTCGGCCCGGTCGTAATACGGCGCCAAGTCGGCATGGCTGATCGGCCAGTTTTCGCCGAAGCCGTCGTGATCTTTCGCCTTGAATTCATAGTCGCTCAGCCGGAAGGACATGCGAGCCCAAAAGAGCGACTTGCCGCCAACCATCCTCACGCGGACCCAGTTATAAGGCTCATCCGGGTCATGCGTGTAAGGATGCTCCGCTTCGTCGGCCCATTGGTTTGCGTTGAACTCGTTAGCCTGAACGATGTGCGGATGACGCCCCGGCTTGCCGAATCCGCGGTAGGGCAGCTCATAAACCGGTTTGAGCCCGCGATTTCGCTGTAAGTCTACTGCCGGACCGGCCTCCAGCATTAAGCACTTCACACCCTTTTTTGTCAAGGTATGGGCAGCCATTCCGCCCGAAGCTCCTGAGCCGATGATGAGAACGTCGTAAACCTGCGGAGACATGGATTCCTTACTTTGCTCTTAGTCCAGTGGATACCAATAAAGGCCGACGGCTGAAGCGCGGCGGCCGCCCGAGGCCGCGCTGGCTGTGGCGTACTCGCGTGAGTTCAGGGTCGCAGTGCGGACATCCTGTTTCGCCGCACGTAAAAACCGGGCCAGCGGATCAGCGGGAGGATCAGGAGTCCACGGTTCACGCAAAGGCGCCAGAAGGGTTGCCGCCTGCGTACCGTCGACTTCGGAAAAAGCCTTGCCGAATTGCTTCTTTGCCTGCGCGTTGAGCAGGTCCAGCCCTTTCTTGTAAAGTTCCTGCCGGTCGGCCGGAGAAGCTCCTATCAGAAAATCCAGAAACTCCGGCGCTCCGGCTTCGATCGCTCCCGGAAGGCCATCCATTGCCGGCATAAGTATTTCCGACAGGCGCCGGAGCGTTGAAAATTGCGCAGCGTTGAAGAAGCGAGGCAGCGGCTGGGCAGCGTCGTCAGCGACGGAGATCTCGAGCTTCGGCAGTTGAGCCGACGCGCCCATCCCCGGAAACGCGGGCGCCTGCGATGCCGCCCCCGGAGAGGCAGCGCGTGGCGCCTGCTGCGCGGCGCGCGCGGTTGCAGCAGGCGCCGCTGCGATTGCCTTGAAAAATCGTCTGCGTCTCATGATTGCATCCTGAAAATAAATGGGGCGATAAACCTCACGACGGCAATATCATATCGGATGTTACACAGGCAACGCCAAAACGCCGCAAATTTGGCCTGAGATTGCGCTAATCTTAAAGACCAAAGTCGAGGCCCGGTAACCTTGGCCCGCTTTTTCGTCATCTGGTATAGTTCAGTTAAACCACGCGTCGTACGGAGAGCACACACATTGGAACAGTCGATACGAAAGGATGGTGTCCAGTGAGTTCGAAACGTGACCCAGAGAGCCAGACCAGGCCGAAAGGAGGATTCTCCCGCCGCAGCCTGCTAAAGACGATCGGCGTTGGCAGTGGCGCCGTCGGCCTGCTCGAGCAGGACATCCAGGCGCAAACGGGGGCAGCGAATGTGGCGGGCCCGGGCGAAGTGCCCGTCACTCTGACAATCAATAACAAGCCGGTGAAGGTGAATGTTGAGCCCCGCGTGACGCTGCTTGATACGCTCCGGGACAGACTCGATATGACCGGAGCCAAGCGGGTTTGTGACCGCGGCACCTGCGGCGCCTGCACCGTAATTATTGATGGGAAGGCGATGTATAGCTGTACCGTCCTCGCGATCGACGCACAGGGACGGAAGATTGAGACCATTGAAGGCCTTTCCAGCGGATCGCGCCCGCATCCGATGGTTAAGGCGTTCGTCGATAACGACGCGCAGCAGTGCGGTTACTGCACACCCGGATTCGTGATGGCGGCAGTCAGTTTCGTCCGCCGGAATCCCAAGCCCACGGAGCAGCAGGTGAACGAAGGTCTGGGCGGCAATCTCTGCCGGTGCGGCACCTACATGGGAATCCGCAAGGCAGTTCTGCAGGCCGCCAAGGAGATGGGAGGACGCAATGCCTGAGTATAGCTGGCCGCCAATGGACAAGCGGCGGGTGATAGGCAAGCGCATCAGCCGCCTCGATGGAATTGCAAAGGCGAGTGGGCGGGCCAAGTATTCCTCCGACACGAACCTGCCTAACATGCTGTACGGCGTCTTGCTGACCTGCCCGCACGCGCATGCAACTGTAAAGAGCATCGACACCAGCGCCGCCGAGAAGAGCCCGGGCGTGAAGGCTGTTCGCGTCATTGCTCCCGCCGGCACCGAAATTCAATGGGCCGGATGGGAAGTCGCGGCAGTCGCGGCGGAAACCGAACAGCAAGCCCGCGACGCCGTACGCAAGATCAAGGTCGAGTATGAGGTCCTACCCCACGTAGTGCGGGAGGAGAAGCTGGAAGAGGTCGGCACTCGCGCAAAACCCTCCGGCGAGCGCGAGACAGGCGATCCGGACGCCGCCTTCAAGGAGGCCGACGCGGTTTCTGAAGGCCATTACGGCATACCGGTTCTGGCGCACTGCTGCCTCGAGCCGCACGGGCAGGTGATCGCCTGGGACGGCAAGAAACTCCAGTACTGGCCGTCGACGCAGAATGTGTCGGGCATCGCAGCAGATTTGGGCCGCGCGCTCGAGTTCCCGGCTGCTCAGATCACCGTCGAGATGGATCATATCGGCGGCGGCTTCGGCAGCAAATTCAATGCCGATCGCTGGGGTGTGGAGTGTGCTCACCTTTCAAGGGCCGCCGGCGGGCGCCCGGTGAAGCTCTACCTCGACCGTGCTACGGAAGTCACGATCGCCGGTGTCCGTCCCTCGGCCTTTGCCAAGATCAAGATTGCAGGCAAGAAGGATGGCACCATCACCGCCTGGGAGTCGGAAAGCTGGGCTTCCGGCGGAATTGCAGGCGGCGGACTGCCTCCGATCCCGTACGTCTTCGCGGCGCCTCGCACGGGTATCCCGAATCAGCGCCTGAAGCACATGGCAGTATCCTTGAACACCGCCCCGCAGCGTGCCTGGCGCGCGCCCAATAACCAGCAGGCGTGCTTCCTCACCTGCGCCGCGATCGAGGATCTGGCCGACAAGCTCAACATGGATCCCCTGGACGTCTATCTGAAGAACGTCGATAAGACGGCCAGGCCGGAAACGTACGCATCGCAACTGAAGAAGGCGGCCGAGCTGGCAGAGTGGAAGAAACTCTGGCGCCCGCGCAAGGAAGCCAAGGGCACTTTGCGGCGTGGTCTTGGCATCGGCATTAATACCTGGGGCGGTGCGGGACATCAGAGCACCTGCCTTACCAAGATCCACCCGGACGGCACCGTTGAAGTGGAACTCGGTTCGCAGGACCTTGGTTCCGGCACCCGGACGGTCATCGCGCAGGTTGCGGCCGAAACGCTCGGGCTTCCCGTGGATGCGATCAAAGTCAAGATTGGCCGCAACAGCTATCCGAATTCCGGCGCCTCCGGTGGATCAACGACAGTCGGCGGTGTTTCTTCCTCCACGCGGAAAGCCGCGGTCAATGCGCTGGAGAAGCTCTTTGCCGTGGTGGCTCCGGCGCTGGGAGTTCCCGCAGAACAGCTGGAGGCGGCGGATGGCCGCATCCAGGTGAAGGGCAACCCCGCGAAGGCCATGCCGTGGAAAGCAGCATGCCAGAAGCTCGGCGTCAACAGCATTTCGGCTGACGGCGAGAACATACCGAAGGTCGCTCCCAAGGAGGGATTGAACTCGCAGGGAGCTTCGGGAGTTCAAATCGCCGACGTCACGGTCGACGTCGAAACCGGCGTCGTGAAGATGAACCGTTTGATCGCAGTGCAGGACTGCGGTCTGATCATCAATCCCAAGCTTGCCGAAAGCCAGATCTACGGCGCATGCATCATGAGCATCTGCGGCGCGCTGATGGAGGAACGGATTATGGATCCGACCACCGGCCGCGTCCTGAACGCCGATATGGAGTTCTACAAGCTGGCCGGCATCAAGGATATCGGAGAGATTATCGTTCATTTGGACATCTCGCCCGAGCATGACCAGAAGGGCGTGATTGGATTGGGTGAACCGCCGGCGGTCGGCGGCATCGCGGCGATTGCCAATGCAGTCGCGAATGCGATAGGCGTGCGAGTGCCGATGGTTCCGCTGACCCCGAATCGGGTGCTGTCCGCTCTCCAAAGGAGGATGGCGTAAAGATGCAAGCTTTTGAATACGCAAGCCCCAAAACGCTCAAGGAAGCCGTAGCGCTGCTAGGAACCCGGTGGGGGGAAGCCGACGTCCTCGCCGGAGGCACAGACCTGATCAGCCTGATGAAGGACTACCTGCATACTCCCAAGCGGGTAGTCAACGTGAAAGGCATTAAGGAGCTGGCGGGAATCTCAAAGACCGGCGCGGGGTTGCGAATCGGCGCGATTGTAACCGTCGACGAGCTGCTGAACAATTCCGCGGTGCGGGCCGAGTACCCGTCGCTGATTCAGGCAGCCCGAGGCATTGCCAGTCCGCAGATCCGCAACATGGGGACGATTGGCGGCGATCTCTGCCAGAGGCCGCGCTGCTGGTACTTCCGTACCGGCAACGGCCTGCTGGCAATGAAGGACGGCAAGTCGCTTGTCGTTTCCGGAGACAACCGCTATCACGCCATCTTCAGCAGCGGGCCCGCGTACTTCGTCAGCGCGTCCAGTTTTGGACCGCCGCTGATCGCGCTCGGCGCAAAGGTGAAGCTGACGTCGGCGACCGGTTCCCGCGAAGTCGAGGTGGCGAAGTTCTTTGTGACGCCCCAGAACGAATCGTCGCGTGAGATCGCGTTGCTTCCCAACGAGATCCTCACCGAGATCCTCGTTCCTTCAGCGCAGGGCGTGAAGAACGCTACCTACGAGGTCCGGCACAAGGACGCTCTTGACTGGCCTCTCGTCACCGCATCCGTTGCCCTCAAGATGAAGGGGAACACGGTCGAAAGCGCGAAAGTCGTCCTGGGCCACGTAGCGCCGACGCCGTACGTCGCAGCGGCGGTGGAACGCGCGCTCGCGGGCAAGACCATCAACGAGAGCGCGGCCGAGGCCGCCGGCGAGGCCGCGGTAGAAAACGCGAAACCGCTGAGCGAGAACGGATACAAGGTACAGCTTGTCAAGGTGGCCGTGAAGCGGGCGCTTCTCGAGGCCGTCAAGGCATAAAGTCCTGGAGGGGGCAAGCAGCCCCCTCCCTCCTTCGAGGGATTACCGATGTTGAACGATGGCGAGCGCGCGGGACTTTCCCGCATTGGCAACGATCGTTGCGAACGGCTGCGATGGAAAGGCATGTACATCGACGCGATCTGGGACCCGACCGTCGCTCACAGCAACGACCGGGCGTTCTGGTGCCACCAGACGCAAATCTGCGTAGGTCCGGACGGTAAGGTCGTCGACGAGTACGAATGCAACGAAACGCGGCCGTGCTATAAGCCTCTCTAGCGGCGCGACTCACGAATTCGTGTCGTCCGCACCGCCTCAACCAGGGCTTTCACCCTGCCCCGGTCGACCGGATTAAGCGTATATCCGTCCTTCTTCAGCGCGGTCCCCACGATCGCTCCGTCCGCGTAGGCCAGGAGTTCCGCCGCACTGCTCGTATCCACTCCGCTTCCGATGAATACCGGTGTTCCGCACGCTGCCTTCCTGGCGATCTGAAGATCTTCCAGGCTTGCCCGCTTTCCCGTAGCGCTTCCGGAAATAATGATCGCGTCTGCACGCCCTCGCCGCACCGTGTCCTCCACCTCATCCGCCAGGTCCCGCTGGCCGATCGCAGTGGAGTGCTTCACGGCGACATCGGCAAACACTGCAACATCGCTTTCTAGCAGCTTGCGGTAGCGCAGAATCTCATGCGCCTCTCCTTGGAGAATCCCTTGATCGGACAGCCGCGCGCCGGTGTAAACATTGACACGGACGAATTCCGCCTCGACTGCAGTAGCGACCGCGAGGGCGCTCAGCGCGTCATTCCGTAAAACGTTTATGCCCAGCGGCAGCGGAAAACGTGCCTTCAGATCGTGTCCAATGACCGAGAGAAAAGCCACCGTATGCGGAGGCACCCGGCCGGGATAGAAAGGTGCATCTCCAAAGTTTTCGAGAATGAATCCGTCGACTCCTCCTTCGGCCAACGCCTCTGCATCCGCCAGCACCCACTTCCGAATCTCACGAATCCCATTGGAGTTGGCCGGAGACCCGGGCAGCGCCGGAACGTGCAGCATTCCGATGATGGGCTTGGGCACTCGAAAGACAGTCATTATCCCGAAGAAGGTAGCACAGCACGGCGCCTCGATGCCCCGGGCTCACTTCTCTTCCCAGTCGAGTTCCAGGCTCAGGTAGGCGTGGGCATAGCGCCGCCCCAGCTCCCGCAGCGCCGCTGAATCAAAGTGAACTCCGTCGCCTTTGTGTCCAAGTCCGGCGGAGGAAACGAAAGCGCTCCTCGGCACCATGAGCGGAATGAGAGCCTGCTCCTCCTGGACTGTACGCGCAAAGGGAGCCCGATAGAATTCTCCAATCTGCCCAACTACGACCGGGATGTCTCCGGCGCCAAGATCCTGACGCAACTGTCGAATCATCGCTGCGAACCGCCGGCGATAGGATTTCGCATTCTCCTCCTTTCCGGAGTCGGCTTCACCCTGATGCCACAGGATGCCGCGGAGCCGTCCGGATTTCGCGGCTTCCCGCGCGCGCCGCACGGCGTTCTGATAGAGTTCGCCGCCCGGAGCCCACTGATCGAGACTTGTGCCGCCGAACGCCGCTGGAATAAGACCGATCGAAGCCTTGGGGTTCTGACGCAGCAGGTAGCGGGCAAACGTGCGGGCCAGGCCTGTTCCGGCAATCTCCGGCTTGTCGAAGTGCAAAGGATCCACCGCGGGCGCCCACTTCATCTCCCGATTCAAGACATAGACCCCGCGTATGGGTTCTCGATCCTGCGCCTCCACCTGTCCCCTGCCCGCCATGTTCGACTGCCCGATGAGCAGGAATAACTCGAGATTCCTGAGCTGATCCGCACTTTCCGCAACCTGAGCCGCAACGGCCGGCAGGAAGGCCAGCATGAGCGCCAGCAACCGAAGCCTAGACAATCTTTTCCCCCTTCCTTTGCAAGGTGAATTCTACCTTTACAAGGGTTGCTTCCGCGAGGGATCTTCCAGGCGGACCCAACAATGACGTAGGATAGTCCTCTTTGGGAGGTCGTTCGTGACAGCCGCTTTACGCGCTATTCTTGTTATCTCTGTTCTTGCCGCTCATTGCCTGGGCCAGGCAAAGTTTCATTTGAAGCAAGGGGATCGAGTCGTTTTCTACGGCGACAGCATTACGGATCAGCGTCTCTACACAACCTTTGTTGAGAGTTTTGTCGTCACCCGGTTCCCCAAGATGCAGGTGACTTTTGTTCATTCCGGCTGGGGCGGCGATCGTGTTACCGGCGGTAACGGCGGCGGTATCGATGAACGGTTGAGCCGGGATGTCATCGACTACAGGCCGACTGTCGTTACGGTCATGCTCGGCATGAACGACGGTCGCTACCGCGCCTTCGACGGCCAGATCTTTGAGATCTACTCGCGGGGCTACGAACGGCTCGTCAAGCAGCTCAAGGAGCGGCTTCCCGGTGTCCGGATCACAGCCATCCAACCGTCGCCATTCGACGATGTAACGCGCGCACCGAACTTCTCGGGTGGCTACAACGCGGTGCTTCTCCGTTATGGCCAGTTCGTGAAAGAATTGGCCGCAAGGGAAAACCTCACCGTCGCTGATCTCAACGGGCCGGTGACGGCAGTGCTGCAAAAAGCAAAGGGGATTGACCCCGAGCTCGCGCAGAAAATTGTGCCGGACCGCGTGCACCCTGGGCCATCCGGACACCTGATGATGGCCGGTGCTCTATTGAAGGCGTGGAACGCTCCCGGCCTTGTCAGCTCGGTGGAGATTGATGCGGCGGGACGGCGGCTCGCGAATTCTGAAAACGCTTTGGTAACAGAGCTGAAAGTTGGAGACAAGATCACGTGGACTCAAACAGACGGAGCGCTGCCTCTGTTCATCGACCTCTCGGATCCGCCCACATCCCTTGCCATAAAATCGTCCGACTTCATGGAAACCCTGAACCGACAGATCTTGAAGGTAACCGGTCTTCCCGCAGGTCGCTACACGTTGCGGATCGATGGCAGCGAAGTCCGTACCTTCAGCCACAGCGAGCTGGAGCAGGGCGTAAATCTGGCTGGTCTTGAAACGCCGATGCGGGCGCAGGCTCAGCAGGTTCACGCGCTAACGTTAAAGCACAACAACATCCACTACGCCCGGTGGCGCTCGCTGCAGGTCCCTCTGCAGGAGGACAAACTTTCGACTCTTCCAGCGGCTCTTTCCGCGGTGGATACAGTCGAAGCTGAGCTGGTCCGCCGCCAGCGCGCGCTCGCTCAGCCTACGGCGCACCGGTTCGAACTCGTCCCTGGTGAATCAAGCTTCAAACCCATCTTCAATGGAACCGACCTGACGGGCTGGCACATCAGCAAGTCCAACCACCACGGCACGACGCCTTCCTGGACGGTTGAAAACGGCGTCCTGACTGGCACACAGGATAAGCCCGGTCAGGGCGGCATCCTGCTCACCGATCGCAAGTACCGCAACTTTGAAATTTCGATGGAGCTCAATCCCGATTTCGGATGCGACGGCGGCCTCTTCCTGCGGTCGAATGAACAGGGGCAAGCCTACCAGGTGATGATCGACTATCTCGATGGAGGCTCGATCGGCGGCATTTACGGCGAGAGGCTGCAGGGGGTGAAGGGCGTAACCTCCCGCTGGCAAGACGTGTGGCGCCGAGGCACCTGGAATCATCTGCGGGTGCGGATGGAGGGTGATGTCCCGCACATTCAGGTCTGGCTGAACGGAGTCAAAATTACCGACTGGCGCGACACTGCGAATCATGCCCCTGGCGGAGCTACCGAAGGAATGGTGGCCGTTCAGGTTCACGGCGGAAACCGGTGGATTCCCGGTGGCAAGCACCGCTTCCGCAACATTCAACTACGGGAGCTTCCGTAAGCAGAGGGTCTTGAAAAGCGCATGCTCTATTCGCGGGAAGTCCGGCTGGGACTCGTTCTATACGGCGGGGTCTCCCTGGCCATTTACGAAAATGGCGTTTCGCAGGAACTATACTCCGCTGTCCGCGGCGAGGGCGTGTACGGTCTCCTGAAGGACCTGATTGATTCTGACATTGTCGTTGACATCATCAGCGGTACAAGCGCCGGAGGCGTAAACGGCGTCCTCCTTGGCTACGCGCTTGCAAATGACCGCGACTTCCGCTCCGTATCCCGCCTGTGGCGTGAAGATGCCGATATTGCCCGGCTGTTGCGGAGCAAGGACGATCCTGCGACGCTTTCGCTCCTTGACAGCGAAGGCTACTACCAGCCGAAGCTGGAGGAGGCGCTGCGCACCATGCCGCCCTGGACGCCCCAGCCCGGCAGCATCCCTTCCTCAATCTCGGAGCTGGATCTGTTTGTAACCGGAACTGACGTCAGCGGGAACGTCTACACCGTGTACGACGATCAGGGTCACGCGATCGACGTAAAGGATCACCGCAGCGTCTTCAAGCTCGCCTACCGCGAAGGCAGGAAGAACGACTTCGATCCGCAGGCAATCAAAGAAATCGCTATGCTCGCCCGGATTACGTCGTGCTTCCCGGTCGCCTTCGCGCCGGTCGTGGTCGATTCCAGGTGCAAGTATCTCCAGCGCTGGGGCAAGCTCCAACGGGATGCGGTGTTTCTGGATGGAGGCATTCTTGACAATAAGCCTTTCTCCTACACCATCGAAACCATCTTCCGGCGCACGGCTGACCGCGACGTGGCACGCTTCCTGTTTTACGTCGAGCCCGATCCCGAACGGTTCGATCAGACGGCAACCGGAAGCCCGCCGGATGCAGTCTCAGCAGCTCTTCGAGCTCTGATCAACATCCCTGGCTACGAAAGCATCGGCGAGGATCTGCGCTCGATTGCGCAGCACAACGAACGGCTCGCTCGTTTCGAAGAGCTTGCCGGCTGCCTTCCTCCCCCGCGTCCGTCCAGCATAGATTGCCTGGAGGCCACCCGGACTACCGTCGTCGACGGTTCGCCAGCCTCGCGAATTTACCTGACAGCGCGCCTCATGCAGTTGCGGGACCGCGCAGTCAAAGGCATCCTCAATGATCGCTCCAGGCGCGCCTTCTTCCGCCATCCCAGCGAGCGCCGGGCCGCCCGAATCCTCGTGGCTGCCTTCTCCCATTGGCGCGGCAATGCCGCCGAGACGCTCGACAACTTCGACATCTATTTCCGGCTGCGGCGTCTCTTCCACCTGACGTATCGCATCAAGCAGCACCTCTACGACGATCCAGCCGGGCCGACGGAAGCCAGCGTGCAGGAAGATTATCGTGCTCTCTGGCGCCGCATCAACCACTACATCAATGTCCTGGAGATCCTCGAATGGGCGATGGAGCGGTATGTCGATAACTGCCCAATCGACTGGCGATCGCTCGATTCGATGTTTACCGACGCCGAAGGGAACAGGAGAGAGCCCCGTCGAGAAGAGCTGGCAGCGATCGCCCGCGACAAATGGGGGCAGGTGGCCGATGGCTTGACCCGGCTTCTCGATACAGCCGGAATAGCCCTCCCCTCGGAGGACACGGCGGAAGTGCGCGCGGCCTTCTACAACGCAATCGCGGCGCGAGCGAACCGCCTGGCGGACTCCATCCGCGCGTCAGAGCCGCAGTACCGGCCCCAAGGGAACCTGCTGCTGGCGCTCGACGAAGAACTTCGGCGCGTGCTGGCCGACTTCACCCGAACGCACCCGAAAAACCTCGTCATCACAGAGTTCTGCCGCTTCCTCGAAATCGACCGTCTGGTGTTCCCGTTGCAATTCGCTTCGAATATTCATTCGCGGGACCAGATCAACGTAGTCCGAATGAGCCCGGCCGACGCGCAACGAGCCAAGAGCCGGCGCGCGCTGGAACGGAAGGTGTCCGGCAAGACCCTGGGGGCGTTCGGAGGCTTCTTCAAGAAGCCCTGGCGGTCGAACGATATCCTTTGGGGGAGGCTCGACGGCGCCTGCCAGTTGCTGGAGTGCCTTCTGACGCGAGACCGGCTGAAGCGCGTCTGGGGTCAAAGCGGCATCACAGTCGACCTTTCACGGCTTCAGGCGGTCTTCCCCCGATCGGCTCCTGCGGTTCACAGCAGCCTCGCAGAGAAGCTCTGCCGCTTCCACGAGCTTACCGATGAGGAATTCGATCAGTTCGTGAGTGAGTTCATCGACGCCGCCCAGACCGAAATCGTCGAGGAGGAGTGGCCGCGCGTAATCCAGGACGCGCTCGATCAGGAGCGTGAATGGTCACAGTACCGATCAGTGGCCAAGGCTCCGGAACCCGGAAAGCCGTACCGTCCGGAAGATCTCACCTGGGTACCCGGCAATACGAGTCCGGATCGATTAGTGGTCGCGCTTGCCGCGCGAGCGGTGGCCTCGGGACATACGGACCTCTTCCAGCACTACGATGTCGCAGGTAAGCCGTTCTTGCAGGAGATTCCGAAACCGGTGCTCCTGGAAATCGGCTCCCTCGCCAGCATAAGGATCGAGCGGAGCCTGATTGCCGGGCTTCCGGATAAGGTTGGTAAGTACGTCAAGCTGCCCTTCCTGCATCCGCTGCTGTTTCGATGGATCATTCCCGCGGTTCATGGATGGGCGCGGTTCCACCGGTCCGCGCCGGATTGGCGCTCCTCCCTCAGCGTGGCCGTGCTTACTGCATGCGCGGTCCTGTTCTCTACGGGAATCCTGCTGCTTTCGCTTCGGGTGCCCCTGCCTCTTACGGCTTATGCAGCCCTCATCGTGGCGCCCGTCCTCACAACCGGCGTTTGGCTTTCGATCTTCAGACGCTAGCGTTACGCCTGACCGGCAGCTTCCGCAAGGCGGAACTCTGTGCGCTCAGCCGCGGCCAGCGGCCGGACCACTTCCGCCGCAAAGAGCACGTAGGTGATCCAGAGAGCGTCGGCGAAAAGCAGGTGAACAATCTGCATCGGGATTGGAACAAGAAGGATGATATTCAGCGTACCAATCCCGAACTGAGTGACTACCAGCGCAATGAGGGCGATCCCGAGATACCAGACCCGCTGCCCGGCCTCTTTCGCGCTCATAATCCTCACCGCCGCCACGACCAGGTAGAATCCGGCGATGACCGCAAGGATCGGGTGGAGAATCCGTATACGGACGAATGGATGCGCCTCGGCCGCGAAATCCTGCTGCACGCCCTGGGCAAGCGTCGTAGCGGTGTATAGGGTATCGCCGAGCGCCGCAATCGCCCCGACCACTCCGGCAACGATCAGACCTGCTCCTGCCAGCGCCAGAGAGCGGCGTACGGCTGGGGTCACAGAGGCCGCAGGCTGCGCCGGATCCCGCCGCGCCCACCATGCCGTGAGCGTGAGCGCCGCCAGCAGCAGCAGTGTGTTGATCAGATGAATTGAGAGAGTAATTCCGCGGGAGAGTGACGGATTAAGCGCCGTATGCCCCAGGAGTACGAGAGCGGCTCCAATCAGGCACTCGCCAATCATGAAAACGCCGCTCCAGGCAGCCGTCTTGCGCACGATGTGGCCCGCCGGAAAGAGCCGGAAGGCACGGACAACGAGCACGGCCACGACGACGAGCGCCAGGCCGCTGGTGATACGGTGCGTAAACTCAATGATCGTCGGCAGCTCCGGCGCGCGAGGCAGCAATTCGCCCTGGCAGAGCGGCCAGTGCTCACCGCATCCCGCCCCGGATTTCGAAGCCCTGACGAAAGCGCCCCACAGAATAACCACAATCTGGACCGCCAGGACGAACCAGGCAAAGCGGGCGAACTTTTGCCTCATGCTTTTATGGTAGCAACGCGGCTTGCCGCCCGGCACTTGCCGTCGGACCCGGAAATCCGTTTGAATAGTCGAAGTCAGTTCGCAGGAGAACAACCGTCATGATTCGAAGGCAGTTCCTCGCTACCGCAGGCGCAGCCGCGCTTCCGCTGCTTGCCCCGTCAGCACAGGCTCAGAGCAACCGCGCCAGGTTTAAGCTGCGCTATGGCCCTCACCCCGGGATGTTTCGCCATTCGGCCGGCGAAGACATCATCGACCAGATCAAATTCTCAGCCGACCAGGGATTCACCGGATGGGAAGACAACGGCGCGATGAACCGCGATCCGGAGCTGCAGACGAAGATCGGCAAAACGCTCGATCAGCTCGGCATGAAAATGGGAGTCTTCGTCTCGCACGCCGACTTCAAGACTTCGGACTTCGTGACCCGCACGGACAAGGAGTTTCAGGACTCGCTGCGGGCCACGATGCGCAAGGCCGTGGAGACAGCCAAGCGCCTGGGAGCGAAGTGGACGACCGTCGTTCCAAGCAACGTCAACAACAAGCTCGATCCCAATTACCAGACGGCCAATTGCATCGTGAACCTCAAGGTGATGGCGGAAATCTGCGAGCCGGCCGGGCTGGTCATGGTTCTCGAGCCGCTCAACTGGTACGCCAATCACCCCGGCCTGTTCCTTCGCTCGGTCCCGCAGGCTTACATGATCTGCAAGGCTGTCGGCTCAAAGAGCTGCAAAATCCTGGATGACCTCTATCACCAGCAGATCGACGTCGGAAATCTGATTCCGAACATGGAGATGGCCTGGGACGAAATCGCTTACATTCAGGTGGGCGATAATCCGGGCCGCAAGGAACCGACCACGGGCGAGATCAACTACAAGAACATCTTCAAGTGGCTCTACGACCGGAAGTTTGACGGCGTCATCGGAATGGAGCACGGCAACAGCCGCCCCGGCAAAGAGGGCGAGATGGCTGTCATTGCCGCCTACCGCGAATGCGACAACTTCTAGCTGACAGCGGGGCTTCGGATGGTAGCCTAGTCTTTTGCGCGCGTCGCTTCCCGATCCGGCGCGCGCCGGAGATTGAAAGGTGAACCATCCTGTTTCGCTTGAAGAAGCCCCGGCGCTCCTGGACCTGCGCTGTGTCTCTGTGATGCGCGGGGACAAACTCGTTCTTGATAAGTTCAGCCTGCGCATCGGTCCCACCGAGCATGTCGCGATAATCGGACCCAACGGATCCGGCAAGTCCACGCTAATCAAGACAATCACGCGCGAGTGCTACCCGCTCGCACGCCCCGAAGCATCGATGACGATCCTAGGGCGCGACCGATGGAACGTCTTCGAGCTACGCACCCTCCTGGGCATTGTCTCCCCAGACCTCGGGGCTACATGCACGAGGGACGTAGAAGGCATCGACATCGTCCTGTCGGGGTTCTTCAGCAGCATCGGCGTGCCGCCCCATGAGACACCGACTCCGGAGATGTACTCCCTGGCGAAGGAGGCGCTGGCGCGGCTGGATGCCCTGCACCTGGCGGAACGTCTGACCTCGGAGATGTCTTCGGGCGAGATGCGCCGCATCCTCATCGCGCGCGCGCTCGTGCACAAGCCGCAGGCCCTTCTTCTTGACGAACCCAGCACAGCCCTCGATCTGTTTGCCAAGCATGAACTGCGGGAAACCCTGCGGAATTTGGCGAAATCGGGGATCGCTATTGTGCTTGTCACTCACGATTTGAGCGACATCATTCCGGAAATCGACCGCGTCGTGCTGCTGCAGCAGGGACGCGTCGCTGGCGATGGCCCGAAGGAGGAGATGCTCACGGAAGAGCGGCTGAACCGTCTCTTTGGCGTTCCGGTTACGATCAGCCGGCGCGACGGCTACTTCCACGCTTGGTAGCACTTTGCAGCTCCGCCCAGCGGAAGCAATCCGTCAGGTGGTCGTTCACCATCCCGACTGCCTGCATAAACGCGTAGCAAATGGTTGAACCGACGAACTTGAAGCCTCTCTTCCGAAGATCGGCGCTCATGGCATCGGATTCGGCGGTCCGTGCCGGGACCT
>CALGAR010000152.1 GCA_937959285.1 uncultured Bryobacterales bacterium
CTGATGCCGCATCCGGAAGACGCCACCGATCCGCTTTGCGGCGGCACCGACGGCATGGGCCTGTTTGAATCGATTGCGGAGAGTTTGGCGTGAGCGAGGCCAAGAAATCAGCCGTGAAATATCCCGACGACCTGATGGGTCTGACGCGCGAGGAATACGACCGCGTTCTGGAGATCATGGGCCGCGAGCCCAACCAGGTCGAGCTTGGCATCTTCTCGGTGATGTGGTCGGAGCATTGCTCCTACAAATCCTCGAAGAAGTGGCTCAAGACCCTGCCGACCAAGGCGCCCTGGGTGATTCAGGGGCCGGGCGAGAATGCCGGCGTGATCGATATCGGCGACGGGCTGGCCGCCATCTTCAAGATGGAAAGCCACAACCATCCGTCCTTCATCGAACCCTATCAGGGTGCGGCGACCGGCGTCGGCGGCATCCTGCGCGACGTCTTCACCATGGGCGCGCGTCCCGTCGCCAACCTGAATGCGCTGCGCTTCGGCTCGCCTGATCATCCGAAGACCCGGCATCTGGTCTCCGGTGTGGTGCATGGCATCGGCGGCTACGGCAACTGCGTCGGCGTGCCGACCGTGGCCGGCGAGGTGAATTTCCACCCGAGCTACAACGGCAACATCCTGGTCAACGCCATGACCGTTGGTCTGGCGAAGAAAGACAAGATCTTCTATTCGGCCGCCGCGGGCTTAGGCAATCCGGTCGTCTATGTCGGCTCCAAGACGGGACGCGACGGCATCCATGGCGCCACCATGGCCTCGGCTGAGTTTACCGATGACTCGGAAGAGAAGCGCCCCACCGTGCAGGTCGGCGATCCCTTTACCGAGAAGCTGCTGATCGAAGCCTGCCTGGAACTGATGGCCACCGACGCCATCGTCGCGATCCAGGATATGGGCGCGGCCGGCCTGACCTCGTCGTCTTTTGAGATGGCGTCGAAGGGCGGCATGGGCATCGAGATCGATCTCGACAAGGTGCCAGCCCGCGAAGCCGGCATGACGCCGTTCGAATTCATGCTCTCCGAAAGCCAGGAGCGCATGCTGATGGTGCTCAAGCCCGGCAGCGAAAAGCTCGCGGAAGACATCTTCCGCAAATGGGAGCTCGATTTCGCCGTCATCGGCCATCTGACCGATACCGGCCGCATGGTGCTGCGCTTCAAGGGCGAGAAGGTCGGCGATCTGCCGATTGATCCGCTGGCGCAGGCTTCGCCCGAATACGACCGTCCCTGGGTGAAGACCCCGCCGCAGAAGCCGCTCGGCAAGGTCAATCATCCGCTGCCGCTCACCGAGGCACTGCTCAAGATCGTCGGCAGCCCCGACATGTGCTCGCGCCGCTGGATCTGGGAGCAGTACGACTACCTTGTGCGTTCCAACACCCTGGAAGGGCCGGGGGGAGACGCGGCGATCATCCGCGTCAAGGAAACCGGAACGTCCATTGCAATGGCGCTCGACGGCAATGAGCGCTATTGTTACCTCTCCCCGAGAGAGGGCGCAAAGCTGATCATTGCGGAATGCTGCCGGAACCTTTCGACTGTCGGCGCTCAGCCGGTAGCCACGACCAATAACCTGAACTTTGGCAATCCCGAGCGGCCCGAGATCATGGCTCAGCTCGTGGAAGCCATTGAGGGCATGGCGGAAGCGTGCAGCTTCTTTGAGACTCCGATTACGGGTGGAAACGTTAGCCTTTATAACGAAACACTTGGGGAAGGGATCCATCCAACACCAGTAGTCGGAATCGTGGGCTTGCTGAAGACAATGAAGCCGGCGGGCATCGGATTCAAGGCGCCGGGCCGGTCGATTGTGCTGCTCGGCGGGCTTGGCTCCTGCGACCTGACTCATTTCGGCGGCACCCAATACGCGAAGGTTGTGCTGAAGCAGCTCTGGGGCATGCCCCCGGTGCTGGACATGGACTACGAGAAGCGCGTGCAGGCGGCAATTCGCGATGTAGTGCGCCAGGGTTTGGCCGATGCGGCTCATGATCTCAGCGACGGAGGGCTTGCCGTTGCGCTTGCAGAGTGCGGATTCCCTCACGGAGTTGGCGCGGAGATAGATCTCGATTCGGATCTTCGTCCCGAGTTTCTGCTCTATCATGAAGGGCCTTCCCGCATCCTCGTTTCCGCGGAGGATGCGGGCCCTATCCTCAGCGTGGCCGCCTCACAGGGTGTCGAGGCTCTGGTTATCGGGCGTACGATTCCGGGACGGATTGTTGTGAAGAACCGCGGCAGGGCTCTTCTGGACTGCGGCATCGATGATTTGCGGACGCGCTGGAACACGGCGCTGGAGACGTTGTTACGGGCTTAGTCTATGTTTGACAAGTTCCACGACGAATGCGGTGTCTTCGCCATTTATGGCAATCCCGAGGCGGCGAACCTCGCCTACCTCGGTCTCTACGCACTGCAGCATCGGGGGCAGGAGAGCGCGGGCATCGCGTCGAGCGACGGACGCCAGATTTACTGCCACAAGAACATGGGGCACGTGGCCGACATCTTCACCCCTGGCGTCCTCAGCCAGTTGCCCGGCAGCCTGGCCATCGGGCACACGCGGTACTCCACGTCCGGCGACACGGTCTTGTTGAATGCCCAGCCCTTCGCGGTCACCTGCAACAAGGGCAGCATTGCTGTGGCGCACAACGGGAATATCACGAACGCGGACGAACTGCGCCAGGAGCTCGAGCGCGACGGCTCCATCTTTCAGGCTTCCTCCGATACGGAGGTTGTCCTTCATCTGGTGGCCCACTCCCGGGAGCGCACGCTCGCCGGGGCGCTTCGCGACGCCCTTCTCCAGCTGGAAGGGGCGTTTTCCCTGGTGTTTCTCGCTCAGGATCGCATTATCGTTGCCCGTGACCCGCACGGTTTCCGGCCGCTCGCCATGGGGCGAATGCAGCTTTCCGACGGCGGCGTCAGCTATGTCTTCGCTTCGGAGACCTGCGCCTTTGACTTGATTAACGCCACCTACCTGAGTGACGTCGAGCCAGGGGAGATGGTGATTGTGGGTCCGGAGGGCGTCACTCGGGAGCGCTATGCTCCGCCACTCAAGCGGGCCCAGTGCGTCTTCGAGCATGTCTATTTCGCGCGTCCCGATTCACTCGTGTTTGGCCGGCCGGTGCAGCAGTCGAGGGAGATGCTGGGGCGCCTGCTGGCCCGTGAGGCTCCGGTCGAAGCCGACGTCGTCGTTCCCGTTCCTGACTCCGGGGTTGCTGCCGCTCTGGGCTACGCCGACGAATCCGGCATCCCGTTTCGGCAGGCTCTCATTCGCAATCACTATGTCGGCCGTACATTCATCGAGCCCTCACAGGCAATCCGTGACTTTGGCGTGAAGCTGAAGCTCAATCCGATCCGTCACCTGCTGCAGGGCAAGCGGGTGGTGCTCGTGGACGACTCGATCGTCCGCGGCACGACGAGTCAGAAGATCGTGCGTATGGTGCGCAGCGCCGGGGCACGCGAAGTCCACCTTCGTATCTCCTGTCCTCCAACGATCTCTCCCTGCTTCTATGGCGTCGATACTCCGACCAAGCGGGAACTGATCGCAAGCAAGCATTCGGTTGAAGAAATCTGCCGGTTCGTGGAAGCAGATTCTCTTGCCTATCTCCCGCTCACGTCGCTGCGCGCCGCAGTGGGCGATGAGCGCGACGAGTTCTGCTACGCCTGCTATACGGGCGACTACCCGACCGAACTGGTGCAGATCGAGCAGCTGATGCAGAGCAAGGAGCTCGGCCGCTAAGCGATTCGAACCTTCGCGGCGGATTTGCTCAAAACGCTATACTTGGTCGCATGCCAGCTGCCGTTGCCTCCTCAGCTCTGAACGTTCCTCATTCCCGCATTCGAGAGCTCGCCGAATTTGCAATGGCGATGGATGCAGCGGCCCAGGATCCGTCGGAGAAAGTCATCCGGCTCTACTTCGGCGAGTCCAACCTTCCCACGCCCGAGTTCATCAAGCGAGCAGCACAGAAGGCGCTGGCTGACGGATTCACGTTCTATACAGAGAACGCCGGAATGCCCTCTCTTCGCCGCGGCCTTGCCCGGTACTACGAAGAGAAGCACCAGGTGAAGCTCGATCCGGAAACGGAGATCGTTGTGACGGCGTCGGGCGTGCAGGCCCTCAATGTCGGCATCCGCTGTGTCCTCGACCCCGGCGATGAAGCCATCGTACTTACTCCCACCTGGCCGAACGGCTCGGCCAATGTGCTGATGGCAAATGCGGCTGTCAGGCAGATCGCGCACCTGCTCTGCGGCAGCCGGTACGAAATCGATTTTGACGCGCTTGAACGCGCTGTGACGCCGCGCACGAAACTGCTGCTATATACCTCACCATCGAATCCCCTCGGCTGGGTAGCGAGCGTCGACGAGCAGCAGAAGCTGCTCGACTTTGCGAGGCGTCACGGCATCTGGCTGATGGCGGATGAGGTGTACGAGCGGCTTTACTATCCGCCTGACGGGCTCGGTGTGCCTGCTCCCTCCATCCTCCGGCTCGCGACCCGCGAGGACGCCGTGATCGTTGTGCAATCGTTCTCCAAGACCTACTGCATGACCGGCTGGCGGCTTGGCTGGCTCGTTGCGCGGAAAGATCTTGCCGAACGGGCGGCCCGTCTCAATGAATTCATCGTGTCGCACGGGCCGAGCATGGTTCAGCGCGCAGCCGAAACGGCGCTGCTTTGGGGCGAAAGTTCGATCAGGGAAATGCTTGCCCGTTTGAAGGAGAATCGCGACCTTTGTCTCGATTTTCTAAGCCGCATTCCCGGCGTTATGGTGCCGAAGCCGGATGGCGCCTTCTACCTTTTTCCAAGGATTGATGGGCTAAAAGATTCGTTCGCCTTCTGCAAGCAGCTCCTGCTCGAAACCCGCGTCGGACTTGCGCCCGGAGTCGCCTTTGGCGAGGGCGGCGAGGGCTCCGTACGCATCTGCTATGCCGCAGAGCGGCAGCTCCTTGAGCAGGCGCTTCCTCGCATCGCCGACTTCCTTAGACACTTCCCGCGGTAACGCAAGGTGTTTCTTACCCGAAGATAGGCAAGGTTCTCTATAGAAATTTCGAAGTCAGCCGATACTTCGATTGTGGTTTCTCTGCCTGGTTGAAAACGAGGGCTTTGAGGAGGCGCAATGGATGTTGGTAGTAGCGGAATCCTGATTCGCTAGGAGTACAGCGGTATGAAGGGCTTTCTTCTTCGACTCCTCATGTTGCCCGCTCTGCTGCTCCTGATTACGCAAACCTACAAAGTTTGGCATAGAGTAGCCTCCGTCCGGCTTGCTTCTGCGACTTGGGCGCGGCGGGACGTCCCATCCGTCGCCAACCCGGTCGCACAGGATCCTCAAACATCCTCTAAGGCAGGAGAGACGTTCAATACGGATGCGGCGGTCGTTGTCGCCGCGCATTACTCTCAGGCTCAAGACGTGGAGCGATGTGTTCCATGCGCTCGCCAACTGGCGCAAGCGCCGGACGCAGACCTGGATCCGCTCTTCGAGCAGCTCCTGAATCTAGGCCGCGATGCTTCGAAGATTCGTGCCCAGGTAATCGCGGGACTTCCAAAGGTGGAAAGGGCATGGCTGGCCTATCTGGTCCGTCATGACCGGACCGATCTTGCGGACGAAATCCTTCCCAATATGCTAAGCCGGGCCGATGCGGACGACATTCCGGTTCTGCTGACGTACATCGAACGGCAGTTGAGTAAGCAGGATACCAGCCGCGCTCTGGCGGTATGGAATGAGATGGCCTTCAAACAGGTCATACCGTTCCCGGTGCTCCGGCCCGCTCAAGGCCGCATTCTCTCCAATGTGGCGAACCCCAAGGCCGCCGCAGAGCAGGGATTCGATTGGCGAACCGGCTGCGCTGGTACGATCAAGCTCCTGCGTGAGAAGGTGGCGGACTCCACGCGGCTTACCCTCGTCTTTGACGGCAAGGGCCCGGATTCCTGCTCGGTGCTCAGTCAATTTGTTCCGGTGAAAAGGAATCACTCCTACTTGCTGCGATTTCAGTACCGGACAGAAGGGATGGAGGGAGGCACGGGACTTGTCTGGTCGTTACTTTCGCCGGACGAGGATCGCCCGGCCAAGGGTATTCCGCTGATGGCGTCAGAGGCATGGCGTAGCGCTTCTGCTCCATTAACTGCTCCTGTATCATCCCTGGCGCGGCTGGCGCTATCCAAAACGCCGGAGCCGGGAAGCGGCGTCCTGGAAGGAAGACTGATGCTGCGGTATCTTTCGTTGGAGCCTCTTGGCCCCGGCACTCGCCACGTCCGGCGCGAGCCGCTGTCTTTACCGTAGCGCCAACTACTTCATTGCGGCCACCCGCAAGCCGGACTGGCAGGCCTCAATCTCTTTCTTCAAGGTGGCAGTATCGACGACGAAGCCAGAAAAGAAAGAGCGGTTCAGCTTTCCTTGCCGCTCAATCGGCTCGATGATTCCCAGGGCCGTCCGGAATTCGGATATGGCGTCCTCATAAGCCTGCCGCCGTCGTCCTGCTGCGATTCTAGAGGATTCGGCTCGAGCACGATGCGCCCTGCCAAGCATTGCGCGGGAGATGCCGAGCCCGATCTGCGCGAAGACATCATCGGCATCGATCGCCGCCACTCGCTCGCTGATCGCGACACTCCGGCTGATGATGCTTATGGCTTCGTCTATCCGGCCCATTGCAAGCAGCAAGCGTCCAACAGCACGCTGGCTGTCGCTCAGGAAGTTCCTGACGCGAACGTCTTCGGGATCGCTGTTTGCCAGAGTTTGACGCTCAGTCAGCGACTTCTGCGCATAGGTAAGCGCCTGGTCGATATGACCCCGGCGTTCGAGGATTGTGCTCAGTTGGGCATAACTTCTCGCCAGCTCGAATCGAGTCTGAGCATCCGTGGGATTTTGCGAGAGATGCGCTTCCTGGATTGCGATGCTTTCCTCGTAACGGTCAAGACCGCCGGGTCCCGGCAGGTGGGAGAGAGCCCAACCGAGGTTGCTATTGGCGGCGGCCCAGCCCAAGCGCGCCGATTCGTCGGCTGGGTTTGCGCTTTTCAGGCGGTCGTAAATATCCACTTCGCGCCGCCGGAGCTCGGCAATCTGTGGCCAGTCCGCCTTGCCAATTAGCGGCCGGACGAGCTGTGAGTAGGTGGAGGCGAGCTCCTTCAAAGCTTTCGGGTCGGAAGGATCCTCAGAAACGAGCTGCTCCCGGATCGCAAGCGCTTGCCGTAGCGAGGCGATTGCATCGTCGATGTCTCCCATCGCGAGCTGCATATCACCCACTGTCGCCAGACTGCTCGCCAATTCATCCCGAAGTTCCCTGGACGCCGGATCACCCGCCACTAGGGATTGTCGAATCGCCAGCGCCTTCTTGTAGCTTGCCAGTGCTTCGGCAGACCTTCCGAGATTGGCGTTAAACGAGCCCCCGAGAATGTCGCCGACCTTCTGATAGGCGGCTGCCAGCTCCCGCTGCAAGCCGCGATCGCCACCCGCTTCGCTTGCCAGCCGGTCCAGATATTCCAATCCAAGATGGACGATCCGCTCGCGGGCAGGAGTTGAGCCCGGCAATGCCGCGATGGCCCCATCCACCTCAAACAGGAACGCGTTTGCGAGCTGGCGCACCTCGTTAAAGCGGCGCTGGGCCCGCCAGGACTGCCATGCGGTGGAAGCGACGCCGGCAGCGAGCGTCACCCCAAGAAGCGAGCCAGCAAGAACGATTCCGCGATTCCGCCGGACGAACTTGCGCGTCCGATACAGCACGGTGTCCTTCCGCGCTGTGACGGTTCGGCCAGCCAGATGCCGGTCGATGTCTCTGCCCAACTGCTCGACGGAAAGATAGCGGCGCTCCGGCTCCTTGCGGAGGGTCATCAAGACGATATTGTCGAGATCTCCGGAAAGCCGGCGGCGAAGGCGATTGACATCTCCTTCCCGCGTCCGGCTCACGACCTCAGGAGTCAACTTGATATCCTGGCCGGCCTGAGTAATGACCTCCACTCGATTGATGACCGTGCTTGGCCGTGCAGGCTCATCCTCGCAGATAACCCGCAGGGCTTCCGGCGGCGACATTCCCTTGACGCGGTACGGCTTGTGTCCGGTTAAGAGCTCGTAGAGGATCAGGCCCAGCTGATAGATATCGCTAGCCGTCGTGATTCGTTCGCCCCGGATTTGCTCCGGACTGGCGTAGTCCGGCGTCATCGCCCGGATTTCGCTGACGGTCGGGTCAGAGCCGTTAGCCAGCAGGTCCGACACGAGCAACTTGGCGATGCCGAAATCCAGCAGCTTCGGATCTCCCTCGGAAGTCACGAGAATGTTGCCTGGCTTGAGATCCCGGTGTACCACGAGGTTGCGGTGGGCATACTCTACCGCACTGCAAACTTTGCGAAACAGCCGCAGGCGTTCGGTCGTATTGAGCCGGTTCGCGTCGGCGTATTCCAGCAAGTTGAGGCCTTCGATATACTCCATCACGAAGTACGGAACGCCGTCTTTTGTCGTACCGCCATCGAGAAGTCTGGCGATGTAGGGATGATCGAGGCTGGCGAGAATCTGCCGTTCGTGCCGGAACCGTTGAAGGATGGCCTCGGAATCCATGCCCGGCTTTACGAGCTTGACTGCCACCTGCTTCTGGAACTCGTCGTCGGCACGGATGGCTCTGTAGACCGTTCCCATGCCACCCCGCCCTATCTCAGCGAGCAGGAAGTACGGGCCGACCCGCTGGCCCACCCATTCGTTCTCGGGAAGCGGCACTAGGTGCAGGTTGGGGACCACGGGCTCATCGAGGAGCGTTTCCGCCTCTTCATAGGATCGAATGAGCGATTCCACTTCTTCCCGGATTTTGGGAGTGGGGCAGTGTTTGTCGAGGAAGCGGGCCCGCTCTTCGGGGAGGAGTTCGAGCGCACGATCCACCAGCTCTTTTACGATTTCCCATTCGGCTGGCGTCATGGTCGTACGGCTCAGTGTAGCAGGCAACGGCGCTGGCTGCGATGAATTTCACGCCCGCTTCCTTTGTGCGTGTACAATTACATCGTCTTCGGCCATGTTGCCCGGTAGCGCCTGGCGCACCGTGTCAGGAGTGCGCATCCTTGCCCGCTGGTGCATTATGAAGGAGATGTCATTTATGAGTAACGGTCTTGTATCCCTATGCCGAGTGCTGCTCATGGCGCCGGTCCTCGTTGGCTGCCTTTCCGCGGAGATCCGGGTAGGAATTATTGGCACGGACACATCTCACGTTCCGGCCTTCACTAAGCTCCTCAACGACAAGTCTTCACCGGATCACATTCCCGGCGCCCGTGTCGTCGCCGCATATAAGGGCGGAAGCCCGGATCTCGAATCCAGCTACACCCGGGTCGACAAGTTTGCCGAAGAGATCAGCACCAAGTATGGAGTGGAGATCGTTCCCGACATCCCGACTCTGCTCAAGAAAGTGGACGCAGTGCTGCTGGAAAGCGTCGACGGCCGAGTCCATCTGGAGCAGGCAAAGCCGGTGATTGCCGCTCGCAAGCCGCTATTTATCGATAAGCCGCTTGCTGCAACGCTGGAGGACGCCCGCGAGATTGCCAGGCTTGCAAAGGAGGCCGGTGTTCCGTGGTTCAGCAGCTCGAGCCTGCGCTACGGGGAGATCGCCACGAGCATGAAGTATGGCGATGCGACTGGCGCTATCACATGGGGACCTGGCCCGATTGACAAGACGCATCACCTCGACCTTGCCTGGTACGCCATCCACCCGATCGAGCTGCTTTACAGCCTCCTGGGACCCGGCTGCCAGGAAGTTACGCGAATCAGCACTGCAGGCGCCGACGAGATAACGTGCCGCTGGAAGGACGGCCGCATCGGCACCGTTCGCGCCGTTCGACCCTACTCGAACTACGGCGCCATCGTCTTTCGCCCCAAGGAAGTGGTTCAGAGCCCGTCGAAGAATGCCGTCGGCTATGCAAGCCTGGTCAAAGAGATCGTGAAGTTCTTTGAGACCGGTGTCCCGCCCGTCCCGAACTCCGAGACGCTCGAAATTTTCGCCTTTATGGACGCCGCCCTGCGCAGTAAGGAAGCAGGCGGCAAGCCCGTGCCGCTTCGATAGCCGTTCATGCTGGGATTCGGGGAGTAGGCGGACTTTCTGAGATCCGCCTGCATCCTCCTTGGCGTCCGTCCTCTCGTTGATTGAAAGCCGGATTGGGGCTCCGTTAGAATAAGAGTTCCTTACCTGTTTTTCGGAGAAACTGCAGGATGTTGGGTGTTGATTTGCTTCAGGACGCGTTTGTTCTGTCGGGGATTGGTTTTGTGGCGCTTGGGCTTTTTGGGGGGAAGAAACAGCAGGAGCAGGTTGAACAACAGGTCGCGCCGGAACCGGACCAGCGTGAGCGGGATGCCATCCGTATCCGAAACGGAGTTCGCCGCATAACCGCGGAGGAGGAAGGCTTCGCAACCGACCAGCTCCCGTCAGGGGTTTACGGGTTCACCTACTCTCCCGGGTCGGACGCAGTGCCGCTGTTCGCCAAACATTGCATCGAGGATTTCGAAGTCCACAAGCCGGAGGGCAGAGAGCCCCAGTTGCTTGGCTACGTGACCGAAAACGACTATGCGGTGATCGAATCCGGTGAGGCGATTACGACCAAGCTGTATCCATCCGCCTATGAGCAGGCCACGAAATTGATCGCCGTGCCGGGCGAGCGCATCGTGAATGTAAAGCACCCGTCCCGGATCGACGGCAACTACGTGGTGATCACCATCAGCTCGGTTCAGTGAGTTTTTATCGCGAGGATCGCGTCGAGGGGCGCATTCGTCTTCCGTCCCTCAACTTGACCAAAGCCGGCCCGCTTCAATAGTTCGGTATATTCCGCGAGCGACCGCTCCCGGCCTTCCGTGCAGATCAGCATATTGAGCGACTGCATGAGGGCCGAAACCGGTCCTGAATGGTCATCGTCCAGCAGCTTCTCTGCGATCAGCAAACCTCCGCCGACCGGCAGCCGGTCGTAGATCTTCCGCAGGAGCAAATCGATCTTTTCTTCCGCCCAATCGTGGAGGATCCGTCCAAGGGCGAACAGATCGGCCTCAGGCAGGGAATCCTGAAAGAAATCGCCTGGGATGAGCTGGATTCCGTTGACGTAGTCCTTTGCCACCTCGATGACCGGCGGCAGGTCAAAGAGCGCCACAGATAGGGAGGGATACGCCTCCTTGGCTGTCTGCGCCAAGTGTCCGGTCGCGCCGCCCAAGTCCACCAGGAATCGAAATTTGCTGAGATCGAAGGCTTTGACCACTGCCGGCGAGCTGAGCAGGCCGAAGCCGTGCATCCCTGCGAGAAATGCCCGCATGTCTTCCTCGGTACGGAAGAAGTGAGAGAAGAGATTGCCCTCCAGGCCGAAGGTCTGATGCCAGCGATTCGTGCCTTCCCGCACGGCGTCCTCGAGGTTGGCCCACATCGGGTAGAGCGCTCTGTTCGAGTAGAGGATGTAGCCGGCAAGCGTTCTCGGGCTCTCGTGCCGCAAATATACCTCCGCGACGTCCGTGTTTGCGTACTCACTACCGGACTGGCGCAGAAGTCCCAGCCCGACGCAGCCATCCAGCAAACGCTTCAGTGCGCTCTGATTGAAGCCCAGTTCCTCGGATAGCGCCGCCGCTGTTGCCGGCCGGCAATGAAGGCGGTCAAAGAGTCTGAGGGAGACCGCAGCAAACATCGTCTTGGACCGGCGGAACGCTTCGATCAGATCGATAACTGGTGTGGGGTCAGGTGCAGTCATGAGTGCCTGAAATGATCGTATCCCAAAGGAGGCAATGGTTTGCCGTACAGCTTGACGGAGCCCGCTTTGCCCTTCACGATCCTTCCGATTCTCGTCACGGGCAAACTGCCGATGTTAGAGGGCACGGCCGACTTCGGAGATGCCGTGAATAAGAGCTCGTAGTCTTCGCCGCCGTGCAAAGCCTGGTCGAGAGTGGCGCCAGGAAATATGGGGATTGGCTGATCAATCTCCGCGGCTACGCCTGATGCGACACACAGCCGGTGCAGGTCAATCGAGAGTCCGTCGCTCAAATCCATGCCCGCCGATGCTTTGATCTGCTCGCGAATGACCCGACCGGCTTCGAGCCGGGCCTGCGGCCGCAAATGTCTCTTCCAACCCGGACCCTCACGCAACGAAAGGCCGAGCGCCGAGCCTCCCAGCTTGCCGCTGACGTACAGCAGGTCCCCGGGCCGAGCCCCATCGCGGCGTAGCGCCTTCCCCTTCGGCACGGCCCCGCAGACGACAATGTCGCAGGTTATTTTGTCGGCGTGAGCGAGGTCGCCACCGACTAACGGAGTGCCGGTTTGCCTCGCCAGGCGCAGCAGCCCGCGATAGAAGGCGTGTACCCACTTGTGGTCGCAGCAGGATGAAAGGGCGAGGGACAGCAGGCAGAAGCGCGGTTCGGCTCCCATCGCGGCGATGTCGCTCAACCCTCGCGCGAGCGTCTTGTGTCCCACTGCATCAGGAGGATGCGTGTCGCGGCGGAAGTGAATGTCCTCGACCAGCAGATCGGTGGTAAAGACGAGGTCTTCACCTGGGCGCGGCCGGAAGATGGCGGCGTCGTCGCCGATGCCCAGAACGACATTGCTGCCAGCGCCTTTCGCAAGGCTACGGATGCGGCGCACGAGCCCGAGTTCGTCCATCGGCTACTCTTGTTGGGCGAAGACGAGCCCGGAAGGCAGTTCCTCGCCGAAAATGCGGCCCATTGCGGCGAGATCACGCGTGGATTCGCCTTCAAGCGTTGCCAGAAGGCGCTCGCCGTCGGGCCGGCCGGAAAGGTCGCGGCGGACCAGTTCGAGCTCGCTTGGAGAAAGATCACGGGTAGAATCGCCGGTGTGCCGTGCTATGCTCGCGATCGCTTCACCGGCCGCCGGTATCTTCAAGAGTGACTCGACCCAGCGGGTTGCAGTCGCGGGAGGAAGCACCTGGTTGATGGGTCCGTAGAACAGCTCCCGAGCTCCGAGACGGGCGAGGCACCACAGAGCCGTCTCGACCATTTCGCCCTGGCTGATCTTCTTGAGCAGCGCCTCGCCCAGATCCGTGCGGGTTCCGATCGGCAGCAGTTCCAGGCTCGCGGCTGTCCGCCACATCTCGCGCAGGAGGCTTGCATTCACGCGGGGCGGCTTCTTCTTGCCGCGTGGCAGGAGGACGCCGGCGATGCGCTGATACAAGTCCGCCTGCTGGTTGCGATTTAAGCCGCCAGCGACGCGTCCCCAGAAAATCCACCACTGAATCTCACACTCCACGTGGTTAGGAAATGCCAGACCGGAGGCGTAGACTCGCCGGGCAAGCTCAATCCGGTAATCGTCGCCAGGAAAGCCGAAGCCCGGACGCAGGCAGAATCCGCACAGATTCAGCCAACGAGCCTCGAAAGCAGGACCTTTCTTGCGGCCCTCGGCATACTCCAGAAATACATCGGCCAGCTTCCGGATGGTCGAACCGGGCCACGAATTCCTCCCGAGGCCGAGGGCCTGTTCCAGGCGTCCTGGGAGCTCCTGCGGCGACAGATCCGGAGGTCCGGAACCAGCAAAGACGGAGCGTATCAAAGCCTCAGCGTGCGCCATCGCCTCGTCACTGATGAGGGCGGCAGGACGCGCGGGCTTCGTTTCCTCGTCCGGCGCCGCGACGGCTTTCCGCAGCTCAAACTGCAGACGCCAGCGATGCTCGCTGGTCTTCGATTCAGCCCAGATTTCCAACGTTCCGACTTCCGTCAGCCGTGCGCCCAGCTTTACAGGAATCAACCGCTCCTCTGCCTTCTTGCCGAACCGGATTACGGCGTTCAGCGGCGCGTGACGGTGAAGGCGCCCGCTCTCCAGGTCCTTCTGCGTAAACTCGACAACATCTCCGAGCTGGTCCTCGGTGCGTTCGAGCGAGCTGTAGAGCCGGAATGAAACGGGTTTGTTTGCGACAAGCTGAAGATTCTCGAGATCCAGTTCGAGAACGGAGCCTTCTTCGGATCCGCGCGGCACCAGGCAGACGGAGCGAAGCGTTTCCCCCGTGTCGATACCAATGTAATAGGCTCTCGGCAAACCGCCGCGCACCAGCACTCCGCTCTTGCTGGTTCGAGCATACGAGTAGTAGGCGGCGCCGACCGCGACGGCCAGATCGAGATCGCGGTTGTCGAACACCAGCGGACGGAGGCCAAACCACCGTTCCATCACATCCACAACGCGGTTTCGGCAGACGTCAGGGATGAAGAAGCCGCCATTGAAGAGAATCGCGTCGGGAGCCGACTCCGCCCCGCTGAGGAATGCCGCCAAGTGACGTGTGACCGCCGGATCGGAGACGTACGGAAGACCTAATTCGCGGAACAGCGATTTCTTTTCTTCCTTCGGTTTGTCGCTCAGGTCGCAGAAGGGCAGGAAGCCTTCGAGGGTGAGCTCAAGGACCTCCTCGCGCAGGATCTCGGTCTTGAGCGTGCCTCCGACGAGAGCGCTGCCGCCGCCCAGCACCGTTACTTCTACTCGGCGGACGTTCGGGTCCGCCAGCAGCTTTTCCTTGGCTGCAGCACATTGCCGCCTCAGCGCGCTTCTCTGGCGGATGGATAACGGCGTCCCGAGCTTGGCTTCCGCGAGCCATGCCAGTGTCAGATCCAGGTTGTCCCCGCCCAATAGCAAGTGCTTGCCGACCGCGGTTCGCGTGAACGTGACGACGTCATCCTCCCGGTTCACGCGGATCAAGGTGAAGTCGCTGGTTCCGCCGCCGACGTCGCAAACCAGGACCACCATGCCGTCCCTCAGCGTCTTTTGTGACTGGGAGAGATGATTGGCGATCCAGGAGTAGAAAGCCGCTGCCGGCTCTTCGAGCAGTGTCAGCTTTTCGAGGCCGGCTTGCGCCGCGGCCATTACCGTCAGCTCTCGCGCCTCTTCATCAAAGCTTGCAGGCACCGTCAGCACGATGTCCTGCTGCGCCAGCGGGACACGCTTTTCCTGCTCCCACGCCTCACGAATCTGGCTCAGGATGCGCGCCGAAACTTCGACTGGCGATAGGACTCGCCCTGCCTCCTGGGCGTCCCAAGGCAGGATCTTTGCAGTACGGTCTACTTCGGGATTTGACAGCCAGGATTTGGCGGAATGCACAGACTTCGTGGGAACCAGCGCCCCTTGCTCCCGTGCATAGACTCCCGTGTAGATCTGATCGTCGAGATACAGGAAGGAGGGTAGCGTGCGGCGCGGTTCGATCCGCCCCTGGGCGACGTACTGTGGGATGGAAAGCGTGTGTATAGGCGGAAAATCCGCCCCTTCGGCTTCTTCCGGGTCAATGTAAGAGAGCGCCGAATTCGTGGTACCTAGGTCGATTCCGACTTTCATTGAAACTTAACTAACCATGGACCTGAATCAGGCATGTGTGGCTGAGCGTACGTTGAACTCAAGTTTCCAGCGCCGGCCATCCCTGGCCACGCACCAAAGCTGAAGCATCCCGGTTTCGGTAACCACAGTTTCCAGAGTCACCGGGACCACCTCTCCGCTGGTGCCTGGGAGAGTCACTTCCATCGGCGCAAGCTCCTCGATGTCCTCGCCGAGGTCTTCAATCAGCTCTCCCGGTTCGTCGTTCTTGCGTACGGCTGATACCAGAAAACGGAATTCGGCGGGTTCACCAACCACCAGGCCGAACTCGCGCTCTGGAACTCTGAGTTCTGTTCCTTCCTCCATGCCGAACGGGGCAACGGCCAGCGCCTTTAACGGCGCGGGCATGCCCGGAACTGCCGGCATGGCGCTTTCGATGCCGATATAGTATGTGCGCGGGATCCCTCCGCGAATACGGACTCCCCGGCCGTGCCGTGCGAGACCGTAGTAAGCAGCGCCGCGTGCGACGGCATGCATGAGGTCCTCGCCGAACAGCGGCTTAATCTCAGGCATCCCCTCCTCTCGCAGCCAGCCGTTCAGCACCTGGAGGATACGGTCTCGCACTGCGTGTGCTCGCAGCACGCCGCCGTTAAAGAGGATGTGCGTGGGGCATGCCAGTCCGCTTGGTCCGCGCCTGACTGCACCTGATTCGGAACCGGCCGCTTGCTGCCGGAGGAATCTCGCCAGATGCCGCGTGACGGCGACGTCGGCGGCGTAGGGCAGGCCGATTTCGACGAAACCGGCGCGCCTTGCCCGCACTGGCATGTCGGTGCTGGCTACCTCCGGCAGAAAGCCCTCCAGGAGGACTCGGTCGACGTCCTCGCGTAGCAGCTTAGCGCGGATCGTGCCTCCGACAAGTCCGGTGCCTCTGCCCAAAACGGTCACCGGTTCTTCCGTCAAACTGTCGTCGCTCAGCAGTTTCTCCTTCGCCACGCGGCACTGCTGCCATAGCGCGTGCAGTTGCAGCGCGTCAAGCTTCGTGCCCTTGGCTGCAAGCTGGCTTTCGACGTGCCTTGCCAGCGCGAGGTCGACGTTGTCGCCTCCGAGCAGAATATGCTCGCCTACCGCGACGCGCTCCAAGCGCAATTCGCCGTCCTGCTCGGTGACAGCGATTAGAGTGAAGTCAGTTGTACCGCCGCCGATGTCGATGACAAGAATCAAATCGCCGACGGACACACGCTCGCGCCAGTCGGGATGCCGCTCAATCCAGGCGTAGAAGGCTGCCTGTGGCTCCTCCAGCAGAACAAGGTTCTTATATCCTGCTTCCTCGGCCGCGCGCAGGGTCAGTTCTCTGGCGACTGCGTCGAAGGAGGCAGGCACCGTCACCAGGACGTGCTGCTCCTGGAACGGCGCGTCCGGATGCACGTAGTCCCAGGCGTTTTTCATGTGGTCGAGGTAGCGGCGGGAAGCTTCGACCGGGGATATCTTCGGCACGCCTTCCGGGGCTCCCGGAGGCAGAATCGGCGAGGTGCGATCGACACCCGTATGCGAGAGCCAGCTCTTGGCCGAGGATACCAAGCGACCGGACCTCTCGATGCCGCGCTTCTGAGCCAGAACACCCACCACATACTCGGGGGCATGGTCCCAAGGCAGGGCGAGAGTACCTTCCGGGAAGTCCATCTTGCCGGGCAGGTACAAAGATGACGGCATCAGAGACTCGGCTCGCAGCTCGCCCGGGTTCACAAGCTGCGGAATGTCGAAAAGCGAGACGTTGGGCAGGTGATGCGGATCGCTGACCTCGCCTAGCGGCGCATAGGCAAAGGCGCAATTCGTCGTGCCAAGGTCAATGCCAAGAATGTATTCGTTCGCCAACGTGCCCTACTCGATTTCGATTTCTGCAGGTGCGAGAATGGATGGGTCTTGCTTCGAAGCTAAAGGTGGCAGTTCGATCCGCAACGCCCTCCAACCTCGATGCCGGAGCGTCCCCCCCACCACTTCCCCGTTTGCCGGTACATTTCCCAGCAGCTTGATAGCGTTCGGGTCCTTTGCGACGGAACCGGCTGCGCTCAGGTTCGCGTAGGTTCCTTCGACCCCGTCGATTACGGGCGAAAGCTCCAGATAGCGCCGGAGCGATTCCCTGCTCTGTTCGTGCAGGTTCCGGACAGCAGCGCCTACCTGCTCATCGGTATAGCCCGAGATGTCCTCCATCAGGAAATCGATGAGCCGCGCGTCCCGCTGCAGAATGCCTAACATCTGAAGCGCACCGTCCGAAACCCGGATGGTCGGTGCAGCGGGTCGCTCTCGCGGCGCCTCTCTCCGAGGAACATACCCGAACGCCTCGGCGATATCCTGGGCCAGGCTACCTTTAAATAGGATCGCGAAGAAGGCCCGGAACGCAAACCCAAGTCGTTTCAATCAAAGACCTCCAAGAATTTAGGATACACCGCTGCTTGCCCGTGCCAGCCCTATAAGGCAGGATGGTGGCTATGCAAAGCCGCAGAAGCTTCCTCGCCTCGACGCTCTCCGCACCGGCCGTGCTCGCCCAGCCGGCACGCAAGCCGAACGTCGTCGTGATCATCACCGATGACCAGGGCTACGGAGACCTGTCCATCCACGGCAATCCTCACCTTAAGACGCCGAATATGGATCGCATTGGACACGAGGGTGTCGAGTTCACACAGTTTCATGTGTGCCCTGTGTGCGCTCCTACGCGGGCCAGCCTGATGACCGGACGCTATAACTACCGGACCGGAGTCGTGGACACTTATCTTGGCCGCGCGATGATGTTTTCCGACGAGGTCACGCTGGCCGAAATGCTGGGATTGGCCGGCTATCGCACGGGTATTTTCGGCAAGTGGCACCTCGGCGACAACTACCCGCTCAGGCCCAAGGATCAGGGATTTCAGGAGTCTCTGGTGCATACGGGCGGCGGGCTCGAGCAGCCGTCCGGGCCTCCTGGCAATCATTACTTCGACCCGGTGCTGCTGCACAACGGCAAGGCAGGGAACTTCAAAGGCTACTGCACCGACATTTTCACTGACGCTGCCCTTCGCTTTATGGAGCAGAATCGCGCACGGCCTTTCTTCGCCTACATCGCCACCAACGCCCCGCATACCCCGTTACATGTCGCCGACAGCTACGTGGCTCCGTTTCGCGGCAAGGGTCTTGATGAAACGACGGCCAGGATTTACGGAATGCTGACCAATCTGGACGAGAATGTCGGGCGCATCCTGGCCAAGCTGAAGGAGCTCGATCTGGAGCGCGACACCATCGTTATCTTCCTTACGGACAACGGTCCTCAGCAAAAGCGTTACAACGCCGGTATGCGCGGTCTGAAAGGCAGTGTATACGAAGGGGGCATCCGGGTTCCGTGTTTCATACGCTGGCCTGGGGTTCTCAAGGCCGGCACGAAGGTGGATCGCCTCGCTGCCCACATCGATCTCGCGCCCACGCTGCTTGATGCGTGCGGGGTTCCGAAGCCTCGCGGCGTACGGTTCGACGGCGTGAGCTTGATGCCCTTGCTCCGAAACCCGCGGGCCGAATGGCCGGACCGGACACTTTTCTTCCAATGGCATCGCGGCGATGAGCCCCAAGCCTTTCGTGCCTGCGCCGCCCGGAACCAGCGCTGGAAGCTCGTGGACGGGAAGGAACTCTACGATCTCGAAACCGATCCGGGCGAGACGAAGGATGTCGCGGCGGCCCATCCGGAGATCGTCGCGCGACTTCGCAGGGAATACGAGGCATGGTTCAAGGATGTCTCGGCGACGCGAGGTTACGCGCCTCCGCGCATCTTCATCGGGACCGACGAGGAGAACCCTGTGCTTCTCACGCGTCAGGACTGGCGCGGCCCTCGCGCAAGTTGGGATGCGACCGGGCTCGGCCATTGGGAAGTTGATGTCAAGCGGGGCGGCGCCTACGAAGTGAAGCTGCTGCTGCCGAAGAAGGAAGAGGAGCGGAAGGCGGCATTTACGTTCGACGGCAAGATACTGCTCGAGTTTGCCATCCCTGCCGGCGCCGATTCAACCACAGTGAAGTTGAATCGGCTGCCGACAGGAAAAGGCCGCATCGAAGTCGCAGTGCGCGAGGGCGGCTCTACGATCGGCCCCCACTTCGTCGAGTTGCGCCGCCTATAGACAGCGAGGGCTGAAATCGAGGTCGAGAAGCCGGTCAGCCTGGTAGACGGCTGAGGGGTGCCGCTCCATGACATCAATGCCAGGAAAAACTTTTTCGGGGCGGCTGGAGGCCTATAGGTTCTAACTCACCTGATGGTCACAAACTTCGATGATGGGATGTCCCCCACTCGCGACGTGATCGAACCAGCGAACAGATTCCTGAACGGCGCAGGTCCGAAGGAGGTAGGTTCCGGCCTTGTCTGGTGCTTTCACCTTCATCTCCATCTGGCGAGATGAGTAACGGCGAACGGGCAGGGCGAGTGGAGTGCGCTCCCCTTCAAATACTTCTACTGCTCCGGTTGCCGGGTCGAGCCAATGGTACGAAAGGTGAACAGGGCTCCGGCCGATGCTCAGTAAATGCTCGGGCGTACAATTCTCCACTCGAACTACCACACGGGTTGATTCGCCGACACGAAGCTGCGGTGCGCATCTGATGACCTCAACACGTATCGCGTCATGGGTGGCGTCACTGAGGGGCTCAGTATACATCTCGTTGAGTGCGGCGGCAGCGCCTTGCAAAGCCGACAAATGATGTTGCAGCTCCGATATTCTTAGGGTTAAGGCCGCCTTGTCCTGGGAGACTTTACCGACCCGTGCTGTTAGCCGCCTGGTTTCCGCCAAGGCGGTTTGCAGGCGGTCCTGTTCCTTCCCGAGCTGTTCCGCGAGCAGCGAATTGGCCTTGCGCAACTCCTCGAAATCCTGCTGGATCGCCGAGAGTCGCGATTCTGCCGAACGCACCTGCTTCTCCGCACTGTGACGCTGCCTAATAAGCTCTTCACACCGAAGTTCAAGTTCCTTCAGCCGGCCCTGAAGGCTCTGGTTTTCGGCGGACTCGGCGTCTGCCCGCTCCACGGCCTTCTGATACTCAACCTGGAGCGCATCCATTTTCTGTCGCAGCTCATCCATTTCTTCACATCGAAGTTCAAGTTCCTTCAGCCGGCCCAGAAGGCTCTGGTTTTGGGCGGACTCGGCGTCTGCCCGCTCCACGGCCTTCTGATACTCAGCCTGGAGCGCATCCATTTTCTGTCGCAGCTCATCCATCCTTAGGCGTTCCACGTCCTTCTCCGTCAATGCCTTGGCCAATTGATCCCGAGCTTCTGCAAGTTGAATCGTGAGCGCCTCAGTTTCCGCAAGGGCTGCCGCATGCAAGTTGTGAAGACGAACTGTCTCATATGGCTGAAAGTTGTCAAGTACATTTGGTGGAAACTCAAAACAGGCCGCAAGTTCCGAGCTCTCCTCGCGAACGTAGTAGCGATTTACGCCATCCGAGTAGGTGAAGCGATAGCCGGCTTCCAGCAATACTGGCTCCCACTCATGCCAAGTTGGGATATACGAGTAGGGCTTCGTCGATTCGATGACCAATACAAGCGGCCGAAAGCATTGCCAGTCGGCGCCCCTTATGATCGCAGCCTCCCATCCTTCTGCGTCAATCTTTAGAAAGTCGATCGGTCCGTGGACGTAGGAGCGGCAGATATCAGCCAAGGTGGTAACAGCTACTGTTAACTCCCTGTAGGGAAAGTGCTTATCTGCGAAGTACCTGAAGTTTTCAGTACTGAGAGTGGAGAGCCCCTGGGCTTCAAATTGATAGAAGGTGCGGTCCTCTTGCGTATCCCCGACAGCAATACAAAGATTGAGATCACGCGGCCGGGCGAGGCGGAGTTTATCATAGAATCTTTCGTCTGGTTCTATATTGATTCCGGACCACCCCAGATCGTAGAAATGCTTTGTGATTGAGCCTTCCACCGGGTCCATTGCACCTATATCGATGTAGAACCCCTTGGACCTGCCTTTGAAAACGCGAGCAAGCAGAACGTCCTCAAAGTTCTGGCCATACGAAATCATCCGAACCTGAGACATGTCTGATTAGACCGCCCGGGGAGCGTTAGACTGCCGAGCAAACAGACAAAAGATAGCAGAAGTGTCCGACCTTCGGCTAGATAACCCGAGAAAACATGGCAAGGTGCCGAAGCACCTGCAGCGGGCCGAGGCAGTCATAACGTTTCCCCCTACTACGTGGCCTGAGTCATAAACTTCGAGGTCAATTTCTCGCCTTTGTCCGGCTATCGTTTGGTAATATGGGTCGAAAACGGCAGAGCCCGGGCGGCACTCTTGCCGCTCACTGTCGAGAGCTGCTAACCTCGAATACTCTCCTCCTTGGAGAAGGACTGCCCCACGGACGCGCTATCTCTATGAAAGCCAGGGTATATGTCGACGCCCGATGTTTGCAAGACCACTCCCTTCGAGGGAGAGGGGTTGGAAGCTATGTGACATCGCTGCTCCGAACCCGGCCATCTTGTGTCGGTTCGGCTTTCAACGTAATCGGGCTGATCGATGATACAATGCCCCCGCTTCTGCCTGAACACGAGTCGCTTTTCCATGAGGTATCAACCTGCTGGAATCCCTGCCTGACTGGGGCGAGCCTCTTCCTGAATGGGTCTCCGATGACCCATTCGATAACGCTATCAAGGCGCTTCCTCTCCCACCGAAACGTTCTTTCAGTTGCAGTCGTGTACGACTTTATACCGCTGGATTGGTCCGGTTATCTTGACAGGACGAGCAGTCGGATCGAGTACTTCTCGAGGCTTGCAGCGCTCAAACGGAATGACCTGTTCACTCCTATTTCGGAATATGCGGCGACACGCCTGAGAGAACTCGTAGACGCTCCACAACAGGCGATTCGGGTAATAGGTGCTCCCGTGCGTCGCTCTCTGATAGAGGCAGCTAACCAACTGTCGAGGGAGAGCGTTGGATTATCCCGACAACCCTACTTCTTCACGCTTGGCGGAGGGGACAGGCGCAAGAATACGGAGACCGCTGCCGCTGCCGTTCGAAATACAAGGCTGATTCTTGGGCAGGAGATTCGGCTCAAGATCGTTGGTGAGCTGGATCCAGCTTATAAGGCCACGCTGCAAGACATCGCCGGAGGAGACTGGATCGACTTCCTGAATCGCGTCTCTGACGCAGAACTGGCGCAATTGTACGCCGGTGCGATTGCAACCATTGTGCCTTCTCATATTGAAGGATTCTCCCTCCCCGTGGTGGAGGCGGCCATCTGTGGGTCCGCTGTCGTCGCCTCATCCTGTAGCGCGCACGTTGAACTCATATCCGACCCCGAAGCTCTGTTCGTATCCACGGACGTGGAGGACTTGACGGATAAGCTGGTTCGCTTATGCCAGGACGGTACCCTTAGGGATCGTCTTATTCGACAGCAAGAGGCGATTCGGCACCGGTTCAGCGAAGAGTGCGTGAGTGCACGGTTTTGGTCCTTTGCACTGGAGGAGTTTGAGCGCCGCTTCCGCTCGTCGCGTCCGGCGCGCGCGTTCAGCATTGGCGGTAGCTTGCCCCGAATCGCCTTGCTGAGTCCCTACCCGCCCGATGAATCCGGTGTTGCCCGGTTCACTGAGCGCACGCTGAAGGCAGCGACCGGTAAGATCAGAGTCGACCTGTTCACAGATGCTGAACGTCCCTTAGCTTTGCATCCCGGCTCTCGAGATGCGGGGCCTTACTCTTTGAGACCGCTGGCTTCGGATTACGACGCGGTCGTGTCCGTCGTTGGAAACTCCCACTTCCACAATTACGCTTTCGATTTTCTTGGCCGTCACGGAGGTCCTTGCATCCTTCACGATTCCCGGCTTACCCACATCATAAGATCTCGCTTGGGTGAGGAAGGATTTCGCTCCTTTGCCAGCCGCCTCCTGGGCCGCAGCGTCTCCGAGTCGGAGGTGGCATTATGGCTGCACGACCAGGATGTCCCGACACTCTTCATTGAACCGGTGTTGGAGCGAGCACGGCCGCTGATTGTTCATACTCCTGCGTTCCAGCGGCTGATTAGGGAAAAATATAACTATCACGCAGAACTGACCACCTTTGCTCCGAACACCAGCTTCGCCCCTGAGGATTTAACGCCCAAAGCACAAGAAGATGCACGGACAAGCCTTGGCCTTCTCCCGGACACCTTTGTCATCGCATCCTTCGGCTTTGCGGTGATGCAAAAGGCTCCGAATTATTGCATCATCGCACTTGATTATTTGCGATCGTGGGGAATTCCCGCTGAGTTGCACCTGGTTGGCGAGGCCGGATCTCTCGAGGATCCGCTGCGGTCTGTGGCCAGGCGGTTCGGTGTAGAGCCTTTCGTTCGTACCTTCCCGAGATTCGTTCCTGAGGAACAATACCGTCTGTACCTCCTTGGCGCCGATGCTGCGATCCAGCTCCGCAGCTACGGCTTCGGCCAGCCATCTGCCGCCTTGGTCGACTGCATAAGCGCCGGACTGCCTGCCGTCGCAAACGAGAGTCTGGCGGACAGCTGCGATGCCCCCAGCTACGTTCACACAGTACCAGATTGCTTGTCTCCGCTCCTTTTGGCGGAAGCACTGGCGCGAATTTGGGACAACCGAAAAGAGCGGCACAGCCGGCGTCTTCTTGAAGAGCGAAATGAATACTGCCGCCGCCACAGTTTCGACTTCTATGTCGACCGCCTGAAGCAGATCCTGGCGCTCTAGGTTGAGTTATGACCGTTTACGTTGATGTCACCGAATTTCTCCGGAACCCGGTTCGGACCGGCATTCAGCGAGTGTGTGGCGAGCTCTGCCGCTGGTGGCCTGGAGATGATCTGGTACCGGTTGCGCTCAGCGCCAACTCAAGGCTCGTTCCCCTACCCTCGAATGCACGGTCCGTCATCAGGAGCTACTTTGAGGCGGGCCCTGACGATCTCCCTAAGATCAGAGAGGTTATTTCTCAAATTGCCGACGACAGTAGACAGAGTCAAGGTGAGATCGACTCTTATGCCTCTCCTATTGTCGTACCGGAAGTTTTCTACGATCCGAAGCGAATTGAATTTTTTCAAACTCTATTACTGAGGCAATACTATAACGTTTACTTCATTTTTTACGACGCCTTGCCAATTACCCACCCTCAATACTTTCCGCCGCAGACCTCATATGAAACGATTGAACCGTACTTTCGGCTTGTTCGTCATGCGAAACATGTCGGCTTCATATCCCGGTCAACTCGTGACGTGTTTTGTCAAAGGCTGCTTCGGAGGTCAGATTTTGATGGACCGGTCCTGCGCCTGGGCAGTGACAGCATGGGTGAGCCTTCTCCGCGGCCGGGCAACCCAGGGCTAAAGTTCACGGTAGTAGGGACTATAGAGCCTCGAAAACAACACGCCCTCGTTCTGGATGCCTTCGAGAGACTGTTTCCCGAAATGCCTGATCTCAGCCTGACATTCATTGGAAGGATGGGCTGGATTCAGGAAGAAGCTGCGGCACGAATTCGAAAACTGGCTCAATCGATACCACAACAGTTCACATGGATTGAGCGTGCGGATGACCGGGTCATAAAGGAGACCGTATGCTCGAGCCGCGCCACCTTGTATCTGAGTGCGACTGAGGGCTATGGGCTGCCTCCCGTTGAAAGCCTTCATCTCGGTGTTCCCGTGATTGCAACGAGGAATATCCCCAGCCTGGAGGAGGTTCATGGTGGCGTATGGTTCGTCGATGCGGATCCGATCGATGTGCGCCGGGCAGTTGTCGCCCTCTGCAACGATTCCACGTACGCGAGGCTGAGGAAGGAATGTGAGCGGCTCCGCTTGCCAACATGGCGATCTTTCAGCGAGCAGGTTCGAGAATGGTGTTTGCAGACTCGAACCGTCAAGTGAAGCCATATTACGGCCCCGGCCTTCACAGCTCGGACTGTAAAACGACCGCAAGACAGATACCAACTTGATGCGGCCGAACCGAGCACCGTTAGTTCCAAGGCACAGGTGCGGTCTTACGGTGGGGCACCAAGAGTTTCGGTTAGTCCGGCCAAAAGGCGGTGTGCCACTGTAGCGGCAAACTCGTGGGCGGAAGCAGGTTTTCATAAGTTGACGCTTGTTTTAGATTTGCAATACGCCTCAGCTGTGACGTATTGTGTGTTGGATAGTGGTTACAATCTTTAATCGACATGCATAGTAAACAGGGAAATTGGTGCATGTATACCGAAACCGATTCGTGCCGGCTGTGCTCCAGTGCGGATCTTATAGATCTTGTTGACCTCGGCATGCTTGCTCTGACCGGGGTCTTCCCGCGCAGTCTAGACGAAGAGGTACCGTGCGGCCCGCTCGCACTTGTTCGTTGTATCAAGTGCGGCCTTGTGCAGCTTAAGCACAACTATGAGCTGACCTCGCTATATGGAGAGACTTACGGTTACCGCTCTGGTTTGAATCAATCAATGGTGGATCATCTCCAATCGAAGGTCCGCCAGATTGAGCAAATGGTTAACCTTGCCCCAGGCGACTGCGTTGTGGACATAGGCAGCAATGACGGGACCCTCCTGAACTCCTACCGAATCCCGGGGCTGACGCGAATTGGGATTGACCCCACAGGTGCGAAGTTCCATGAGTTCTATGATCCCGATGTCGAGCTGATACCGGAATTCTTCAGCGCCAGGGCAATCAAGAGTCGGACGTCGAAGAAAGCGCGGGCTGTTACGTCGATCGCCATGTTCTACGACTTGGAGGATCCGCTCAATTTCGTGGAACAGATTCTGGAAATTCTTGCCGACGATGGCATTTGGGTGCTGGAACAGAGCTATCTGCCGTTGATGGTCGAGGCGAATGCGTATGACACGATCTGCCACGAGCACCTCGAGTACTATACGTTGGAACAGATCCTATATATAACCGACAAGCTGGACCTGAAGATCGTTGCTCTCGAAACTAACGCCACGAATGGCGGCAGCTTTTCCTTGGCAATTGCACGCAGGAAGAGCCCCTATAAAGAAGCCCGGGAAGAAGTGCGACGCCTTCTTGAAAAGGAAGTGAGCGCCGGCTATCGCGGCCTGGAGCCGTTTGAGCGACTGCGCAACAGCATGGAAAGCCACAGGGACGCCCTGGGGCAATTCCTGCACGAGTGTAAGAGAAACGGTGATCTGGTTCTGGGCTATGGAGCCTCGACAAAAGGAAATGTGCTGCTTCAGTACTGTGGCGTGTCTCGAGACCTCTTGCCCTGCATTGGAGAAGTAAATCCGGATAAATATGGTGCTTTCACGCCCGGCACGAAGATCCCCATCGTGCCGGAGGCCGACGTACGAGCCAAGCGGCCTGAATATCTTCTGGTCCTGCCGTGGCACTTCCGGAGGGGCATTGTCCAAAAGGAAGCGCGTTACCTTGAAGGAGGCGGAGGCCTGGTGTTTCCGCTCCCTAAACTTGAGGTGGTTACTGCAGCGGGCGCACTGTCAGGCGTAGAGCAACTCGGTCAGACGGCTCAAGCGGGCGCCGATGCCGGCGTGCTTCCTCAGGGCTAGCCTACGGAGGCATGAGATAGCCGGAATTCCAGCCAGCACAGGGCGCCTTATCCCGGCAATGCAAGGAGATTTGTGTGATCAGGACATATCGCGATCTAATCGAGGCCTTCGAGAGCTATGAAAACTTGAACAGTCTCGATGAGATTGCCAACCAGATAGATGACGATATCGCGAATCCAACCGGTATCTATTTGCTCTCCCTGGGACGTCTTCCGGAGAACCCCGATATGTGCCGTCCGTCATCGTCATACTGTCCTCGCGAGCATCTTCGTCAGGTACTCCTGAGCTCCGAATTTCAGTCGAAAGTGATCGCCGGTTTGCTGAACCATTTCGGTGAGTATGAGCGGGAATTGTACGTACATATACCGAGGTGCGGCGGCACCGACTTGCGCGTGGTGTTGGGTGACGTATTGTTCCCGTTGCCGAAAGACCTGGTGATGGAGGAATGGACGCAGAAAGTAGCACTCTTTCAGCATCTCCGGCGCTTTGCCTGCGAGAGAAAGACAACCTCCTTTAAGTTCTTCGTGTGCGGCCACTTCACGCTCGGAGAGTACATAAATCTTGGCTTCATTAGGGCCTGCGATCATGTATTCACCGTGCTCCGTCACCCAGTGGATCGGGTGCTTTCCCACGTCAACTACATCGTGCATGCCATGCGGCAGGATCCCAAGATGCTGAGGCCCGATACGCGATTGTGGGCCTCCTGGCTTAATCTGGCGAATTTGGACCATGTGCGATGGGAAGAGCTACCGCTAGATATCCTCAAATCGCCAGCGTTTAGGGGCAGCTTTACGAATCTAATTTGTGGTTGTTTGGGAGACGGTACATTCAAATCTGCAGTTCGAAACATTCTCACGTCGAAGATCGAGATGATCTTCCTCAAGGACTATGACGCGTGGCTGGCCAGAAAGTGGCAGCTCACTTCCCGACGCGTGAACGCAGCAGAAAAGTACATATCGTATTCCGACTTGAGCTTCTCTATGAGGCTTACCCTTTTGGATGAGTTAGTAGGCGAGGATTTGAAGCTCTACGACTTTGTTGCCCGTGAAGGGCTTGGCGCGGCGCCGGAGGCATGACGTGTACTGCCCCGCGTTTTGGAGGCAATATGTTTGTAGATAAAAAGCCGTTTATATACGCTTGGCGGCCAATCTATCGTTGGCTATTTCAAGGAATTTTCTGGCCTTTCATGGGACGGGTGCGGTCGTTTCTGTTATCAGATGTTAACCTGGTCGCACTTCAGCACGATGTCGCAAATATTAGAGTCCACCAAGCGGCTCATGGCGCTAAGACATTAGAAACGCTGATTGCATTGGAGCAGCGGTATGCAGAGCTGGTCCGGATTATGACGGCCTTGCAAGAGGAAGTGGCGACAATGAAAGCGGAACAACGGCGGCAGGCGATACGAACGGACGATGCAATTGCCTTCTTCAGGGGTGTTGAAGGGGAGCTCCGGGCTGTCAAGTCAGAAACATCTCAGCAGTGGGACTCGATTGAGCGTTTGCTTCTTGGCTTCTTAAGGGATCCCCTGACGAGCGAGGCAAACTATACTTCGTGATTCGAGTTTCCGTTTATCCGCAGATTTCCCGCCTGCAAGGTAGGTGGGAACCGGCCCCGGGCGGAGGGGCCGGTATTGTGCGTATTCAGAAGGGCTGTCAGAACTGGAAGCGCAGGCCGAACTGAAGCGTGCGTGGATCCGTTGCGCTTGTGACTTGGCCAAAATTTCCCGCTCCGACCGTCGTTGCCACATCCCAGTACGAGAAGTGATGCGGGGCGTTGTAGAACTCGGCACGGAATTCGGTGCGGAGTCGCTCATTGATCGAGAAGATCTTCTGGAGCGACACGTCCCAGTTGTTCATTCCAGGACCGATGATCGCGTTCCGGCCCAGGTTGCCGAACGTGGCGGCAGGCTGAACGGCGAACGCTGCCGGATTGAACCAGCGGGTCCGTCTGCCGGCATCTTCGTAAGGATCACCGACGAGACTGGGCCGCTGGCCTCCGCCCTGACCGATGCCCGCTACGTCGCCCTGCACCGTGATGTTCAACGGACGCCCGCTCTGAAGCGTAGTTACACCGGAAACCTGCCAGCCGCCAAACACCTTCTTGTACCAGACATTCTGCTGCTGCCAGAAAGGCAGCGAGTAGATGTAGCTGAACACGAACACGTGCCTGCGATCGTAACTGGCGAGGCTGCGGTCACCCTTGAAGTTGTAGCTGTCCTGCGGAGTCTCGCTCCAATCGCTCGCGTCGGTAATGGCCTTGGACCACGTGTAGGCAACGCTCAGGATGCCCCCCTGTTGCAACTGGCGTCTCACCTGCACCTGCAACGAGTTGTAGTTGAAGTTGGAGCCAGTGATGTACTGCGTGATACTCGCGTAGCCCAGGTAGGGCCGAAGCGCATTGACATTGACTCCGGGGTTCGCGGTCAGCGTACCTACCGGCAACTGATTCAGCGACACCGCCCGGTACTGATTCCAGCCGCTTGAGCCAACATAGGCAACGTCGAGAAGCGTGTCTTTCAACAGCTTGTGTTGGATTCCGAAACTGTAGTTCTGGACTGTCGGAACCTTGAGATCGATTTCATAGGACGTGACGTTGGACGGGAAAATGCGCTGCTGGCCGCCCGCAGGGTTTTCGACATTTCCGCTGAACAAGGATGCCTCCTGAATGAACGGCGGATTGTTCACGCGGCCGAAGACGAAGTTGCCCTGGATGCGCTCGAAAAAGAGGCCCCAGCCGCCGCGGATGACGGTTTCCTGCCGGCCTGTTAGATCGTAGGCGAAGCCGAGGCGAGGGCCAAGCGTGCCGTAATCCCACGGAGAAATCTCCTTTGGCAGACCGCGCAGCAGCCGCTGATAGACGTCCTCGCTGTATTGAGGAAAACGCTTGCGGAAGGCCTCAGGATACTCCGAGCCGCCCACGGCAAGACCATTGACCGGGTCCCCCGTGCCTGGTACGATTTGGCCACTGGCGGGATCGACTACAGGCGCCCGGGACGGGTCGAAGAACCGCGGCGAAAAGATCGAGGCATTTTGCAAGGCGGCGTACTGAGGCTGCATCAGCATGTAGCGCACGCCAAGATCGAGTGTGAGCCGGCTGCCGGCTTTCCAGTTATCTGCAACGTAGAACTCTGCCTGGGTGAAGCGGAACCACCCTTCGCGGCCGGCCGAAGCTTCCGTATACGTGTTGAAATTCCCCAAAAGCGCGTCAGCCAGTGCGTTCCCCGAATGCAGAGGATGGCCCGGGCTGAAGTTGAACGTGCCATTGATGGCCGGCTGGTTGTCCTGATTCTTGCGGCTCCGCATGACAAGGACGCCGAACTTCAAGGTGTGGCTGCCCAGCACCTTCGAGAAGTCGTCTTTGAACTGGAAGATGCGGTTGAAGTTGTTCCACTGACGGGGGGTTGTTGTCAGCGAGTTGAACCCGGAGATGGCAATGGAAGGGATTGACGTCTCGTTGCCGTAGATCATCGGGTAGTCGATGCCGTTGGCTTGACGCGAATAGTCGGTCAGGAACACCGGATTCGGCTGGAAGTTGACCTGCCGGATGACGTTCCCCGTGAAGGTGAATTGAAACGTGTTGACCGTCGTGGGATTCGCCACGTAGGTCCACTTTGCGCTGGCGTTGGTGCCAGGAATGTTGCGGTCGAAAGTGGCCGTTTGATTGGTCTGCTGAAGGGAGGTGTAGTAATCGCGGAGATAGTGGACAGCGATTTGATGTTTCTCGCTCAGGTTGTAGTCCACCTTGTAAATGTACTGGTTGGAGTCGAGCGGATTCGGAGGCTCAAAGACGAAGTTGCCGCCCGCAACGCTCGCGTTGGGCAGGGGGTAGAGATCCACCAGCCGCTTGGCGTTGGGACTGAACCGGCTGGCAGGAATGATGCCCTCGGGGAAAGGCTGCCCGTTCAGGGGATCGCGAGGCCGCTGACTGGCGGGGAGCGCGGAGAAGTCTCCGGCCAGCGACGCCG
>CALGAR010000153.1 GCA_937959285.1 uncultured Bryobacterales bacterium
CCGCTGGGTTTGCCATTCTTGAACGGCACGAAAACGACAGAATAACCGACACGCTTTGACCGGTTCGAGGAACCGTGCAGGGCAAGGAATGCGCCGTTGCGGTATTCCGCCGGAAACTGCGTGCCGGTATAAAACCGCGCATCCAGCACCGCGACGTGCGATTGCAGCAGAACATCGGGAACAATCGTTTTCTTGACCAGATCCGGACGTTCCGCCTTCACCCGCGGCTCTTCATTCGGACCAATGTAGGCGTATGGCCAGCCATAGAAGCCATTAAGCTGCACGCGCGTGAAGTAATCCGGAACCAGATCGTCTCCCAGCGAGTCCCGCTCCTGAACGGCGGCCCACAGGGTGTCCGTTCCGGGGTACCAGGCGAGCCCAACCGGATTGCGCAAGCCGGAAGCGAAGATCTCATGACCGGTCCCATCGGGGTTGAAGCGGTTGATCGCTGCTCTCATCGGGTGATCCCCGGTGACCACATCCGCCTTCGATCCGATCGCGAGATACATCTTCTTCCCTTTGCGGTCGAACAGGACCGTCCGTGTCCAATGGCCCTGGCCGAAGTCCTTCATGGACACCACTTCCTCGCCCGGCCCCACGCTCATCGTCTTTGCGTTGTATTTGTACCGCTTAAGGGAGGTGGTCTCCGCCACGTAGAGGTAATCCTTCCAGAAGGCGAGACCGTATGGACGATCGAGCCCTTCGAGCAGGCGCTTCCGCTCCTCAGCCTTGTAGTCCCCGTCCTTATCGATCAGGACGTAGACGCTCCCATTGGGCACACTGTCGCTGATCAGCACTTCATTGTTCGGTCCGAGCGCCATGTACCGGGGCTTCTGAAAGTCAGCCGCGTACTCGTCCACAGTGAAGCCGGCTGGAACCTGGAGCTGCGCGCCATCGGGGCGGCTGATAATCTGAGGGGCGTTCCGCGCCGAGGGCGTATGGTACGGCTTGGGAAGGGGCAGCGGTTGCTGCTGACCCGGCAAAAGAAGGCTGCCAGCGAGGATGGCTGCGGCAGCGGCGGTTCGTCTGATCCTGCTCATGATTGGTTAACCTAGACAGTTCAGTTTATATGAAGAAGTCCTTTACGCCGTAAGACTCTTTGCCGATTTTCGATCACGGCAGGCTAGTGGCAGCCCCGGCAGGTGAACTTCCGGCCGTGACATACAGCGCACGAGGCTTTGTCGAGATTCGCCTTTCCGGAGCTATGCAATTCCAACCACTCGGGCGTATGACTGGCTGGCTCAAGCCGCTCGCCTGGCTGATGGCAGGTTTCACAGCTGAACGGCGGGTCGATCTTGTTATGGCAAACCAGGCAGTCTGCCATGACGGGAAATGCGTCCTTCGAAACGGCGGTCGATTCTTCCAGTCCGCGATGACAGCCGGTGCAGGCGTCGTTGGCGTTGTGATGGCGGACATCGAGATGCTTTCGAATGTCGCCGGGATCTGAAAGGTAGGCCTTGGAGTCGATGGCCGCCGCGATGATGGCGGCGATGTTGCCCATCTTCACATGCCTGCTATGATCGAACTTCGCCACCCGCTTCTGCTCTGGCTGCTTGATGGTGACTTCCTGATGACACCCCTGACAAGCCTTGGCCGTCGGTAGATTGTTATCAGAGACCTGAGTGCTTGACGTGACGGTCGAGTGACAGGCGACGCACTGCAGCTTGAGTTGCAGATGCAGCTTATGCGAGAACGGCCGCGACTCGGCTGCCGCGGCCGCTGCTGCAAATGAGATCAGGAGAACGACGAAGCGGGTCACTTCTTGTAGCTGATCCGCCAGATCTTGTTGCCGCCGTCATCCGACACCAGCATGCTTCCGTCCGGAAGCTGCAACAATCCCACAGGGCGGCCCCACACCTGACGGTTTGTCGGCGAGATCATCCAACCTGTGAGGAAGTTGCGTACCGGCCCGCTCGGCTTGCCATTCTTAAACGGAATGAAGACGACGGAATAGCCAACCCGTTCGGACCGGTTCCAGGAACCATGGAGCGCAAGGAACGCACCGCCCTGATACTCCGCTGGAAATTGCTTGCCGGTATAAAACTTTGCGTCAAGAACGGCGACGTGAGCCTGCAATGGCACGTCCGGAACGATCGTCTTGGCCACCAGGTCCGGACGCTGGCCCTTCAGCCTCGGATCTTCGTTGGGGCCGATATAGGCATACGGCCAGCCATAAAAGCCCCCCTGCTTGATGCTGGTGAAGTAATCCGGGACAAGGTCATCCCCAAGGCCGTCACGCTCCTGAACGGCTGCCCACAAGGTGTTCGTTCCGGGATACCACGCCATACCGATGGGATTTCGGGTACCCGACGCATAGATCTCGTGACCGCTGCCATCCGGGTTAAAGCGGTTAATCGCCGCCCGCATCGGCGGTTCGCCGGGATCGACGTTGGAGCGGGAACCGATTCCGAGATACATCTTCTCTCCCTTCGGATCGAAGAGGATTGAGCGGGTCCAGTGCCCCTGCCCGAAATCCTTCAGAGAGACCACCTCTTCGCCCTTTCCCACCGTCATCGTGCTCGGATTGTACTTGTAGCGCTTCACCGAGGTCGTCTCGGCGACGTACAGATAATCCTTCCAGAAAGCCAGGCCGTAGGGGCGGTCAAGTCCGTCAATCAGGACCTTCCGGTCGTCCGGCTTATTGTCCTTGTTCTTGTCGATAAGGACGAAGACGCTGCCATTCGTTGTGCTGTCGCTGACAAGGATTTCGTTACTCGGGCCGAGGAGCATGAAGCGGGGTCGCTGGAAATCCGTTGCATACTCCTCGATGGCGAATCCGGCGGGAAGCTGGAGCTGCGCCCCATCAGGCCGGCCGATCACTTGCGGCGGGTTGCGCGCCGAAGGGGTGTGATAGGGAGGAGGAAGCTGTTTTGGCGCCTGCTGGGCGTTCAGAAGGACTCCGCCGTAACAAACCGTGGCAGCAATTGCCGAAAGGATTCTGATGCGTCTCATGTGGTTGCCTCAGATCCCTCAGTTTACCGGATGAAGATGGCGTTGGGAGAGGTCCTTCTGAACGCGTACTTATTTGGCGTTACCGGCCAGGTCCGAAATAGACGACAAATCCAGCCAGGAGGGTGTTCTGGGAGAGCGCACTCCCGGGTTCATTGCCGCGATCAAAGAAGGGCCGGTCGGACCAATCGCGGCGGTACTCAAGCCGGGACAGCAATCCCGCGGACCACTTGTATTCGGCGGTTAACGTGAATTCTTTGAGCTTCTGAGGCGTACCTGTGATGAAGCCGTCGACATCGTTGTACAACTCGAGCCTCGGACTGATGGAGATGTGCTCAGTCAAAGCAAAACGCGCTGCACCCGCTATGCCGTAGAAGGTATCCCTGCCTCCGCCAATCCGCGTGTCTGCGCCATAGTCGAAATTCAAATAGAAATTCGCCCGGTCGTGCGGCGTGAGGAACAGCACGGTATCAAAAAAGTGCCTCCTTCCTTCGTTCGTATCCGTCTTCTCCGGGCCCACATAATAATTGTTTGACCAGCTAAATTTCGAGGTACTAATCGAACTAGTAAGACCGATTGTCTTTCCGCTATTGTTATCCTCTACGTTGTTCCATCCATTCACTATCTGCACACCCGCAGACACATACTTATTAACTGGCACGGAAGTCCTTAGTCCAAAATGGTAGTAGGGACCGTTCGTGAACAGCAGAGATCGCGAGTAGTTCCAGTTTAAATGCGTCTCTGTCGGCTCCGCCCCCGCGCTCGTCACGAACTTACCGAAATCCACCTGCAAGCCTCCGAGGTTTTGAGGTCTGAAAGACATGTACGCCTGCATGATGTTGCGGAACACAGGAGTCGAAAGCGGTTCGGTGGCGTGAAAAAGCTCAAAGGTCCGTCCGAAGCCGAGATCAACACGGAAGCCTACAGGGTCGGCGGCGTGCTCGGCTGACAGCTTGAGCATGTTGAGCTCGAATTGATTTGCACGCACATCAAAATTTCTTATGACATTGTTACGCGTCGCAGGGTGATTGAAGTTGAGGCTGTAATAGCCGTCGATGAGCCCGCTAAAGTCGATCGGGCCTGCCGACCACTCCGGCTTATTATCCTGTCCAGAGACGAGCTGGGCAGACAACAGAATAAACGACAATTGAACAGAGATTGAAAACCTCATTGAAAATCTCCAATAGGATCGGGGTTGATTTCAGTCGGACGGGGACTCGTTTGGAATGAGGACGATTCTATATCCTGCCCGGAGGGAGTTACCAATAGAAAATTTGGATCGTGCAGATAGAAAGGCTTTAGCGCAAAAACTCAATTTTTCATGCATGATAGTCATTAACCTGCCTTTGGATTCAAACCACCGTCCGGGCAGGAATCAATTCACGTCGTGGTGAAGTTTCTGCGGCATGAGTAGAGCGCTTCGGAACGAGCTCCCCGTCAGAGGTCTTTTCGCTTGCAAAGTCGGCAGCACGAGGTGAACCGCAACAGGAAGGCGTAGCCACGGTGGAACAGTCGATTGAGGAGATTACTGTATGGTTTGCAAGCTATCTCTGGCCACGCTGCTGGTGACCGGCGCCCTTTTCGCACAAGCGCCCGGAGACGTGGAAAAGCGGCTGGCCGCATTGGAAGAGGCTGCGGCAAGCGCGCAATCAGCGGGTGATAACGCGTGGATGCTGGCTAGTGCCGCGCTTGTACTGATGATGACCGGTCCTGGCCTTGCACTGTTCTATGGAGGCCTCGTCCGAAGGAAAAACATTTTGTCCACGATGATGCAGAGCTTTGCACTCATGGCATGGGCCTCCGTCCTGTGGGCTGTCGTGGGATATAGCCTTGCATTCGGAGAGGGAACCGCGTTCATTGGCGACTTTCGGTATGTCCTGCTGAGCGGCGTTGGCATGGAGCCGAACAGCGACTACGCAGGCACGATTCCACAACTGACCTTCATGGCGTTCCAGATGATGTTCGCCATCATCACGCCCGCGCTGATCTCGGGCGCCTTTGCCGAACGCATGAAATTCAGCGCGATGATGCTCTTTACCACGCTGTGGCTGTTCTTCGTTTACCTCCCGATGGCGCACATGGTGTGGGGCAAGGGCGGACTGCTCAACGCTTTCTCAGGCGGAGCAATTCCCTGCTTCGACTTTGCTGGCGGCACAGTGGTTCACATCACGTCCGGCGTCTCCGCTCTGGTCTGTGCCATCTACCTCGGAAAGCGACTCGGATATCCTCAAGAGCCGATCAAGCCTCACAGCGTCGTACTCAGCGTCGTAGGAGCCTGCCTGCTCTGGGTCGGCTGGTTCGGCTTTAACGCGGGTAGCGCGCTCGGAGCCTCGGGCCTGGCTTCAAATGCCTTCGTAGTGACGCAGGTCGGCGCGGCGGCTGCTGCCCTGAGCTGGATGCTCGTGGAGTGGATGCGCAGCGGTAAGCCGAGCGCTCTCGGCGGCATCTCGGGCGCTGTAGCCGGTCTCGTCGCTGTCACACCCGCGGCCGGCTTCGTTCTGCCGAAGCATGGAATCCTGATTGGCCTGATCGCCGGTGCGTTCTGCTACTACATGGTCGCCGTCGTGAAGCATAAGCTGGGATACGACGACTCGCTCGACGCCTTCGGCGTGCACGGCGCGGGCGGCACTCTAGGCGCCATCCTCACGGGCGTCTTCGCCACCAACGTAGTGAACGACGGTTTGAAAGATGGGGCAGGCAATCTTTTGCCGCTCGGCTTGATCGACGGCAACGCCGGCCAGGTCCTCAACCAGCTCTGGGGCACTCTTCTGTCGTGGGCCATTGCAATTGTCGGCACGCTGATCATCCTGAAAGTCTGTGACGTGATCGTCGGGCTGCGAGTGAGCAAGGATGAGGAAATCCAGGGTCTCGATCTCAGCTTGCACGGTGAAGAAGGATATAACTTCGAGGCCTAGGAAAGGGGATCCCAATGAAGAAGATTGAAGCGATTATTCAGCCATTCAAGGTTGAAGAAGTGAAGGAAGCGCTGAAAGGAATCGGCATCGACGGCATGACCGTGATCGACGTGCGGGGCCACGGCCGCCAGAAGGGACACAAGGAGATCTACCGAGGCCAGGAGTACGAAGTAGATCTGCTGCCCAAGTCGAAGATCGAGATGGTAGTCCCCGACAACCGGGCAGACGAAGTGGTCCGCACCTTGATCAACGCAGCGCAAACAGGAAAGATCGGCGACGGCAAGATCTTCATTTCCGACGTCGCCGAGGCGATCCGCATCCGGAACTATGAGCGGGGCGAAGCAGCCCTGTAACAGCGAAGAACTAGAGCGGCTTCGCGAAGCTTTCCTCGCAACGGGCGCGGCACGTCCAGTCCTCGAAGGGCGCGCCGCGCTCGTTGACCGGTTAGTCCGCGACGTTTTCCTTCAGTCGGTCAAGCCAAGCTTCCCCGGCGAAATTGCGCTGCTAGCCGTCGGCGGCTATGGACGCCGGGAATTGTTCCCCCATTCGGATGTCGATCTGCTGCTGCTCGTCGATCGCGCAGCGCAAACGGAAGAGGCTCGTGAGGTGCTCTCCAATTTCTTCCGCATTTTGTGGGATAGCAAGCTGCGGATCAGCCACTCGCTCCGCACGCCGCAGGAGTGTAGCGAGCTTCATGAACAAAACATCGAACTAAACATTAGCCTTCTCGACCGCCGTTTCCTAGCCGGAGACGCCTCTCTCTTTGAACGCCTGGAGGCGCGGATGCCATCCTTCGTGAAATCGCACCGAGCCTCGCTGGAACGCTACCTGGTTCGGATGGCTCGTTCCCGCCACGGCAAATTCCAGAACTCCATCTACCACATGGAGCCGCAATTGAAGGAGGCGCCTGGAGGCATTCGCGACCTCCAGCTTGTCTCCTGGCTGAGCACAACGAATTCCCTGCCCGAGGACCTGTACCCTGCCCGTGACTTCCTGTACGCCGTCCGCTGCCGCCTTCACTACGCCATGCAGCGTGACGCGAACGTGCTCTCGTTCGACCTCCAGGAAGACATGGCGGAACAAGGGTTCTTGGGGCTGCGGGATCCGGAGACCCTGATGCGGACCTATTTCCGGCACGCCCGCTCAGTGCACGCCGCGGCATTGCGCCGCATGGAAGCCATCGAGAGCGCGTCGAGCGGCTTGCTGTCCCAGTTTCGCGACTGGCGCAGCCGCCTTTCCAACTCCGAGTTCACCGTGCTTCAGGAGAGGGTCTACCTCCGGTCGCATCACGTCCTGGAATCGGATCCGGACGTTGCCCTCCGGCTTTTCGAATTCCTCGCACGGCATGGCTTACGCCTGTCGACAGAGGCTGAGCGGCGGATCGGAGAAGCCCTCCTTTCCTTGGCCGCCCATTTCTCAAAACCACGCAACATCTGGCCGCAGTTGCGGACCGCGCTCGCGCTGCCGCATGCCGCCCTTGCGCTCCGGGCATTTGCGGACACGGGCTTGCTGCGCGCGATTCTGCCGGAATGGGAGGCCATTGACTGCCTCGTAGTGCGCGACTTCTACCACCGGTACACAGTCGACGAGCACACCTTGGTTGCGATCCAGAACCTGTCTGATTTGCGGGAGGCAAAGGATCGCGCACGCCAGCGGTTCCGGGAACTGCTGGAAGAGACGGAAGATCAGGGCTTGCTGCGGTTCGCGCTGCTTCTCCACGACATCGGCAAGGGTGCGCGAACCGGCTCCCACGCGATCGAGTCTGTCCGGCTTGCCGACGCCATCATGAGCCGCATCGGCGTCCCCGACGCGGAGCAAAAGACCATCCGTTTTCTCATCGAACGGCACCTCGAGCTGTCCTCGCTCATGACAACCCGCGATCTTGAGGACAGCGCGACCGGTCTCTATCTATCCCGGCGTGTCGAGACCATCGAACAGTTAAAGCTGCTCACGCTCCTGACCTACGCCGACGTGAGCGCTGTCAATCCATCCGCAATGACGCCA
>CALGAR010000154.1 GCA_937959285.1 uncultured Bryobacterales bacterium
ACTGGAGCCGACAGCGGGTGGCCCTTGTCAAGGCCCTAATTTACACTCTGGATTTTACGCGGCCTGCTAAATCAAAACAGCAACCACGTCTTACAAACGACCTTTTGTGTTGGCCAAAGTGCCGCGTTATGTCCAGCCCGTTCTTCCTAGTCAAAGTGAGCTTCCCACAGCCGGCTGTGACCAGCTTGCGCATGTCTGTGGCTGGTCGGTCAGCTTGCCGTCTTCTTGCTGGGGGTGATGTTGTTGTAGGTGACATAAGCTCGTTCACCCCGGGAACAGCGCGCGGAACTGCTGCACCAGTGCGGTGTCCACCATCATCCCTGCATTCCACACGTATTCACATGACGGTGAACTATATTTCGATTTGTTGGGGCATATTGGTCCCCACCTGGTCAACCAGCCGAATGGAGTCATGGGCATACCCGAGGACTATAAGCCTTATCTGGCGCCGATCAACAACACTCCGGGTGCGCCCAACTTTGGCACGAACAACGTAACGGTCACGCTGAAGAACGGGCAGAAGGTTACCACGGCTTATTCGCCGGGTCCGGCAGGCCTCAACCCCTACTCGCATACCATCCTCCAAGGCCCCAAGAACTTCCAGGCCGATATTTCGCTCTACAAGGTCTTCGACCTCTCGGAGCGCTGGAAACTCCGTGTGAATGTGGACGCCTTCAACGCATTCAACATCCAGGGCCTGAACTCGCCGAACACCAGCGACGGCATCCTCACTTTCCAGAGTTCCCGCTGGACGCCTCGTCAAATCCAACTGACCGCACGCCTCTCCTTCTGAGGGGCTACAGGAGAACGAAAATGCGTGAGCCTTCCGCCAGGGAAACTCGCGCCTGCGCCGTTCGGGTGATTTTCGAGGTCCGGCGGAGGATTTCCTGGGGAAGAAAGGGAGTTGGAGGACATCACTCCTACGCCGAAAGCAACCACACGGATTCCTGGATTAACATCGTACAAGGTTGATCCGGATAAGCTGTACGAAACGTAGGGAATCCCCCTTCTTGGCCACCCGACTGCCTGCTTGCACTGCGGCTCATCGACGGCTGATGAAGCTCGCTGCTGTGCACCTGCTCCTCTCGTTTTGTGCGACGACTGGTGTCGCTGTAGCGCAGCCATCCCAGGGACCTGCACCTCATGGCAGCGAGGCGGAGACAATCCGGCGGATGCTTGTACGGCTGCACGAGAACGGCGATTTTACCGGCGCCATCCTGGTCGCCCGGAATGGCGTTCCGATGCATCGGGATGCGGTCGCGGCGCCATCTGAAGATGCGCGAGCGCTCCTGGACGAACCGGTGAATATCGGCTCGCTTGCAAAAGGATTCACGGCAATGGCGGTGATGATGCTCGCCGAACAGGGCAAGCTGCGTTACGACGATCCTGTAGGACGTTATTTACCGGCTCTGGCGCAGGCCGTTCCAGGCATCACGCTACGCCACCTGTTGACGCACGCCTCTGGCATTCCAGACGTCGGCGACCTCGGTATTGACCGCCCAAATCTCCTCGAACGCGATGTCATCGAGGCAGTCCGCACGCAGCACAAGAACTTCGCACGCCCTGGCCTGCGCTTCCGGTACTCAAATGCGGGCTACAACCTGCTGGCGATGGTCGTGGAGACGATATCCGGCCAGAGCTTCGATGACTTCCTGCAGAGATCGATCTTTGCGCCGCTCGGGATGAGCCGGACGCGGGCCGCAGTGGGACCGCGCTCGCCGGAGGCGGTCAAGGGGGACGGAGGCCTCGTATCGACGGTCGACGACCTCCTCAAATGGGCTCAGGCGCTCGCAACTGGGAAGCTCGTCAGCGCGAAGACGCTTTCGGAGGCGCTCGTGCCCGCCCGGGTCGTGGAAGGCACGACGACGTACGCGTTCGGCTGGAATGTAGCGCCGCGAAACGGTGACACGTTCATCTGGCATACGGGCAACGCCGGTGGCCCGAGGGCATTCCTCGGCTGGCGCGTGAACGATCGGATCACCATTATCATCCTGACGAAAGGGAACAGCCGACGACTCGAGATTGCGGACGCGGTGGTCGACATCCTCCACCATCGGCCGTACACGCCACCGCGGCTTTCGATCGCGCCGACCCTCATGACCGTCATCAAGGAGAAGGGAGTCGACAGCGCGATCGTGCTCTACAATCGGCTGCGCATGACCGAGCCGAATGCCTACGACTTTGGGGAGGGAGAGCTGAACGGTCTGGGATACGCGCTGCTGGGCATGGGCGATGCCGCAGGCGCGATCCGGATTTTCGAGTTGAACGCACAGCAGTATCCGGAATCACCGAACGTGTTCGACAGCCTGGGCGACGCCTATGCCCGGGCGAACAGGCGTGATGACGCACGCAAGGCGTACTCGCGCACCCTCGAGCTCGACCCGGCCAATGCGAACACGCGCGCAAAGCTTCAGAAGCTGAAGTAGTCTCGATCAGGTGCGCTGCGTGGACCGTCACACAGGACGATCAGGACTCGATGGACGGTCACACGTTATTAGGCTGGGGAACTGGTCGACGACGCGGCCGGGGTGGCGGAGAGAGAGGGATTCGAACCCTCGATAGGGTTTCCCCTATACACGCTTTCCAAGCGTGCGCCTTCAACCACTCGGCCACCTCTCCGTGCTTACAGTGTAACATCTGCCCGCTTATCGTGACGCTTTGCCCATCAAAAGATAGTCGCGAATCCGCAGATACCACTCGGGTCCACCGCCCGGGGCAACAGGGGCGGCGGCGCACCAATCCTTGAGGCTGGCGGCGCTCGTGCCTGCCAGAGAGAAAAGCTGCTGGGCTACGACGGGACGGGTCAGGGAACGCGCCTGTACGTCAGCCAGCGCCATATCCTGCAGAGCGTTCCGCCGGATGAGCGAGCGTGCTGTCATCTCCTCGTCCTTGCCACCCGCTCCGGCGGACTCGCACAAATACTGCTGCAAGACACCGAGAGCTGGAGAGTCGGCGGGAGCCTCGGGCGGCGCGGAGACGGAGTAATGCAGCTTTTTCGCCGGATAAATGGACGGCTGCACCCGAATCTCAAGCGGGTAGATCACCCACCGCTCGCCGATATTTAACTGGACCTCGAGACGGAACCGGCCAATTCGGGCTTCGGGCGGAACGTAGAGGTCGAGCCAGAACGACTGCACCGTCTGTTCGGGAATTGGGAGATCAGGATCCGCGACGCTGCCTGCGTATGGCAGGCTCACGGGATCGAGCTTATCCGGCACCCATCCCTGCGCGAGCTTGATGTAGCGCTCCCGGTAGAGCTTCGCGGTAACCGTATCCTCCGGGTTCTGCGCGACGAACAGGTTAAATCTCACCTGAGGAGGCGCCTGGACAACCACGCGGTAGGATGCGTAACCGTTGCGCCCGACTGCGGGAGAAAGAATTTCCCGCGAGGGTGCGCCCTGATCCGCTGCTACGATCCGGCCAAACGGGTCGATCCTCTGGAACTCGGAGTATACGCGCAGGCTTTGACCGGAAAGTGCGACGGTCAACGGCAGGATGAGGAGGAGTTTTTGTCCGATCACGCTCAGACTCTTCGAACGGGGCCGCGTCTTTCGAACACGGCCCCGGTTAGGGATCAGGCAAGATCGAACTTTTCCTGATGCAGATTGGGGTCGCTGACGACCATCACCGGCCGCCCCAAGATACCCTCCAGCTCTTCCAGATACTTGTTCTCGGTCGACTTGAGGAGCTTGGCGACTTCCGGATTGACGCGCAGCATGCACTCGCTGCCTTCGACGGCGGGAGCGAGCTTGACCGCCTCCTGAAGGATCTCGCCGACGACGGTCTGGACGCTCTTCACGTAACCGGCCCCTTCGCAGTAGGGGCACGGCGAGCACAGGGTCCGCTCGAGGCTCTGCTTGACCCGCTTCCTCGTGATCGCGACCAGGCCGAAATCGTTGAATTGAAGGATCTTGTACGGCGCCCGGTCTGCCCGCATCGCCTCTTCGAGCGCCTGCATCACCTTCTGGCGGTTCTTCCGCTCGTCCATGTCGATGAAGTCGACGACGATGATTCCGCCCAGGTCACGCAGCCGGATCTGGCGGACGATTTCGCGAACCGCTTCGGTATTCGTCTTGACGATCGTATCTTCGAGGCGATTCGACTTGCCGACGTACTTGCCGGTGTTGACGTCGATGGCCACCAGAGCCTCGGTCTGGTTGATCACGATGTAGCCGCCGGACTTGAGCCAAACCTTCGGCCGCAGGGCCTTCTCGAGCTCCTGCGTGATATTGAAGGCATCGAAGATGGGAACGGACCGCGTGTACATCTTGACGCGGGAGACAAGCGCCGGCTGGAACCGCTGCACGAAGCGGAGAACACTCTCGTAGACTTCTTCGTTGTCTGCCCAGATTGCCTTGAACGATTCCGTAAGCTGATCTCGCAGGATCCGCTGTACGAGCTCGAGGTCATGGTGAATCAAGGCTGGCGCGGAGCGCTTCTCCGCCTTCTGCCGGATATCAAGCCAGAGGTTGAAGAGGAACGTCATGTCGGAAGCGATTTCCTCTTCCGACTTGCCTTCGCCAGCGGTGCGCATGATGAACCCGCCGGGGATGCCGACGCGGTGCGTCTGGAGGATTTTCTTCAGCCGCTGCCGCTCCTCTTCGCTCGAAATTTTGCGCGAGACGCCGAGGTGCTCCACGGTCGGCATGTAGACGACGTACCGCCCAGGCAGGGCAATGTGCGACGTAATCCGAGCCCCTTTCTGTCCAAGCGGCTCCTTTGCAATCTGGACTAGGATTTCCTGGCCTTCCTTCAACAGGTCGGTGATCGAAGGGGTGGTGGGCTTCTCGGGGCGTGTGACCACCTTCTCCTTGACCGCCGTTTCGGCCTGGGACTGTCCCTCGGCCTGGTGCTGGCTCTCGGCGGCCCGGCGGCGGCGCATGCGGCGGGAGACGCGATGCGGATAGCGGCCCGCCTGCTCCCGCAAGGTCGCTGTCAAGCTCTGAGGCGTGCGCGCAGGCTCAGGCCCCTCCGCCTGAGAATCCTGGCCGGGCTCCTCTCCCGGCGAGGCCTCCTCTCCGGAAGCGGCCTCCTCCCCGGAGGCAACCTCCTCAGCCATCGCGATTTCCTCTTCGGTGGCCTGCAGCTGCTGCTCGAGCGCCTCGTGCGCCAGCTCGGCAATGGTCTCTCCTTCGCCGTTGCCTTCGGCTCGCTCTTCCGCCGCGCTGCTAT
>CALGAR010000155.1 GCA_937959285.1 uncultured Bryobacterales bacterium
AGGGAGGAGGAAGCCGGGCAGGTAGACGTCGTTTTCTCGGCCGCGGGCCATCCGGCCGGCAAGGTCGGGCTCGTGGACCCAGAGCCTGGTCTCCGCGAAACGAGGCGCCAGAGCGATGGCAAGCGCGGTGCCCCAACTGCCGCCGCCCAGGATAGCGAGAGACTTCACTTCGGCTTCCTTGCCCCAAACGAAAAGACATTCTCCGTGCCGGCGCGAAGCCGCTGAAGATTCGACTTATGCCTCCAGACAATGAAGACTCCGGAAATGAGCGCAGCGGCCAACACGGGAAGCGGCGGGTGTGAAATCAACCACACCGCGAGGGGAAAAGTTCCTGCAGCCATAATCGAACCGAGCGAGATGTACCGCGTGGCGGCAACCACGATGACAAAGACGATGAGCACCGCAAGCAGCGGCAGCGGCTGCAGATACAGAAAGGCGCCGATAAAGCTCGCCACGGCCTTTCCGCCCTGGAACTTCAGAAAGACTGGATAAGCATGGCCGGCCATTACAGCCACCGCCGCTGCGCTCATCCACAGCGGCGAATTACCGGTGGCCCATGCGGCGGCCCAAACCGCCACCCAGCCCTTTGCGACATCGAGCAGCAGGGTTGCAATGCCCAGCCCGCGCCCCGTCGTTCGCAGAACGTTGGTGGCCCCGATGTTGCCGCTTCCCATCGTGCGGACATCGCGGCCGGTCACGGTCCTGACAAGCAGGTAGCCGAACGGGACCCCTCCCAGAAGGTAAGCGAACAGTAGAACAAGAACCTGGATCATTGATGGTTGAACGGAAACTGAGCGAGCGCGGAATACCGGGAGCCCTGCGGGCTCAGCTTGCTCTCGTAGAGTATGAACCGGTCCGCCGTGAACGTGCCGAAGTCGGCCGAGGGAAGGTTGGCTACAGCCTGCTTAAGCTGCTGCAGTTGACCTGGCGAGGGGATGCGCGCCAGCGTCAAATGAGGGGAAAAGGGACGTTTCTCCACTGGTACGCCAATTTCGGCCAGCGCCTGCTCCGTCTTCTCCGCAAGTTCGGCGAGCGCAGGAGGCGCCTCGACACCGGCCCAGAAAACGCGCGGCGAGCGCGAATTCGGAAACCAGCCCAAACCCGAGATGGAAATCCGGATGGGACTTTCCGCTTTCACTGTAGACAAAGCGGCCTTCACTTCCTCCAGCCGTTCCGCATCCCAATGCCCGATAAACTTTGTCGTGATGTGCAAGTTCTCTGGAGGGCTCCACCGGATGTCCGCCATGGGCTTCAGGTGCGCAAGCAGAAGTTCGAGATTGCGGCGGACTTCATATGGAATCCCTAAGCCGGTAAAGAGGCGCATATCGTGATGAACGCAATAAACTAGTGTAGTGCAAGAGGTGGGAAGCAGGCAGGGTTGCGTTCTGCCAAGGAGTTTCTACAGCCGTGACACCGTCACCGTCGCCCGGGAATTGCTGGGCAAAGTGCTCGTGCACGGACAAACCGCCGGACGGATCGTTGAGACGGAGGCCTATCTCGGCCTCGACGACCTTGCAGCGCACGCGTCGAAAGGAATCACGCCTCGCACGCGGGTGCTCTTCGGCCCTCCCGGCCACGCCTATGTCTACTTCATTTACGGAATGTACGAGTGCCTGAACCTGGTCGCCGAACGGGAGGGAGTTCCGGGCTGTGTCCTCATCCGGGCCCTCGAACCCCTGGCCGGTATTGATGAAATGCGCTCCCGCCGCCCGACGGCCCGGACCATCTACGATCTGGCCTCCGGCCCCGGTAAGCTCACCCTGGCAATGGGCATCACCCGGAAGCTGAACGGCGCGGACGTGACCCGAGGCCCGCTCACCGTCCGAGACGATGGCGAGCCTCCACCGGAGATTGCGGTCACGCCGCGGATCGGCATCCGCCATTGCGCGGATTGGCCGATGCGCTTTCTGATCAAGGGCAACCCGTTCGTCAGCCGGGCGAAACCGTCATGTCAGTTCTGAACAGTCAGGAAGAGCTCCTGGCCTGTTGAAACGCCTCCAACAGACAGCTCCAGCTTGTGGTCGCCATCCGGCAGATTGGGAACCGTGATATCGAACCGGTACAGCCCTACATAATCAGGGTAAGGTCCGGCGTAGGAGGGCGTCACGGTCTGGCCTCCCAATTTGATTTCTACCGGCCGGGCCAACTGATACTGTTCTCTGTTCGCAATCTGGCCAGGCGGAACGTCGGGAATGGTCGGACCACAGCCCACCGCGTAGAAGATGATGAGGTCCCCCGGCTTTGCTGGCCGGAAAGGTACGTTTTGCACCAGATTCGGCGGGCCGACAAACGTCACGAGATCTGGGAAGTTCGCCGCGGCGTATTGGACGTCGCCGACCTTGAAGTTTGGCGGCGCAAGAATCGCCGGAGAAACCTCCGCCTTGGGCAAGGTGACAGGAGCACTTCGTACGACGCCAGGACCGGTAACGACGATCGTTGCTGTTCCCGTGGGATTGATGTTCGGCACCTGGACGTTGATCTGGTTGGGACTGATGTAGCTGACGTAGGCGGGCACGTTGTCAATCAACACTCCCCACCCGTCCAGATTTGTCGGCGCGGTGTTCCCATTAAAGTCGCTCTCCAGCCACTCACGGCCCTGAGGTCCCGTTTGGGCGAAGTTATTGCCAAAGAGCTGAATCCACGTACCGGGCGAGATGCGAGGCTGATTGTCAAAAGCCTGAAGGATAGGCAATTCGGAGCGAAGCGTTGGCGTCGCGCCGACCGACGCCAGAGAGATCCTCTTGGACGTGCTGTAAATCTGGTCGCCCTGATTGTTGTTGTTGTTATTGGCGGCATTGCCGGCGGCATAAAAGACAACGTCCCCCACATCCTCGTTGGGAGCGATCCAGTCGAACTCGAAAGTGGTTGGGCCTTGCGTACCAGGCCGCGTGCCTATCGCGGTGTGTGTGATCCACTCGGATTGCACTACTTGCGTGAAACCATCCGGCGCCGGCCTCAGTGTTCCTACAGACCGATTGTCCGCCGCAGCGCGCGCCGATAACTGAAATCCCCATCGCCGCGCCGTGGGATCGTCCAGAACGACACGCATTCGATACGTGGCGCCGGGCGTATATCCCGTGTCCTGGCTGAAGAGAATTTCAATTTTCCCCGGGCCCGAGTTGAGCGGGTTGGTCTGGTGGCATGCAACGCACGTTAGCTCGCCCGGCGCTCCGCTGCGGCCGGGTATTGCACCTCCGCTGTTAGCCAGAAGCAGTGCCGGAACAACAGCAGGAGCGACAGCTATCTTCCCCAACAAACTAAACTGAAATTTCATCAATGGTGACCCCCCTGGCCCGGCTAGTTTATCCCAGAGTTCTTGTATTTGAACCTGTGATAGCTGTAAATTCTACGTATTTGCTAAGTTGCACCCATTGAAAAGGAACGCGCCGGATGTAACAAACTTTGGCGGAACTACCAGGTCGCAGGCGTGTTTACCGAAACAGGAAGTTAAAGGAGAAGACAGCGATGACAAAAATGTTAATCCCCGCGTTGATTCTCACCGTCACGGTGTGTATGGCTCAGACCGGCAGGACCAGGACGGTCGAACGCAGCGGAAAACGAGGCGGCAGCATCAGCAGGACAGCAACAGTGGATAAAGACTCGGCCAGCCGCGACGTCACGGTGACGGGACCGCGGGGGCGCACGGGCACGATCGACCGTGACTCCACATACGTGAAAGGAGAGGGAGTCTCAGGACAAACTACGGTAACTGGTCCTCGAGGGAATACCGTAACCGCCTCGGGATCGGCCAGCGCCACCGGGGAAGGCGGGTATGTTTATGAGAAAACCAAGACAGGACCGCGGGGAAATTCTGCATCGGTCTCCGGCGAAACTACTAAGAATGAAGATGGAAGCATAACCAAGACCCGCACTGTAACGGGTCCGCGCGGAAAGTCGCGCACCACCGAGAAAACAGTGAATCACCAGTAAAAGACAGGACGTCTGGAGAGCGGAAGTGAGGTCTCCTCAGACCTCACTTCCTACCACTTCCGTTACTTCGACCGTGAAGTAAGCGCAGTCCGGATGGTGGAAGACAAGAGCGCTGACGCTTGCTTCCGGCTCCATCATCATCCCCTCCGTCAGCTGCACGCCAATATCCTCGGGACGGAGAAGCTTCCAAAGCCCCTGCTGATCTTCAAGATTCGGACACGCCGGATAGCCAAAACTGTACCTTTTTCCGCGGTATCGTGACGTGAAGCGCTGCTGCATGGTCATCGTCGGCGGATCCGGGAAGCCCCAATCCTCGCGGATGCGGCGATGCAGCCACTCAGCGCACGCTTCCGCCGTCTCAATGGCAAGAGCCTGGATTGCGTGAGCTTTGAAGAACTCGCCGGCCTTCTTAGCGGCTTCGCTATGAGCACGGACGCCTTCCCCAGCGGTCACCACGAACATGGCGATATGGTCCCGCTTCCCATCTACCGGATCCAGGACATAGTCACTCAGACACAGGCCATCGGACTTCGCCTGACGTCCGAATCGGAACGTGTGCAACGGACTGGACGCGCCGGGAGCAAAGAGGTGGATGGAATTGCCTTCGCGCTCCGCCTCAAAGAACTGCCAGAGAGCGCGAACACGCATCCATGCGGCGACCTCGCGCTTTACCTCCTCCATGTCATGAAAGAGTTGCAGCGCTTTTTCGTCGCGTTCCGCCAGCAATTTCTCAAAATTTCCCTTAAACCCCATGTGCCGCCCGTAGAGCATGTACGGATTGATGTAGCTCCAGACTTCGGCGAGATGCGGCACATCCCGAACTTTGCGGTCCAGGTAGGGAGCAGGGGGAATCGGCACATCAGTGCGAACTTTGGGGCTTCGTGACTCGCCGGATGGAACCGCAGACTGCGCCGCCGTGCCGCTCTCCGCGGGC
>CALGAR010000156.1 GCA_937959285.1 uncultured Bryobacterales bacterium
GAGCCGCGGGGCGGCGGCTGCTGGCGGATATGTTGTACTACCCGGGAAACATTGGCAACCCAAATTTCGCAGCGGCCGAAGGTCTCTACAGCATGGGCCTGTACCTGACGACGAACCGCGCGAGCTCCGACTATCAGGCGCTCCAGGTCAAGTTCCAGCGGAAACTGTCGCACGGATTGCAAGCTCTGGCTTCGTGGACGTGGTCGCACTCCATCGATAACGCTTCCACTAATTTCACGCTCAGCCAGCTGCTTCGCGGCAATTCAGACTTCGATCTTCGCCACAACGTGCAGGCCGCCATTACATACGACATCCCTGGCCGGTACTCGAACCCGTTCGTATCGGCGCTGCTGAAGGATTGGTCTGCTGACGTCCGCATCTTTGCACGGACGGCAGCGCCGGTCAACATCGTTGGGACAACCGGTTTCGACCCCGGGACGGGCGCGAACTTGGACTACCAGCCAAACCGGATCTCAGGCCAGCCGCTGTATCTGGATGATCCGAAGGCCCCCGGCGGACGTCGGATCAACTCCGCAGCCTTCGAAGCAGCGGGCGAGGGCCAACAGGGGAACCTTGGCCGCAACATCGTGCGAGGCTTTGGCGCCTTCCAAACCGACATTGCGTTGCGCCGGGAGTTCCCCTTCGGTGAGCGGGTACGGCTTCAGTTCCGCGCCGAGGCGTTTAACGTGTTCAACCGCGCCAACTTCGGCTCCTTCTATAACCAGCTCGCGGATCCGCTGTTCGGGACCGCGGCAAACACATTGAACGGGCAGTTGGGTGGATTGAATCCTCTGTACCAGGTCGGCGGACCTCGGTCGATGCAGCTCGCTCTGCGGCTCTATTTCTAAAACCATGTTCAAAGCAAAGACAGTCAGAACCTGGTACAAGATCCACAAGTGGACCAGCCTCATCTGCACTGTCTTTTTGCTTTTGCTCTGTGTTACCGGGCTGCCGCTGATTTTCTACCACGAACTGGAGCACCTGCTCGGCAACGCGGTCGAGCCTCAGCCCATGCCGGCCGGAACACCGCTTGCGAGTCTGGATGCCGTAGTGGAAGCGGGGCGGAAGCTGCATCCCGATCTGGTGCTCCAGTACCTGTCGTGGGATCCTGACGAGCCGAATGTCGTATCGCTCAGCATGGGGACTTCGCCCAAGGAGCTGGCGGTACGCTTCCTGACGATCGATGCCCGCACGGCCGAGGTCCTGACGGCTCCAAAGGTCCAGGAGGGGTTGATGTACATCCTGTTCCGGCTGCATGTCGACATGTTCGCCGGAGTTCCGGGTAAGCTCTTCCTCGGACTGATGGGTTTACTCTTCGTCACATCGATCGTTTCAGGAGCAGTCGTGTATGGACCGTTCATGCGGAACCTGGATTTTGGTACGGTCCGCAGAGGAAAGGCGGCTCGGCTTACGTGGTTTGACCTGCACAACCTGTTCGGCATCGTGACCCTGATGTGGGCGATCGTCGTTGGGGGGACCGGTGTGCTCAATACCTGGGCGGATCTGGTTGTGCGTCTCTGGCAATTCGATCAGCTTGCCGAGATGACTGCTCCATACAGGAACAAGCCGGCTCCGGAGAAGCTCGCCTCGTTAGAACGCGCGGTCGCCGTTGCCCGGCAGGCTGCCCCGGGCATGGTACCGGCGTTCGTGGCTTTCCCGGGAACTGACCTCACCAGCAATCACCACTACGGGGTCTTCATGCATGGCGCAACGCCGCTCACTGCCCGCCTCTATAAACCGGTGCTGGTTGATGCGCAAACGGGCGAGTTGACCGACACGCGCGACCTGCCGTGGTACGTGACCGCGCTGCTGGTGTCGCAGCCGCTGCACTTCGGCGATTACGGCGGGCTGCCGCTGAAGATCCTCTGGGCGCTGCTGGACGTGGCCACGATCGTCGTCTTGATCAGCGGCCTCTATCTCTGGATCGCGCGGCGCAAGTCGGCCATCGAGGAGCGGATCGAGGCTCTGGCGCTGCAGGCGGAGGAGCTGGCTTGAGCGCCCAGCGGAAGTTGCTGCGCAAGGTGTACGGGCCTGCGGCGGCGCTGGCCTTGGCGAGCATTGCCGGCTTGCTTTCGGCGCTCCTCGGAGACGGCGTCTGGGACGCCGTTTCTTGGCTCTTTCTGGGCATCCCCGTTGCTGTCATGCTCTGGTGCAGTGTGCGCCGTAGTCCGAAGTCGAGCTAAGCCCTCACGGAGCTCCTCTACTTCTTCCCTCGAAGCCAGCGCTCGAAGAAGGATTGCCAGGCCGGGTCGATCGTCGGTCCAGTCGCACTGTGGCCATCGGTTGTCAGGACGAAACGAATCCGATCCGGCACCCCAAGCAACTCATAGACTTCCTTCGCGCGATTGAAATAGCCCCAGCTCTGCCGGTCGTCGGAGTCTCCTCCCTCTGCTTCGACGTCCCCTTTACCGCCAATCAGTAAAAACGGACGAGGAGCAGCGAGCGCCATGACTTCGTGGTGATCGTGTTCGAACCCAGGAGTATCGGGATCGGTATCCAGCATACTGAGCACCGTGCGCTCCGGCGTGGGAATATCCGGGTAAGGACGGAGCCAATCCATGTACCAGGGCGCGTACCAATTGGTGCCGCCATTGGCAGCGATATGAGGATCGACTGAAACGGTAGCGGCAATTTCAGGCGCAAACGCGGCCACATAAACCGCAGTTTTCGCGCTGAGCGAAAAGCCGATGAAACCAATCCTCTTCGGATCCACATCAGGCAGGCTCCGCAGATACTCCGCTTCACGCTGTACGTCGTAAACCATGCGGCCAATCGGCAGCCAGTGGCCAAAACGCTCCCGAAGAAGGTCCGAGGCGGCTCTCCCTGTAGTTCCCTCCCGATAATTGCGGATGAACGACCAACCAGTGAGGACGACGTATCCTCGCTCAGCTAGCCATTTTCCCCACCACTCCTCCGGCTTCTTGTAATCCGGTGTGGATGAGGTCCAGCAGATGACCGCTGGCCGTTTTCCTTTCACGGGGACTTTCGGAAGAAGCAGCACATGCGGCTGGAGGAAGTCCGTTTCCATGGGCAGGTCCAGGAGGATGCGCGTATAGGCTGCCTCTTCGGTCTTCTCGCGAATTACCGCTTTGCGGATATCGCCGAACCACTTCCGGTCTTCTTCATTCGGCCCAAGCTTTCCCAGAATTGTCGTCCATCGTTGCAGGATCTCGGGGCGGCGCTTCTTGTACCAGTCGTCCTTCGACTTTAAGCCCTCAACAAGCGAGGGGAGCGGATATTTCTCTGCGCCCGGGTACTGAGCCGGGCTCTTGGGATTCGACACCTTATGCCGATTGAACCGTTGGCTGTCATCCTGCGCGATTGCCGTGCCAGCAAGCGCAAAGGCAATGCTGATACCGATTGCCGCTTGAGAAAGGGAGAACTTGATGAGCATCTTCAGGATCCACTATAGCGTTACGTCAGCCGTTTCAGCCGTTCTCTCGTGATAGAGTAGGCATTCGGAGGCCGCATGAGTACCTTACTCCTTCATAGCGTCAGTTACGCAGGTCTGTGGGGACAGGCATTCCTTCCGGTTGAGGGATTCGTCCAGAAAGCGGCCGAGCTGGGGTTTGGAGGCGTCATGCTGATGGCGAAGCGTCCCCACGTCTCGATTCTCGATTTCGGGCCGCGGGAGCGCGCTGCTCTCCGATCGCACATCGAACGCCACAACCTGCGAGATACGTGCATTGCCGGTTA
>CALGAR010000157.1 GCA_937959285.1 uncultured Bryobacterales bacterium
GATTCGTCGCGCTGGCTGTCATCTTCGCAATTCCCGGCTTAATCCGGGAAGATAACGCAGCGCCCGGCATGAGCGAGCCCAACCGTGCCGCGGTTCCGTCAAAGCCCCCTGCGCCTGCGGGGAATCTGGCGGGCGCCCTTGGCGAGCCGCAAAATGCGGCCGCCGAGATCGCGCGTCTCCGCGATGAGACCGACTCGGTGTCGCCCGAGGAACTGGAGCAGGGCAACCGCGAAGCCGAAGAGGAGGAGGCTCCGCCGCCGCGGCCCGCCGCATCTGCGAGCCGGACAGCCGAGCCTGCCGAAGTGACGCCAGCGACGAGCGGAGGCTCGCTTGACCATATGGTTCAAATCACCACGACCCCTTCCGGCGCCACATTGATTCTTGACAACAATCCGGAACTGACCTGCATCACTCCATGCGCTGTCCCCATGCAGGAAGGGCGCCATACGGTCATTGCGAGGCTGAAGGGGTACCGCGAGTCGCTCAAGATTTTCAACGTTCCTCAGGACACCTACGTGGTGGTTGGTTTGGAAATGCTGGCCGGGACTCTTGTCATCCGAACCGTTCCGGAAGGCGCGTCGATTTATATCGACGGGAAATTGCAGAATCAGGTGACTCCAGCCGTTTTGCGCCTGCCTGTGGGGATCCGGAAATTGCGGCTCGTGAAAAACGGGTTGCCGGCACAGAGCGATGAAGTAGAAATACGAGATGGGGCGATCAAGAATTACGAATATTACTGGGGACGTTGAGAGTTCTCTTTTTTCCTTTAATCGGCGCCGCTTTTTTTCACTGCTTGCGGCGCTGGGCTCCGGATCCTTACCCACCGGCGCGGCTGAAACGGCAAAACAGGGGATGATCGTACGATCCGTCCGGCCGCTTGATCTGGAAATGCCGCTGGACGGATTCAGCACGTGGATCACGCCAATCGAGCGGTTTTTCGTCCGCAGCCATCATTACATCCCGAAGGTAGAGCTGCAAGAGTGGCGCCTGGACATTCAGGGTGAGGTGCAGAAGCAGGTCAGCCTTACGATGGCCGATCTGGAGAAACTGCCTCAAATTGAGGTGGTCGCCGTGCTCGAGTGCGCCGGGAATGGGCGCGGTTTGTACGAACCGTCCATGCCGGGGCTGCAATGGGAGTATGGAGCGGTTGGGAATGCGCGCTGGCGTGGGGTCCGGCTGGCCGATGTATTGAAGCTGGCGGGTCTGAAGGATTCGGCTCGGGAGGTGGTCTTTGACGGAGCGGATGTGCCGGTCGGCAAGATGCCTGACTTTCAACGCGCCCTTCCGCTGAACCGTGCCCTCCATCGCGATACGCTGCTTGCGCTCTCAATGAACGGGCGTCCTCTCCCATTGGAGCACGGCTATCCCCTCCGCCTCGTTGTACCCGGCTGGGCAGGCGACTGCTGGACGAAATGGGTCCGGCGGATCAATGTGCTTCCGCAGGAGTTCGAGGGTTTCTTTATGAAATCCGCGTATCGCCATCCTCGAAATGCAGTTATGCCTGGATCCAGTGTCGATGCTGCTTCGATGGAGCCGGTGACCAGCCTGCGTGTGAAGTCGATCATTGCAAGCCCTCGCGAGGGCAGTGTCCTCGGGCCCGGCGCTGCTCGGATCCGCGGCGTTGCGTGGTCGGGAAAGGATCCGGTTCGCTCGGTAGAGGTATCGACGGATGCAGGCCGGACGTGGAAGGCGGCCCGTTTCGGAAAAGAGCAGGGGAGTTATGCGTGGCGGCTATGGGAGATGGAGTGGACCCCTCCGGGCCCCGGCTATTACACGCTCATGGCCAGAGCCACCGATAGCGCAGGGGACACCCAGCCATTCGTCCAGGAATGGAATCCATCCGGCTACCTCTACAATGCCGTTCACACGATTGGCGTTTCCGTTGCCAGGGAAGGGGATCGCCAGGAGCCTGCTCCCGCGATGCCGGGGAGGGGCGACTTTCCGCCGGAATTCCGGCGGGCTTGCCTATCCTGCCACGAAGACGACGTGATTGTGCAGCAGCGGCTCACGCGCGCACAATGGGACCGTGAAGTCGACAAGATGATTCGCTGGGGCGCGCCCGTAAAGCCCGAAGCTAAGAATTCGATTGTCGAGTTCCTGGCCGAGCGTTACGGGGCAAGGCCCCGTAAACGCTGACTACCAATCGAGCTTGCCGGGGAGATATTCGTTGATCAGGTCCTCGTAGTAAGGCCGCAGTTTGTCCGGATCCGGACGGTGATGCGACTTTGAGTAGAGGTCGTAGGGATTGAACTTCCGGACCCACTCAAACATCTCGCGGTCGTGGTCGTTCATCAGGTAGTCGTAGGCGCCTTCCCGATGAATCGGATAGCACGAGTGATAGCGGATCATGTAGAGAGCCGGTTCCGGGAGACGGTCTTTCACAATGTGGTAAAGGTACTCGTCGTGTCCCCACGACATGTCGACGTTGTCGAGCCCAATGTTCTCCTCGTAGACTCCCAGGCGCGTCTGATACTCGGGCACTTGAGAGTCCGGGTTGTCCCGGAAGAACTCGTGGAACACGATCTTGTCGGACCACGCGCAGCCGACCGGGAATGTATCGCCGACCACGGCCCACTGCGGCTCGCCGAACAGGCATAGGATCTTCCCGAGATCATGGATGAGTCCGGTGAGGATCATCCAGCGTGGATGGCCGTCGGCTCGAATGGCTTCGGCGGTTTGGAGATTGTGCTCGATCTGCGAAAGGTCGGTATCCGGATCGCTGTCATCGACCAGAGTATTTAAATACTCCAGAGCCTCCCAGACCGTCATGCTCCGACGCCGCGTGCCGATGTACTCCTTCTTCTTCCGAAGAACGAATTCTCGGGTTTGGTACGTATGGTTCAGACGGTAAAATTCGCGGACCCCGGGGGGCGTATTCCTGCTGTAGTCGCGGAACTCTTCCGGCTTTCGGTCTGCCCGGTACCGGGAGCCGACGAAATCGTCCCACTGGTTAAGGCCATCAAGCGGATTTGACTGTTGCGGTGGATGAGAACTGTTCATGCTTGCCCCTCCCGTTAACCACAGCGTAACAGATTCATGGCAAAAAGGCCTGTCAGAACTCCCACCGCCAGAGGTTCGCGCCCACCGTGTAGCCCGCCCCCACAGCGGCGAACACAACAAGATTCCCCTTTTTCAGCTTTCCGCTTTGAAGAGCGTCGTTGGTGGCAAGCGGGATGGTGGCGGCAGTGGTGTTGCCGTAGCGGTCAATATTGGTGATGACGCGGTCGCAGGGGATACCGAGACGCTCTGCCGCAGCCCTGATGATTCGAATGTTTGCCTGGTGCGGGATGAGGAGGCTAACGTCGGAAGGCGTATATCCGTTCTTCTCAAGCAGTGTGGCGCAGCTTTCGTACATCTTGCGGACGGCATACTTGAACACCTGGCCTCCGTCCTGATGGACGTAGTGCATTCGCTTTTCGACGGTTTCACGGCTCGCCGGAATCCGGCTTCCGCCGGCAGGCATGAAGAGGTATTTCCCTCCGGATCCGTCAATTTCGTTGTGAAACGAGATAAAGCCTTCCTCGCCGTCCTCGGCTGCCTCGACGACCATTGCGCCGGCGCCATCACCGAAGAGGACGCAGGTATTGCGGTCCGTGTAATCGATGATGCGGGACATCGTGTCGGAGCCAATCACCAGCACTTTCCGGTGCATGCCTGACATCACGAAGTGGGCAGCGGTAGTCAGCCCAAATACGAAGCCGGCACAGGCGGCAACCAGGTCAAAGCCCCAGGCTCGGGTGGCTCCAAGGCGCTCCTGGACCAGGCAAGCGGTGGCGGGAAAAAACATGTCCGGCGTGACGGTGCAGACCAGAATGGCGTCCAACTCGGCGGCTTCGATTCCGCGCCGCTCTAAGGCGACCTTTGCTGCCTCAACCGCCATATCGGAGGTCGCAATCTCAGGCGGAGCGATGCGGCGCTCGCGGATGCCGGTTCGTTCGACAATCCATTGATCGCTGGTTTCGACCATCCTCTCAAGATCTTCATTTGTCAGCACCTGCGCGGGCGTATAGCACCCTACAGCGCTGATTTTGGCTCTATGCAAGAGTCCTCCAGGAAAAATCAAAAACTAGAACGGCAAATTCCCTTGATATGCTAAATTCTGTAGTCTATGCAAGTCCAGACGGCCCTGTTCTTCGAAACCACAGAGCAGATCTATGCCCGCGTATTCCGGGAACTCAGGCCGAGGACACCCGTGCCGGAGGTCACGGTCCGCTTCTGCCGTTTTGCGAATGTAAACAGCAATATCCGGATGGAAGCCGGGAAGATTGAGGTGAGGATCAGCGACCTGCTGGAAGGAGCTCCCGCCCCGATTATGGAGGCGCTCGCGTGGATCCTTCTTTCCAAACTTTTCAAACGAGAGGTGCCGCGAATCTACCTCCATCGCTACCGCTTATATCTGAACCGCCGGGATGTCCGGCGCAGCCTGCATCTTGTACGGCAGCAACGGGGCCGGAAGCTGTTGGACAGTCCGCGCGGCAAGTACTATGACCTTGAGGCCATCTTCGAGGATTTGAATCTCCGGTATTTCAATGGATTGATGGCGCGCCCTCTGCTTGGGTGGAGCCGCCGTCCGTCCAGGAGCACGCTCGGGCACTATGACCCGTCGCATAACGCGATTGTCATAAGCAAACTCCTCGACTGCCCGAAAGTGCCAGAGCTCGCCGTGCGATATGTTCTTTATCATGAGATGCTCCACCTCCGTTTTCCAGTGGAGCACCGAGGCACGCGGCGCTGCGTTCATACGCCTGAATTTCAGGCCGCGGAACGCGAATTCCCGCAGTGGGCGGAAGCGAAAGAAATTCTAAAGCACCTTTAGGCTCGGGACCAGGCTTGTGCGGCGTTTGGGGCTGGCATCCGCACCGAATGACTGACGGTTTCGAGCGCGCCCACAAGCCCCCTGACATCCACTTTCCCGATGCCCAGCCGGTAGAGAGCAAGCCGGATGTGCACTTGCAGCAGAGCGCGGCGAAAACGGACATCCTGCTGCATCAAAGCCTTCGCCAGATCCGGCCGATCTTCCTCGGAATAAAGGACCATTAAACGGCCAGCCTCCTGCAGTCTCTGAAAATCACGCTTCAGCTGGCGGAGATATTGCCGGAATATTGCGACCCTTTGCTTGCGGAGGCGCTGCGCAATCGATGGATGAAATCCAGGCTGCGACTTGAGGAAAGCGAATTCTTCGTCGTCGAGCAGCCGTTCCATGGGACGATACCTTGAGGGGCGGAAACTCTCGAGCCAATGTGCATCGAACGAGCCGCGGGCTGGCCGCACGGCCATTCGAAGGAAATACGCCATAGTGACTGCGACGGTCAGCGCCACAGCGAAGGAAACCCAAAGGATGGTCATCCGTAGCCTCCCAACAGCACCTTCAGAATAATAACCGGAGAAAATGGCGAAGGCAATCGAATTTTAGTTCTGAAAAACGAGGCTAAAATTGGGTTCCTGGCGTTTATCGCCGCGAGGATCGCAGAAGTGAGGAGTTTAAGGAGTCGAGTTGCTGCAGTAATCGAGCTTCCGATTCCGCACTGAGACGGGCGCCAATCCGGCTTTTGACTACCTCGCTACTGCGTCTCAAGAAAACCAGCCACAGCAGTAAGCACACATTTGTGAGCGCCATTAGAGTGGTGCTCATCTGCCGCGTCATGTCATAGGACGTCATATCGCGCCAGAAAAGACCCACAGCGGTTACGAGAAAATACAGCGAGTACAGCGTCGTGTGAAGGATCGTATTGCGGCTTAACGGAACCGGATACCAGACGAGAAAGGCCGTAATGATCAGCAGGAAGACCACCAGGCTGGACACAACTCCGCGCTCGATCAGGGAAGCAATCGTCAGCCACTCGAATCTCTTGGCGTCGGGAGGCATCTCAGGCAGCAGCGTCAGGATGGCAACGAGGACGGCAATGGTGAGGACGACGCGCATCGCCCACTGACTTAGCGTGGAGATACCCTCATATTTCTTAAGTACGAGTGAATAGAGCTCCAGTACTACCAGGATGAACGCAAGCCAGACAACAGGCGCGGTCAAGAGAAATGCCCACCCGTAGTCTTTCCTGTCAAGGACGAAAACGGAGAGCAGCAGCAGGGATCGGGAGAGTTCGACGCCCAGGTAAAAAGCAAAGCAGCGGTACGTCCTCAGTAATCCGCTCCATGAGAGGCGGAATAAGACCAGTGCGTAGCCGACAATGCTGGACAACCACAATCCATGTTCCAGGGGGGACATGTGGTGCATGGCGACTGAGGGGAGTACGTCTAGACTCCCCTCACGATTCTAACATCGCCAGCTCCTGCTACTACCGAGTCCGGGCGGTCACGGTGCAGGGGGCGCAATCCGGATAGGGGACATGGTCCGCGGCAGCCACCACGACAAACTGCAGCGTCAGGATCATTGCAAGCAAAAACTTCTTCATTTTGTTCTCCTTAGCGGGGTTTGAACTACCAGAACAAAGTTACAGCCGTCCCGGATTCAATAGGGGAGTGGCGTTTCAGATTTTCGATTTTCAGAACAGTTTGAATGTGGGATGCGGCTCTTTGCGTCGCAGCCTATAATTGAGCGGGATAGAGGGGCCGCGATGCACCAGGGGCATGACCGTTTTAGAGACTGCAAATTCGAGCCGTGGGAGACAGGAAATAAGGGTTATGGCTGGGACTGAGGCGAATAGGAATCTTAGATTGAATGCCGCCGCCGATCTTTGGCGAAATACCCTGTCCCAAATTCCTTGTTTATTTGGTCGATTGGTCTATCTCGCCGGATTACGAAATCCTAATACCGGGCAGTATGAGCATCACGGATTCGCCGCCCGCTTCGGGGACGAGGAGGCGCATCGAGTTCTCCGGGACAGCCACCGCGAGACCTTTGAAGCGTGGCTCTCCCTCCCTTTGAAGGAGCAGCGGGCTGACCTCCAGGTGTACCTCCACAATCTTGAGACAGACCGCCGGACTGTGATTGAGGCGTGGCTGCGCCTGCGCAGCTACCGCACGATCTTCCCTGCCGACGCGCATGACGCCGAGATTCAGCTCCACGTTGCCAACCTCGACGCCCTGCTGGAGCTGCTCAGGAACGAGTACGGCGTCGCCTGCCCTGATCGAGACGCATAGCCACGCCGACGACTTGTCCGATCACGTCGACTTCGTCGGGATATGAGAAGGTTTCGGGACTGCACATCGAAGCAGGGTGCGGCTGAAGCATCACGTGCTTGTCCGTCTGGAAGCACCAGCCGCAGGAAAATCCGCTGCGATGTTCCAAGAAATAAATTGGCCTTTCGAATTCGTGGGTCCAGCCGCTGTTGACAATTTTTCGTCGCGTTTCGTCTACCATTACGAAAGTACCTGGCTGCAAAAGCGGGTACATGGACCAGTCTTCTGTGCCTATAAAACCGTACCGGTAGTTCTTTGGTTCCATGCCGTTCAGCAGGATTAAGGGCAGCTTGCCCCAGCGCTGAATGGCGCGGCTGAGGAACGTGGTCCGGCGGAGGTCCAGCCCGGGGTCGAGCGAGAGCGGAAACTGTACCTCTCCGAAATCCTCGGCGTCAAAGCCGATGGTATGAGTCCGATCGATCTCGGCGAGGATGGAGTCCGCAGGCAGCTGCGACAGATCCACCCGGTACCACTCCAGGACATCTCGAAAACTCAATCGATAAATCGCGCACAGGGAGTACAACCGGTAGATGGTGGGAACGGTCCCCTTGTTCTCAATGTCGGAGAGCCGGCTGAGAGCGATCGCAAACTCATCATTATTATGACGGTTCGCGATTCTGAGGCTCGCCTCCTCGACATCTCGATAGCGGAGGTTGAGGCGTTCCCGCGCGCGCTTTAACTTTTGCCCGGCATCTTCCATAATGTTGATTCCTTCCTCTCCAGGAAGGAGCGCGGGAAGGATATGTGAACCCAAGTAAACAATTTGACTGTTAGGCTATGGATTATAGCTACCAGCGTAGCTGACAGCAAGCGCGGCCTGAGGCCCCTGTTCTGATTTCGGAACAGGCGGCGGCCGCCTGGAGAAGAATCGTGAAAAGTCTGGCGACCTGTTATCGATCCGGTTATCAAAGTGCTGTACTTTCCGGAGCGCTCGGATGCGATTGATCGTCGGGGTCTCCGGCGCAAGCGGCTCGATTTACGGATTGCGATTGTTGGAAAAACTCCGGCGCGATCCTTCGGTTGAGATTCATCTGGTATTGACGCGCTCGGCCAAACGGACGGCTTTTCTGGAATTAGGTAAGAAAGCGGCGGATTTTAAAAGGTTAGCCCACTATTCATATCCGCTCGAGGACGTGGGCTGCCGCCTTGCCAGCGGCTCCTTCCTCACCGACGGCATGGTGATCGCTCCATGCTCGATCCACACCATGTCAGCCATTGCCGCGGGAATCAGCTCCAACCTCCTTGTGCGCGCTGCTGATGTTACGCTCAAGGAGCGCCGAAAGCTGATTCTGATGGTTCGTGAGACACCGCTCCACCTTGGTCATCTGCGTACTATGGTTGCCCTTGCCGAGATGGGAGCGATCCTTTGCCCGCCCGTGCCTGCCTTCTATCACCAACCGCAGACGGTGATGGACATCGTCGACCACAGCGTGGACCGCGTGCTGGACTTGCTGGGATTGCCTGCCGGGGATGCGAAACGCTGGGACGGCAGAAGCCTTGAAGACGAGGCGAAGGTCTGAACGTTACAATCCTAATGTGAAGAATCGTCGCGAGTTGGTCGCCTTTCAGGGGGAGTTGGGCGCGTTCAGCCAGGAAGCAGCCAGGCAGTTGCTGGGGGACTCGGTGCAGGTCAAGCCGTACCCGCGCTTTGAGGAGGTTTTTCAGGCGCTCAAGTCCGGCGAAGTAGGGGCCGCGGTAGTGCCGATCGAAAACACCCTGCACGGGTCGGTACACGAAAACTACGACCATTTGCTGAATTTCCAGCTGCAGATTGTCGGCGAAACCAGTGTCCGCATTGTTCACAATCTGATTGCACCGCCTGGCGTTTCCCTGAGGAAGGTGCGGCGAGTGTTTTCTCATCCGGTGGCGCTCAACCAGTGCCTGAAGTTTTTCGCCGACCACCCGGAGATTGAGCGTGTACCTTATTACGACACTGCGGGCAGCGTGAAGATGCTGATGGAGGAGAGGCCGAATGACGCCGCGGCGATCGCGTCGGCGATTGCCGCGCAAATCTACGGAGCCCGCATCCTGAAACGTTCCATTGAGGATGACCGCGCCAATTTCACTCGATTCTTCCTCCTCCGCAGGCCGAACGATCCCGCACCGGCGCTCCGGTCGACGCCTCAGCGCGGATGGAAAACGTCGCTCGTTTTCACTACCAAGAATCAGCCGGGATCGCTGTTTCGGAGCTTGAGCGCGTTCGCGCTCCGGGACCTCAGCCTGACGAAGATCGAATCCCGTCCCTTGCGCGGCAGGCCGTGGGAATACCTCTTTTACCTCGACTTCCTTGGCAACGTGGAAGATCCGAAGTGTCAGAAAGCCTTGGGGCACCTTGGCGAGCTCGCCGATTTTATCCGCGTGCTTGGCTGCTACCCCCGGGGCGAATGAAGCGGATAAATCGCTCGAATCGCTCATACCACCGTGTCGTCGAGCCGATTCCTGTCATGCCAGTACCGTGCGCCTGCATCGGTTAGAGTGGAAGTCATGCCGCTGAACGAAGCATTGTTACCCGAATTCGACCACGAGATGGCGAACACCAGGAAGACGCTCGAGAGGGTGCCCGAAGACAAGCTGAGCTGGCGACCGCATGAGAAGTCGGCAAGTCTTGGATGGCTGGCGACGCACCTGGCGAACCTGCCGAGCTGGACAATCTATACGCTGGGGCAGGACCAACTGGACCTCGATCCGCCAGGCGGCCCGAAACGGCCTCCCCTTCCGGAAGCCAAGTCGCGCCAGGAGCTGCTCGCTATGTTCGACAAAAACCGCAGCGCGGCCCGGGAAGCGATATCTCAAGCGACTGACTCGCAGTTGCTCCAGCCATGGAGCCTGCTGAAAGGAGGCGCGACCGTTCTGTCGATGCCCAGGATCGCCGTTCTTCGCAGCTTTGTCATGAACCACATGATTCACCACCGCGGGCAGCTGACCGTCTATCTCCGGGTTCATAACGTCCCGGTGCCGGCGCTCTACGGTCCTTCTGCGGATGAAGGCGCGTTCTAGGCGCGGCGTTTGCCGCGCCGTTCCAGGATCGCCACCAACTGGGACCGCAACTGGCTCTTCACACTCGCAAGCGATTGGTCCCCGGCTCGATTCTTAAGTTCTCTGGGGTCTGTGCGGTAGTCGTAGAGCTCCTCGCCGCTTTCGCCCTCATTCCAGAAGGTGTAGCGGTACCGCTCATTGCGGATGGAGTAGCCCATGCTCATCTGCCCGCGATTTCGCCGTGCCACCTGTGTGATTGCGGGTTTGCTCCATGGAGCGTCCGGCTTCTTTAGCAGCGGCTTGAGGCTTTGTCCGTGCAGGTTGGCGGGAGCGCCAGCCAGCCCGCAGAGGTCCGCGAGGGTTGGATAAAGATCAAGAAGCTCTACGGTACGGCCGCTCGCGCGCCCTCGCGCCTGGACTCCGGCGCCGCCGATGAGGAGCGGCACGCGTGCCGATGCCTCAAACAGGGTCTGTTTCATCCACTGGCCGTGTTCTCCCAGCTGATAGCCATGGTCGCTCCAGAACACAATCGTTGTGCTGTCCGTAAGCTTCAGCCGGTCCAGGGCATCGAGGAGTTTGCCAACCTGGGCGTCGAGGAAAGCGATGGAGGCATAGTAGGCGCGAATGGCGTCGCGACGCTGCTTTTCACTCATGCCCCAGTTCGCCGGCCTGGTGAAGTACGCCAGCTCAGGGGCAATCCTCATCTCGCTCTCGTCGAAGGGGACGAGGGCGATCTTTTCGAGCGGGTACAGGTCGAAGTACTTGGAGGGGGCAATCCACGGCACGTGGGGACGGTAGAATCCCGCCGCGATAAAGAACCGGTCCTTCCTCCGTTCCTCAAGCAGCCGCACGACCTCATTGGCCACGATGCCATCCGTGTGCTCGTCGTCCTTGGCCTGCGAGGCGTAGAAAGAAATAGATGAGCCAAGGCCGCGCTGCGGGGTGTAATTGGTAAGCAGCCGCTCTTCCTTCGTGTGATCGACGCCGTTCGGATTCAGAGCGACGTTCCAGCTCGGCTTGTCGTCGAGGCCATCGGTTCCGATCTGAGACGGAACGCCGTAATGGAAAATCTTTCCCACTCGCGCGGAGAAGTATCCGTTTTTCTTGAAGAGCTGTCCCAGCGTAACGACGTCCGGGATCGCGCTTCGGAAGTGCTTCTGGAGGTCGTAAACGGTCGTGGTGTCGGGCGCCAGCCCGGTCATGATCGAGGAGCGCGACGGACTGCACAGCGGGAACTGGCAGTAGGCACGGTCGAAGCGTACTCCCGACTTGGCAATTCTGTCGATATTTGGTGTTTTTACAATGGGATGGCCATAACAGCTCAAGCAGTTGTTGAGATCGTCTGAGGCGATGAAGAGTACGTTCTTACTGTCCTTTGCCTGGGCCTGAAGACCCGGCGGAACGGCGGCGGCAGCGGCGCTGAACAGAAAACTTCTTCGACTGATGGCGGCCATGGGATCTTCCTCTCCTGATTGAATCATTTGCAAGGTCCGGATCCAAGAGTTTCTTCGGGGCGAAGGCGAGCTCGCCGCCGTTCAAACAGAGGTCTTTTTCGAGGGCTGCGGCGCTGGCCGGCGCGACATCACGAAAAACACAAGCCGGAAAGCGAGCAGGACGGCGAGGATAACGCCGTAGAGGACCGGAAGGCGGACGTCAGACTTCACCAGCCAGTAGTAGTGAACGACACCGGCGGCTGCGCTGATGTAAATAGCGCAGTGCAGCCTCTGCCACCGGCGTCCCCCGAGTCGCC
>CALGAR010000158.1 GCA_937959285.1 uncultured Bryobacterales bacterium
GTCCCTTGACTCGAAGCTCAACTCTCGAAAGCTTATCCGAGTCAAAGGTAAGGAGCCTCTTATCCCGGAGATCCCGAACCGTCTTATCCAGACTGGACTTGTTCCAGCTGGCAAGGGTAAAGACCCGCTCATCACCGGAAGCCTTCGCATAGTAAGCACCACCGGTGGGCGCCTCATCGCCGATCAGGATCTTGTCGGACTTGCCGTCCTTTCGCAATACTTCAACTTCTAACTGCGGGGATTGCAAGCCATAGATGGAAAGGTCTGCTCCCTTCTCTTCGACGACCCTGTCGGAGCTGAGAGATGAGAGCGTGCTCACGAGGGAGCTGGCAGAATCTTCGTCAGCGGGAAGGAATTCCGGTTTCGCAATCTGCCACTTGCCGCCTTCCTTCTTCAGAACGACAGGCTTAGCGTCCTTCTTACGGATCTCTACCTGAGTTATCTGGTCCTCGGGAACGGAAAGAATCTTCGGCGTCTCATCGGCCGCTTTGTTCTCTGCTGACGTTCCGTGCTTCTTAGACCACCAGACGCCGCCAGCGAGCACTGCCATCAGCAGAGCTGCAAGAAGCAGTCCGCGAACTTGCATTCCCTACCTCCGGCGCCACCACACGATTACGCCGCCGAGCACGACAGCGACGGGCAGCAGGAACTGGCTGGTGATACGGATGACATTCATCTGCGCCCTGTTCAAAGTCAGCCGCCGGTCCTCCGGCTCCTTCGGACGGATCGAGATGAGGTCCTCATCCGAAGAGAGCCAGTTCATCATGTTCAGGAACAGATCGCGGTTGCCTTGGAAGCGCAGGATGTAGTTGGAAGCCCAGTCCGACGAGCCCACAACCACGAAGCGCCCAGGATTTCCGGGCTCGCCTGTGTCATAGCTGCCAGCGGCGGCGATGGCGAACGGGCCTTTCTTGTCCCTCGAAGGATCCAGCCGGATCTGCGGTCCGGTCAGATTCGTAGTGGCGTAGCTGTTGGCCGTAGTGGAAAACAGCTTCTCAGCCGTAACCTTATCCGCGCTTTTTGTGGTGAGAGACCGCGTAAGCGGGAACGCGGTGGCAATCTCCTTGAAGTCCTTCACAATCGGATGTGAATCGTAGGAGCTGACGAGCGGGACTTCCGGCCCGAGCCCAAAAAGCTGTCCGATCGGGCTCGTGTCAAGAATCAGATCGTTATTCAGAACCACGCCCCAGCTATCGAGCAATTTGGCGAGAGGCTGATTCTCACTGACGGTTTCCTTTCCGATCTGGAGCGGCGCGGGCAGGAGGAACAACGCCCGTCCGCCGCTCTGCACATAGGTACGGAGGGCGTTCACCGCGGGTTCTGCATATTCATATTTCGGCCCGCCCACCAGGACAACGGTGCACTCTTTCGGAACCTCTGCTTTCTCAAGGAGCGAAATCGTCTTCGTTTGGTAATTGTCCTTCTCCACGAGTTCCTTGAGCATCGAGTATCCTCGCGCTCCAGTCTCCTCGAGACTATGCTCACCGCTTCCGCTCACGAAGCAAACGGTGCGCTCACCCTCCTTCAGGGCGCGGATCAGGGCCTGGGTGATCTCCTGCTCCGACAGGCTGCGCGCTTCCTGCCTCTTGACCCCGGCCTGCACCACAATGGTGCCTGCGCTGGTTACGCCCATCTGGCGGACCAGTTGCGGCTTCTTATAGATGTCGATGTATTGAACCGAGAGCTTGGGAGAGAGATTGTCGTATCGCTCGAGAAGGTCCTTTGCAGCCTGGAACCGCGTCGGCTGGTCGAAGTAGCTGAGAGTGACGTCCTGCTTCAGGTTCTTGACGATTTTCTCGGTTTGGTCTGACAGGCTGTACTTCTTGGCGCTGGTGCTGTCCACCGACTTGTTGTGACGGTTGGCCAGCCAGTTTGTCATCGTGATCGCCACCAAGACAACGGCGATGTACACCGTGGCGTAGATTCCGTATCTGGTTTGCCTTGTCTTGAGCCAATCAAACTTCATCTAAGCCCTCCAGCGAAGAGACTCCAGCGAGCGAGCCGTAAGGAAGAGACCAAGGAAGATCAACGACGCATAAAATACGATGTCTTTCGAGTCAAGCACTCCCTTCGAGAACGGCTCGAAGTGGGATACAACCGACATGTAGGCGAGAACTTTCGCCCACGCCGCAGTCTCGTAGCCGGCGACCCACTCCAGCACCCAGAGCAGCAGACAGACGCCGAACGTAGCTCCACCCGCGACGATTTGATTTTTCGTGGTAGTGGAAATAAATGTTCCTACGGCAAGCAGGCCGCCAGCCTGCAGCAGCAGACCAAGATAGCCAACCAGCATAGGCTTCCAATCCGGACTGCCATGCATGAAAAGGAACGAGAAATTCAATGCCGTAAGGGCGAGCATGCTGGCATACAGCGTCACGGCTGCCAGCCACTTCCCGAGGATTACTTCGATGTCGCGCACAGGGGAAGTCAGCAGAAGCTCCATCGTCCCTGAGCGCTTTTCCTCGGCGAACAGGCGCATAGTGATCATCGGAATCAGGAAGAGCCCGATGACACTGACGTTCATCAGGAGCGGCCTGATGATCATCTCATTCATGTCCATCGGGAAGCCCGATCCCATCATTTGGGACTGCAACCCCACGCTGACGAAATACCCAACGGCATTCCAGAAAAAAAAGCCGAAGATGGCCGCAAACATTGTTAGCAGCAGCCAGGCAATCGGAGACGAATAGTAGCTTTTAATCTCCTTCGTGAAAACAACCAGGATGTTCCTCACTGTTGCCCTCCACCAGCAGCTGCTTCCGTCGCCGTTAATTGCAGGAAGATCTCTTCCAGACTTAGGCCGACGGCCCGCAGCTCGTTCAGGTTCCAACCTGCTTCGACTACAGTCCGTGCCAGATCGGCCCGAATGGAGCGGCCCTGCAGACTCTCCACTTCGAACTGCAGCCGCCGGTCGCGCTCAGTCTTAAAGACGACGCGGCTGACACCCGGAATTTGCTCCAGACGCTGCTGCACCTCGGGAGCCGTCAGGGGCTGACCGTCACGCGCTTCCACTTCTACGGCCACCGCCTCCGCTCCGCGAAGCCGGTTGGTGAGGTTTTCGACCGAGTCCTTCGCAACCACGCGGCCCTTGGAGATGATGATGACTTTCTCGCAAACTTGCTCGACTTCAGGGAGGATGTGCGTGCTGAGGATGATGGTGTGACTGCCGGCCAGATTCTTGATCAGCTCTCGCGTCTCAATAATCTGCTTGGGGTCGAGGCCCGAAGTGGGCTCATCGAGAATGAGAACATCGGGATTGTGGATGATGGCCTGCGCCAGGCCCACGCGCTGGCGGTAGCCTTTGGACAGCTTACTAATCAGCTTCTTCCGAACATCGCTCACCGAGCATCGCTCGGATACCTCATCCACCCTCCGCTTGAGTTCGGAACTCGGTACACCCTTGAGTTTGCCGACGAACGTGAGGTATTCGCCCACCTCCATCTCGGGATAAAGAGGCGGCGTTTCCGGCAGGTATCCTATGCGCTTTTTGACTTCGTGGGGCTGCTTCAGGACGTCGAAGCCGGCCACCGTCGCGGTGCCGGATGAGGGCGGCATGAAGCAGGTGAGCACCCGCATCGTTGTCGTCTTTCCGGCGCCGTTTGGTCCAAGGAACCCAACAATCTGTCCCTTTTCGACCTCGAAGGAAACATCATTGACAGCGATGTTCCGCGCGTAGCGCTTGGTGAGACCTTCAACCTTGATCATGTTGAGACTCGGAAAGAGTAAGAATACCCTCGAGCAAGAATGGTACCCGAACTCGGATGAGGGTGTGAAATATCATCATAAGGACCGCTTTAACACTCTGTCAATGGAATCGAGCAGCGGTCAAACCCGCAAGTGCCTATAATCCCATGATTTGGAAGCCGGAGTCCACGTACAGGACGTTGCCTGTCACCCCGCGTCCGAGGTCGCTTGCCAGGAAAACGGCAGTATCGGCTACCTCCGCTGGATCGGTATTCCGACGCAGCGGCGAACGGGCGGCCACGTGGTTCAGAATCGTGTTGAAGTCCGCGATGCCCCGCGCTGAAGCCGTCTTTACCGGCCCAGCGGAAATGGCGTTCACGCGAATGTTCGAGGGGCCGAGGTCGTACGCCAGATAACGCACAGCCGCTTCCAGTGCAGCCTTCGCGACACCCATCACATTGTAATTCGGCAGCACTCTCACTGCACCGAGGTAACTCAGGGTCATGATCGATCCGCCTCTCGACATCAGCGGCGCAATGGCCCGTGAGATGGCAACCAGCGAATAGGAACTTACGTTTTGCGCGAGAAGATATCCTTCGCGCGAGGTCTCGACGAACGGACGGCTCAAGTCCTCTCTGTTTGCAAACGCAATACTGTGGACGATGGCGTCGATCGGATCTCCTTCCGACCGCAGCATCTCCGCCAGGCGGTCCACCTCGGCGTCCTGCGACACGTCACACGGGACCACGCGAGTAACTGAAAGGTCCGCTGCCAGCTGTTTGACTGAGTGCTCCTGGCGTTCCCCTTGGTATGTCAGAATCAGGTTCGCGCCTTCCCGTCGAAATGCCTGCGCAATGGCATAGGCGAGACTCCATTTATTAGCCACGCCGAGAATCAGCGCGGTCTTGCCTTCCAACAGTTTGGACATAAGACGTCAGTGTAACAGGGAGTGCATCCGGATTGGGCATTGTAAACTAAGGGTTTTCGTGGATCTCGTTACCCCACTGACTTATGTGAAAGGCGTCGGACCGCAGCGGGCAGCGATGCTCGAAGCCAAGGGCCTCAAGACCGTAGAGGACCTTCTTTCGTACGCGCCGTTCCGGTACGAAGACCGCCGCAATATCAAGCCGATTCACGAACTCGCTCCAGGCGAGATGGCGACTGTTATCGCCGAAGTCCGGAGCGCCCGCCTTTCCGGCTTCAAACGGCGAAATCTCGGAATGTTCGAGGCGGTCTTCTCCGACCAGTCGCGCTCGACCCTCATCGGTAAATGGTTCCACGGCTCGTATCTTCAGGATGTGCTGATACCAGGCTTGCGTGTCGCGCTCTACGGAAAAGTCGAGCTCGATAGTTACACCGGCAGCCTTTCCATGCTTCATCCGGAGTTCGAGATTCTGTCAGCGGAAGATGACGAAGAAGCAGCGCTGCATGTCGGCAGGATCGTCCCCGTATACGAAGCAGCAGGCAAAGTTACAACGCGTGTATTTCGCTCTCTTGTGTACCGTATTCTCCAGTCTCTCGAGCCGATGCCAGACCCGCTCCCGGCTGAGATCCGCGCGCGGTTGAATCTGCCCGATTTGCAAACCGCGCTCGTCCACATGCACTTCCCCGCCCCGGATGAGGATCTGCGGCTGCTCAATTCCTTTCGCTCGCCGGCGCAGTACCGGATGATCTTTGAAGAGTTCTTCTGGCTGGAATGCGGGCTGGCGCTGAAGCGAGCCAAGGCACGGTTGGAGACAGGAATCAAATTCGAGCTGACGGATAAGGTCCGAGAGCAGATCAAGAAAATGCTGCCCTTCAAGCCGACCGCAGCGCAGAAGCGCGTGCTCGCAGAGATCGCTCGCGACATGTCTTCCGAGCGCCCGATGAACCGCCTTCTCCAGGGAGACGTGGGCAGCGGCAAGACGCTTGTCGCAGCGGAAGCGGCGGTGATTGCCGTCGAGAACGGTTATCAGGTTGCTGTCCTCGCCCCCACCGAGATCCTCGCCACGCAGCATTTCTTCTATTTCAAGAATCTCTTCAGCAGGCTCGGTTATCCGATCGCGCTCCTCACCGGGTCCGCCACGCAGCGTGAAAAGACACAGGTGAAGAAGCTGATTGCCTCGGGACTCGTTCCTGTCGTCATCGGCACTCACGCTTTGCTGGAAGAGGACGTCGAGTTCCGCAACCTCGGTCTGGCGATTGTCGACGAACAGCACCGCTTCGGTGTGATGCAGCGCCTCAGGCTCATGTCCAAGGGCAACCGCCCGGATGTCTTAGTGATGACAGCGACCCCCATTCCGCGCACGCTGGCTCTGACGCTGTACGGCGACCTCGACACTTCCGTAATCGACGAACTCCCGCCAGGCCGTAAGCCGATCATCACAAAGCATGTGCCCGAAGACCGCGTGGAGCAGGTCTACAGCTTCCTCAAGCGGGAGGTGGACGCTGGCCGCCAGGCCTATGTGGTTTACCCGGTAATTGAGGAATCGGAGACCCAGGCGATGAAGGCCGCCGAAAAGATGCACCGGCATCTTTCTACGGAGGTCTTTCCGCAGTATCAGGTCGGATTGCTGCACGGGCGTCTTTCGGCGGAGGAAAAAGAGTCGGTCATGGACCGGTTCAAGAAGGGCGAGATCCAAATTCTTGTCTCGACAACAGTCATCGAAGTCGGTGTCGACGTGCCGAATGCAACGGTTATGGTGATCGAGCAGGCGGAACGCTTCGGACTGGCGCAGTTGCACCAGCTTCGCGGACGAGTCGGCCGCGGCGCCGAGCAAAGCTACTGCATCCTGGTCACGGGCAAGCTGAACGACGCGGGACGCGAGCGCATCCGGACCATGGTGGAGTCCAATGACGGCTTTCAGATCGCGGAGATGGACCTGCGCCTTCGCGGCCCGGGCGAGTTCTTTGGCACTCGGCAGTCCGGTCTGCCCGCCCTGAGGATCGGGAACATTCTGCGAGATCAAGAGGTGCTGGAGATGGCCCGCAATGAGGCGATTGCCTTTGTCGACAATCCTCCCTCAGAAGAAGCCTTGAAACGCGCAGTTCAGTTCATCCGGATGCACTGGCAGCGGCGGTACGGCCTGGTACAGGTAGGCTAGAGCTATGAGGGTGATCGCGGGGGAGTTCCGCAGCCGCAAGCTGAAGTCGATGCCGGGCATGGACGTTCGCCCTACGCCGGATCGCCTGCGCGAATCGTTGTTCAACATCCTCGCGCCGCGCATCGAAGGATCGGTCTTCGTCGACGCATACGCGGGGACCGGGGCGGTTGGTATCGAAGCCATCAGCCGGGGCGCCCGGAAGGTAATCTTCATCGAGAGCAACCGTGCCGCCGCGCAGTTGATTCACGAGAACTTGAATGCCCTGAAGATACAGGGCGGGCGCGCCGCAGTTGTGCGGGCAAAGGCGCCTCTGGTTATCGACAGATATCCCGCCGACATTGTCTTTCTAGACCCGCCGTACGCGCTCGAGCGTGAGTATTCGCTCGCCCTCGAGGCTCTTGGGCGCAACCCGAAACCGCTCGTCATCGTGCAGCATGCTTCCCGGTTCGATCCGGGCGACGACCACGGCGCCTTACGCCGCGTTCGAATCGTAAGACAAGGCGATAACGCTCTGAGCTTCTACGAGCCGCGAGATCCGCTTCCTCCACAGCCATCCAACGGGAACACGATCGGCTAAACCGCATACAAACTGCGCACCACTGGCAAGGGGAAGAGCACCGGATCGCGCGTGTGTTCGTGCGGCAAGGAGATGCAGGTTCACCGTAAGTATCGGTTAAAATAAGAAATATGACCCTCGAAGAGTTGGAACGAGAGTACACTTCGCTCCGCCAGCAGGCAGAAGCTGTGCGGAGCTATCTTTGACGTCCCCAGCAAGAAAGCCTTACTAGAGAAACTGGAAGAGCAGATAGCTTCTCCGGGTTTTTGGGACAGCCCCGAAAAGAGCCAGAAGATCCTTCAGGACAGGAAGAGGCTGGAGCAGGCGCTCCAGGACGACCGTCTTATTGAGAGCCGGGTGTCGGATATCGAAACCCTCTTCGAGCTGTCGCGAGAGGGGGAGGACGTTGGCGCCGACCTCGCGCGTGAACTGAAGGTCTTCTCCGAGCACTTGGAGCGGATCGAGACAGGCATGTTGCTGACCGGCGAAAACGCGGAACGGGGAGCAATCATGACGATCCATCCGGGCGCGGGCGGCACCGAAAGCCAGGACTGGGCGGAGATGCTGCTTCGCATGTACCTGCGTTGGACAGAGCGCAACGGCTTCACAGCGGTTGTGACCGACCGGCAGGAGGGTGAAGGCGCGGGCATCAAATCGGTGACCTTCGAAATCAACGGTGAAAACGCCTACGGCTTGCTGCAATCGGAGATTGGCGTGCACCGGCTGGTCCGGATCTCGCCGTTCGACGCCAATGCCAGACGCCACACCTCGTTTGCCTCGGTCTTTGTCTATCCGCAGGTTGACGACGAGATCAAGATTGAGATCAGGCCGGAGGATCTGCGCATCGATACCTACCGGGCTGGCGGCGCGGGAGGGCAGCACGTAAACCGGACGGATTCTGCCATCCGCATCACGCACCTCCCGACGGGTATCGTCGTACAGTGCCAAAACGAGCGGTCGCAGCACAAGAACCGGGCAAGCGCTATGAAGCAGTTGAAGGCGCGGCTCTATGAGCATGAAATGGCCAAAAAGCGCGCCGAGCAGGACAAGCTCGAGGAGAGCAAGCTCGATATTAACTTTGGCAGTCAGATCCGCAGCTACGTACTGGCGCCCTATCGTATGATCAAGGACCATCGCACGAAACTGGCCATTGGCGACGTTGACAGGGTGCTCGACGGGGACCTGGAAAGCCTGATTCACGCTTACCTGGTTTGGCGTCGTACAGGCAAGACCGCGGGGGACGGCAGCAAGGACGATCTGGACTAGTTGAGGCACAGCAGCCAGATGGGAGGCACGAGCGACGTCGAGAGAGCCGCTCAGCTGATCCGGGAGGGCAAGCTCGTCGCTTTTCCGACCGAAACAGTTTACGGGTTGGGCGCAAATGCGCTGAACCCGGAAGCCGTGGCGCGGATCTATAAGGTCAAGGGACGGCCGGCAACCAGTCCTTTGATCGTCCACGTCGAATCCATTGAGATGGCGCGGAGCCTCGTACGGTCGTGGCCTGACAAGGCGCAAATGCTGGCTGAGAGATTCTGGCCCGGCCCGCTCACTCTGGTTATCGAGAAGCAGCCGGTGGTGCCGGATAACGTTACGTCGGGACTGCCGACGGTCGGTGTGCGCATGCCGGCGCACCCCATGGCCATCGAACTGCTTCGCACGGCTCAGGTACCCATTGCCGCTCCCAGCGCAAATCCTTTTACGCAGCTTTCGCCGACTTCGGCGGCCCACGTGCTGGCGGGGCTTGGCGATGGAGTGGATATGGTGCTGGACGGCGGACCGGCGACGGTGGGCATCGAGTCGACAGTTCTTTCGCTAGCCGGCAACCGGGCCGTTCTATTGCGGCCGGGAGCAGTATCCAGGTCTCAGATTGAGGAGGTGATTGGTCCGGTGGAGACGCTGGCGCAGCCTGGAACTGCGCACATGTCCCCGGGGCTGCACCCCCGGCACTACAGCCCATCGACCAGACTTGTGCTGGTGTCAGACGGATCGCTGCCGCCGGGCCGCGGCGCCTATGTCTGGTTCCGGCAACCGGCCCCCGCAGCGGGCGGCGTGAAGATGCCGTCCGAACCCTCGAGGTACGCAGCTGTTCTCTACGACACTTTGCACAGGCTTGACGCGGAAGGGTGGGACTGGATTGCGGTGGAGACCCCGCCCGAGGGAGAAGCGTGGCACGCAGTGCGCGACCGTCTGACGCGGGCAGCCGCGGCCCCTGCTTCCGCCTCAAGCCCGGAGACGAAATGATCCAACCGGTACGAAGAGGACAAGAACTGCTTGCAGAAATTGACTCGACTGAGGCGCCGACACCAACCCTGTGGTGGCTCGGTCAGAGCGGTTTTGTCATTAAATACCGGCAGATTGTCTTCTACATCGACCCCTACCTCTCCGAATATCAAACGCTTAAGTACAAGAACACCGATCAGCCCCGCATTCGCATTACCGCTTCGCCTCTCCGCGGATGGCAGGTGCGCAATGCCGACATGATCTTAAGTACGCACCGGCATGGCAGCCACCTGGATGTAGCCTCGATCCTGTCCATGCTCAAAGCGTCGCGGCAGGCGCGGCTGGTTCTGCCCAAAAGCGCCGCAGGATATGCACACGCTCTGGGCGTCGATTACCTCAGGATGACGACGACCGATGAGGACTTGCCGGTCGAATACTCGAAGTACGGAGAATCCTGCCGGATCGAGGCTATTCCGTCCGCACACGAACGGCTTGACTTCAGGCCGCTGGACGGCCATCCGTATCTCGGCTACCTTATGCACTTCGGCCCCTGGACGATCTATCATTCCGGCGATTGTGTCCCCTATGACGGCTTGGTTGACCGGCTGCGCCAATACAAGATCTCAGCCGCGCTCCTGCCGATCAACGGACGGGACCCGAAGCGCGGAGTGCCCGGCAATTTTTCGATCGAAGAGGCAGCGCAGCTCGCAGAGGATATTCGCGCCGAGTGGCTTGTTCCCATGCACTACGATATGTTTACGTTCGACACGGTCGACGTGAACCGTTTCATCGACCACATGCTCTTTTCTCGCCCCCGGCAGAGATTCAAGGTGTTCCAATGCGGGGAGCGATGGGCTATCCCGCAGGATTAGCGAGTGATCCAGAGCGCATCAGCGAGCCTTGATACGCTGACTGTCCACGAGCCCCTGCTCGTCAACACGATCGGGCATTCTGTCGGAGCGCTGATTTTCGGCATTTTCATCTACCTGCTTCTGCGCGATCGCGCCGGAGCCCGTCTTAGAAGCAGCAGACTCTCTCTGATCGCGGCCCTGTTCGCGTTCTTCTGGCACTCTTCATCCCTCGCCGTGATCGCGGTCCTTGCCCGTGAGGGCAATCCAAACAGTTTCCTGGTCTTTTTGAGCGCCTCCGCGCTGAGTCTCTTGCCGGCAGTGCTCTTGCACCTTTCTCCCGCCGGACGCTACCGCTACATCGTCCTGGCAGGGTATCTGCTAAGCATCCTCGCCGTAGCTGTCCACGGAAGCGAGCTTCTGATATCGCGTCCGCAGAGCCACCGCCTGGCGCTGACACTGATCACGATCGGGTTTGGCGTCCTGACCGTGCTTTCGGCGATCCACTTGATTGCCAGATCCGGCGGAAGTGACCGCAAGCAGGTGCTCTCACGCGTGCTCGGCACGATGTCGCTGTTTCTCTTTGCGATGTCGTTCGTTCACTTCGACGCGAGGACCTTCGACCATCCCTGGCCTCTGGAGCTGCTGTTGCATCACGCCAGCATCCCGCTGGCCTTGTTCGTCCTGCTGCAGGATTACCGCTTCGTGCTCCTCGATGCGTTTCTACGCTTCCTCGCGAACATCCTGCTGGCGGCCCTGCTAACGTTTGGAGCCATCCGTACCGCAAAGGTTCTGGGCGACACTGTGGCCGGCGACCCATTCAGCGAGGGGATGCTGATGGTCGGCGCGTGCATGACTTTTGTACTCTTTGCCGTGCTGCGTGCGCGTCTTCAGGCCGCGCTGACCCGGATCATCTTTCAACGGCCCGACTTGGAGAAAGTCCTCGAGGGACTTCGAAGCGATGCGGCAGCAACAAAGGACGAGGCGGCCTACCTCAAAGCTGCGGAATCCCGTGTTGCCCGATTTATCGATGCCGAGATCGTGCCGGCAAACGACATCAGCGACAGTCTGCTTGCACTCGATCTGCACTTCCCTCTTCTCAGTGCGGATCTGCCGGCGCACTACCGGGATCTGCTTGCGAAAAGAGGTATCGAAGCAGTCATCCCTCTCCGTCCATCCTACGGCGACAGCCGCTTCCTTCTCCTTGGACGGCGTCAGGGAGGCCGCCGTTATCTGAGCGAGGACCTGCAGGCGCTGGCCCGGCTCAGCAGGGAGATCGTCGACCAAACCGAACGGTTTCGCGAATCGGAACTGCGACGCCTTGTCACTCAGGCGGAGCTTCGCGCCCTGCAGTCACAGATCCACCCGCACTTTCTCTTCAACGCGCTTAATACGCTGTACGGAGTCATTCCGCGGAACGCGACTGGAGCGCGCCGCACGGTCCTGAACCTGGCCGACATCTTTCGCTACTTCCTGCAGACGGATCGCAGTTATATTGCTCTCGAGGAGGAGTTGAAAATCGTCAAGGCGTATCTCGAAATCGAGGCGCTGCGCCTGGGCCCCAAACTGCGCACCGAGATCAACGTCGCCGAGGAGGCGCTTCGCACGCCGATCCCCGTTCTCTCAGTCGAGCCCCTGGTAGAGAATGCGGTCAAACACGGTGTCGCTACGCAAGCGGAAGGCGGTTTTGTTCGCGTGGAGGCCTACCACGAGCCGGAAGGGCTTCGCATCCGGGTGGTCGATTCGGGCAAGGGCTTCACGGACGAGAAGAGAGGCGTTGGATTGGAGAATGTGCGGCGCCGGCTGCGGCTTTGTTATGGACCGGAGGGACGCCTCGACATCCAGTCTTCACCGGAGGGAACTTCGGTAGGGTTTCTGGTGCCCGCGGGCAAGTCTGTGGAGGTGGGGCTGTGATCACGGCTCTCATCGTGGACGATGAGCCGATCGCCCGGCAGGTTTTGCGAGAGCAGTTGGAAGAGTTCTCCGACGTGCGCTTGCTTGGCGAGGCTGCGACGGGCGCGGAGGCGGTTGAACGAATCCGCCGTCTTCAGCCGGATGTTGTGTTCCTCGATCTCCAGATGCCGGAGGCCGACGGCTTCTCCGTTGCTCGTGAACTGCACGGGCGTACGCTGCCGCTCATCGTGTACGTCACCGCGTTCCATGAGCATGCCCTCGAAGCTTTTCAGGTCGGAGCCGTTGACTACCTCCTCAAGCCGGTACGGAAAGAGCGGCTCGCAGCAGCTTTGGAGAAGGTGCGAACGCAGATCGGAGGGCTGCGTACACAAATGGCGCATGGCCGTCCTCCTGATTCCCCTCGAAAAATCGTGGGACGGCAGGGAAACGACCTGCATCTGCTGGAGCCCAATGAAGTCATTGCTTTCCAGGCGGAAGGAGAAGTTGTCTACATCATCACCTCCGGCAGCCGCTACTACGCCAATCATTCGCTGCGATCGCTTGAAGAGCGTTTGAGCTGCCCGCCTTTCCGCCGGATTCACAGAAAGACCATCATCAACACGGACCACATCCGCCGCATCTCTCCGCTCAGCAGCAAGCGCTGGCTACTGCACATGTCGAACGGCATGGAGGTTGTGGTCAGCAAGCGGCTCGCTGGAACGATCCGCGAGGAAACCAACTGGTAAGCACGCCCGGGGGCGACGGCAGGATATAATCGCCGGGTGGTTGATCAACGTCCTACCAGCGTCCGTTGGTGGATGCTGGCGTTCTTCTTCTTTGCTACTACCATCAACTATCTCGACCGAATTGTTTTCTCCGTGCTCAATTCGGTAATCAGCACGGAAATGGGCATTGACGACGCGGCGTACGGCAACATCAACGCGGCATTTCAAATCACCTACACCGTCGGCTTCCTGATGATGGGGAAGTTCATCGACCGCTTCGGGACAAAGATCGGATATGCGGTGTCAGTCGCGTGGTGGTCGCTTGCCGCGGGTCTGCATGCACTGGCTCAGACTCCCGTGCAGCTTGGCTTGTGGCGGGGCATGCTGGGCCTTGGAGAGTCAGGAAATTTTCCCGCCGCCATAAAGGGAGTGGCGGAGTGGTTCCCCAAGAAGGACCGGGCTTTCGCCACGGGCATCTTTAACGCGGGCTCGAACGTCGCTTCCATGGTCGGGCCTCCGGTCTTTGCATGGATGACCCTGACGCTCGGCTGGCGCGCCTGTTTCCTCATTACCGCATCAACGGGTTTTGTCTGGCTGATCCTGTGGCTGAAGTTCTATCACCTGCCAACCCGGCATCCCCGAGTGAACAAAGCCGAACTTGAGTACATCTACGGCGACGGGGAAGCCGAAGCACAGCAGCCGAAAGTCGGCTGGAAGGATGCCCTTAAGTACCGGGAAACATGGGGGTTCGCACTGGCGAAGTTCTTCACCGACCCTGTCTGGTGGTTCTACCTTTACTGGCTGCCGCGCTACCTCTTCAACGAGCGCCACTTCCGCCTTGAAGAGATCGGGTGGGCGCTGCCGGTCGTCTATCTGATGGCCGATTTCGGCAGTGTGGGAGGAGGCTGGATCTCCGGGCATCTGATCCGGCGCGGCATGCCGAACGGGCGAGCACGAAAAATCGCGATGATTCTGTGTGCCGGCTGCATGCCAATCGCTGCCCTCGCCGTGCTGGCGGAGTCGCCCGCCGTCGCGATTGCGCTCGTCTGTTTCGCGACAATGGGACACCAGGGTTGGTCCGCCAATCTCTACACCACGACATCCGACATATTCCCACGCCAGGCGGTGGCATCCGTGACGGGAATCGGCGGTTGTTTTGGGGGACTCGGGGGTGTCATCTTCTCCGCGGTTCTACCCGGCTATATCGTGAGCCACTTCGGATACACGCCGATGTTCCTAATCATGGGCACGTTCCACCTGATCGCGTTTGCAGTAGTACACCTCATGCTCAGGGACATGAGGCCGATCCGCATGCAGGCATAGAGACACGAAACGACGATGCGAATCACCTCGATCGAAACCATCACGATGGAGCGTGGAATCACCGTCCACGCGGGACCGATTCAGTGGATGTGGGTCCGTATCCACACAGATGAGGGACTGACGGGATTAGGAGAAACATACCCGTCGCCGCACGCCGCCGAAGAGGTAATCCACAGGTCTCTCGCGCCCGTGCTCCTCGGCCGCGATCCATCCGCTATCGATAAGCTCTGGCTCGACATGTACCAGCGCGTCAGCTACGCCGGATGGGCGGGAGCGGAGATGCGGGCGATCAGCGCCATCGATATCGCGCTGTGGGACCTTGCCGGCAAAGCCAGCAATACTCCGATCTTCAAATTGCTCGGAGGCGCATCGCGCGGCAGCATCCCTGTCTACAACACCTGCTACGACCACTACGACTTCCTGACGCAACCCGTCGAGCTTGCACGATCCCTGGCCGCGCAAAACATCCGGGCCATGAAGATCTGGCCGTTCGACCCGATCGCGGCGGAAACGGGGGGACAGTCGATCTCGCCGGAGCAGCTGCGCCGAGGGCTCGAGCCGCTGCGCCTGATTCGCGAAGAGTTCGGCGACTCAATGCAGGTGGCAATGGAGTTCCACGGGTTTTGGAATCTGCCCTCAGCCATCCGGATTGCACAAGCACTTGAGCCTTACGAGCCGATGTGGCTCGAGGAGATGCTGCCGCAGGACAATCTGTCCTGCTATCGCGAACTTGCTCAGGCGACCCGTCTGCCGCTGTGCCTCAGCGAACGGCTGATGACCCGGTGGGGATTCCGGGAGCTGTTCGAGAACCGCGCGGCAAGCATCGTGATGCCGGACATCTGCTGGTGCGGCGGGATTTCCGAAGCGAAGAAGATCGCATCGATGGCCGAAACATGGTACCTTCCGGTGGCTCCGCACAACTGCGGCGGACCGGTCTTACATGCGGCTTCCGTGCACCTCGCTGCAAATCTCACGAATCTTCAGATACTGGAAACCGTTCGGCGGCATTACCTCGACGAATACAACGGGCTTGTGACAGGCCTGCCGATGGTCGTCGAGGGAAGAATTCCGATCCCGGAATGCCCCGGGCACGGCGTAGAGCTGCATCCGGAGCTGTTCAAGAGGCCGGGCGTTGAGATCCGCCGCAGCGCGTCCTGAAAGCCGCGGTTTCTCATCAGCATAGCGCCCTACTGGAACTTTTTCGGTACCGAACCGCATCAAACCTGCAGGGGGATGAAATCCCCGCAGAGGATGAGATGAACGTCGCTCGGGTTACCTCGCGGGCCGTCCTTGGTCTGACGGCAGTCGCAGCTACGTTATCGGCAACCGGGGCTGCGTACCAGGCGATCGCTACCGGACGCGAGCGCCGCAAGCACGTACCGCCCGGAAGGTTGGTTGACATCGGCGGGTTCAAGTTGCATCTCGTGGATCAAGGCGCCGGCCAGCCAGCGGTCATTCTCGAAGCGGGCCTCACCAGCATGTCCGCCCAGTGGGCGTGGGTACAGCCTGAGATTGCAAACATTACACGCGTTTGTGCGTACGACCGCGCAGGTCTCGGCTGGAGTGAGTGTTCCACGCGCCCTCGGGATGCGCGAAACGCGGTCCATGAATTGCACACACTCCTGGAGAAGGCCGGCGTGCCTCCTCCATACATCATGGCAGGGCACTCGCTTGGAGGCCTGCTGGCACGCCTCTTCGCCTATACGTACCGAGACGAGGTAGTGGGACTCGTGTTGGTGGATTCGGCTCACCCCGATCAGCGCAAGCGCTACGCGCCAGCGAGCGAAGAGGCGCATGCATCGTTCTTTCGTCAGCTCGCCATCGCCCCGTGGCTGGCACGAGTCGGCGTTCTGCGGCTTACCGGTTATCGTAGCCACATGACCGCTGGTCTGCCCCCGGAATCGGCCGCGGTGTTTCGTACCTTGTGTTGCTGGGAACGGCATCTGGACACGACGAACGAAGAAGCTCAAAACTGGAACACAATTTGCGACCAGGTTCGCGAAGCTGACACGCTGGGAGATCTGCCGGTCGCGGTGATCAGCGCGGAATACCGCGTAGACGGCATGACGGAGCAATGGCACTGCCTCCAGCGGGAGCTGGCGACCCTTTCGAGCAACAGCATGCTCCGCATCGTTCCCGGCTCCGACCACGTGTCTCTGATGACCCGGAGAGAGCACGCGCAGGCAACGGTTGAAGCAATTCAGACGCTCGTCCACGCATACCGGCAAGGGATCGCGCGCCCTTGGGAAACGTAGGAGGATCAAAACTACCGGCGCTGACGGAAAAACTGCTGCAAGAGCTCGACACATTCTACTGCCAGGACGCCCTCAACCACGTCCACGCGATGATTCAGCAAGTCCGAGTCCGCGATGCGGAACTTGCTACGCACGCCGCCGAAACGTAGATCGCGAGCTCCAAATACGAGACGCTGGATGCGGGAAGCCACCAGAGCGCCGGCGCACATCACACACGGCTCAAGCGTTGCATAGAGGGTGCATCCCTCCAGGCGGTAGTTGCCGAGAGCTTTTGCGGCTTGCCGAATGGCGAGGATTTCGGCGTGAGCGGTCGGATCGTTTGCGGAGATCGGCGAATTCCCTCCCCTCCCGAGAATCTCACCCTCGCGAACGACGATCGCACCGACAGGGACCTCCTGTCGTTCGGCAGCGTCACGGGCCAGCCGGATCGCCTCCTGCATGAACAGCTCATCTGTGGAAGTTTTCAATTTCTTACCTTAGATTAACGGAACATTCTCAGTACAATCGTCGTAATAGCTATCGTCCTAAGGCAGCTAGGGGGGTGTCCTGTGTTTCGATATGTCTCGTTGATCACAAAAAATGCGCTGAGAAACAGGCGCCGCAGCATCCTTACGATTTGCAGTATTGCCGCCTCGCTGTGCCTGCTGAGCCTGCTGCTCGCCATTTATAACGCCTTGTACTTGAGTGACACGCCGCCTGCCCAGGCGAGACGTCTCGTCACCAGGAACAAGATTTCGCTCACAGTGCCGATGCCAGTCTACTACCGCGACCGGATCCGGCAAGTGCCCGGGGTTGTTGCGGTTGGTGTCAACCAGTGGTTCGGCGGCATATATAAGGATGAGCGGGATCCCAATAACTTCTTCGCCCGTTTCGCGGTCGATCCAGACGCATTGCTCACAATACAATCTGAATACCGCATTCCCGAGGACCAGAAGGAGGCCTTCCTCCGCGACCGGACGGGATGCCTGGTGGGAGCCGCCCTTGCCAAGAGGCTCGGCTTTAAGCTCGGCGATAAGGTGCTGCTCCGCGGCGACATCTTCCCAGGCGACTACGAGTTCACAATCCGGGCAATTTACGAGGCCGACGAAGGCGACGACGTGATGTTCTTCCACATCAACTATCTGTACGAGAGCCTTCCTGTCGGACGACGCGATTTCGCCGGAACTTTCACTATCCTCATCGACGACCCCGATTCGGCCACGTCAATCGCCAAGGCGATCGACAGCCTCTTCGAGAACGCCACAGTGCAAACGCGCACCGAAACCGAACGGCAGTTCGCTTTGAGCTTCATCGCCTTTCTCGGGAATGTGAAGATGTTCCTTTTCAGCATCTCCGCGGCGCTGACCTTCACAATCCTGCTGGTCTCGGCCAACACAATGGCGATGTCAGTTCGCGAGCGCATCCGTGAGGTAGGCGTGTTGAAGACTCTCGGCTTCACGTCGCGGGCGATTATGGGCATCATCGTCGCAGAAGCCGCCTTTATCGGCGTCGCGGGCGGTATCGTCGGCTGCATTTTCGCATCGCTGCTTTGCGCGGCACTGCGGCAAGCTCCCGCGTATCTTCAAATAGTTAGCGGTCTGAGACTGGAGTCCTACGTGATTGCAGTCTCTCTTTTGATTGCCGCGCTGATCGGCGTCGTCAGCTCTTTTGTGCCAGCCTGGAGCGCCTCTCGTACGAAGATTGTGGAAGCGCTCAAGTTTTCAGGGTGAGAGGAATTTATGGCGATTCCTGTTTCCTACAACCTTCGGAATCTGAAAGAACGGCGGATGACAACCCTGATGACCGCGCTCGGCATTGCGCTCACAGTAGCAGTGCTGCTGGCGGTACTCGCATTGGTGAATGGACTGCGGACAGCGTTTGAAGCCAGCGGACACCCACTGCACGTTCTGGTGATGCGAAAAGGCTCAACATCCGAACTTGTGAGCAATTTTACTCGTCAACAGTTCCAGGACCTGAAGTTCAAGGCGGGGATTGCGCGTGACGCCGCCGGAGAACCAATGGTCTCGCTCGAGATGGTGACGGTCATCAACCTTGCCAGTGTCGATGCGCCGGATGGCATCAACGTGACATTGCGCGGCTTGACGCCGATGGGGCTTGCGATGCGTGAAAACGCGAAGCTCGTAGCGGGACGCTGGTTTGAGCCTGGAAAACGGGAAGTCGTGGTGGGGAAATCCATTGCGAGCCGTTTTCCAGATGCGAGGCTCGGAGGGAAGCTGCGCTTTGGACGAGGAGACTGGGAAGTGGTCGGCGTGATGGACGCGGGACGATCGGCGATCAACAGTGAGATCTTCGCGGACCTGAACCAGGCGAGCAGCGACTACAACCGTTCAGAGGCATTGAGTTCGGCGCTGGTGCGCGCTACCGATGCTGTCACGGTTGCCGCGCTGGTGAATGACCTGGAATCGGACAAACGCCTGAACGTAAGCGCGCGAACCGAGAAGGATTACTACGAGTCTCAGACCCAGTCGGGGGCGCCGGTCCAGTTTCTCGGAATCTTTGTCTCTATCATCATGGCCGTCGGAAGCTGCTTCGCGGCGATGAACACGATGTACGCGGCCGTCTCGCGCCGCGCCCGTGAAATCGGCACTCTGCGAGTGCTGGGCTTCTCGCGTGCATCGATCCTCGCCAGCTTTCTGCTGGAATCGCTGGTTCTTTCGCTGCTCGGAGGGCTGATCGGAGTCATTCTGGTCCTGCCATTGAATGGCATTACGACAGGCATCGGAAACTTCGTGACTTTCAGCGAAATCGCTTTCGATTACCGGATAAGCCCGACAATCATAGCGATTGGGCTAACCTTTGCCGTCATCCTCGGAGCGCTCGGAGGACTTTTCCCCGCTTCCAATGCGGCAAGGAAAGAAATACTAACGGCTTTACGTGAGATCTGACGGGACTGTTCGCATGGATTCTGAACTCAAGAGCCTACGTATTGATCGCAGTAAGCGTGCCCCTGAGGCCTCGCCCTGGGCAACGCGCTGGATTATCGCAGGCATTGGCCTACTCCTCCTTTTGGGCGCGGGGAATTTTGTCTACTCGCGCATTAACGGAGCCGCCGAAGTCGAAATCCTGCGCGTAAGAGCTGCCGATTCGGGCGGCCCCGCCGGCGGGTCCGTCATTCTGAATGCCACCGGCTACATCGTGGCCGCTCACAAGATTCAAGTTGCCTCCAAGGTGCTCGGACGCGTGGCCTGGATCGGTGTCGACAAGGGTGACAAGGTGACGGAGGGACAGGTCATCGTTCGCCTCGAGGACGATGAATACCGCGCTCAGCTTCAGCAGGCGCGCGGGCAATTGATGAACCTCGAAGCCCGGCTGCGGGAGCTGGAGAACGGCTCGCGTCCGGAAGAAATTGAGGTCGCGAAGGCGAATGTCGCTGAGGCCAAGGCAGAGGTCGAGAACGCGCGTGTCAATCTGGAGCGCGCCCGGAAGCTGGTAGCAGAGCAGGTAATCCCAGTCCAGCAGCTGGACGACGCGCAGGCCCGGTACGACGCCCAGGTAGCCCGTCTGGCCGCGCTGGAAAAGACGCTGGAACTCGTGCTGAAAGGCCCACGCGAGGAGCAGATCGCTGCGGTCCGCGGCCAGATCGAGCAGGCCAAGGGCGCAGTCGCCTTCTATGAAAACCAGCTTCGCAATACGGAGATCCGCGCCCCCGTTACGGGCACCATTCTCGAACGCGGCGTCGAGAAGGGAGAATTTGTGACCACCAGCTTTGTCGGAGAACGCGGCGCAAAGGGCTATGTCGTAACGCTGGCCGATCTTCGCGACCTCGAAGCCGAGCTCGACATCAGCCAGAACGACTTTGCCAAGCTGAAACCGAAACAGCGCGCGATCATCACGACGGATGCGTATCCGGATCGTAAGTACTCCGGCATTATCGGAGAAATCTCGCCGGAAGCGAACCGTCAGAAGGCCACCGTTCAGGTGAAAGTGAAGGTGCTCGATCCGGACGACCTTCTGCGTCCGGAAATGAATGCCAGCGTGGCCTTCATTAGCGACGAAAAGGAGCCGGATGCTTCCGGTCCTTCGCGTCCTGTCATCTTCGTCCCTTCGAGCGCTGTGCGCAACAATGCCGTGTTCGTTGTTTTAAATGGAAGGGCGGTCCGCCGGACGGTAAGAACAGGCGGTGTCAGCTCGCAGGGGATGCGCATTGAAGAGGGTCTCATTGGCGGTGAGGATGTGATCGTCAATCCCCCCTCCGAACTGAAGGACGGCGACAAAGTTCGTCCGAGGCAAGGATAAACAATGAGCGAGATCGTAATTCAGACCCGCAATCTCAGCAAGGAATTCGTTCGCGACGAGTTCCATGTCGTCGCGCTGAAGGACGTAGACATTGACATCCACAAGGGGGAGTTCGTCGCGTTAATGGGTCCGTCCGGTTCCGGGAAATCGACGCTCCTGCACCTCATCGCAGCGATGGACCGGCCAACGGGCGGCGAAATCCGCGTGCTGGGGGAAGACCTGAGGTCGCTGAGCGACCGTTCCATCGCAAGGTGGAGAAACGAGCACATCGGCTTCGTGTTTCAGTCGTTCAACCTGATTCCCGTGCTGACGGCGCTCGAGAATGTCGAACTGCCTCTCAAGCTGACAAATCTGAAGAAGAAGGAGCGGCTGAAGCACGCCGAGACGGCGCTGAAACTCGTCGGCCTCGGCGAGCGGCTGAATCACATGCCGCGGCAGCTCTCAGGCGGTCAGGAGCAGCGCGTCGCCATCGCGCGAGCCATCGTCACCGATCCCGATCTCATCCTCGCCGATGAGCCGACCGGTAACTTGGACGCCGCTTCCGCCCAGGAGGTGCTTACACTGCTGTCGCGCCTGAACAAGGAGTTCGGCAAGACGATCGTGATGGTGACCCACGATCCTCACGCTGCGCGCTTCGCTACAAAAGTCCGCTACCTGGAGAAAGGCTCGCTGCTTCCGGAAGGGCAGGCGCCCGCGGACTGGGTACTGCCGGCAGCCGGCGGAGCTTAGGCGACGATCCGTCTCTAGCGGAGCGCGGCTAGCAGATCTCCGCGCTGCCGCAACAGGTTCAACTTGGCCTGCTCCAGTGTGTGCAGCGCGTTGTAGTACTCAATCCAGCGCTCATTTTCGAGGAAACGCGCTTCTTCGATCTGCCTCGTCGTCGCCCGTCCCTCTTCCATGAGTGCGAGCAGCACGGAAAGCTGCTCGCGAGCCAGGTCGAGGTCCATCTTTGCAACCTCCCGGGCTGCCTGGGCCTCCATCAAATCCTGGTAGCTGCGGCGGGCATCGAGGATAATTCGGTTTCGGGTCGACGCTATCTGGGCCTTGAGTTTTGCAAGGTCCACTTCCGCCTGCCCCCGCTGTGCTGAGGCGCCTCCGCCAGGCAGAATCGGCAGCCGCACGGCCACGCCAAGCTGCCCGTTGTTCCGTTGAAAGCGGTTAAAGAAATCCTCGTAATTGTTGAACCGGCCAAGCAGCGCATACTGAGCAACCAGGTCGACAGTAGGAAGGCGGGAGGCCTCGTATCCCTTGAGCTCGAGCCCCTTGGCCAGCACCTGCGACTCCAGCCGCCGCAGTTCCCGGCTGTTTCGAAGGGCTTCCTCCACCAGCACCTCCTCGCTCTCCGGCATCTCCAACGGAGTCTGCTCTTCCGTCACGGTCGCGATCCGGTCCTCTGCAGAGAACCCCAAGACAGCGGCTAGAGAGCGGCCCGCATACTCCTGCTCTCCTTCCAGCACTTTGACGCGCTGCCGGGCTCTCGCCAGATTTACGGTGACCCGCTTGACCTCGATCGGAAGGTCCCGCCCCTCGGCCACCCGGGCCTTGACCGTTTCGGCAACGCGTTCCAGATTCTCCACCTGCCTCCGCGCCAGGTCGAGGTTTCGGGCGGCCCGCTGCGCGTCCAGATAAAGCGTTGCCGTCCGCAGGGCCACATCTTCCCGCTTCGCCTGTGTGTCGATCGCAGCAGACCTCGCATTCTCCCGGGCGGCTGCCACCTGATAGCTCAAGGGACGGTTAAAGATCGACATGCTGGCCCGGGCTTGAAGAATGGAAGGGGAGGATCCCTCAAGACTCATCGGGAAGCCGCTCGAATAAGCCAGTCCGCTGCCGACGTAGACTTTCGGCGTGAACGGATCGGCGGCGAGCCTTGCCGAATAGACGGCTCGCTGCTCATCCAGTCGCGCCAGGGTCATGTCTGGATTTTGCTTTAACGCCAGGTCGACCGCTTCCCGCAAGGTAATCGTTCGCACCTCACAGAAAGCGGCAGAGCACAGGCACAGGAATCCTATGAAAAATCTCATTAATCCCTCTCCAGATAAGAAAGCGCTGCAGCCCGCAGCGGTCATTCGTACCGTAACGCCTCAGTAGGGTTCAGACGTGCCGCGCGGCTTGCCGGTAACAAGCCAAACACCAGACCCACCAGGAAGGAAACGGCAAAGGCAATGACGATGGACAACATCGAAATGGGGATCTTCACCTGATCCTGGAAAAAGTTTGCGGCAAGAGGACCGGCGACGCCAACCAAAATTCCGACCATTCCTCCGCCTATGCTGAGGGTCACGGCCTCCAGTAGAAACTGTCCCAGAATATCGCGCCGGGACGCCCCGACCGCCATACGAACTCCAATCTCCCGCGTCCGCTCCGTAACGGTCACCAGCATGATGTTCATGATGCCGATGCCTGAAATAATCAGCGCGATCGCAGATACGAGCACGAGCACAAGCGTGAGGATCGCGGCGATATTCTTGGCGGCATCGAGGATCGCGGTCAACGTCTCTACGCGGTATCGTGCGCCTGGCCTGTGCCTGCTTTCCAAAATCCGGCGTACTTCCGCAGCCACGGGCTCCACGTCGCTCGCGGATCGTGCCTGGACATACAGGGGATCGACGCGTTCCACCTGCGTAAAATAGCGAATCACGGTGATCGGAATCAGTACGGTTTCCGAGTTGAGCTCGCTCAGGCCATACGTGGAAGTTCTCTCACGGAAAGTTCCGATCACGGTAAATTGCAGGCCGGAGAGCTTCAGCACCTGTCCAACTGCAGATTCGTCGCTGCCGTAAAGGCGCTTGGCGAGCTGCGTAGTCAGCAGCGCCACCTTTTGCCGCAGCTCGACGTCGCTGGCGTCCAGGAAGCGGCCAGAAGACACGACGAGATTTCGCACCAGCGCGTACTGATCGTCTGCCCCTATGACCGCGATGTCCTCTGCACGGCCGTTGATGTAGAGGCGATCGTAGTTGGTGATTACCCCGGTCGCAGCAACAATCCGCGAACCGAGCTGTTCCCGGACCGCCTGCACATCGCCAAGTTTGACAAAATCGGACTCCACCAGCATGGCAGTGCGGCTGCCCGCTTCGTAGTAGGCGTAGACGAGGTTGGAGCCGATGGCCCGGATCTGGTCGAGGATGTAGTCGCGGCTGGTGAGAGAGATGGTCACCACGAGGATGACCGAAGCATTCCCAATGACAAGCCCCAGCGCCGTAAGGAGTGAACGGATCTTATTGGCGCGAAGCGCATCAAAGGCGAACCGGAGCGCCTCGCCAAAGTTCATCCTTTACCCGCCGTAGCTCGCTTTGAGCAACTTTTCGGCTTCCGCCTTGGAAGGCAGGTCCGGCGTCAGATCGCAGCGAAGGTACTGCTGGAGGAGGCGCCGGGCCGTTTCGAGATTGTGTTTCAGGCGGATATAGGTGCTCGCCTTCTCGAACATGATTTTCGGGCTGCCAGGCGCCAGCTTTTCCGCGGCAGCGAAAGCCGCCTCGCTTTCCTGAACTTTACCCTGTCTTGCCAGGAATTTTGCGAGATCGAGCAACCGCCCGATCTGCTGCGGAGCCAGTTCCGCCGCCCGCCGGAGCTGCAGCTCGGCAGTGTGGAACTCCTTCCGCTTCTCTGCAATCTTGGCCTGCGCCCAGTGGTACTCAATCGGGTCCACTTCCCGAATCTTTCCGCTCAGCGCGGCTGCCTTGTCGATTCCACCGCCCAGGAAGCCCGGGGCCTCCAGGTAGTACTCAAGCAGATCGTTCGTAGCTTCGAGATTTCGAGGGTCGAGCTCAACGGCCTTCTCAAAGCTCTTGCGCGCCTTCGAGGCGAGCCCTGGCGCCGCCAGGACGTTGGCCATTTCCGCGCGCCGGCCGTAAGCCTTGCCTAACCAGTTGTGGTAGCTGGAGTTACCCGGCTCGAGTTGGATTGCCTTCTCAAAATACTGCGACGCCCGCTTGAAGTCGCCGGACATGAAGTAACTCTTGCCAATCAGCTCGTACACCGGAGCTGACTTCACCTTCAAAGGCAAAAGAATTTTCAGAGCCTCTTCATACTGTGTCCGGTTGTACAGATTCAGGGCCTCCTCAAGAGGAGTCTGGGCAATCGCAAGAGAAGACAAGAACAGAGCGAGCAGAACGGCCAAGCGCATTGGAGACCCTGGTATGTCCTCCATTATATAGCGTCCGCTAACCTATTCGACGTAGTTCCAGCCATCCTGGGTACGAGAAGTGTTGCCAGGAACAAATACTAATAAGGACAGTTTTCGCGAAAGCTCCTGGCAAGCCCGTCTCTGTGAGGTTTCCGACATCGGGAGAACCGCTCCCCTCTCTTCCGGTTGCAAGCATTTCCGCTCCCCCGCGGTCTCGAGTTTGTAGTATCCTGTGTGATAGTGCGTGAAATCAGAGTTGGAGGTCTGTTAATGGCTGCCAGGTTGCGAAAATTGGGCTTGGCGACCCTTTCTTGTCTGCTATTCGCTGGGCTTTCATGGGGACAGACAGGGTCTATTGAAGGTACCGTCAAGGGAGAAGATGGTCAGCCCCTGAAGGACGCCCTCATTCAGATCGAACGCCTTGACATTAAGGGGAATTACAAGGTGAAGACCAACAAGAAGGGGCACTACTTTCACGCTGGTCTCCCTCTTGGCAGGTACAAGGTGACGCTGGTTGTGGACGGGCAGCAGCGAGACGTTGCCAATGGCGTGCAAACGCGTCTCGGCGATCCGATTACCGTAGACTTTGACCTTCAGGAGATTAAGAAGAGGCAGCAGGCAATGCAGCAGGCTGCCGAGACAGGCACGATCACTCAGGAGCAGGCTCGCGACATGACTCCGGAACAGCGGGCCGCGCTGGAGAAGCAGATCAAAGAACGTCAGAAGGAACTGGCCAAGAACAAGGAGTTGAACGACGCGTTCAACGCCGGAATGGAGGCCCTGAAGACGAAGCAGTTCGCCACTGCTGTCCAGCACTTCACCAAGGCCAGCGAAATCGATCCGAAGCAGTATGCCGTATGGGCCAATCTCGCCGAAGCCTACATGGGTTTAGCCAATAGCCAGACCGGAGCCGAACAGACAGCGACCATTGAGAAGGGGCTGGACGCGTTCCGCAAGGCGGTTGAACTGAAACCGGAAGACGGCGGCACAAGGAACAACTACGCCCTTGCGCTGGCCCGCGCGAAGAAGCTGGATGAGGCGAAGGCGGAGTTGACGAAGGCGGCCGAACTGGAGCCTGCGAGGGCCGGACAGTATTTCTACAACCTGGGAGCGGTGCTGACCAATACCGGCCAGACCGAGGCGGCTGGGGAAGCGTTCAAGAAGGCGGTGGAAGCCGACCCGAACTACGCCGAGGCGCAGTACCAATACGGGATCTACCTGGTAGGCAAGGCCAAGCCGACCCCAGACGGGAAGTTCGACGCTCCTCCGGGAACTCGCGAGGCGTTTGAGAAGTATCTCCAGTTGAAGCCCGACGGACCGAACGCGGAATCGGCAAAGGCGATGATCGCCTCGCTGGAGAGCAAGGTCCAGACCGAATACAATAACCCTGCGGCTGAACAAAAGAAGAAGTCCAGGAAGAAGTAATCCCCATGGTGATGGGCGCCGTCTTTGAGTTTGGCGGCGTCCCTTCCAAATGTTCCGTCTTGTCGTCATCCTCCTTGTAATGATCATCCTGATTACCCTCCTCCGGGGGGTAATCGGGCTGCTTGCAAAGGGTCTGTCCGAAGTTCTCCAGCCAACTTCTCCTGAACAGCGCCGCGCGCAAAGGCCGGACGTTCCTTTGCAGGGAGAACTGAAGCGTGACCCTGTTTGCGGGACCTATGTCTCGACCGCTTCGTCTGTTAAGAAGAGCTTTCGGGGGGAATTGGTTCACTTCTGCTCGGAATCCTGCCGCGACCGCTACCGTCCAAGCTGAAGCCAGCCATCGCCTTGCGGTAAACTAAAGAAGGTCGTCCGACCACACTCCCCGGTCGTCTAACGGTAGGACAGCGGCCTTTGGAGCCGTGAATCGTGGTTCGAATCCATGCCGGGGAGCCACTTCCCAACTCCGTAACTTCCCGCCCTGTTTTGCTTGACGGTACGGTTGCCCGTTGGCTCACACGTCTGCCAGTATTTCCGTTTCTGCTACCAGGGCCAGCCAAACAAGGTAGATTCCTACGCATCACACACCCGCTGCCCTTGCGCTCCCGTTTCAGGAGTAATCGATTGGGGGAGATTGGCCGCTTCGCCGACCTCGCCCGGCTCGGCTGTGGCAGCCGCGAGCGAACCAACCAGATCACGATGCTGAACTGGCTCGCGCACGAGTATCGAAGAGGCGATTCCTGAGATGCCTCAGATACCGAGCGGCCACTTCCACGTGGGCGAGGCCGTGTTGCGCCCCATCGGGCACCTGCCATTTATGAGGCACCAGCCGAAGCGCTGGCAGCTTCCGCTGCAGCGGGCAGTAGCGGCCATCTGGCACACCTACCCTGGACAAGTTCCACCTCGCAGCGGCAATACCCCTCCTTCACAGCGACAGGTCGCTACTGGCGGCAACTTCTCAGGATTCCTACTTCTTCTGATTCTGATTTTGGTTCGCAGGGGTGGTCTGTTGCTGCGCGGGATTGGTCGGCAAAGGCGTCATGGGCATCGGCTGCCGTCCCAAGGACACATCAGTTTGCCGACCCTCGTGCAGATTGGTGGGACCGCTCGTGTTTTTCTGATCGCTCATACGCCTCAACTCCTTAACATTCAGGAAAGAAAATAAGATCGTAACTACAATTGCGGAGACAAAGCAAATGAATGAAACCAGTCTCAGCAACCCTACCCACGAGGACGGCTTGTTCTCGGCGTCCAAGTATTCGGACTGTCGTTTGATGTAGTATTTGTATAAATGTGTAGCATGCTTCCGCTGTGCCCTGATGCTGATGAAGTAGGATGTGACAGTAACCACTATCGCAACACCAAAGGCAAACCAAGAGCAGTAGAGCATCCACAGCCCCACGGCCTGCTCCAAAGGAACGATATCTTTGATGAAGACCAGCGAAACGCCGAGGCCCGCGCTCGAATAGGTGAGAATGCTCTTATCTAAGGCATCGGACGCACTTTGCAGGTCAGCCCAAGCATGCTCTAGGTGCCGCAGGTAGAGTTCGCGAGCGAAATCGCGCTCGGAGTCAGGACCACCATTCTGCGGATCACCGTTTTCCTGATGCGCCCCTGATATGCTCATATCGATGTTACCCAGAAGCGTTCCTACGTGCTCCCGCATCGGTGCGCGGAACTCTACGCCAACGCCGCTAGTGCCGCCTTGTGCAAACTGCTGCCATTCACTCTGCCTTCCCTGAGGAGTTCTTTATGAGTAACTCCGCTAAACTACCTCAGATACACGATCATCCCAAAACTGTATCAGAACTTCAGCTCAACTAGAGCCATTGGGATTGCCTCGCGAATCCCGGCGGACGGCTCTCCGTAGTCAGCAAGACATTCGAACGGCATGCGTCTTCCAGAATTGGGCTCTCTGCTCGCGGCAGTACTGCCAGCGGGTGGTGCGGCCGTAAAGCGTTCACGACTAGCAATCTAGTGGTAACATCACTGGGCCGAGCCTCGGCGAGCATATCCTGGCCGTCGAAGTTGTTCGTTGCAATGACCCAGCCGGTCTTGCCCCGCGACGTCCTGATTTTCGCCCACCACGTTGTTTTTGGAGGCCGCACATTCGGCTGGAGCCACTTCCCAACTCCGTAACTTCCCGCCGCCGTTTCGCTTGACGCCATCGCCGTTTGCGGCCGCCAGTTATCCCAAACATGCGCCGGCATTTGCGTTTCGGCGCGGTTCTCCGATTGGAAACGCCATCAATCGGGATACGCTCTCAACCATGCAGGTTGAGACCGTTAGCCTCGCTCAACCCCTTGAACTCTCCGTTTTCTCCGTTGACAGGTCTCCGTTTGTTGACAGGCCGGTTGAGAGCGTAGCCCGGTCGAAGATTTTCGAACGTGTCATCCTGCGGCCTTCGCCGGAATGCGGTCCGAACCAGGAGCACCTCAAAGGAGGCGGTCAACCTCAAGACGCATGGCTCGTAAAGCCGATTTTGTGAAGCCAATCACATCATAGTAGAGCCTGAAGCCTCCCGTAGGACACCTCCTCTCGCAGCAACCGGTTACGGCGATTCTGCAAGTCGATGAGTTGTTCAGCGATCCCCCAGTTCAGCAACGGGTCTAGATTGTAGAGCCGCTGCAATAACTTCGACGTGGATTCGAAGCTCCTGAATCTCGTCGTTCGGCAGCGCGTGGCGGTTCTCGAAAGGCAGCTCCATGAGGTGCGGGATCAGGTCGCCGAGTCGGTCGGCCACCGACTGCTCCGGGACCAGCCAGACCAGGGCACTTCCCGCGCACACACAGGTGATGGCGCTGGCGTTCCAGTCCCGGGAGATGATCGACAGGGGCGAGATTCGGGGCCACGCCGATCTCGCGTGGCTCGGCTGTGTGAACCACGAACAAATCAGCGCGTTGGCGTCGAGAATGCGCCGCACCGGGCAGCAGCATTCGGGCGTCGCGGCAGCTGGCGCCAAAGAGCAGGAAGAATTCGCGGAGCCGGCCAGCTATATGGAGTACGTCGAGGTACTCGCGGCCGATCCGGACAACCAGACGTTTACGGCGATCTTCACGAAAGGACCATTCCTTGGGCGCCCGACGATTTGCCTGACGCCCTTCCTAAATGAGGGCGACGACTTGACGTTCGATTTCTGGCGGTTGCGTCGCCGAACCCAGGATTGGACTTGACGGTTGTGATCCAGACTTGAGAAAGCCAGAATCACTCAGCTGGTTTGTACCTCAACAGACCGCGATAGTACAACGCGAACGCAGTTCCGCCCACCAGCCCAGCGACCACGTATAGGTGCAATACCCAGAATGTTGGTCCCGAGAGATTCAGAGACGGAACTAAGCCTGCCATGGGCAGGGCGAGTACTCCCTGGAGTGCGCCTACCCAGAACGCGCTCCTCGCAGTGGCGAAACGCTGTCGTTGGGGGTCGAGGAGTGCAAGCAGCGGACCTGTGAGGACCCAGGTCCGGGCAGCAAACATCGCTGAGACTCCCAGAATGAAGCGCAGTTCCTTCGGATCTCCGAAGGTCATTTGAACCAAGGCCAGAATCGCGGCACCCGCCAGCCAACCCATAGCCGAACATGCCACTGAACGCGCGAGATTCTGAACAAACCGGACCAGCGCCGATGGAGCAGCTTCGACCTGAGAACGCATACTTCTTTCAGCATATGGCCGTTTGAGAGGCTTGGTGTCCGACGAATCACTCCACATCTTCGGCCCGCGCCGGAACATGCACGTGCAAGGGTTCTCCGGCCGTGCCGCGACAACCACCATTCACGACGCCACCGAGACCGCTCTGTCCATCTCCGGCATTTTCCAGGCGCCAAAGGATTTCGCTGTTCTCTGCTTCTACAACGCCTACGATTACTTCAACCATCTGCGCACGAAACCGCTGCCGCGGACCGACCTGACCGGCCTCGGACTGCAGTTCGATCTGGAATACGACCATGCCCTCGAGGGCGCAATCCACTTCGATGCCGCCAAGTACCCGTCCGTCTCCTGGGACTCGACGACCTTCGTGTGCGGCAAGGGAGACCCCGAGGACATCTACGAGGTGCGTCTCCGTGACCACGCCACCGTGCTCGATGGCGGCGTTTACGACTCCTACGGTGCACTCGTGCTCCGAACCGATCTCGATCTGGCCACTCTCGCGAAGGTGAATCGTCCGGGCATCGATTACATCCACTTCTATTTCCACGACACGCGCTACACCGTCACCAACATCTGTGCACGTGCGGAGGCGCAGATCGCGGACTACAACTCCGCCACCGGAGAATTGAGGCTGGCCGAGGGCGTGCCGTTTCCGGTCGGCGCCTGAACAGTCGTCGGCGGCATTCCGATGCTCGGCTACGACCTGAGCGATCGCGGCCCGCACTGGTCGTGAACGAGGACGAGGCCGCGCGCGTGTGGGCGATTTTCAGTCTCTACCTGGAGCACGGATCGCTAATGCGGGTCGTTGAGGAGCGACCTATGTAACCGTGCAATACGGCTATTTGGGCACGACGGCCGTGCGGGCCGATACGCCAACGGCGCTGCTGAGCAACGGTAGCTTGGCGAATGCTACGGCGGAATGGTCGTCGAACGGCGACGGGACGTACAACGTTAACGTCAGCGGTCCCGCGTACAACATCCTCGAAGAATACAACTTCCTGCAAGGGGCAACCGTGGTTTCATTCCCGCCGTGCACTATCGGCGAGCCTCGGCTCTGCTCTCTCTGGAACGGCGTCCGAGTGTTGGCAGAGGTCGCACTGTTGGCGGGAGCTGCCATCCAGGGATTATACAACGTCTGGTCGCAACGCGTCCCTTGTCCGTACGGCTGGCCAGGCGATGACGGGGCCGTGGCTCCTGGACCTGACTGGACGTGGCAAGGAAACGGACCTCCCGGCAGTTCTCAGGGAAACTGGGTCAAGAATAATCCGAATGGCACCACGGAAAGCCTGCATCCTGATCTCAATCATCCCGCTCCCAAAGCCCCGCATTGGGACTACAAAGATCCGGGTGGAAAATGGTGGGATGTTTGGAAAGACGGCACAATGACGCCGAAGAAGTAGGAATAATGAAAGCAATTCAGTTGGAGAATAACGCGATTCCGCTGTTTCGCGAGCGGCTCCGGGGTAGCCTCGGCCTAGGCCCTTACTTGGAGCAGCACATCGCGGGCGGTAGCTTATGGGTGTGGGCACCTGAGGTGTCCACCCCCATCGACCTGGACCGGCTCAACGAGGATATTTTTTACCCTGCGTCTACGGATCTTGAGTCTACGCTGACCAATGCGCTCCTGCGGTATTTCAAGACAGATCCGAGCGCGGTGCTCGTCGCCGATACCGCATACCGGTTGGAGGACGTGCGCCCGGACTCGCTCCAGTGGTTTTCGCTGGATTCCTTCCATGATCCCGGGCAGCGCAGAATTTGCGCCTTTCTAACAGGTGCCGCGGCGGATGAAAAGGCGGTTGAAGAGCTAGTGGCGGTCGCGAGTCCCTATCCGACCACTCTCGTTTTTACCTCCTTAACACACGCAGCGGATCTTACCCGAGGGGTCTATCTTGATCCACGGAACGCTGTTTTGCAAGATTTGGTGGAGGGGGTGAAGCACGTTCTTGTGGGGGTTTTCGACGAGCGAACGATGCTGATCTGGAGCAGTGCTGGCGAGCTTCCCCTCGCCCGCCTCGGTGTGGACGCGGAGGGCCTGCACTGTCGCCCTTGAGAACACCGGCCGGCCCTGCCCGTTCCACTGGGCGAGAATTCCTCGAGGGCGAGGGCGTAGGCGCGTTTCGAGTGCAGCGAGCGTACGCCGTCAAGCAGAAACGGCTAACAACCGACGAGTTTAAGCCCGATTCGATCATTGGGTGCGTGAGCCAATCCTGCCGGCTGCCGAGGTCGCTCGGTCGTCTGGATGCTGGCATGGCCGAGCACCATCTGGATCTGCTCCAGCTCGCCAGCGCGCCACCGGCGCCGCGGCAGAGTTTCGCGCACGTGAACGTCCCCGGCGGCGCGGCTGAGCTCTTCAGTTAATCACACTGCCCAATCTATCTGGCGGAGACGTTTTTATCATGGATCTGTGCACGCAACCGTCTTGCAGCAGATCCGATGACGGGGCGACAGATGGAGGTGTGGAATGAGGCAAGTCGGGTGGCTTGGCTGTGATCGAGGGATCTGGCCTACTGGGACCACTACGTTAGGGGCCATGTTCGCTGTCCTGATCACGTTCCCGACAGGAATATCCGCGGCCGAACGCTGCAGCATATCTGGTCGGGTAATCGACGAAAGCGGTGTACCGGTTCCGTCGGCCGCCGTGAGCGCGTTGCGTGGAGCTGTGTTCATCGACGATCTTGGGAGACAAGTGCCAGTTTCCGGGGCTGTCGCGGGTTCTGGGGGCGAGTATTGTATTCGTGGACTCCCTCCCGGAAAGTACATCGTTCGTGCGGTCGCGAGGACGCATCCGCCGTCCGCATCGCCAGAGTGTGACACTTGTTGCGGATCGAGCTTGACTGAATTCGAAACGACGTTTTACCGGGCATCTCTCTCCAAGGAGCACGCTACCGTGGTCGAGATCACAAAAGGAAAAAACGCAGCCGGAATCGACATCATGATGCGACGGGCGCGGGCTTATTGCCTCCGGGGAGAGGTCCGCGACGGGAACGGCGTTCTTATGACTGATGTTGCGGTCGCCGTGGAGACGGATTCGTGGTCCTCCGCAGTAATCACCGAAGGTGGCCGATTTCTTCTGACCAGTCTGCCCGCAGGCATTTATACGATCGTCGTCAGCGACCGCCCGAAACTAGGGCGCGTTTTAGCGCGACGGGTGATTCGTGTGACCGCGGGAACTCCTCTGGACCTCGTGATCAGGGTACCGTCTCTTTCCCGTTAGGGTTAGGTATCCGCCTACCTGTTCGCTGGGAGGAGGTCCCATGATCAGGAGTGTTCTCAGCGTGTCCTCCATATCCTCAGCATCCTAGCCGGCACAACGCCTCCCCAATACGAGCAAGCTTCTCCGTCTTACGGGTGATTACAGCAAAGGACGTCCGTGAGCCTTTCGATTCCGGCCGAACCTCCGCGAGCATATCCTGGCCGTCGAAGTTGCTTGTTGCAATGACCCAGCCGGTCTTGCCCCGCGGCGTCCTGATTTTCGCTCACCACGTTGTCCTTGGAGGCCGCACATTCGGCTCGAGACCCTCGACAACTGTAAGTGCTCCACGGAACCTGACCTGCCACGCGCCCTCGCCTAAGTGATGCAGAAGATAGTAGACCTGTCCTTTCCGGATTCGGGGCGAGGTGGGCTCGTAGGATCCTGGTTCGGGGTGATTGCGCCGAGCAACGACGCGAACGGGGAGGCAATGAACCTCGCCGGTGATCGCATGCACGCGTTCTCCCTTACGAACCTTGTCGACAATCCCGGCGCCATTCGGACGGTCGTAGACGGCCAGGTCGCGCCTGGCGATTCAGTCGCTGTAGACGCAGCCCTCGAATGGACAGGCGCCCTTCGAGATGTAAACAGAAGGGGGCTTGCGCTCCGGCTTGTCCGAGGATGCGAATAGCGCGTTCACACACCACAACGCAATGGCAGGGAGCGACAGATATGGCAAGCTGCGGCGCATCGCACCTCCTTCAGCATTAGACGAAATGCTCGGCGCTTCGTGTTTCCGGTGAGGCCCCGCAGAGCGCGGACGCGCGGGCGCGAATCTTCAGTTAATCACAGCGGCTAATCACAGCGGCCTGACCGGTCGGCGGAGACGTTTTATCATGGGTCTATGCACCCGACTGTTTTGCAGCAGCTCCGATGCCCGGTCTGCGGCGCTGAATTTCACTCGGTGGAAGACGGCGTGACCTGCCGTGCGGGACATCGGTTCGACTTTGCCCGTCAAGGCTATCTGAATCTGCGTAGCCACCGTTCCCGCAGGATTCGGTGACTCGGCTGAGATGGTTTCAGCCCGGGCGCAGTTCCTGGGCGCCGGGCATTACCAGCCTATCGCTGAGCTACTGGTAAACCTTCTACACGACTCCCACCTGAACGGCGACCTTGTGATGGAGGTCGGTGCAGGGACGGCTTATTACTTGTCGCGGGTTGTCAACTCGCTGCCCGGATGTCTGGGCCTTGCGATTGACTTATCAAAGTACGCGGCACGACGGGCCGCGCGAGCTCACGAACGTGTCGATTCGATCGTGGCCGACGTGTGGGATCGGCTACCGGTTGCGGACGGGGCAAGTGCCCTTACACTCGTCGTCTTTGCTCCTCGCCAGCCACAGGAGCTGCATCGAACCCTGCGCCGCAACGGCAGGCTGATGGTGGTCACTCCACAGCCTCATCATCTGATTGAGCTGCGCGAGTTGCTCGGTTTCCTCAAGGTTGATCCGAGCAAGGAAGCGCGACTGGCGCGAGGGCTGGGGTCATGCCTGCGGTTGGCAACGACGAAGCCGCTCGAATGGACGATGCACCTCAAGAGCGCCGACGTGGCGGCGCTGGCTGCGATGGGTCCATCTGCACGTCATCTGGATCCAGCCAAGCTGTCAGCCGCCATCGCAACGCTGCCGGATCCTATCGCGGTGACGGCCGCCGTCACAGTCCGGGAGTACAGACGCTTGTAGGCCCAGCTGTCCGGGGTCCTTAGCTGAAAGCAATCCTTCCCACTCGCCCGGCGAGGCCGGCGCATTGCCTCCTCCGCCAACGCCTATGCTGACGGCTGATAGAGCTGAATCAGATTGCCGCAAGTATCCGAAAAGAGCGCGATCTTGACCGGCCCTGCCTCCTGCGGCTCGGACAGAAATACGACTCCACGGGACGTCAACCTCTTATAGTCCCCCTCGATATCCGATGTTTCGAAGGCGGCCAACGGGATCTTCTGGGCAAACATCGCCTCCTGATAGGCCTTCGCAGCAGGATTCACGTTTGGCTCAAGTGACAGCTCCAATTCGTCGGGGCCTTCCGGGGAGACCACAGTCAGCCATTTGTATGGCCCCATCGGGATCTCGTGCTTCTTCTGAAAGCCAAGCACCTCTGTGTAGAACTTGAGAGCTTGATCCTGATCGTTGACGAGGATGCTGGTGAGACGGATTCGCATCGTGATAATTCCTTCTGATACTCACTCATCCTAAGCCGGCAAGGCTCGGCCTGGCTTCTTGAAAATTGCGGAATTGGAAGCAAGGAAAGCGTCCGGAGGCAATAACGTCATCAGACTGAAGCAACCGGGGAATAGCTGAACCGGAAGCTGCCCGGGCGCCTGAACCATGGCTTTCGCGCGCCGTTGAAAGTCCGATGGGGTCATGCCGACGCGGTCGTGAAAAAGCGTGCTAAAACTGCCCAAACTTGACATGCCGACCTCCAGGCAGACCTCTGTCACCGACATCTCGCGGGATGCAAGCAAGCGTTTGGCCCGATCAATGCGACGTTGAATCTGGAATTGATGGGGCGTACTGCCAAAGAGAGCTGCAAACTGCCGGATGAAGTGAAACGGCGACATCCCTGCAACTGCCGCGGCCTCCTGGAGGCTTCGAGGCTGGCCCGCGTTCAGAGCGAGAAAGTCACGCGCCGCGCGGAGGCGGCGGAACGTGCAATCGTCGAGCAGCATATCGAATAGAACACATTATCCGACAGGTTGCCGGCGAGGCACGAACCGCCCGCTTCCACGCTTCCGCTTCGGTCGGCCGTCTTACGCAGATCGGAGCGAAGCCATATCGATGGAGAAGCGATACTTCACGTCAGACCGGGCCAGTCTCTCGTAGGCTTCGTTGACCTTTTGGATCGGAATCACCTCGACGTCGGCAGTAATGTTATGCTCGCCGCAGAAGTCGAGCATCTCCTGAGTTTCGGCAATCCCTCCGATACCGGAGCCCGAGAGGCTGCGACGCCCCATGATGAGGTTGAATGCGGCGACATCCAGGGGCTTTGGAGGCGCACCGACAAGAGTAATGTTTCCGTCACGCCGGAGCAGGCGGAGATAGGCATTGATGTCGTGATCCGCGGCTACCGTGTCGAGGATGAAGTCGAAGCTGCGCGCATGCTTTTGCATCTGACCAGCGTCACGAGACACGACGACCTCATCGGCTCCGAGCCGGAGCGCATCTTCGACTTTGCTCTGCGACGTCGTGAAGACGACGACGTGGGCTCCGAGCGCATGGGCAAGCTTGACGGCCATGTGCCCAAGTCCGCCCAGCCCTACCACGCCAACCTTCTTGCCCTTTGTGACGCCCCAGTGACGCAAGGGTGAGTAGGTGGTGATTCCGGCGCAGAGGAGCGGCGCGGCGCCGGCGAGATTGAGGTTCGACGGAACACGCAGAACAAAGTGCTCGTCGACGACAATGCTATCCGAGTAGCCGCCATAAGTGACCCCGCCAAGGTGTTTATCCGGAGCGTTGTAAGTGAGGATCATGTTCGGGCAGTACTGCTCAAGACCGGCTTTGCACTCGGGGCAGGTGCGGTCCGAATCGACCATGCAGCCAACCCCGGCAAGGTCGCCGGGCTTGAATTTCGTAACCGCCGAACCTACTTTCGTGACGCGGCCCACGATCTCATGTCCCGGAACAATCGGGTAGACCGTGGGCATGAAACCGCTCCACTCGTTGCGAACCTGGTGCAGGTCGGAGTGGCAGATGCCGCAGTGGAGAGGGCGGTCATTTCTGTAAAACTTTGGAGGAACCGGCTCTCGCTCCGCCGTTCATCCCCCATCGCCGTGGCTTGGTTGAATAGCCTTCAGTCACCGAAGTTCACGATTTCCGCAAGCTTCCGGAAGTTTACAGAAACGGCTTACGCTTCCTCTTCTTCTAAGCTACGTCTGGATCGGATCGGTCTTCGAGGTTCCGGCAGGAAGGACGAGAGTGGAATGCTCGCAGCAAGAATGTACGGTTACAAGCAACCACTAGTGCTGGAAGAGGTCGATCCACCAGTCATTGCGGCCAATGAGGTACTGGTCAAAGTTGAGGCGGCTGGCATGTGCCGCACAGATGTTCAACTCCTGGAGGGCTATTTCAAAGACTATCTCCCACTCGCATTCCCGGCGATCCCCGGACACGAGATAGCTGGTTCTGTGGAACAGATTGGCAGCCTGGTGCCAGAGAGTGCTCAGTTAGCAATTGGCGATCAGGTTGTTGTTGCTGGCGGGTGGGGCGACGGCACCTGCCGGCAATGCCGGCGTGGCGATACCCAGATTTGCGCTCACGGCAGATGGCCCGGCTTCGGCACGTACGGCGGCTACGGTGAGCTTGTTCCTGTTCCGTATCAATACCTCATTCGTGTGGATAGGAAGTACAAACTGAAGGCGGAAGAATTGGCCCCTCTTACTGACGCCGGTCTCACGCCATACCGGGGAATGAAGAAGTTACGGAGCGCCGGTGTGCTTGGCCCAGACAGAGTGGTGGCCGTGTTTGGGGTAGGCGGCCTGGGCGCATATGCGGTCCAATACGCCAAGCTTCTCTCATCTGGAGCCACGGTCGTGGCCTTTGCCAGAAGCGACGAAAAGCTCGCCATTGCCAAAGAGAACGGCGCCGATCACGTCATCAATACCAAAGGGAAGTCACTCGCTGATATTCGCAGCGAGCTCCTCAAGGCAACGGGCCACAGCGAGATTGACGCTGGGCTCGACTGCGTCGGCGCGGAAGAAACCATCCAGTTGGGGTTCAGCCTGCTGACGACGTCAGGGGCTTTCGTCTCCGTTGGCCTGGTCGGGAATCGAATCAACATTCCTCTGTTCCCGTTTGTCGGCCGGGAGTTTACGTATCACGGATCCTTCTGGGGCAACTACAGCGATCTGAGCGAAGTGGTTGCCCTGGCACAAGCGGGAAAAATCAGGCACACACTGAAGCGAGTCCGGTTTGAAGAAGTCAACGAAAACCTCGAGATGCTCCGTGGCGGCGACATCATTGGGAGAGCGGTTCTGATCTTCCATGACGCCGCGGATCGGAACCAAGTCGACAAAGGAGAAACCGTTAACAAAGTGTCAGGCAGTTTTTCCGTCCCATCCGGATTGGAGGGCTCGTGATGGCTTCAGCCGAGGATGTTGAGACCAGAAATAGGGAGGTCATCCAGGCGGCCTTCGATGCGCGGCGGAATGGAACGTGAAGCATTTTCGATCTGCTAACGCCAGATGCAACGTGGACGATTGTGGGCAGCACGCCGGTCTCGAGGACCTACACGAGCCGTCAGGAGTTTCTTGACGCCGTGATCAAGCCATTCAACGCGCGTCTGTCCCGCCCCCTGCTACCGACTGTTCGAGGCATCTACGCAGATGGTGACATGGTAATTGCGTTGTTCGACGGAGAGGCGATTGCCCGTGATGGAAGACCGTACAGAAACACCTACACCTGGTACATGCGAATGAGCGAGGGAAATATCGGCGAGGTGATTGCGTTCTTCGATACGATCGCATTCACTGATCTCTGGGAAAGGATCAAGCCTGAATAGGATCAGGGAGCGCCTTTTTCGTGCGGCAGATCACGCTCCGTGTGTTCGATTTGCAAAGGGAGCGGGCGGGCTCTGACGGCTGTTTTCACCCTGCCAGACGGCGCAGTTGAGGGAGGGGCGGCGGCCACCCTACGTCACATGGCCGCCGCGCGTGGCATCAGAACAGCAGCTTCAGACCGAACTGAAGCTGGCGCGGATCATTGGCCTGCGAAGTCACACGGCCGAAGTTAGCTCCGGCATTGACGTTGGTGTTCGGGCTTCCAAAGCGCACGCGGTTAAAGGCGTTGAACGCTTCCGCGCGGAACTGAAGGCGCAGGCGCTCGGCGAGTTGGAACTGCTTGAAGACCGAAAGGTCGACGTTGTTCGTGTGGTGATTGCGCAGGTCTACGATGAGCGGGCTGAGGTTGCCGAGGGTGAAAGGCGCGGGCTGGCTGAAGACGGTGGTATCGAACCAGCGATCGAGGCGCTGGTGTGCATCCCCGCTAAGCCTCGCCTTCCTGCCATTGGTGTTCGCTCGGATCGCTTCTGTAAAAATCCCCGCGGTATTGCTTGCGCTGATCCCGAGCGGATTGCCCGATTGAATCGTCAGGAACGTGTTCACCTGCCATCCGCCAATAATGGCGTCTGCCATGCGGGACATACCGGTTCCGAAGCGTCGCCCGCGGCCCACCGGGATTTCGAACAATCCGCTGAAGACAAGACGGTGCGGGATATTCACGCTCGAGACAGAGCGGCTGCCAAGCACGTCATAGCTGTTCTGATAGCTCGTGCCGGTATCCAGCGACTTGGACCAGACGTAGCTGCCGTCGAACTGAATGCCCCAAGAGTAGCGCTTGCTGAACGAAACCTGGAGGGAATTGTAGTCCGAAGTAGCGCCCTGGGAGAACAGAGGATAAACCGCGTCAAACTGCGGGTACGGCCGCAACAGTTGCGCTCGTCGGACTTGCGGGTTGGCCAGAATTCCCGATCCCTGCCCGTAGAACGGATTGTCCACTAGCTGATTCAGCGCGCTGCCGAGCGACAGGTACTTCGGATCCACCTGGTTCAGGGTGAATCCGCCTTCGCCGCCGCGCGAAAGCTGCCGCCCGCGGTTGCCGACGTATGCCACTTCCAGCAGGATTGCGCCGGGCAGCTCCCGCTGAACGGTGAGGTTGTACTGCAAGGTGTAGGGCGTGTTCGTGTTGGCGAGAGGTGCTTCCACCCTGCTTCCGATCGCAGTCAATGCTCCAAGGGAAGCGCCAGGCACGGGAGCGAAGCCGCCGGGGAAGGGATTACTCAGACGGTTGAAGGGCGTGATGCCGTCAATCGTTGCTACCCAGGGAGTCTCGACGCGGAATCCGTAGGGTCCCACCGTCCCCTGGGCTGCCAGCGTGCTTGGGCCGAACAACTGCGCAAACCCGGCGCGCACGGCCGTCTTCTTATCCACCTGATAGGCAAGCCCGAGCCGGGGAGCGATGTTATTGAAATCGCCGTTGAACTGTGTGCGGCTGTTTCCATCGACGCCGACGAAGCGCAGACCACCCTTCAGGTTGGAGTAACCGGGCACTGTGTCGGCCAAGGGCGACCGGAGGTCCGGATCAAACCAGCTCATGCGGTTGAAGCGTTCGGTGCGCGGCGTGTCGAAGTCGTAGCGCACGCCGAGGTTCAGAGTCAGCTTGCGCGTAATGCGCCAGTCGTCCTGAATGTAGAACGCGTGATAGAAGCTCTGGGAGGCGACATTCTTCCAGTTCTGATAGAAGTTGCCGCCGGAGCCCGTGCCAAGAAGAAAGGAGGCGAAACCGTAGCCCGCGGTGGAGCTCGCAGCATTTGGATTTGGCCCCTGTGTCATCCCCGCGTTGAACTGGAAGGTTCCGGCTGCGCGAGCTTCCCACACGTTGATGCGAAGCATGCGTCCTTCGTAGCCGAACTTCAGCGAATGCCGGCCCACGACCTTGCTGAGGCTGCCCGCAAGTCCGTAGTTATTGAAGCCGCTCTGGCGATGATCGCCGCCGCCCAGCGACGTCTGACCGGAGATGTCGAAGCGCGGGAACATCAGCCGGTCGACAGCCGCATCGAGATCTTTCGGGAGCCCGAGGCTGGACGGCACGAAGCCGAGCCCCTGGTTGTCGTAGAGAAACCGATTGCGTGCGAACGAAAGGCGGAGGTTGAGCAGCGTGTTCGGATTCAGGGTGTTGGTATAGTCGATGACCGCGTTGCGGCCGTAGTCGTTGTTGTTGATCCGGCCTTCCGCGATGGTGAGATCAGCGGGAAACAGTGCCGGGGGCCCGTTGAAGTAGCGGCGATAGGAGAAGCGGCCGAATAAACGCTGGGAATCACTCAGGTTGTGGTCAACCTTGACGTCGAAGTTGTTCGTGTCGAACGTGTTCGCACCATTTGCATAGTAGTTGTTCTGCCCCGTGCCGGGATCGCCAGGCTGATTCGGAGACGGGAAGTAGCTGAGCACGTTGCGGGCAACCGGATCGATGCGATCGGCCGGGATGATGTTTCCCGGAAACGGGTCGCGAATGCTGCCAGTCCCGTTCGGGTTCGGACGGGTGCTGAAGGGATCGTAGATGGTGATGAGCTGCGTAGCGTTGGCTCGCGTTTGGGAGAAGTCGCCTGATCGCTGAAGCGCCGTGGGAACAGTGGTGGTTCGCTCTGTGAAGCTCCGCTCGCGCAGACCTTCGTAGGAAACAAGAAAGAAGAGCTTGTTCCGAATGATGGGCCCGCTCAACTGCCCGCCGAACTGGTTCCGCTTGAAGCTGGCAAGCGGCACGTTGCGCTGATTCGCAAAGAAGCTGTTGGCATCGAGTACGGAGTTTCTCAGGAATTCGAACGCGCTTCCGTGCAAGTCGTTGCCGCCGGACTTATAGACGAGATTGAGGACCGCGGTCATGCTACGGCCGAACTCCGCGCTGTAGTTCTGTGCCTGCAGGCGAAACTCGCCCACTGCATCGACTGGAGGGAAGACCGAGACGCCTGCGAACCCGTTGACGGTCGGGAAGGACGCGCTCGAGCCGTCGATAAGAACGTCGAAGGTGCCTCCGCGCGCGCCGTTGACGCTGAAGCTGACGCCGTTGTGAGCGTTGCCGATGCTGCCGGTCACGCCGGGCGTGAGATTCACGAGGCTGTACACATTGCGCGTATTCAACGGCAGTTCATTGATGGTCTTGTTGTTGACCCCCTTGCTGATAGACGAGGTGGTCGCTTCGACGAGAGCGGCGTCGGCAGTGACGGCGATGGATTCGGCTACCTCACCGACCTGCAGAACGACGTCGACGCGCGCCTGCTGTTGAACGCCCAATTGGATGCCGGTTTGCTCGAAGGTGCGAAAACCAGGGCTCGAAACGGTGACGGAGTAGACGCCGGGCGGCAGGAGAGGCGCCGTGTAGCCGCCCGCTTCATTCGTAGATACCTCCAGACGTGCATTGGTGCTGGCGTTGGTCACAACGACACGCGCATTGGCGACGACGGCGCCGCTGCTGTCCGTGATCGTCCCAACGATGGTTCCCGTCGATGTCTGCGGCCGTACAGGCAGCGCTACGACGAGCATGAGTAGCGTGAGAATGACTTTCCTACTGAACATAAGACCCCGTTTGCAGAGGATATCAGGATGAAGTTACAGCTGCATAACAACCATGTGTGTGCGGGGCGGCCGTGCGGGGGAGGTCGTGGCCACCCGTTCCACGCCCTGATTTCACCCGCAGGAAATGCGGGACTTGCAAAACATTACCTGGCTCTCGACACAACTCCGCTGCTCGCAATGAAAGGGTAGATGACCCCGCCGAGCACCCCTCCAACCAGCGGCGCTACCCAGAAGAGCCAAAGCTGCTCGAGCGCCCAGCCGCCCGCGAAAACAGCCGGCCCCGTGCTCCGAGCGGGATTGACGGAGGCATTGGTGACAGGGATACCGACCAAGTTCACCAGTGCCAGGCACAGCCCAATCGGAATCGGCGCGAATCCGGATGGCACCTCTCGGTCTGTGGCTCCCAGAATCACCAGGATAAAGAAGCAGGTCAGCACAATTTCCACCACCAGCGCTGATATCAGCGAATAGCCCCCGGGAGAGTGGGCTCCGTATCCGTTGGCAGCGAAGCCCGCTGCAACGTCAAACCCCGGCTTCCCGCTCGCGATGACGAAGAGAACGGCCGCAGCCACAATGGCTCCGATCACTTGAACCACCATGTACGGGATTGCCTCCCTGACAGGAAAACGTCCGCCAACACACAAACCCACAGTGACCGCGGGGTTAATGTGGCAGCCGGAGATGTGTCCGATTGCGTATGCCATCGTGAGGAGAGTGAGCCCGAAAGCCAGCGCGACTCCCAGGAAACCTATACCCAGTTCGGGGAAAGCAGCAGCCAGAACCGCGCTGCCGCAGCCTCCAAAGACCAGCCAGAATGTGCCCAGGAACTCCGCGGATAACCGTTTCGATAGCGGCATGTGAAACCATCCTTTCCGAACAGGCGTTACTGCAGCTTCCTTGACGAAAAGCCGTGGCGCGGCTCAGGGCGATTTTATCTCGGCCCGCTCACAAGAGCATCCCTACAGCCGCTCGCGGGCCGGCTTCTCGAGCACATCCCTTTGCTCACAAGGACACGAATCGCTTAGGCGGGTTGTTTGCGGCGCTGTCTGTTGCGTGACAATCTGAGGAGGCGGGCGCGAATCGCTTTTGCCCGGGCAATCAGCGCGCCGCTTCCGGAATGTTCGAAGGCCTCCAATTGTTCGCGCACCACTGGCGCAAGCGCCGGGTCCTGCTCAGCGAAGCGCGCCAGACTGTCCAGCGCCCAGGCTCCCACGAACTTGTTCGGATGCTCCACGTCACGGAGCAGAATCTCAACCACTCGCTTCCGCTCGGAGCTGGTCCAGGCAAGGAGAGGCAGCGCACGGACGATTTGCAGGCGCATCTCCCATTCCTCGCGCTCGGCGAGAGGACCGATGAACAGTTTCTTGTAGGGTTGAACCCAGTCTGCGTGCTTGCGGACCAGCTTTTCAAGCACATCCATTGCCCGCAACGAGACGAGCCAGTCCCTGTCCTGCGCAAGGGCAGCCACTTCCCTGACCCGCTCCGGCTGCTCCAGCACCAGCTCGACCACACGGCGGGCGCCAGCAATGGAGCGTCGATCCCCACCGCTGAGCAGGGCCTTGAATTCCGGATCTGTTCTCATTGCAACACGGGGGCGTAAGCTGCGATTACATTCCGCCGCGAGGACTTACGGCGGCCATATCCCGCATTGAATTCGCGAGATTCTTCGACTTGTGGCCTGCGCCCATTGCGCTTGTTCCTGCAACGGCAGAGCGCGCGGCGGGCAACGTTATGCGGAACGTGCAGCCGCGCCCTTTGGCACTGTGAGCCGTGATCGAGCCCCCGTGGGCTTCAACGTTCCATCGCACGATCGCAAGTCCCAGCCCGGCTCCGGATATGCTCGACGAGCGCCCTTCCTCGGCCCGGTAGAACCGGTCAAACACTTTCGAGAGATGCTGCTCGGGGATCCCCGGACCTGTGTCTTCCACTTCCAGTACGACCTCGCCCGCGCCAAACTGCACGCGAATCGTGATCGTTCCGCCGCGAGGCGTGTACTTAATGGCGTTGTGAAGCACATTGACCAGCGCTTGCCGCAGCAGGAGCCTGTCACCGTGAATCATTCCGTCGACCCGAGCCTCGATATGGAGCGACTGGCCGTTTTCCTCCAGGAGGACTTCAAACAGCGCCACGCACTCCTGGACTAGATCGACGGCGGAGAACGATGTCGGATTGAGCTGAATGTCGCCGGCATCCGCGCGCGCAATGATCAGGAGATGATCCACCAGCCTGGTGAGCTTATTCACCTCCTCCAGCATGCTGCCGATGACGTCCCGGTAGTGCTCCGCGGTAGAGCCGCGCTGCAATCCAACTTCGCCGACGCTCCGTATGGCAGCCAGCGGGGTCCTTAACTCGTGAGAGGCATCGGATGTGAACCGCCGCAGCCGATCGAACGCTTCCTCCAGACGCACCAGGACCGCGTTGAACACACGGGCGAGATCGGCCGTTTCTCCGTCGGAGGGATTGACCGGCAGCCGCTCATGCAACCGGTCGATCGTGATCTGCTCGGCTTTCCTCGCCATCAATTGAATCGGACGAAGCGCTCTCGACGCGAGGCTGTAGCCCCCAATGCCGGCGATAATAAGGACCAAAGGCAGCGGCAGGACGAGCGAAATCAGGTTCGCCCGAAACTGCCTCCACATTGGCTCCTGGCTGTAGGCCACGCGAATGATCGTCGGTCGCCCCTCGATCGCGTGCCTGCGGCTTACAAGCTCTACGCGCAAGCCGTCGCTCAGCACAAACTCCCGCTCCGAATACCCCCCCACGCCTTCGTTGGGAAGCAGAGTATCGCCGAGAGACCGGTTGCCTAGCCGCTCGTTTCGAAACAACACCTCCCCTTCCGGCGACCGTACTTCCACCAGCCGTTCCAGAACTTCCTTGGATTCCGGGTGGTTGTGGTAGTCGTCGCGAAGGAGAAGCTTGCCCTCCGGCGTGAAGTAGAGTAGACCTTCAACGGTTTCGAGGTCCTGGATTGCGTAACGGACAAGTTGCGACCGCAGATCCCGCAGCAGGAGGAAGCACGCCGCTGTCGAGTAGACCAGCAGTATAACGGCCAGCACTGCGACGAAGTAAATCGTCAGGCGCGTGCGGATGTGCCGGCGGTTTAGCGAAAACATTCGGGTTCCTCGCGAACGATGAAACCAACCCCGCGCACGGTGTGGACCAGCTTCCGCTCAAAGCCGTCATCGATCTTGCGGCGCAGCCGGGCGACGTGGACGTCGATGACATTGTCGATGGGCGTAGCCCGGGCCGTCTCTTTCCATACGTCGCGAGCCAGCATCTCCCGGGAGACCACGGATCCCTGGTTGCGGACCAGATACTCCAGGAGGTCATACTCGCGCGCGGTGAGCTCGATGAGCTGCCCGTTTCGCCAAACCGAGCGCACGGCCGGGTCAATCACCAGGTCGCCGACGCTCATCCGGCCCGTCTTCTCCTGACCGCCCCGCCTCAGCAGCGCCCGGACGCGCGCGAGCAGCTCCGGGAAGGCAAAAGGCTTCACCAGATAATCGTCAGCGCCCAAATCGAGCCCGTAGACACGGTCATCGATGGAATCGCGAGCCGTCAGCAGCAGGACCGGTATCTTCATCCCGTTTTGCCGCAGCCTCGCGAGAATTTCGAAGCCGCTCCTGCCGGGGAGCATGACGTCGAGCATCAGCAGGTCAAACTGATCGGAGTGGAGCAGATAGAATCCTTCCTCGCCGGAAGTCGCTACCGAAACACGATACTTCTCATCCTCGAGCCCGTCTTTCAGGGCGTTCGCAAGCTTCGGTTCATCTTCGACAACGAGGATGTGCACCTGCTTTCTCATATAGCCTGATTCTGGCGCACCGCCAAATGAAGAGTTTCTGACGCCGTTGTAAGGCAATGTTCAGAAACTCTTAAGTGGCACAGGCTGTGCGCGAAATATAGAACTAGAGGAAGCACGAGTCAATTTCACCAAAGCTGCATCAGGTTATCACCGGAATGCTGAACCCCGGACCCGAAATGAGAGTCGCCACGCGCTTGAACCAGGAAGTAGGGGCGCAATACGGCTTCCTCCACAAGGAGATTGTCTCATTTCTCTTCGCCTGCGGAGTTGCAGGCGCCCTCCTCACGACAAGACACAGGCAGGAGTCCGCCGGCTGATGCGGTGGAATTCTCGGCTGAACGTCCGGTTGCTGCTGCTGGGCCTCTTTGCGGCTCTTCTTCCTGCGCAACAGCCTCGCACGATTACCCTGAAGGAGGCGGAAGAGCTGGCTCTACGGAATCATCCACAGCTCGCCTCGGCGCGCTTCAACGCAGAGGCATCCGGCGCTGTCGTAAAGCAAGTCCGTTCCGCGTTCCAACCCGTGTTGACCGGCAGTCTGACAACGGTCGGGGCGGATAGCAATACTTCAATCGCTGCCGGAACTATCCAGACGTCCGGGCTCACGAGCAGGGCGGCCACGGGATTGGGGTTCAGCCAGCTCGTAACCGATTTCGGCCGCACCTCGAAGCTCGCCGATTCAGCCCGGCTCCGAAACGCCGCGCAGGACAGAAATGTCGACGCGACGCGGGCCCAGATCCTGCTGCGGGTGAATCAGGCTTATTACGCCGTCCTGGCCGCTGAAGCCGTACTGCGGGTCGCGCAGGCCCGGCTGGAGATGCAGCAGGTCACTTTGCGGCAGGTGAGGGCACTCGCAGAAAGCAGCCTTAAATCCACGTTGGATGTAAGCTTTGCTGAAGTAGCGGTGTCGGAAGCTGAACTGGCGCTCTACCAGGCCGAAAACAACGTGAAGGCCAGCCGTGCACAGCTGGCCGCAGCGATGGGCGAAACGAAAGCGGCCGACTTTGAGGTAGTGGACGTGCCAATGCCGGATCGCATTCCTGAAGATTTGGAAAGCCTTGTGCAAGAAGCCCTTCGGAGGCGCCCGGATCTGGCGGCCCTGAACCTGAGCCAGTCGGCCGCCGAGCGATTTGCAGAAGCGGAAAAGAAGCTGCGCTATCCGGCAATCAGCGCGGTGGGAGTGCTTGGGGCGGTTCCAGTTCGTCAAGGGAATCTGGCGAGCCAGTACAGCGCAGTCGGCCTGAATGTTTCGATACCGTTCCTCAATGGGGGATTGAATGCAGCCCGCCACGCGGAAGCCGAGCTTCGCGCGCGCGGAACAGCGAAAGACGCGGAGGCTTTGGCCCTGCAAATCGCGGCTGACGTCCGTGTCGCCTGGATCGAGGCCGACAATGCCTGGCAGAAGCTCGGCGTGACTGCGAGGCTCGTCGACCAGGCAGCGACTACGCTCCGTCTTGCCCAGGCCCGCTACGACATCGGCCTCAGCGGAATCCTCGAGCTGACGCAGGCGCAGCTTTCACTGACGACGGCGCAGATTGCCAGCGCAAACGCGAAGTACGAGTATCTCGCCAAGCTGGCCAATCTGAACTATGCAACAGGAGCACTGCATTGAAACTGAATCTTCTTTGGCGGACAGTGGGGATGGCTGCCACCGGGGTCGCGGCTCTGACCCAGATTGCCTGCTCTCCTGCCGAAACCCCGATGCAGGCCAGTAGCGTGAAGACACAGGGGCCGGAGGCAGTCGTACCCGTTGTGCGGGTGGAACGCGCAGCCATCGCCAGCACAACTGTGCTGACGGCGGAGTTCCAGCCATTTCAGGAAGTCGATGTCATGGCCAAGGTGGCCGGCTACGTCCGTTCCATCCGGGTCGATATCGGTGACCGCGTGCGCGAAGGAGAGCTGCTCGCCGAACTGGAAATCCCGGAGATGAACGACGAGCTCTCAAAAGCCGCAGCCCTTGTCGAGCAGACGGCTTCCGAGATAACGGCGGCAGAAGACGAGCTGAAGCGCGTGGAATCGGCTCATCAGATTGCTCATCTTTCATATCAGCGACTGAAGGAAGTGGCTGCGCGGGAGCAGGGGCTGATTCCGCAGCAGGAGCTGGATGAGTCGCAGTCGAGGGACTTGGTCGCAGAAGCCCAGCTTGCCGCCGCGAGATCGAAGCTGCAAGCTCAGCAGAGCAAATTCCGCGCTGCTAAGGCCGAAGAGGCCCGGCTTCGCACGCTGCGCAACTACGTCACGATCACTGCCCCGTTTGCCGGGACCATCACGAAGCGCTACGCAAACGTGGGCTCCATGATTCAGGCGGGCATCTCATCGCAGTCGCAGGCGATGCCGGTCGTCCGGCTCTCGCAGATCAGCACACTCCGTCTGAGCTTACCGGTGCCGGAGTCGCTTGTGCCTTCCGTACGTGTCGGTCAGCCTGCCGAGGTTCGAGTGAAGTCGCTCGGCCGCAGCTTCGCAGGACGTGTGGCCCGATGCACGTACAAGGTCGATCCGTCAACCCGAACGATGATCGCCGAAGTGGATGTTCCCAACCCGGAGAGCGTGATTCTCCCAGGGATGTACGCGGAAGTCGTTTTGGAAACGAAGAGGCATGACAACGCGCTGGTTGTCCCCGTGGAAGCGATTGAACGTTCGGGCGCGTCTGCCACAGCCTTTGTTGTAGATGAATCCGGTCTGATTCGGGTTGAGCCGGTACAGCTTGGAATCGAGGACCCGCGGCGCGTTGAAATCGTAGCCGGACTACGGGAATCGGATCTGGTCATCACGGGACGGCGGGCAGGGCTGAAAGCCGGCGACAAGGTGGTGCCGAAGATCCTCTCTCCGGAGCAGTAACAGCACGGATATGTCGACATTCGCAATCAGGACTCCCTATTTCATCGTGGTCGCGTGCCTCATCGTCGCCATTCTCGGCACGGTGGCCGTGGTGCGGATGCCGGTCGACATGTTCCCGGCCATCAACATCCCCGTCGTCGTAGTTGCAACTTTCTACTCCGGCATGCCGCCGGAGCAGGTGGAAAACAGCATTACGTACCGGCTGGAGCGGTTCCTGACGCTTGGCAGTGGCATTGAGCACATCGAATCCAGATCGCTGACCGGCGTCAGCATCATCAAAGTTTTCTTTCATCCGGGGACCGATCCTGATGCGGCCGCGGCCATGGTCGGTGGTCTTGCCATGGCGGAAATGAGCCGGCTCCCACCCGGGACGCTGCCGCCCGTTGTTTTGAAGTTCGATGCCTCCAGCCTTCCTGTCTGCCTCCTGACCCTGGGCGGCGAGAACCTGTCGGAGACGCAGCTCAAAGACATCGCGCAGAACGTCATTCGAAACCAACTGGCTGGCGTCCCAGGCTCGTCCGTGCCGCAGCCGTTCGGCGGCCGCAATCGTCAGATGCTGCTATACGCAGATCCCTACAAGCTGGAAGCTCACCAGCTCAGCCTCATGGACGTCGTGCGCACCATCGGCGAGTCGAATATCCTCCTCCCTGCGGGTAACGTCCAGATCGGCCGGCTGGACTACAACATCTACACCAACGGCATGCTCGGCGGCGTGGCCGACATTAATCAGGTGCCGCTGAAAATGGTGGGGCAGACTCCTGTCAAGGTCGCTGATATCGGAGAAGCCCGGGACGCGCAGATGATTCAGTACAACGTCGTGCGAGTCAATGGACAGCGCTCGGTCTATCTTCCGATTCTCAAGCAAGGCGGCGACTCCAACACCATTGAAGTGGTTAACGGGATTCGCGAGAAAGTTCGAAAGCTGGCAGACATCCCCGACGCGCTGAGAACCTCTGTCGTCTTCGACCAGTCCGAATTCGTCAAGAGCGCGATCCGGACGCTGCTGCATGAGGGCGGTTTGGGCCTCTTCCTTACGTCCCTCATGATCCTCATCTTCCTGGGCAGCACGCGCGCGACGATCGCCGTCTTCTTTTCGATTCCTCTGTCGGCTCTCGCTACATTCATCGCGCTGCAGCTCGGCGGCGCCTCCATCAACACGATGGTGCTTGGAGGACTTGCGCTGGCGCTCTCCCGCCTGATCGACAACTCGGTCGTCGTGCTCGAAAACATTTACCGTCACCTGGAAATGGGGGAGCCTCCTGCTGTGGCTGCGGAGCGAGGCGGGCGGGAAGTGGCTCTGCCAGTTCTTGCAGCGACGCTCACCACCGTCGTCGTCTTCTTCCCCGTGACGCTGCTCTACGGCGTGAGCAAATATCTCTTCTCTGCGCTGGCTCTCGGCGTGGTCCTTTCGCTGTTTGCTTCTTACATGGTCGCGATGACGGTGGTCCCCTTGTTCTGCGCGCGCTTTCTGACGCACGCGGGAGCCCATCAGGCGCTTGAAAAGGGGCTCAGTCTGGGAGGCAGGTTTAACCGCGGATTCAATCGCCTGTTCGATCGCTTCCTCGATCGGTACAACCGGATCGTGGCCCGCGCGGTCGCACGTCCCAAAGCCACTCTTGCGGCTTTTGGCCTTGTCTTCGCGCTCAGCCTCGCGATCGCGCCACTACTCGGGCTCGCTTTTTTCCCGATGACGGATGCGGGCCAGTTTGTAATTCGCGTGAAAGCGCCTTCGGGCACCCGCCTCGAAGAAACCGAGAACGACATCAAGAAACTGGAAGATCTCATCCGCCGCATCGTGCCCGAGGAAGAACTGGACATGATTGTGTCCAATATCGGCGTCGATCCAGGCTTCTCCGCGATCTTTACCACCAACGCCGCGCCGCACACGGCGTACGTGCAGGTTGCGCTCAAGCCGGAGCGCCGCGTGAGCAGCTACGAGTACATGGAGCGGGTAAGGAACGCAATGCGGGAGGAACTGCCGCAGCTGGCCTCGTTCTTTGCCTCCGGCAGCCTGGTCGAGTCCACGTTGAACATGGGACTCCCGGCCCCCATCGATCTGCAGATTGTCGGTTCCGACCTGAAAGGCAACTACAAGCTTGCGCTAAATCTGGCGAACGAAATTCGGAAGATGGAAGGAGTTGCGGACGTCTTCATTCCGCAGGATCTGGATCAGCCTGCTCTCAAGGTTGACATCGATCGTGTCCGTGCGCGCGAGCTTGGGCTGAGCCAGCGAGAAGTCGTCTCCAATATCATCACGGCCCTGACGTCAAACCAGATGATTGCGCCAAGCCTGTGGCTGGATCCACGAAACGGAAATCCCTATTACCTCGCGGTGCAGTACCCCGAGAAGCAGGTCCAGAGCATCGAAGATCTGCGCTCTATTCCACTCAGAGGAGCGTCTTCGACGCAGCCCACCAGACTCGATATGGTCAGCACGATCCAGCGCATCGAGGGCCCGACCGAGGTGAATCATTATCAGATCCGGCGCGTTCTTGACATCTTCGTCCGGCCGCTCGGCGAGGATTTGAACGCCATCGCCCGCCAGATCGACAGGCTTACGGCACAGCTAGAGCTCCCGAAAGGGACAGAGATCACGCTGCGCGGAATGGTTCAGAACATGCGCGCGTCCTTTATGAGCTTCGCCGTTGGCCTTCTGCTTTCGGTCCTGCTTCTGTACCTCATCCTCGTCGCTCAGTTCCGATCTTTCATCGACCCGTTCATCATTCTTCTTGCCCTGCCGCCGGGCATCACCGGCGTGCTGCTGACTTTGTGGCTCACGGGCACGACTCTGAACGTGATGTCGTTGATGGGCGTTCTGATGCTTGCCGGAGTCGCCGTCTCGAACAGCATCCTGATCGTTGAGTTTGCGCGCCACCTCATCAGCGAAGGCGGCACGATCGCCGAGAGTATCGTAACGGCCTGCCGGGTCCGGCTCCGGCCGGTGCTGATGACCTCGCTGGCAACGATCATCGGCCTTTTGCCAATGGCGATGAAGATTGGCGAAGGTAGCGAGGCCTATGCACCACTCGCCCGGGCTTTGATTGGCGGCCTCACGGTTTCAGTTGCCTGCACCGTCTTCATTGTCCCGGCGGGTTTTTATCTGGTGCATCGGAAGCGGAATGCCGCGGCGGCCTGATTCCAGCGCCGCGGCAATGCGTGGTCCCGCTTAAAAATCCCCGTCCTTGACATAGGGATGGCTCCAAAGAATGACCTGGAGGAGGACTGACTTGATCCAGGCCTGGTGCATCTTTTCGACCTCCTCCGCGCTGTGCCCCTTCTTCGCGAGGAACGGCTTGAGTGTCACCGTGATCGGGTAGAGCAGCGCCGGAAGATAGCGATAGTTGATGTGGTCTACCGCGTCGACCTGATCGGTCCGGTTCTTGCCAATTCGATGATGCCGCCGTCCGATCTCATGCTGGTAGTCGAGCCATGGCTGGTCGTAGTTAGCGGCCGCTGTATCCAGAATCCACTGCGCAAATCGCTGCCGCACGGCGTTGAGGTAAGCAGGATCGGGCTGGCCGTCCTGCTTTCTGCTGAAGAAGCGGACCAGGTGCGGCTTGGAGGCTACGAATCCATACCAGACGTCCAGCACCTGCTCCGTTTGATCCTTCAACACGTCGTGCGAGACGCGCAGCCAGTGCGCGTCTTCGTCCGTAAACAGAACCGTTTCCTTCAGCAGTTCGAATTCCTGAAGCGTGATCGGGGAAGGGGCCACTTGGGGCTGGCCATAGGTATAGCCGGGAATGGTAGCAGTATTAGGCATTACTGGCATCTTCATTCTCCATTTGCGTCTGCCGCATCAGGTCTGCGGAACAGCGGCGCTGACTGCCCGGAAGGATTCTCAGCCATTCCTGCCAGGCTTCCGATGTTTGCGCGGGCTCGAAGTCCGTGCAGTCTATGCGCAAGCCGCCATCGCCGAAGGCGGCGTCGACAAAATCGCAATGGTGGGGAGTCTCGGGGTCTTGGTGGACTCCAGGACGGAAGAAGCGGCAGCTGACACACATGCGGGCAATCGGGATCCGCCCTCGCTCCTGCAGAATACGGATCATCTTCACCAGGGCACGATGAAGCACAACCTGTTCTTCCGGTAAGAGCGTTCCAATGGCCTCGAGCAGAAAGTCCGGCCAAGCAGCTGTTTTCGCAGCTTGCGCCCGTCCTGCCCGCGTCAGTTGAATGGACAACGCCCGGGCATCGTCGGCAGCGCGCTGCTTGATTACCAAGCCCTTCTTCACCAGGCTCGAGACCGCATCGCTAACCGTCGCCGGTGTCACGGCAAGCTCCTCGGCAATCTGCCCCAGTCGAAGTGGGCCGCGTGCGAAAAGGAGGGAGACGATCTGCGCCTGAGCCGGAGAGAGGCGCTGCCTGGCAGCCTCGTTCCAGCCGTTCGTCTTGATGGCGAGCCCGACCTTATTCAAACCCTGCACGATCCGCAGGTGAAGGTCTGTCGACATTATTTAGGACTCCTAACTAATAATACAGACGCAACACCGTTCGATCAAGAGAAAAGTGAGAGCGGCGGGGTTACTGTTTGTCGACTGGAAACGAGCCCCGGCGGGATTCTATCTTCCGTTCACGCTTCGAACCGGTAGAAGGACACGGTTCCATCCAAAAAGGCCAGCAGAACAAACGGAGAAAGGTACGCCATGTGGAATGGAACCTTATCCGGCTTCCCGGCACGATGGGGTAATGCGCAGCGAAGCCGCCTCAGCACATTTCCCGTGGGCGACAAGTGGAGAAGCAGTGGAGCACTCGGATTGACAAAACCCGGAAGACAAACAATATTTCCCCGCTGGTCACTAGTGGAAGCCTGAAGAACTCGAGGTACAGCCGGACGTGCCGGTTGCGAAGAATTCGCGGCGGCTTGCCTGACCGCTTCTACATACTTTCTGCCCCTTTGAAGCGCCAGTTCCACGACCGGGTCCTCAAGTTTCCCGTAACTGACAGTACCCTTGGAAACATCGACAAGCGCAATCCGGCCCACAGTATGATCCAGAATTGCAACCTCATTCGGCCCGACAGGCTCCGTTGACACCATCAGCATCGTTGGAACAAACCCATCGGCGACCGCTACAGGCTTTAGAACGCCGGGAATTTCTTTCTTCTCTCCAGAACCGCTGAGATCCGTGATCTCGACAGATCCATTTCCGTGATATGCAACGAACTTGTCACCGATAACACAGGAAGCAATCGGCGTGACCGAACCCATCGGTGTCGTACCAACTAGCGTCCGGTTGCGATCAAAGCGGCAACAGGAAACTTCATTTCTGGCGGGATCCGTACCAACGACGACACATTCTCCAGAGGGAGTCGCGCGGATTTGAGAATAATGACGGTCAGCGGGAAGATCCTGCGGCGGTTCATTGTGACCGTCCGTTCGCCAGCGTGACAGCCCGTACCGGAGATTGTCTTTTTGTCCCGATGAAGGCCGAACAAAGCGTTCGAACCGGCCGAGATACCTAGGAAAACTTCTTGCGGGAAAGCGGCAATATCGATTGACTGATCTGGAGAAAGGACCGTTTCCTCTTGCCCCGACGTGGTGCCGGGCGTGAGAGCGGGAAGCGCCAGGCAAGCCAGGAAGCGCCTTCGGTTGACAATTCGGCGCTCTTTCAGCCCGTCAAAGTCCGTCGACATCGTCTAGGACTCCTGACCTATGATACGAACGCCGTGTCTTTCGATCAAGGAGAAAGGCAGCCCGGCGCTCCCGTTTCCAGGGAGGCAGGGCTGCCGCGAGAGGAAGTTCCTTTCAGTGCCCGGCGACGAGAAGCTGGAACTGCTGTCTCCGCCCGCGTGACCCGTAGTAGGAGCTAGCTGGCCCGTACTCCGTTGAAGCAACGGATTCATCGAGGGCATTGCCCAGCGGATCGCGCGGAGAATGGATTCGCAGGGGACGGGGAGCAATCGCCTTCGCCAGATCCGGCAGGTCGAATTCTGACAGCACGCCAGGAACGACGATGCCGATCATGTCGCGATGCGTCCGGCTTCGCACTACCGCCATGTACGAAGCTACGGAATCATACAGGTCTGCAGAAGTGATGCGCGGCTCGAGCGCGGCTGCGTACAAAGCCACAACACCGCCATTGCCCACGCCGATGATCGAAATCTTCGATCCGTCGATCTCCTTCCGAGTGCGGAGGTAGTCGAATGCACGCAGGACATCAAACACCTGCATTCCGACGAGCGGTCTACCGAGAAGCAGCGCACGCTGAGCGAGCTGCCAATCCGGGGAATATCCGGAGGCGCCCTTCGCCGAAGCGCTTTCTCCCCAACCGCGAGGGTCGATCGCGAGCACCGCGGTTCCGCCTTTCACAAGCTCCGCCACGCGATCGGCAGCTTCCGCCTTTCCGCGGTGGTCGATCATAATCGCCGCCGCGAATTTCCCCTTACCGGCTGGAAGGGTCAAAACGCCGGGCACCCTCAAACCAGGCTCCGTCTGAATTAAAAGCTTCAGGACACGGCTGCCATCGGCCTCCTGCTCGGAAGATACTTCGGTCACAGACGGAACGCCCGAGCGCGGCCGCAGATGGATCGCCTTCGACACGCTTTGCCTCAACTGCGCGGGAGACAACCGGAGCGCTTTGCGGGAAGCGAACTGTTTCTCAGCCAGACTCCGATTGATGGAGTGCACGGTTTCACCACCAAGCGATGTCGCCACCTGGCCAGTCTTTGTTGCGTTGAGGTTCTCTTCAGGCTCGGGCGCGATCTCTGGCTCCGCACCATCGACTTCGCGCCCTTGCAGCCACTTCTCCAGCCAGCGGTAGGTCGCCTCGCGGCGCGGCTTGTGCCAACCGTGCTCATCGTCGTACTCGAAATAGCCGGCCCGATCCTCGGCGCCCAGAATGCCAAACACGCGCTTCACTTCAGCGTACGTCTCGCGTGCTCCGTGGATCGGAAAGTAGTCCCGAATTCCGGTCAGCATCGTCACAGGCTTCGGAGCCATGCCAATCATGAAGTCGCCGAAATCGAGACCGGCGGCGATGAAGCCTGGGAAATCCTGTTCGGCATCCTGAGGGCCGGGCCCCTGCCACAGCTCTTCCCACCGCGTCATGTAGCAGGAGATGACGCCGGCTGCAAGCCGAGGCTCAACCACGCCCAGATACGCAGACTGCGTTCCGCCACCGGAATTGCCCGCGACAGCGATGCGCTTCGGATCCACGTCGGATCGAGTGAGCAGGTAGTCGACGGCACGGATCGCATCCCAGATCTCATAGCGAGCAAAGGTCGTTCCGGTCAGAAGGCACTGTGTTCCCGCCATGTCATGCTGCCGCGTGCCAAGCGGCACGAAGGATTTCCCCGTCTCGCGGTCGAAATACTCGCTGCGTTCCCCTTGTCCGGGAGGGTCGAAGGCGAGTACGAGGAATCCGCGTTTCACCATCCCGATCCACGCATACTGATAAGTATCAATGGCCTTGCCGGTGAGGCTATGTCCTGCGGTGCCGACGACGGCGGGGAACGGCGGCTTGGCATTGAGCGGAACGTAGACGTTCGCCGTCACGTAGAAGTTCGGCATGCTCTCGAAGACGAGGTGCTCGACCCGGTAGCCGTCGCGGGAGAAGCCTCCGGTGATCCGCGCATTGAGCGGGGTTTTTTCGGGAAAGGGACCGAGAGCCTGCTTCAGCCAGTTCTGCACGTACTGCCGGCGTTCCGCCACCTGCTCCGGAGTGCGCAGCGCGGCAATTTTCTCCCTACGGGCATTCCAGTGCTTGCGCGCCTCGCCGAGGAGGTACTCGCTCAGCTCCTTCTGTAACTGATCGCCAGCAACGACGCGGAGATCGGCGGCCGCC